>NZ_JBFREW010000019.1:0-127992 GCF_052114505.1 Labrys sp. KB_33_2 | reverse complement strand
AAGCCCATCTGAGGGCGGCTGCCGCTCGAACTTTCGAACAACTCTGGAACGCAATCGGCGATATCTGCGATCTCTTCAGCCCAAAAGAATGCTGGAACTATCTTAACGCCGCTGGATATGCGTACGATTAAATGTCCGATGCTCTAGAGAAAAAGTGTGATTCAAAGAAACCGCACTCTTCTCTAGAAACTACGCCAATGTGATGGGTCGGGCGCTTTCAGATGTCATAGCTGACATAATAGAGGCAGCAGGCCGAGGCCAAGGCGAACAGCAACGCATAGAACATGACACGACCCTTTGTAGCGAGGGTTGCATCATGCCCGGCAAACCTTTCCAGGACATGTCTGACCGGTGTCCGGACCGTGTTAAAGTGCCGTCTAACCAGCCAAGTTTGACAAGCTTGCGCATCACTTTGAAAATATAGGAAAAAAGAGATTAACGACGCACCCGTTTCGCCGCGACGGTGCTGTCCGTTTTCTGGCGTTCGCCTCACCGTTTCCGGGGCGAGAAAAAGCGCTTCATGGCCTCCGACGCGGTGACTATCCCCGTGCGGCGCCGGCCTCTGTGTGTGATCGAAGTCCCATCCCCCCTTCCGAAAGGACTTTAAAGATGCCGCTGCAATGCATCAATCCGGACGGCATTCCAACGCCGCAGACCTATTCGCATGTCGTCGTGTCGAAGGGGAGCAGGCTGGTGTTCATTGCCGGCCAGGTCGCCGAAGATCCCCACGGCAATCTGGTCGGCCGCGGCGACATGGTCGCCCAGGCAACGCAGGTCTTCGCCAATATCGGCCTGGCCCTGGCTGCTGCCGGCGCACGACCGGACCAGGTCACCAAGCTCACCATCTTCGTGGCCGACTACAAACGGGACTACCTGTCCCAGATCGAGGAAGGCCGGATCTCCCTGTTCGGCGTGCACAAGCCCACCGACACCCTGGTGGGCGTAGCTGCCCTCTCGCACGCCGACTACATGCTCGAGGTCGACGCCATCGCCGTCGTCGACGACGATGCGTGATCGGCAAGCACGTATAGTTACGCAACGGATGCGGATTTTCGGGATGAACGGCTCGGGCCGGGACGAGTGCCAGCGCCGAAAGCAGGTCCTCAACCGCTGACGATCAGGTCATTCTGCAGCTTGAGCTGCCCCTTGAACAGCATCACCGTCAGCACGTCGTCGAGCCGCTCCTTCAGCACGGAACTGGTTGCCGCAAAGCCGAACAAGCGAGCCGCCGCCACGATCAGCGCGTCACGCGGCGCCCCGTAATTGGCGGCAATCACGGCTAGAAAGGCGGCTTCGACCTCTTCATCGGGTAGCATGTCGGGACGCCGGAGGCCGGCGCTATCCACCACGGAGCGATCACGCAGAACCACTGGGGCATCAGGCAGCTTGTAGAAGGGCCCGCCGACGATCTTGCTGGTGACGCGAGCGACGTCGATGCCGTCCTGCACCGCTTCGCGCACCCGGTTGCCGGCCCGGGCCAGGCCGAAGGAATCGCGGATGCGCGCCACGATCTCCTGTTCATGCACCGGCCCCTCGACCTCGACCACGCCGACCACATAAGCCGCCATGCGCGCCGTCGGCACCTCGTGCAGTTCCGCCGTGCCCGTCATGCTGAGGCGCGCCTCGACATAGGGACGCGCGGGCGAGGATGGCGCAGGCACCTCATCAGGCTCCGCCGGCGGCTCATCGGCCGGTGGCGGCAACGGCTCTTCCTCCGCCCCATTTTCCGGCTCGACCGACACGGCGAGTTCCTCATCCCGCTTGCGCCAGATCGCCCTCGCTTGGTCGATCGCGTCCTCGACCTTGCCGAGTTCCTCCCGCGGGCGCAGATACCAATCCGTCGACCAGATGCGATGGATCACCCAGCCCTGCCCTTCCAACACGTGCTGGCGCAGCCGGTCGCGGTCACGGGCCGACCGCGAGGCGTGATATTGGGCGCCGTCGCATTCGATGCCGAGCAGGAAGCGTTGCGGCCGATCGGGATCCACCACCGCGAGGTCGACGAAGAAGCCGGCGCTGCCGATCTGGTGCGCGATCTGATGGCCCCGCGCCCGCAACTGGCTGGCGACCTGCTCCTCGAACAGCGAATCGGGCGCCCTGCCGGTCTCGACGGGCTGATCGAGCCGGCCGGTCTCGGCGAAAGTAAGAAACAGCTTCAGCGCCACGACGCCGCGCGCATTGGCGCGCGCGAGATCGATATCCTCGCCGCGGAGGGAGGAGAAGACCTCGCAGCGATACTTCGCCCGCGAGATCAGCACATTGAGCCGCCGCTCGCCGCCGTCGAGATTGAGCGGGCCGAAGCTCATGGCGAGATACCCCTCGGCGCTGCGGCCATAGCCCACCGAAATGAAGATGACGTCGCGCTCGTCGCCCTGGATGTTCTCCAGATTCTTGACGAAAAAGGGCTCGTTGCCTTCCCGGTTGAAGAAAACCTCGGTCGTGGGATTGGCTTGCCGCAACAGTTCGAGTTCCTTGAGGATGGCCTGGCGCTGCGCCACCGAGAAGGTGGCCACCCCGAGTGACTGCGAGGCGCGATGGCGGGCATGCGCCATAATCGCCTGCGCCACGACCCTGGCCTCCTCGGCATTGGTGCGGCTGTTGCCGCGATCATAGACGGCCTTGGGGAGGTAGCGGAAGATCAAGCCCACCGCCTCCGCCCCCCCGGCGCCGCCACTGGGGAGGCGACCGCCGGCATGCGGGCTCGGCACCACCAGCAGGCGGTTATCGTAGAATTCGCGATTGGAAACGGCGATCAGCGACTGGTGCCGCGAGCGATAATGCCAGTTGAGCTGGCGATAGGACATGCCCTTGGCGAGGCAGAGATCAAGGACGCTTTCAGCATCGCTCGCCTTGAAGGTCTCTTCGTCCCCTTCCTCCTCCGGCACCTCGCCGGTCAGCTTGGCGAAGAAGCGTGTCGGCGGCAATTGGCGCTCGTCGCCGACCACGACGATCTGGGACGCCCTTGCCGCCGCGCCGAGGGCGTCGACCGGCTCGACCTGGGAAGCTTCGTCGATGACCAGCAGATCGAAGGCGAGCGCTCCCGGCTTGAGAAACTGGCTGATGGAGAGCGGGCTCATCATCATCACCGGTTTGAGCTGCTGAATGGCAGGGCCGGCCTTGTCGAGCAGTTGCCGGATCGGCAGATGATTGCGCTTCTTCGCGAACTCGCCATTGAGCACGCCTAATGGCCCGATGCCGCCGGCCGAAGCCGGGCGTTCACGCAAATGCTTGAGGGCCACGCTCTCGCGCGCCAGGGCGATGCGGGCCCTGTCGAGCGAGCGAAAATGTTCGACCGTGCGGTTCTGCAATTCGCCGTCGAAACGCTTGAGATCGGGGTGCCGCGTGAAGACGTCCTCGCGCAAGGCCTCGTAATAGGTTCGCTCGAAGGTCGCCACCAGGCTGTCGCCCGGGATACGGCCGTCGAGCAAGCCGTCCACCAGACCGCCGAGGCCGGCCTCTCCAGCCACGCGGCAGCGATGGGTGAACGCAATCCAGCGGGTGATGCTTTCGAGATTGGCCAGCCAGAGGCGCAGTTGCCGCGCGAGGGCCGCAACCTCCAGGTCCGCACAATCGACGATGCCGTGACCGCCCTCCAGGTCGTAATCGAGGAAGTTGCTGAGTGCCTCCAGATCCTCGAACAGGCGCGGCACGCTTTGTACGATCACCGTACCCATGGCGCCGAGGTCCCTGCCGCGCGGCCGGGCAGCCAGCCGTTCCAAGAAATCACGCGCGAGCGCGGGATGGCGATGGTCCCGCCACCAATCGGTGATGGCTTGCAGCTTGTCCCAGTCGGACTTGTCGCCGGCCCAGAGCGCGCCGAAGGCGCGCGCGCCCAAATCTTTCTGGCTCTCGAAACGGCGGCGAAGGTCCTGCGCCGAAATCATGCCGTCGAGAAGCTGGAGCCGCTTGGCGAGATCGCCGGGCATCTCGATGGCGAGCAAGGCCTTGAACTGAGCCTTGGCACTGCGATAGCGCCCGAAGAAGAAGCGCAGCAAGGACGAGCCGCGCGTGGCAAGTTCCTCGCGGATCGGCCGCAGATCCGCCGTCCAGGCTTCCGCCCTGTAGACCCGTGCCATCGCTTCGATAACCTTGCAATGGGCCCGTCCCAGAGCGACCAGTTCGCCGAGGGTGCCGGCGTCATCACGCCATAGCGATTGGGCGAGAAGGTGCCGGTCGGCATGGGCGGGCAGCGACGATGCCGCGCAGGTGGTGCGCCTGACGGCATCGAGATCGCGGATCGTCACGACTTCGAGCCCGAAATCCTGGATGACGCCGGTTGCGGCCTCTTCCACGGCTTCCAGATCCGCTTCGACGCTGCGCATCAGGCCGGCAAGGCGTTCGAGTTCGGCCGGATCGATGGCATCGCGCCTTACGCCGCGCCAGATGCTGGTGGCAGGGTTCCCCACCGTGGCGAGGCGCTCGGCGAGCTCCGCCATCAACTCCCGATTGGTGCGCGCCTGCTCGCCCGTCCACTGGCTGGCGCCCTCGACGGCAAAGCCGGCGAGCCCACCCGCCTCACGCAGGGCGACAAGCTGGCCCAGCAGCCGATAGGGACTGATGCCGCTCGGCCTTATCGGTTCATGCAGCATCGCCGCATGCCGGTTAAGATCAGCCTGGGTCTCGGCCAGGCGCAAAGTCACGCCAGGATCTTGGACGGCCGCTTTCTGGGCAAGCTCGCGCGTTCGCCGCAACTCCTCCAAAAGCAGGCGCTTATTGGCCTTGGTCGAGTGCAATTCGAGCGTCATCGGCCCGAGCCCAACCTGGCGCAACCGCCGATGCACCACGTCCAGCGCCGCCATCTTCTCCGCCACGAACAGCACTTTCCTGCCCTGCAGGGCGGCACCTGCAATGATGTTGGCGATGGTCTGGCTCTTGCCGGTGCCCGGCGGCCCCTTGATCACCAGATGGCGCCCGCGCAGCACTTCCTCGATGGCGACGGCCTGGGATGAATCGGCGTCCAGCACGTGATTGAGCGCCGGCGGCGGTATCACCGGATCGATGGGTTGACCATCGGGAACGATCGGCTCATGGGCCTCGAAGCCCTCCCCCAGCAGGGCCGCCACCGGCCCATGGTCGTGGATGGCGCTGCCGTCAGGCCAATTGTCCGGATCGAGGTCGCGATACATCAGGAATTTGGCGAAGGAGAAGAAGCCGAGCACCATCGCATCCGGCAACACCTCCCAGCGCGCCTTGCCGGAAACCGTCCTGGCGATCTCGGTGACATAGGCGGGAATATCGACTTCGTCCTCATCGAGAAAATCCTCGATCACCAGGCCGAAATCGCCACGCAACTTGGCCTGAATCGACAGATTGGGCGAAGCTGGCTCACCCCGCGCACGCAGGCTGAAACGCTCGGCGGCGCTGGAACGCTCGAGACGCACCGGCAGGAGCACGAGCGGGGCATGGCGCGCGATGTCGGATTTATCGTCCTCGTACCAGTGCAGCAGGCCGAAGGCGAGGTAGAGAATATTGACGCCCTGCTCCTCCTCGATGGTGCGGGCATCGTACCAGATATCGAACAAGCGCTTCTGCAGGGCTTCGGCGGCCAGGCGGGTCTGCAACCGGTTGGGTGCCGGTGCCACGGCCTCGCTGCTCGGCCTGGCGTCCACCGGGGCCGCCGGCGGAGCGGCGGTTATCTCCTCGATGGCCAGTTCGCCCCGTGCTGCCTCTTCCGGCTCGCGTCCGGGCAGAAAAGTGAGCGCCTTGCCGGCCGCCAGCAGTTCATAGGTCTCGGGGGCCCTCGCCTCGACGATTTCGATGGTGCGCACGCCCTTGGTCCGCATCGGCAGGTTGATCAGCCGATTGCGCAGGCCAAGATCGAGCAGAGCCTGCCGCTGTTCCAGCAGGCGCCTGCGCACCAAATTGTCAGACATTGATTCGAACCCCTCCATGGCCAGTTTATACTCGCGGAGGTTCGATTTTCCAGCGTGACACCGCTGGTTGGCGCGAAATACCTCACCAAAAAGGAAACGACGCGACACCGAGGCGCCGCGCCGTTTCCTGTCGTGTTGCGAGGCGATCAGGACGGGATGTTGTCGAGATCGCGATCCTTGGTTTCAGGCACGAAGAGCATGCCGACGATGAAGCCCACCGCCGCGACGACGATCGGATACCACAGGCCGTAATAGAGATCCCCGCTGGCCGCGACCATGGCGAAGATCACGAAGGGTACCAGGCCACCGAACCAGCCATTGCCGATATGGTAGGGCAAGGACATGCCGGTATAGCGGATGCGGGTGGGATAGAGTTCCACCAGGGCCGCCGCCATCGGGCCATAGACCAGGGTAACCAGGACGATAAGCGTGATCAGCATCAAAGCCAGCATCGGCTTGTTGATCCCGGCCGGATCGGCCGGCGCCATGGCATAGGTGGTGGCGGTCTTGTCGGTACCATCCGGGTTCTTGACGACGGCACCGCTGGCATCCTTCACAGGCGCCTGCTTTTCCGACACAGGATATTGGTGATCCTTCAAGGCCTTGTAGAGCGCCGTCGTGAACTCGGCCTTCTTGGCCTTGGCAGAGGCGGCATCAAGCCCCGTCGCGACATAGGACGGGATCACCGTATCGCCGATCTTCACCGATGCCGGCGTTCCCGGTGCGGCCGCCTCGTTGGTGTAGGACACCGAGCTCGAAGCCAGGAAATTCTTGGCGACGTCGCAGGAGGAGGTGAACTTGGCGGTGCCGATCGGGTCGAACTGCACCGAGCAATCGGCCGGGTCGGCGGTGACGGTGACGGCCGATTTGGCGAGCGCCGTCTCGAGCGCCGGATTGGCGTAGTGCGTGATGGCCTTGAAGATCGGCTGATAGAACACCGCTGCCAGGAGGAAGCCCAGCAGCATGATCCATTTGCGGCCGATCCTGTCGGACAGCCAGCCGAAGAACACGAAAAGTGGCAAGCCGACGACGAGGGCAACGCCCAGCAGCAGCGAGGCAGTGGTCAGGTCTACGCGCAAGGTCTTGGTCAGATACAGCAAGGCGTAGAACTGCCCCGAATACCAGACCACGGCCTCGCCCGCGACCATGCCGAACAAAGCGATCAGGCCGATCTTGAGATTGGACCACTTCAGGAAGGCTTCGCTCAACGGCGCCTTGGAGGTTGCCCCCTCCTCCTTCATCTTGACGAAGGACGGGCTCTCGGCGAGCTGCATTCGGATCCACACCGAAACCAGCAGCAGGATGATCGAGATCCAGAAGGGGATGCGCCAGCCCCATGCGCTGAAGGCCGCCTCTGACATGTATTGCCGGATCAACAGGATGATGACCAGCGAGAGCAGGAGCCCGCCGGTCGCCGTTGCCTGGATCCAGCCCGTATAAAGACCCCGCTTGTTGGCGGGCGCATGCTCGGCCACATAGGTCGCGGCCCCACCATATTCGCCACCGAGAGCCAGGCCCTGTACGATACGCAGCGCAATCAGAATGGTGGGCGCGATGGCGCCGACGCCGAGATTTTGTTCGCACCACGCGTAGCTGGGCAGCAGGCCGACCAGAAAGGTCGAAGCGCCCATCAGCGTGATGGTGACGAGGAAGGTATATTTACGTCCGACCAGATCGCCCACGCGACCGAAGACGAGAGCGCCGAAGGGCCGGACGATGAAGCCCGCCGCCCAGGCCAGCAGCGTGGCGAGGAAGCTTGCAGTCTCGCTGAGCGAAGAAAAGAAATGGGCGGCAATATAGGTCGCCAATGAACCATAAATGAAGAAATCATACCATTCGAAAGCCGTGCCTAGAGAAGAGGCGAAGATAACCTTCTTGTCTTCCCTGCTCATCGGCGCCGAAGGGTCCACACTTGCCGTACTGACTGACATCGATGCTCTCCCCCGCCGGCCGGGCGCAGCCCAGCGAACCCGTGCCGGATGTCTTGTTTCCTCATCGGCCGTTGATCCGGTCCGTTGTCGGCTGTCGTGCCGGTGGACGATGCCTGAAGCGCAGGCTTCCTCAGACGATCATCACGCTGTTCAATCAAGCTTCGGCGCGCGCCGGCGACTCTGTCCGGAAAAACCGCACACCTCAAGCTCTGACGGTTTCATAGTTACTTGGCAGCGTCAAATCGTGATTCAAGTTATACTTAGCAACGTTAAGGCGTTTGGCTCCCCGGGCCGGGCATCTTGCTCGCCGCCCCAATGCTACACCACCAAGAACACGATGCCGAAAGGCCCGCGCGCGGCTTTGCCCTTCTTGTCCCAGGCCGGACCATCCTGCTTCGGCCGCTACGTGTTACCGAGATGATTGTCGCTGCCGGGTGCGATGCCGTATCATACGCTACAACCTATAGTTGAGGTTATTCCGAACACCGAAAGGAACCCGCTATGCGGATGGCCTGGTTGACCTGCCTGCTCCTGGCGATAGGCCTTTCGACAGGAACACCGGCAGGGGCCCAGATCAAGCTCGGCGTGGCCGGCCCCATGACTGGACCGAACGCCGGCTTCGGCGAACAGATGCGAAAGGGCACCGAGGCGGCCGTGGCGGCCATCAACGCCAAGGGCGGCATCGCCGGGCAGCGGGTGGAGATCGTCATCGCCGACGACGCTTCCGATCCCCGACAGGGCGTGGCGGCCGCCAACAAGCTCGCGGCGCAGGGCGTCAAGCTGGTGGTGGGGCATTTCAACTCGGGCGTTACCATTCCGGCCTCGGAGGTCTATGCCGAGCACGGCATGCTCTTGATTTCCCCCTCCGCCACCAATCCGAAGGTGACCGAGCGCGGCCTGTGGAACGTCTTCCGTGTCGCTGGCCGCGACGATCGCCATGGTGGCGTCTGGGCCGACTATGCCGCCAAGAACTTCAAGGGCAAGAGGGTGGCGATCGTGCATGACAAGACCACCTATGGCCGGTTGCTGGCGGATAGCGCCCGCGATGCCTTCGTACGAGCGGGCTTCAAGCCGGTGCTGGAGGCCGGCGTCGATGTCGGCGAGAAGGACTATTCCGCCATCGTCGACCGGCTGGGCAAGGCACGAGCCGATCTCCTGCTCTGGGGAGGCCTTTACACCGAGGCAGGCCTTATTCTCAGGCAATTGCGCCAACGAGGCCAAAGGACCTTGCTGTTTTCCGGGGACGGCCTGGCCGGCAGCGAGTTTCCCGTCATCGGCGGCGATGCCGTGATCGGCACGCTGATGACCTTCTCTCCCCAGCCCGGCAAGAACCCCGCGGCCGCCGACGTCATCCGTACCGCACCCGACCTCGCGGAAGGCTACGCACTCTATGCTTATGCCGCGGTACAGGTCTTCCAGCA
Organism: Labrys sp. KB_33_2; assembly: GCF_052114505.1. Classification (NCBI taxonomy): domain Bacteria; kingdom Pseudomonadati; phylum Pseudomonadota; class Alphaproteobacteria; order Hyphomicrobiales; family Xanthobacteraceae; genus Labrys; species Labrys sp. KB_33_2. Next base: position 118,767 of record NZ_JBFREW010000019.1, on the reverse strand, counting down.
GGCGGCCAAACAGGCCCGAACGCCCGATCCGCGGCGCATGGCGGAGGTGATGCATGGCGGCGAGGCATTCCACACCGTACTCGGCGACATCGCCTTCGACGCCAAGGGCGATCGTACCACGCCCGATCTGATCGTCTACCGCTGGCAGAAGGGTGGCGACGGCACTATCACCTATGAGCCGATCGAACCGCAGGCCCCGCTTGCGGTCGCCGACGCCCTGCCGGAAAATGCCGGCGATACGATCGAAACGCCGCAGGACGCGTCCAAGCCCGCGCCTGTTATCGAGACGCCTGCCGTTGCCAAAACCACTCCCATCGTCAAGACTGCTCCTGATGCCAACACGACCGCCGCCACCGCCGGCCAAGCGCCTCGCCGCGTCGCATTGGTCATCGGCAATTCGGCCTACCGTTCGGTGTCCCAGCTGCCGAACACCCTGCGCGATGCCGACCTTATCGGGCAGGCGCTGCACCAGACCGGAGTGGACGACGTCACGGTTGCGCACGACCTCGATCGCGCCGGCATGATCGCGGCGCTGAAAGCCTTTGCGCGCAAGGCCGACCAATCGGACTGGGCCGTCATCTACTATGCCGGTCACGGCATCGAAGTGGACAACAAGAACTATCTGATCCCGCTGGACGCCGTACTCGAATCCGATCGCGACGTTCCTGACGAGGCCGTCCCGCTGGAGCGGGTGATGAGTTCGCTCGATGGTGCGCGCAAGCTCAAGCTGGTGGTGCTCGATGCCTGTCGCAACAATCCCTTCATCGCTCAGATGAAGCTGAGCGTGGCGAGCCGTTCGATCGATCGCGGGCTTTCGCGCGTTGAGCCGGCCGGCGCCACCCTGGTGGTTTATTCTGCAAAGGAAGGTACGACGGCCGCCGACGGCGATCAGGCCAACAGCCCCTTCGCCCTCTCCCTTGCCAAGCGCCTGGTCGAGCCGGGCGTGGAGATCAACAAGATCTTCCGCTTCGTCCGGCAGGACGTGCTCGATATCACGGGCAACCGGCAGGAACCCTATGTCTACGGCTCGCTGCCACCCGCGGATTTCTTCTTCGTCTCACCACAATAAGGCCTTGGCCGGGGCGGCGAGGTCCATGCGGCCGGCCGGGCTGGCCGACCCCGACCAGCTCGCCCTTGCACTGCCATGGGTCATGGCTGCGCTTGTTCCGGCCGGCCGAGGCCCACCTCCTCAAGATAGCGCTCCAGCAGCGCCATTTCGGAAGAAGCAAGGATGGCCCCGACATAGCCATCGGGCCGCACGAGCACCCAGTCTCCCGGCATGAGGGCGTAGATGCCACCGACATGGCCGGCGTGATCGACGATGCCGCCCTGCTCGCCGACGCCGTGGATATGCAGCCCGCGACGCGATGGCAGGGCTGTTGGATTGCCCTCATACACGAGCAACGTCCAGTGCGGTCCCTTGAACAAGTCAAACAAGCGCAGGGGCTGACCGGCCGCGCCCCGGACCGGGGCATCCGGCGCACGATCCCCCGCAAGCACGCCACCCTGTCGTGTCGGCCGCTCGATCGCCAGCGACGACTTGGGATAGCCGATATCGAGCTGCTGCGTCTCGCGGCCACGCCGTATCTCGCCGCGCTTGAGATCATCCAGCAGACTTGTCGAAAGGCCGAGCATGGCTGCGGCTACAGGGCGCCGCTCCTCCTCATAGGTATCGAGCAGCTGGTCGCGGGCGCCAGCCAGAACAGCTGCCAGCTTCCAGCCGAGATTATAGGCATCCTGAACGCCGGTATTGAGCCCCTGCCCGCCGGTCGGAGGGTGCGTATGCGCCGCATCCCCAACCAGGAATATGCTGCCGACGCGATACTGATCGGCCAGCCGGGCGTTCATGGCGAAAGCCGAAGCCCAGGAGACGGATCCCACCTGGATATCGTCCCGGCCGGTGCGTTGGGCGACCATGGCATTCAGCCCCTCGGCGGAGAGATCGACGTCGCCTTCAAGTGAAACCGGTCCCTGTATCTGGAAAAGGTCGGTTCCCGCGAGCGGACAAAGCGAGATCTGCCGCTGCATGTCCTTGTCCCCGAAACGATGCCAGACATCCCGGTTCAAACCGGTCAGGGAAACGTCGGCGACGATGGCGCGAACACCGAGCGTCCTGCCCGGGAAGCCCAGTTCGAGCGCCTGGCGCACGAAACTGCGGCCGCCATCGGCGCCGACAAGCCAGCGCACGCGAATGTTCTCTTCGCCCGCCCTGCCGGCGATCCGCAGCGATACACCGGCCTCGTCCTGGTCAAGGCCAACCAGCTCAGATCCAAATTCAGGGCGATGTCCCAATTCTGCAAGACGTTCGCGCAGGATGCTCTCGGTCATGAACTGCGGCAGCATCAACGGGGTGCGATACGGTTCGGCCGGTATCGAGGCCTGCTGCTCCATGAGCTCGGAATCGCTGTGACTGCCGTCATCGTGATAGTGGCGCTGCCGCGGATAGGGTCCGCCCGCCGCCGCGATCCGATCCAAAACTCCGAGGTCCTCGAAGATCTCCAGTGTTCTCGGTTGGATCCCCTTGCCGCGCGACCCGTGGAACGGCTTGTCCATTTTTTCGATCAGCCGGAAGGACACCTCACGCCGCGCGAGGTCGATAGCCAGCGTCAACCCGGCCGCCCCTGCCCCGCAAATGAGAACGTCAACTGCAAAATGCTTTGTCATGGCCTGCTCCATATGTGTAATATGCACATAATAGGAGACTGAATATGTCGTCAACCAACAATGTGCAAAATACACATATTAGCTCGCTGCTGCGTGAGCTTCACGGCGCTCTGATTGACATCGTCAGCGTGATGAACCGCCCCCAGCGTGACGAGGCGATGGTGCGGGCAGCCGGCATCTCTCTCGATCGCGCTCTGTTTCCGTTGCTGGTCATGGTGGAGCGGCTCGGCCCGATCGGCGTGGTGGAATTGGCCGACCGCGTGGGGCGCGACTACACGACAGTCAGCCGGCAGGTGGCAAAACTGGAGAGCCTCGGCCTGGTGGATCGTCAGGGCAGCATTGCCGATCGACGTATTCGCGAGGCGACCATCACGCCCAAAGGCAAGGCGATGACCGATCTGGTCGATGCCGCTCGCGAGAAGATGGGCCGTGCGATCTTTGCCGGATGGGAGGACAGCGACTTTAGCGAGCTCGTGCGGCTCATGCGCAGATTTGCGGACGACATCACGGCGACTTCCCCGGAATGACCTACGGGATACCTGCCACTCCATGATCGAATTGGCTTGACCGCACACACGAAGCCAGTGCTGAAATCGCCGATATCATCCCCCCCAATTGCATCGAGTCTGGCTTATAGCCCGACATCGTGCGTTCCCCGATCGAGGGCCCGATCATGCGCTACATCGCCTTGCTGCGCGCCATCAATGTCGGGGGAAACTCGACGATCAAGATGGCCGAACTGCGCGCCCTCGGCGAAAGCCTCGGCTTCATCGGGGTCACAACCCTGCTGCAAAGCGGGAACCTCACCTTCGAGGCCGGCGAGGCAGCGGTGCCGGATCTGGAGCAGCGCTGGGAACAGGCTGTCGCCGAGAGCTTCGGCGTCCCGGCCGCCTTCATGATCCGCACCATGCCGGAATGGCAGGCCCTGATCGCAGCCAATCCCTTCCAGATCGAGGCAGAAGCGCACCCCGCCCAGTTGCTCGCCCTCCCCAGCAAGGGCGAGATTGCCGGCCCCGCGCTCGCTTCCTTGCGCGCAGCGATCCAGGGGCGCGAACGCATCGCCGCCGGTGAGCGCTGCCTCTATGCCCATTACCCGGACGGCATCGGCCGCTCCAAGCTCACCACCAAGCTGATCGAGCGCCATCTCGGTACGCTGGTAACCGGCCGCAACTGGAACACGGTCTTGAAACTGGCCGTGTAACGTTGCTGCGCAGGACAGCCAAAATCATCATCCACCCACCCGGCTGTTCAAGGCAGCCAGCAGGCTCGACAGGGCTGCCCGCGCTCGGACCGGGCTGCGCTCGCTGCCACGCAATTCCGCGCCTGCCCGCATGATCGCCTGATCGATCAGCCGCCAAAGCCTGCCGTCCCAGGGCTTCACATGGATCTCGGCATTTTGCCAGACCGCCTCGAAATCGCCGATCCGCTTCTCGGCGGCCTCCAGATCTTCCTTCGAAGCCAGCGCGATCGTTTCGGTCGCCATGACCTCGAGCATCAGGAGGTCCTGCCACGGATTGGCAACAACCGTCACCGGCTTGGGCGTGGAAACCAGCACCGGCAGGGCAGCCAAGGGAGCGAGCAGCCAAAGGCAGAGGAAATAGATCCGCATGTCGAAGGTCCAGAGCGCGATGCCGTTCCGCCCGCGCTCGGGGATCTTGCTAGATCGGGATTACGCCGACATTGCCGCTTTCATACGGATTTGTGATGGCGGTTTCCTACCAACCGAGTTCGCGCAGATACGCGGCGCGGGCACCGACGCCCGTATGGGTGAAATCGGTGAAGACGCCATCCACGCCCAGGCGGAAGAACTTCAGATATTCCAGGCTCGGATCGCCGCGATAGTCGGCGGCCAGATATTTCTTCTCGTTCCGGAAAGTGAAAACATGCACGAACAGGCCCGCCTTGTGCGCGTCGGCGACGAGGCTGGTCGGATCCTGGGTCGAAGCATCAGGCGTCGATCCCTTGAAGGGCGTGCCATCGGCATTGATTTCCTTCCAGGGCGAGATCTTGAGCGAGACGATCTGAGGCTTCCAGGGACCGATGCCGTCGGCATAGCTCTTGATCTCCGCCAGGCCCGTCGGGCTCAGCATGGCGTCGAACCAGCGCGGGTCGCCCGAGACGGTCCAATCGAAGGGGCGGGAATTGGTGATGTCGTCATAGAGGACCTTGCCGGTCTTGAAGTCGATGCCATCCCCATCGATGAGCTGGACCTGCCGGGTCTCCAGACCGTGCTTGCGCATATATTTCAAGCTGCTCGGCTCAAAGCTCTGCACCAGGATGGGGGCTTCCTTGGTGTTGAGGCCATTGTCCTTGATGATCTTGATCAGGGCATCTTCGAGCGGACGGCTGCCCGGCGCGCCGCAGCCATTGGCGATGGCCTGCGCATTGTTCCAGGATGGGTTCTTGGTTTCCGGATAGACGGCGATCGGGCGTCCGGTTTCCTTGCTCTTGGCCTTGGCGATGTCGATGACCTCCTGGAAGCTGAGGATCGGGAACTTGCCGTTGAACACCTTCGGCCGCTCATTTGCCGCGTCATAGGTGGTGCCGGCGACCCAATTCTTCAGCTCGGCCATGGTGAAATCGGTGATCGACCAATCATTGGTATGGTCTTCGCCGTCGACAACCAGGGACTTCAGCACCGATTGGGGATTGGCCGGATCGGTCAGGTCGGTGAGGTATTCGGCAGGTCCGCTGGTCGGCGACTGGGGCCATTTCACCTTGACCGTGACCCCGGGCACCGTGCGTCTGCGGGCGGCGACCTCAGCATTGGTCTTGGCCACCTCCACAACGTTGGTATTGTCGCTCAGCCAGGGATTGTGGCGCGCCACCAGCACGCAATCCTTGGTCAAATGCAGATCCTCTTCCAGCGCATCCGTCCCGAGGGCCGCGGCCAGATCATAGGAAGCCTCCGTCTCTTCCGGCGCGAGGCCCGGCAGGCCACGATGTCCGATGACCAGCGGCGGCTTGCCGTCGAGGGTCAGAAAAGACTTGGCGCCTGTCGGTGCGCTAGCGGTTTGAGCAAGGACTGCCGAAGACGGGGCCATGCCCACGGCGGCAGCGCCGAGCAAAGCCACACCGACAAGAGCATTCCATCTCGCGCAACCAAATTTCATGACCGGATCTCCACCCTTTGCTCGCCATCGCCCCTGAATGCCCGCCCCTATGTTCTTGTCGTAATTTTCTGACAACCGGATGACCGGTGAAGCAAGTCGACGAGAACCACGCCGTGCCATGTCCGGCCGAAACACGGACGCATCATTTTTGACCCGCAACGGGCCCCGGCTGGGAAGACAGCCGGATCTGCGCCTCAGCGATCAAAAAAGTATCACCACAACCCGTGAAACGTGGTGGCACGTAGTTTCCCCAACGGGTTAGCTTAATGGGACTGGAGAGCCATTGGCTCGACGGCAAGAGCGGCAGGGTCAAGCCGGCCGCATTTGGGGGAGACGGTCATGCCCAGGGATCCGAAACCGGCCCGGGAGAGGCGCTGCGAGCATTATCGCCAATCCACGTCATGCCGGCTCGAAACGACATTACGCGCCGCGGATCACGCGCCAGCGCTCCCAATCACCCTGCTTCTTCCAGTTGACCATGGTCCCGCGGCAAGCCGGGTCTGACGCGCCGATCAAAAAATAGCAGCGCCTTGGTACCCTGCGGCCAGCCAATGCGTTGTACCGCCAAGCTCCATCCCGGAACGCGGCGGACACCAGACCAATCTCGGCCGCGCAACGTCACCATCGATCATTCGAACAATCATAAAGTCCTAGGGAGAAAGCCCGAATGAAACTCACATCCTTGAAATCGACCGGCATCGCCGTCCTCGCCCTGTCCCTGCTTGGCAGCGCCTCTGCCCTGGCGCAGGACGCCGCCGTCAAGGACGCCACCGTGGCGTTCCTCATGCCCGATCAGGGCTCGACCCGCTATGAAGAACATGATCATCCCGGCTTCGTCGCCCAGATGAAGAAGCTGTGCGAGAGCTGCAAGGTACTCTACCAGAACGCCGACGCCAGCATCTCCAAGCAGCAGCAGCAGTTCAACTCGGTGATCACGCAGGGTGCCAAGGTCATCGTGCTCGATCCGGTCGACTCGGCCGCCGCGGCCTCCATGGTCAAGCAGGCCCAGAGCCAGGGCATCAAGGTCATCGCCTATGACCGCCCCATCCCCGACGCCAAGGCCGATTTCTACGTGTCCTTCGACAATAAGGCGATCGGCAAGGCCATTGCCGAATCCCTGGTCGAGCATCTGAAGGCGACGAAGGCGCCGACCGAGGACACCGGCGTGCTGCAGATCAACGGCTCGCCGACCGACGCCGCCGCTCGGCTGATCCGCGACGGCATCCATGAGGGCCTGAAGAGCGGCGGCTACAAGACCCTGGCCGAATTCGACACGCCCAACTGGCTGCCTTCAAACGCCCAGCAATGGGCCAGTGGCCAGATCTCGCGCTTCAGCAAGAAGATCGTCGGCGTGGTCGCTGCCAATGACGGCACCGGTGGCGGCGCGATCGCAGCCTTCAAGGCGGCCGGCTTCGACCCCGTGCCGCCCGTCACCGGCAATGATGCCACCCTCGCTGCCCTGCAGTTGATCATTGCCGGCGACCAGTACAATACCATCTCCAAACCGAGCGAGATCGTCGCCGCCGCCGCCGCCGATGTCGCCTTCGAACTCCTTGGCGGCAAGACCCCCAAGGCTGAGGCCACCCTGTTCGACACGCCCTCCAAGCTGTTCGTGCCGGTCATCGTGACCTCCGAGAACCTGAAGGCGGAGATCATCGACAAGAAGATCGCCACGGCAGATCAGCTCTGCGGCGGACGCTATGCCGAAGGCTGCAAGAAGCTCGGCATCACACAGTAAGCATGCCATCGCCCTCCCGGCCGCCCCGAGCGGCCGGGAGATCGCGGCTGCCCACACAGTCTCCGGCTTTATACATTGACGGATATCGCAGGATGCTGCCTCGCAGGAGGATGGCGCCACGGCCAAATGCATCTGTTCGAACCCCTCCAGCAGCCAGGCCTTCCCGATCCCACACATGAAAGGATTCCGGCATGACTGACCTTTCTCCCAGTTCCACATCGGCCAACGCGCCCATGGGCGAGCTCATTTTGAGCCTGCGCAATGTCTCCAAGCATTTCGGCGCCGTATCGGCCCTGACCGATATCGAACTCGACGTCCATGCCGGCGAGGTGGTGGCACTGGTCGGCGACAACGGCGCCGGCAAGTCGACCCTGGTCAAGGTGCTGGCCGGCGTCCACCAACCCAGTTCCGGCACCATCACCTTCCACGGCAAGCCGGTGACACTCTCGACGCCGAGCGACGCCCTCAATCTCGGCATCGCCACCGTCTTCCAGGATCTGGCCCTGTGCGAGAACCTCGACTCGGTCGCCAATATCTTCCTCGGTCGCGAACTCGAACCTTACCGGCTCGACGAGGTCTCGATGGAGATCAAGGCCTGGAAGCTGCTGAACGAATTGTCGGCGCGCATTCCGAGCGTGCGCGAACCCATCGCCTCGCTGTCCGGCGGCCAGCGCCAGACCGTCGCCATCGCCCGCTCGCTCCTGCTCGAACCCAGGATCATCCTGCTCGACGAGCCGACGGCAGCCCTCGGCGTCGCACAGACCGCCGAAGTGCTCGATCTCATCGAGCGCGTCCGCGATCGCGGCCTCGGCGTGGTGATGATCAGCCACAATATGGACGACGTCCGCGCCGTCGCCGACCGCATCGTGGTGCTCCGGCTCGGGCGCAACAACGGGGTCTTCACGCCTGAGGATTCTCATCAAGACCTCATCAGCGCCATTACCGGCACCGCGGAGAATTCAGTGTCCCGGCGCGCCACGCGGCTTCAGGGACAAGGCGCCACCGAGGGTAGGCAGAGCCAGAGCCAGGAGAGCCGGCCATGAGCAGCAACATCGACCAAAGTCGGTCTGAACCGGCTACCGCCAAAACGCCGCTCGACCGCGCCGATGTCCGCGTGAAGCATGACGACAGCATCGGCGGCGCCATCAGCGCCTTCCTGGAACGCATACGCTCGGGCGATCTCGGCTTCCTACCGGTGATCGTCGGCCTGATCCTGATCTGCATCGTGTTCCAGAGCCTGAGTCCGGTGTTTCTCTCGGCCAACAATCTGGTCAACCTGCTGTTCGACTGCTCGACAGTCGGCGTGATCGCCCTCGGCATCGTCTGCATCCTGATGCTGGGCGAGATCGACCTTTCGGTCGGCTCGGTGAGCGGCCTGTCCTCGGCTTTGCTCGGCGTGCTGTGGGTTAACATGAACTGGCCGGTGGCGCTCGCCATTCCCGCCGCGGTCCTGGCAGGCATGGCGATCGGCGCCGTCTACGCATTCCTGTTCAACCGTTTCGGTATGCCGAGCTTCGTCGCTACCCTGGCGGGCCTGCTCGCCGTGCTCGGCCTGCAGCTCTATCTGCTCGGCTCGACCGGCTCCATCAACCTGCCTTATGGCTCCGGCGTGGTGGATTTCGGCCAGACCTTGGTGATGCCTCACATCATCTCCTACGCCCTCGCCGCCATCGCCGGCGTGGTGATCTTCTATGCCGATTTTCGCACCGCAGCCCGCCGCCGCGAAGCCGGGCTATCCGCCCGTCCCTTCGCCTTCATCCTGCTGCGCGCTGCCGCGATCATCGTGGCGCTGGAACTCGTGGTGTTCTATCTCAACCAGGACCGCGGCGTGCCGTGGATGTTCACCTTGTTCGTCGTCCTGGTCGTGGTGATGAACTACGCGCTGACCCGCACCAAATGGGGCCGCTCGATGACCGCCGTCGGCGGCAATCGCGAGGCGGCGCGGCGCGCCGGTATCAATGTCCGCTTCATCTATGCCTCCGCCTTCGTGACCTGCGCAGGCCTGGCGGCCATCGGCGGCATCCTGGCCGCGGCGCGCCTGGCTTCCGCCAGCCAGCAGGCCGGCACTGGCGAGGTGAACCTCAATGCCATCGCCTCGGCGGTCATCGGCGGCACCAGCCTGTTCGGCGGCCGTGGCAGTGCCTATTCGGCCCTGCTCGGCATAATCGTCATCCAGGCGATTTCGAGCGGCCTGACGCTGCTCGATCTGTCCTCCTCGCTGCGCTACATGATCACCGGCGCCGTGCTCGCCATCGCCGTGATCGTCGACTCCCTGGCCCGCAGGTCCCGCGTCTCCCACGGCCGCGCCTGACCCTGTCCCGAGCCGGCGAACTGTTACCGATCAAGAGCTCGCCGGCTCATTTTCCCGAGATACTCAAAGTCCCAGCGGGAGGCATGCGCCGTCCCGGAACTGATCGAGGAGACGCCGTTCATGGAACAGAATTTCAACAGCCAGAATTTCTCGGGGAAGGTCGCGGCCATCACCGGCGCAGCTTCGGGCATAGGCCTCGAATGCGCCAAGGCCCTGCTCGCGGCCGGCGCCCGCGTCGTCTTCGTCGACCGCGCCGAGGATGCCCTCAAGACGATCTGCGAGGAACTCGGCCCGAACGCCATCCCGGTGGTGACCAACCTGCTCGATCCGACCAGCGTGTCGCGGATGATGCCTGAGATTCTCGACAAAACAGGCCAGCTCGACATCTTCCACGCCAATGCCGGCTCCTATATCGGCGGCGAGGTCGTCGAGGGCGATCCCGACGCCTGGGATCGCATGCTCAATCTCAACATCAATGCCGCCTTCCGCACGATACGCGAAGTGCTGCCGCATATGGTGGAACGCAAGACCGGCGACATCATCGTCACCTCGTCGGTCGCCGGCATGATCCCAGTGGTGTGGGAGCCTGTTTACACCGCTTCCAAGCATGCGGTGCAGGCCTTCGTCCATACGGTCAGGCGCCAGGTCGCCAAGCACGGCATCCGTGTCGGCGCCGTCCAGCCCGGACCCGTGGTCACCGCCCTGATCAGCGACTGGCCCAAGGCCAAGCTCGACGCGGCCCTGGCGGCCGGCGATCTTATGCAGCCGACGGAAGTGGCTGATGCAGTGATGTTCATGCTCAGCCGTCCCCGCAACGTCACCATCCGCGACCTGGTGATCCTCCCCCAGGCCAACGATCTCTGACGTCGGCATACCAAGAGTCAGGCCTGTCGACGTATCATATCCAGGAACCTCGCCAAGACGGGGCTCGGTGCATCCTCGCGGCGGGCGAGATAGAGCGGCGCGGCCAGCCGCGTCGTCTTATCGAGCCGGCGATAGACGATGCCGTTCGTCTCCAATTTCGCCATGGAAGCCGGCACGATCGAGAGGCCGAGACCGGCCGAGACCAGGCTCAGCGTCGAGACCATCCGCGGCGTTTCCTGCCCTACCATCGGGCTGAACCCTGCGGCGCGGCAGGCCGCGATGATGTCGTCATAGAGGCCCGGGCCGGAGGGCCGGCGATTGAGAACGAAGGTCTCGTTTGCAAGAGCGCCGAGCGACAAGCGTTGCCGGCGCAAGGAAGCTGCGGCAAGCGGATGATGGTCCGGCAGGGCAACCAGCATCTCCTCGATGTGGAGAGGCTCCACGATAAGTCCGTCGGGGCTCGCGGCCGGTGCCCGGACGAAGGCCGCGTCCAGCCGATCGGCGCGCAGCAGCTCGATAAGATCGCCCGTGCTGCCTTCCTCCAATGAGAGCGCGATACCGGGCGCCGCCTCCCGCAGCCCACGCATGACGGCGGAGACCAGCGGATGGAAGGCAGCCGAGGTCGTATAGCCGACCGCAAGCCTGCCCTGTTCGCCCCGCGCCGCCCTTCTCGCCGCCTCCAATGCCGCATCAACATCCTGCAGGACGAGCCGGGCTCGCTCCACCAGCACCCGCCCCGGCTCGGTCAAGCGCACACCGCGGGGCAGGCGCTGAAACAGGGGCGCGCCGACCTCACGCTCCAGCGCACGGATCTGCTGGCTGAGCGGCGGCTGCTGGATGCCGAGGCGCTCGGCCGCGCGTGTCACATGCCCCTCATCCGCAACGGTCACGGCATAGCGAAGATGGCGTAGTTCGATCATGCCATATCCTTTAGATATGAATAATACCGTTACCATATATTGGACGTGATGGGTCGAGAAGCCTAACTTCAGCGCAAATTCTCGAAGCTAGGCCCGACATCATCATGGACGCAGCAACCCCTTCCCTCCCGATGGAGAGAAGATCCCCCGACATTGCCGACCTCTTCGGTGGTTTCCTCACTCTGGGCCTGATCGGCTTCGGCGGCGTACTGCCGCTGGCACGCCGCATGGTCGTGGAAGAGCGCCGCTGGTTGAGCGCGCAGGAATTCGCCGACCTCCTGGGCCTGTGCCAATTCCTGCCAGGCGGCAACATCATCAACATGTCGGTCGCCATCGGTTTGCGCTTTCGCGGCGTAGCCGGCGCCTGCGCGGCCCTGCTGGGCTTGATCGCCGCTCCGACGGCAATCGTCATCGGTCTCGGCGTGCTCTATGATCGCTTCCACGCCGATCCGCATGTCCACCACCTCTTCGCGGGGCTTTCGGCGGCCGCGGCGGGACTTCTCGTCTCGATGGCGATCAAGGTCGCCCGTCCGCTGCGGCGCGACCCCGCTGGTATCGTGATCGCCTGCGCGTGCTTCCTTGCGATCGCCATCCTGCGCCTGCCCCTGCTCGCGACCATGCTGGTCCTGGCCCCCCTCGGCATCCTCCTGGCCTGGAGGAAAGCGTGATGGCGTCGACCCTGCTGAGCCTCGTTTTGATCTTCACCGAGCTTTCGCTGCTCGCTTTCGGCGGCGGCAATACCATCCTGCCCGAGATGCACCGGCAGGTAGTCGATATCCATCACTGGATGTCGGCGCAGCAATTCGGCGCAATGTTCGCCCTGGCGCAGGCCGCCCCCGGCCCGAACATGATGATCGTGCCGCTCGTGGGCTGGCATGTCGCCGGATTGCCGGGGGTATTGGTGACCTCGCTGGCCAAATTCGGCCCCTCCTCCCTCATCACCGGTGTTGCCCTCAGGCTCTGGGACCGCTTTCGCGACCGGCCCTGGCGGCAGAAGGTGCAGGCGGGCCTGCTGCCGATGACGGTGGGACTGGTCACGGCGAGTGCCTCGGTGATCGCCGAAGCCTCCGCCGAGACCTGGCTGCTGGCCGGCATCATCGCGGTTTCCGCCTTGCTCACCGCGACGACGCGCATACATCCGCTTCTGGTACTGGCGGGAGGCGCCGCGATCGGACTGAGCGGGCTTGCCCAATTCTGAGGCGAGGACGAAGAGGGTTTTCGATCATGGCAACACCGGCATCCGACACACTCGTTCCCCTGCTGTGTGACCTCCTGGCCTGGCTGTCGCACAATGACCGCCCCTATGCCGAGGTCATGGACGCCTGGCGGACATCGTGTCCGCGACTACCGGTATGGGAAGAGGCCAATGATCGAGGTTTCGTTGCGCGCAACTGGATCGATGGCAATGCCATGGTCGGCGTGACCGAAGCAGGCAGGCTGTTCCTGAAGCAGGAGCGTGGTGTCCGATCCGCCGCTGACTTCGAGGCTTAGCCCAAGGCAACACCGCGGGCTTCCAGGTAAGACAGGAGCCAAGGTTCACCCAGAAACACTTCGGCCTGGAAACCAGCCTGCCGGGCGCCGTCCACATTGGCGGACAGGTCGTCGAAGAAGATGGAGCTGGCAGGATCGATGCCGGCCTTCTCGGCCACCACCTGGAAGGAACGCAGCGAGGGTTTCTCATGCCCTATCTCATGGCTGAGATAGGGCTCGAAACCGGCCAGTACGCCGCCCGATGCCTTCTTGACGAAATCCCAATGCTCTTGATTGGTGTTCGAGAAGATCATCACCCGGTTGCGCTTCGCCAGGCGCTCCATGACGGCAAGCATGGAGGGATTGACGGCGAGATGGCAGCTCCAGTCCTCGACGAAAACGTCCCATGAAGCCTCATACCCGCCAGCCTCGGCCAATTGCTGGTGAAACAGGCGGATCGCTGTTCCCGTGCCCCAACGCGATTGCCGGAACAAGCCCACCACCTCCTCGGGCGTCCAGGAGGGATGGCAGCGTGAAGCCAGGCGCTCGAACAGCACGGCATTGTCGTGCTCCACCACGACGCCGCCGAGATCGAAGACGAGCGCTTGGAACGGCGAAGACGACATGATGCTTCCTGCTTTCAAATCCGCTGACCTCTATTGGTCTCTAGACGTCACTTCACAGCGACGACGACCTTCCCCTTCGCACGACCCGTTTCGACATAGTTCAGTGCTTCGTTGGTCCTCTCGAACGGGAAAACCGAGTCAATTACCGGGCGTATGCCGCCCGCCTCGATCAGGGAAGTGATCTTACCAAGTTGCCCGCCGTTGGCTGTCATAAAGAGAAACGAATAGCTGATTTTTTGCCGTCTCGATTTTCTCCTAATACCGGAGCTCAGCAGGCGCATGACCTGTTGAAGCAGCCAGCCCGAGCCATTCTGTCTCGCGAAGTCCGGATCCGGCGGACCAGAAATCGAGATGAGCTTGCCGCCCGGCTTCAGCACAGCAAGGGATTTTTCCAGCGTATCCTTCCCGAGGCTGTTCAGCACGACATCGTAACCCTGCAGCACTTTCTCGAAATCATCCTTCTTGTAGTCGACCACGACGTCCGCGCCGAGACTTTTCACAAGAGCGATATTGGCCGTACTCGTGGTCGTGGCCACATGAGCCCCCAGATGCTTGGCAAGCTGGATCGCGATCGTGCCCACCCCGCCCGAGCCGGCATGGATCAGAACCTTCTGCCCCTTCTGCAACTCGGCCCGCTCGACCAGCGTCTGCCAGGCCGTCAGGGCGACAAGCGGAATGGATGCAGCCTCGATCATACTCAGATTGTTCGGCTTGATCGCTACATCGGCCTCGTCCATGGCGATATACTCGGCAAAAGTCCCGATGCGATCCTGGGCCGGACGTGCGTAGACCTCGTCGCCAGGCTTGAAGCGCCGGACATTGGCCCCGACCCGCACCACCACGCCAGCTACATCGTTGCCCAGCACCAGGGGAACGCGGTAGGGCAGGATCAACTTGAACTCCCCGTCCCTGATCTTGCTGTCGAGGAGGTTCACGCCGGCGGCTCGAATCTCCACCATGACGTCATTCGCAAGCAACGCTGGCTCGGGACTTTCGCTGAGCCGCAGAACACCGCCTTTCGTGTAGCGGTCAATCAGGAATGATCTCATTAGATTGACTTTCGTTTCTATGGAAAGCAGGCAGACCGAGCAATGCCGTCAGACCGGCAAACGAAACTGTTTGCGCAAACTCTTGTCGAATACATCTGAAGGGGCAAACCGGCGCAGTATGCCGATCTGCTGCGCCGCCTTGCCAGCGGTATAGCGGCGTCGCGGACGGGCGTCGGTCGCGGCCTTGACCACCACAGCGGCCACGACATCTGGCAGATCGGCTTTGGGCATCACGTCGCGAAGGAGCGCGTGGAGGCCAGCTCGAGCGCCATCATATTCATTCAAGATGGAATCCGGCTTAATCCCATTCTGGTCGAAGACAGTGCGGACGAACGCCGGCTCGATAACCGAGACGCGAATATTGAAGGCACGAACTTCGTGATCCAGTGATTCCGAATAGCCCTCGATTGCGTGTTTTGCCGCTGAATAATGAGCCGCATACGGCGCAGGTATGAGGCCCAAGATCGAGCCGATGTTGATGATGCGTCCTTTGCCGTGCCGCCGCATCGACGGCAACACGGCATTGGTCATGCGGATGACGCCGAACAGATTGACGTCGAACAGGGCTTGCACCTGTGCAACCGAGGATTCCTCAGCGCCCCCTAGGAGGCCGAGACCAGCGTTATTGACCAGAAGATCGATCCGCCCCGCGCGGCTCAGGACCTCGTCGACGAGGCTCTGAACGGAGGCATCGCTGGTTACGTCGCAGATCAGCATCGTGATTCCGTCCGCAGTGTCGGGCATCGGCTTTCGGCTGGTGCCGAAGACACGGTAGCCATCGCGACGCAGCGCCTGTGCGGTCACCAGCCCGATGCCGGAGGAGGCCCCCGTGACCAGGGCAATGCCGCGTTCTGTCTTGCTCATCAGGTTCGGCTTTCATTTTATCGTGGAACATCGATGAGCGATCCATTACTATCAATTCGATAGTAAGTCACTACTAAAAAGATACTGACATGAAAAAGCTTTCGGATCAGCCATGTCTGATCGCCCGCAGCCTGGCGCTTGTGGGTGACGCATGGAGCATGCTGATCCTGCGCGATGCCCATGCGGGGCTGACCCGCTTCGATGATTTTCGCAAGAGCCTCGGTATCGCGCCGACGATGCTGACGGGGCGGCTTTCAGCCCTGACCGACGACGGGCTGCTGGAGAAACGCCGCTATTCCGACCGTCCGCCGCGGGACGAATATGTGTTGACGGAAGCCGGCCGCGACTTTCTGCCGGTGCTGTTTGCGATCGGTGCCTGGGGACGCAAACATCGCGGCGGAGGCAAGGTGACCCGGTTCTTCGACGCTGAGACCGGAACGGAGATCGATCCCGTCACCATCGACCGCCAGACCGGCGCTCCTGTCGGAACACGTCCTATTCGTATCGCCGCGCCCGAATAGTCTGCCCACGGCAGATAAAGCCGCGCCTGACAACTCCTGTTGAAAGCTCGCTTCCAGTTGGGGGGCCGGTGACGCTCCGGTCGTCGAGCGACGTCTCAGGGAGTTGCTGCCAAATGCGGATGTCGGACTCTTAGGTTCTGAGCCTAGAAAAGCATTGCGGCGCCGATAGGTTCAACGGCGCCGCTCGACTATTTTGCCTTCTGTATACGGTCGAATACTTCATTCCCCTTTCAGAGCGACAGCAGGCGAAGGCGCAACTTCGCGTTCGGCCTTGCCCACCGTCTGTGCCTGTCCGGATCCGAAGATCAGATAGCTGAGAATGGCCAGCACGATCACGCCGATGCCGCCATAGAGCATCACCAGCCCGAAGCCGTCGACTAGCGCGGCGTGGACGAGAGCGCCGGTCGGATCCGCCCCGGCGAGTTTGGGCACGGCCTGGGTCAGGCTGGCGAGATTGCCGGCGGCAACCTTCTCCGCCAGCGTCCGCAATTCCTCGGTTCCCAGCGCCGCCCCAAGGCTCGCCTGCAGCGAGGCCCGGATGCCCTCGACCAGGACGAGACCCATCACCGCGATATTGAGGGCCAGGGTGATCAGGCGGGCACTGATATCGATGCCGGAGGCCATGCCGGCCCTATCCGGCGATACCGAAGCGGTGGTGGTATTGGTGGTGGGCGTCGAGGTGATGCCGATGCCGAGGCCGGCGATCAGGAGGCCCGGCAGCAGGGTCAGCCAATTGGCACCCTCGACGCCGGCACCGATCTTCATGGCGATGAAACCGAGGCCGATCGTCAGCAGGCCGAGGGGAATGGCGATCCGCGCCTGATAGCGCCGACGCAAGGCCTCCCCGAGTGGCGGGCCGACCATGAAGGGCAATGTATAGGCCAAGAGCAGCAAACCGGCCTGGGTGGCATCATAGCCAAGACCGCTGGAGACATAGATCGGCAGATAGATGATGAAGGGCCAATAGCTGAAATTCATGCCGATGCAGCCCATGATCGCGCCCGAGAACTGCCGGATGCGAAACACCGAGAAGTCGAACATCGGATGCGGGCTGATCTTTTCGGCCACCAGAAAGGCAACGAAGGCGACGATGGCCACTGCCGCGGCGCCCCAGCGCATGGCCGGTGCCAGGTCGGCTCCCTGGGTGATCAGATAGGAGAAACCGAACACGGCCAGGGACAGCGTGACGATACCGGCCAAATCGATGCGCTTGGCCTGGGGATCGCGCGATTCCCTGACGCCGACACCGATGAGAAGCAGCGCCACGGCCGCAAGCGGCACATGGATGAGGAACACCCACTGCCAGTTGGAAAGCGAGACGATCAGGCCGCCGATCAGCGGCCCGAAACCGAGGCCGATACCCGAGACGATGCCCCAGGCCGTGAAGGCCCGGCCGCGCTCGGTGCCGTCCTGGAACTGGTGCGAGAGCACAGCCACGGTGCACAGCAACATCGCCCCGCCTGCCAGGCCCTGCAAGAAACGGGCAACGATTAGCACCAACGAATCCTGGGCAAGGCCGCAGATCAACGAGGCCATGGCGAAGGCGATGGTGGTGATCACCGTCACGCGCTTGCGGCCGAAACGATCGGCCAGGGTGCCAGTCGCCATCAAGACGGTGGTGCAGGCGATGGTATAGGCATTCATGATCCACTGCAGATCCTTGAAATCCGCCTTGAGCGCGGTTTCAAGGGTCGGCAAGATGACCGGCACGCTGGAAATCTCCAGCCCGAACAAGAGGGAAGCGAGACATACGCCCGCCAATGCGACAGCATTGCGCCCTGTCTGAAAAGTCATGATCGAACAACCCGGTCCGGGGCCGGCGGCGATGGCCGCGCACTCCTCCCCCGGCTCTTGAAAAAGACGGTTGTCCTCACATAGAAGATGGCTGATCATATAAAAAGACGATCATCATCTATTTCAGAAATGACAAAATGGAATTGATACGATGACGACGCTGGATGTCGACGCCGTCAAGGCCTTCGTGATGGTGGCAGACCTGCAGAGTTTCACCAGGGCCGCCGAGGCGCTGGCCAGCACGCAGGCCACCATCAGCGTCAAGCTGAGGCGGCTGGAAGAAAAGCTCGGCGCAAGGCTGATCGAGCGCACGCCGCGGCGGGTGCGCCTGTCACCGCGCGGCGCCGCCTTCCTGCCAGCCGCCCGCGACTTCATCGCAGCCCATGAGCGGGCGATCGCCGAATTCGCTTCGGCGCCCTGCCGGCTGTCACTCGGCTTCGTCGATCATGTCGCCGGCCCCGAACTGCCCGCCCTGTTGGCGCAGCTCAACGCCCACGACCCGACGCTCACCTTGAAGGTGAAGATCGACACCACCACCATGCTGATGGCCGCTCTCGACGAAGGCGGGCTCGACGCCGTCATCGTCCATAACGAGGACGATCGACGGCCGGGCACGCCACTTTCGGCGACCCACTACGGCTGGTACGCCTCACCCAGCTTCGAATGGCGGCGCGAAGATCCCTTGCCGCTCGCCATGTTGAGCATGTGCGAAACCTGCCCCGATCGCCTGCGCTCCACGGAAGCTCTCGAGCAAGCGGGCCTGGCCTGGAGCGAGACCTTCGTCGGCGGCGGTGGCTCGGCCCTTAACCTTGCCGTTTCCGCCGGCGTCGCGGTCGCGGCCCTCGCCCACCGCGTCGCCCCGCCCGGCGTGATCGAAGTCAGCGCCAAGCTCGGCCTGCCCCCCTTGCCGCCATCGCAGATTATCTTGCATTGCAACGCCCTGTCGCCGCGGGCGCGGGATGCCCTGCGCATCCTCACCACGGCCTTCCGGGAACACCGAACGAGCTGAGGCACGGAGCAAGCATCATTCTTCCTCGTGCGGGCTGGAGAGCGGCAGCCCTTCGAAACGCTTCAGCGTGTCCAGGACGATCGAGGTCTTCACGTGCTGCACGGAATCATGGGGCAGCAGCACCTCGTTGACGAAGCGCGACAGGCCGGCAAGCCCGCGTGTCGCCACTTTGAGGTGGTAGTCCATCTCACCGGTGAGGGCATAGGCCTCCAGCACCTCGGGCAGGTCATTGACCAGCTGGGCGAATTTGCGGGCATTGTCGCGGTTGTGGGTGGCGAGCGTCACTGAAATCACCACCAGGAGGTCGAGCCCGATCTTGTGCGGATCGAGGCTGGCCTGATAGCCGCAGATCACCCCTGTCGCCTCCAGGCGAGAGCGCCGGCGCGAGCATTGCGAGGCTGATAGCGCGATCTTCTCGGACAGTTCGATATTGGTCAGGCGACCGTCGCGCTGCAGCTCCCACAGGATTCGGAGATCATAAGCGTCGAGATCGATCATTGCATCAATCCGTGATTTCATGCGCGTTTCGTGCATAGTTTTTGCCGATCACGCGAAAGATGCAAGCACATTGCATGCGCTCAGTGGCACAATTCCTCACAAAGCGGAGGGCGCATCATCGCCCTCCTAGAGCAAAGCGCATTCATGGCTGAACGCCTCTTTGCTCTAGCTATTTGTTACGACACGTCTTTGCGATCCTTGCCGGCTCCGTCAAATCGCAAAACGCTATGGCAGGAGGAAAATATGGGCCCTTTCCCGCATGACGCGCCGCCGGCGGCCATTACCACCGACAATCCCGCCGGAACGGATGGGTTCGAATTCGTCGAATTCGCTCATCCCGACCCCGCCAAGCTCCAGGCGCTGTTCACCAGCATGGGCTATGTGCCTGTCGCCACCCATAAGACCAAGGACATCACGGTCTGGCGTCAGGGCGACATCAACTACATCGTCAATGCCGAGCCTGGCAGCCACGCCTTGCGCTTCGTCGAAACCCATGGCCCCTGCGCGCCCTCCATGGCCTGGCGCGTGGTCGATGCCAAGCACGCCTTCGAGCATGCGGTGGCCCGGGGCGCCACGCCCTATGAAGGCAACGACAAGACGCTCGACGTGCCGGCCATCGTCGGCATTGGCGGTTCCCTGCTCTATTTCATCGACGCCTATGGCGAAAAAGGCTCGGCCTACGCCCGGGAATTCGACTGGCTGGGCGAGCACGATCCAAAGCCGGCCGGTGTCGGCTTCTATTATCTCGACCACCTCACCCACAATGTCTATCGCGGCAACATGGACAAATGGTGGGCCTTCTACCGTGAACTGTTCGGCTTCAAGCAGATCCACTTCTTCAACATCGACGGCCGCATCACCGGCCTCGTCAGCCGCGCCATCACCTCGCCCTGTGGCAAGATCCGCATCCCGCTCAACGAGTCCAAGGATGACACCAGCCAGATCGAGGAATTCCTCAAGAAATATCATGGCGAAGGCATCCAGCACATCGCCGTCGGCACCGAGGGAATCTACGACTCGGTCGACAAACTGGCCGCCAACAACCTGAAATTCATGCCGGGCCCGCCCAACACCTATTACGAGCGCTCCCATGCCAGGGTGAACGGCCATGACGAGCCGATAGAGCGCATGAAGAAGCACGGCATCCTGATCGACGGAGAAGGCGTGCGCGACGGTGGCATGACCAAGATCCTCTTGCAGATCTTCTCCAAGACCGTGATCGGCCCGATCTTCTTCGAATTCATCCAGCGCAAGGGCGACGAAGGCTTCGGCGAGGGCAATTTCCGTGCCTTATTCGAGTCGATCGAGGAGGACCAGATCCGACGCGGCGCGCTGGCTGCCGAATAGGCCCTTCCGGCAGCGCCGGGAAACCGACGCCGTTGCGGCGTCGGCACTCTTGTCTCAGCTTTCAGCCCGCAGCAGCAGCGAGATCGACATCGGCACCGGATTCGAAGCGATCCCCGACCGAAAGACCGTGCGACTTTGCAAAGGCGGCGGCCGATTGCTTCTGCCCGGCATCGTTGCGGACGGTGGCAATCTCGATCATGCCTCCTTGCGCCGCAATCGCAATGCCCTGCTCACCGATGGCAGTGATCTCCCCGGCCTTTCCGGCAACATCGCCAAAACGGCGTACCCGCCGCATCACGCTGCCGAACAGGCGGACCTTCCGGCCCTGCACCGTCGTCCAGGCACCGGGAGCAGGATCGCAGCCTCGGATGAGATTGTGAATGGCCTCGGCATGGGCATTCCAATTGACCCTGGCCTCGGCATCCCGGCACCAGCCCTCATAGGAGGCGAGGTTCTCGTCCTGGGTGTGTTCCGCATGGCGACCAGCCACGACCACGTCCGCCGCCTCCAGCATGGCCTCGACGCCGAAGGGAAAGAGATGGTCGAAATAGATGCTGCCGAGCGTGTCATTCGGGCCGATCGCGACGGTCTTCTGCAGGATCACCGGTCCCTCGTCGAGTCCGTCCGTCGGGCGGAAGATGGTGAGGCCCGTCTGTCTGTCCCCCTTGATGATCGGCCAGTTGATTGAACTCGGGCCCCGATATAGCGGCAGCAGGGACGGATGGTACTGGATCGTGCCGTGCCTTGGGATGTTGACGAAGGACTGCGGCGCGAATTGCAGCACATAGGCCATGACGGCGAGATCGACATCGAGCGCGCGCAAGGCGCCTTCGGCTGCCGGGCTCTTGAGATTGGGCAGTTGGAACAGCTTGAGCCCCCGCTCCTCGGCGGCGAGGCGGAGCGGATCGGGCCGTGCACCCGGCTTTTCGGGAGCACAGAAGACGGCCGCCACCTCGTCGCCGCGGGCCAGAAAGGCTTCCAGCACGCTCTTGCCGAACGCTTGCTGGCCAATGATTGCGATACGCATGATTTCTCCATGAATTCAGGCAAAGAAGCTCCGTCCCCGCTCGCGCGGGGTTGGAAAACGCTCCATGTCTCGGGGACCCGGCATTCAGGCCGGCGCCAAGCAAACTTGCGTGGCTCCGCCGCCGCTTCGTCTGCTTAGATTCTTGTCTTGACGCAGATTCTTGCCGGAAAACCGCAACATGGTTTTCCGGCACCTGCTTTGGTCAGGCGCCGGTGTTGATCCACACCACCTTGGGCTCGGTGAAATTGTCGATGGCGGCATCGCCATGCTCGCGGCCAAAGCCTGAATCGCGCGTGCCACCCCAGGGCAGGCGGACGTCGGTGGGACCATAGGTATTGACCCAGACCGTGCCGGCCTTCAGCCGCCGGGTAAAGCGGTGCGCCCGGCCGATATCCCCGGTCCAGACACCAGCAGCCAGGCTGTAGACCGTGCCATTGGCCAGGCGGATGGCATCTTCCTCGTCCTTGAATGGGATGACGGCCGCGACAGGCCCGAAGATTTCCTCCTGGGAGATACGCATCTCATGCTGGACGCCGGCAAAGACGGTCGGCTCGACGAAATAGCCGGTCTTGCCATGCCTGGCACCGCCGGTGACAATAGAAGCCCCTTCCTTGCGGCCGATGTCGATATAATCAAGCACCCGCTTCATCTGCACTTCCGAGACCAGTGGCCCCATCGTGGTCGATGCCTCCAGGGGATCCCCGAGGTGGATAGAGCGGGCGCGCGCCGCCAGCCGCTCGACCATCTCGTCATAGACGCTCTCATGCACGAGAATGCGCGAGCCGGCCGAACAGACCTGCCCCGTATTGAAGAAGATTCCGGCTCCCGCGGCCTTGGCAGCGGCGTCGAGGTCGGCGTCCGGGAAGATGACGTTGGCCGACTTGCCGCCCAGTTCGAGCGTCACGCGCTTGAGATTGCCGATCGCCCCCTGCAGGATCTGGCGTCCGACCACAGGTGAGCCGGTGAAGGTGATCTTGTCGACATCCATGTGATCGACGAGCGCCTGGCCGGCAATCTTGCCAAACCCCGGCACGACGTTGAGAACGCCGGCGGGAAAGCCTGCCTCCAGCGCGAGTTCGCCGATCTTCAGGGCCGTGAGGGGCGTCAGTTCGGCGGGCTTGAGCACCACGGTGCAACCGCAGGCCAGCGCGGGCGCGATCTTCCACATGCCGATCATCAGCGGGAAGTTCCAGGGAATGATGGCGCCGACAACCCCCAGCGGCTCACGCATCGTATAGGTCAAAGCGTCAGTGCGAGCCGGTATGACCTGGCCATTAATCTTGTCGGCCATGCCGGCATAATAGGTGAGCGTGTCGAGAACGGCGGGCAGGTCCTGGCGGCGAATGGCGGAAACTGTCTTGCCGGAATCGAGGCTCTCCAACCGTGCCAATTCATCCGCATCGCGGCGGATGAGATCTGCCAGTTTCAGGAGCAACGCTCCTCTCTCGCTGGCCTTCATCCGCGACCAACTGCCCTCGAAGGCCGCACGAGCCGAACGGACGGCGGCATCGACATCACCGGCATCTGCCTCCGCCACCCGGGCCACGACTTCGCCGGTCGCGGGATTGAGTGTCTCGAAACTGCGACCGGATGCGGCCGCGACCCGGCGGCCGTCGATCAAGAGATCATGTATGTCGCCATAAACCCGTTTAAGCACGCTAGAGCTCCCATATATGTATTATAGTTCATATTTTATCTTGTTGTCGGCGACGAAGGCCGTCGGCCGCAGGACAGAAATGATGCTAGTTACCTAATAAAATCATGGGAATATGAAATCTTCTGCTTATAAACACCGCTAGAGTTATGAACGAACGATCCTATGTTGTGACGGATATAATATGAATTCAATTTCATATGCTGGCGCACTCGCCGCAAAGCTTCGAGTCGGAGGGAGAGCATGATCCGGATCGAGATCGAGCCCGTTTGGCGTTTTCGCCGGCAGGAAGATGCGCAATCGCTCCAGATCATGTTGGACTTCCTCGCCGAGATCCGCGCCACCGGAAAGATCACCGCCGCCGCGGACAAGGCGCGTGTTTCCTATCGCCACGCCTGGAACCTGATCGAGAAATGGTCCGAATTCTTCAGCACGCCCATAGTCGTCCGCAAGCAAGGCAGCGGCACCAGCCTCACACCCTTCGGGGAGAAACTGGTCTGGGCGGGACAGCGGCTGGAAGCGCGGCTGGGACCGCTGCTGCAAAATCTCTCGCAGGAACTGGAAACCGAAATCAACCAGATGCTGCCGCACGGGCCGCTGGTGCTGCGCATCCATGCCAGCCACGGCTTCGCTGTGCCCAAGCTGCGCGAGCTTCTCAGCCGAGAGCCGGATATCGACATCGATTTTCGCTATGTCAGCAACCAGAGCTCACTGGTCTCGCTGGTCCATGACGGCTGCGACCTCGCCGGCATGCATCTGCCGCAGGGTGAGTTGCGCAAGCGCGCGATCGCTGCCAGCAAGGGCTGGCTCAACCCGAATCTGCACCGAGTGATCTCCTTCGTAACGCGCGAGGTCGGCCTTATCGTGCAGCGTGGCAATCCGCGCGGGATAGACGGGCTGGAAAAGCTGCTCGAACCATCGATCCGTTTCGTCAATCGGGATCCGGATTCAGGCACGAGGCTCGTCTTCGAACAGCTTCTGGCCCAGCATGCCATCGATGGCAGCCGGATCAACGGCTATGAACATTCCGAATTCACCCATGCCGCCGTCGCCGCCTATGTCGCCAGCGGTCTCGCCGACGTGGCCTTCGGGGTCGAGGCAGCCGCCCGGCAGTTCGGCCTCGACTTCGTGCGCCTCCTCACCGAAGACTATGTCTTCGTGTGCCACAAGCAGATCCTCGACCAGCCCGCCATGCAGCGCGTGCTGGCGGTCATGCGCGGCCAGGAATTTCACACCGCCATCTCGCAATTGCCGGGCTATCGCGTGAAGGAAGCCGGCGCGATCAAGACCATCCGGGATGTCTTCCGCCGGTCGGAGTAGTCCTGCTCTGCCGCTCGCCGAGCCGGCTCCGTGTCATCCTGCACAGTGTCTTCGTCGAGGCGGCCCTAGAAGGGCGTCAGCGAAACCGGGAAGACAGGAGGAGCGCCATGACACGCAACGACATCGCGGAGACCCTTTTCGCCAGCTTCCTGCTGGGGCTGGCCGTCCTGCTGCTGCTCTCTTCCGGCGTCCTTGCGGCCGAGCCCTTCACCAGCGCCTATACCAGCTTCGATACCGCCAAATGCCCCCACCAGCCGGGAAGCGACGAGGAGGACTACGGCACCTGGCGCTGCCCGGGCTATAGAGGCCTGCCGGTGCGGCTTGCCGCCGGCGACCAGCGCATGTTCGTGAGCTTCGGCAAGGCCGGCGCCAACGACATCGCGGCCAACGAAACCTTCACCGGTTTCAACAGTGCCTATCAGGGTACAGTGGAATGGCGTCTCGCTGCCGGCGAGCAACAACCATTCGCCACCATCCTGCAATGGCAGGTGATGACGGAAGCCGACCACAAATCCGATGCCAAGGGTCCCTCGCCCGCCTCCGGCCGCGTGCTCGTCGTCACCCGGCTCGGCAAGGATGGCACCTGTCACCTCGGCTATGTCGATGCCCGGGCCAATGCCGGCGCCAATGCCCTGGCGCGTAAGATCGCTGACGAGCACGCCCGCTCGTTCCATTGTGGCAAGGACAAGCCGATCGTGCTCGGCGCCGTCTCACCCGGCCTGATCCTGCCCGGCAAGGCTCACTGACCGCCCAACGCGCGGTCTTTCCAATATCCTTGGATATCTTCCCGGCTGGCGCTTCACCCTGCCGGCCATCCATGCAAAGCTGCGTTCCATCGATCGAGGCCCACGAAGATCGGGCGCTTAACGGGAACGTCAGAGGGAGACGCCGCGTGGGCCGTTCCGTCCGAGCCGATACTGGACTGCCGCGAGAGCGGACGGCATGAGTTACGAATTCGAGTTCGCTGACGTCTTCGCCTATTGGCCGGAGCTTGCCGCCGGCGCCCTGCACACTCTCGTCCTCTCCGGGCTGGCGATGGCGATCGGCATGGTGGTGGCGGTGGTCGGCGCGCTCGCCAAGACCTCCAGCCCAACCTGGCTGCGTTACGTCGTCGACGCCTATATCGAGCTGATCCGCAACACCCCCTTCCTCATCCAGGTCTTCGTGATCTTCTTCGGGCTGCCTTCGCTCGGCCTGCGCTTTTCCTCGAACAGCGCGGCGCTGCTGGCGCTGGTGGTGAATGTCGGCGCCTATGGCATCGAGATCATCCGCGCCGGCATCGAGAGCATCTCCAAGGGCCAGATCGAGGCCGGCAAATCGCTCGGCCTCAAGCCGCTGCAGATCTTCCGCCTCGTCATCCTCAAACCGGCGATTCAGGCGATCTATCCCTCGCTGACCAGCCAGTTCATCCTGCTCATGCTCAACTCCAGCGTCTGTTCGGCCATCGCCGCCAGCGAACTGACGGCAGCGGCGGGTGACATCCAGTCGCGTACCTTCCGCAGTTTCGAGGTCTATTTCGTGGCGACCAGCGTCTATCTGGCCCTGTCGATCGTGTTCTGGTGCCTGTTCGCTGGCATCGAGCGCGCCTTCCTGCGCCAACCGAGCCGGCGGTAGGAGGCAGCATGCGCACCCTCAGCGAAGCCGACATTCTCTACATCCTGCTGGCCGTGCGCTGGACGCTGCTGCTTTCGGTGGTCGCCTTCATCGGTGGCGGCCTCGGCGGCCTCCTCGTCGCCTTGGCGCGCACGGCCGAAATCCGGCCCCTGCGCTGGCTGGCCATGGGCTATATCAAGCTGTTCCAGGGCACCCCGCTGTTGATGCAGCTTTTTCTGGCCTTTTTCGTGCCCGGCATCTTCGGCATCGACGTCAATCCCTGGACGGCGGCGGCGATCGGCCTTTCCCTCAACGCCAGTGCGTTCCTCGGCGAGATCTGGCGCGGCGCCATCGAGGTGGTGCCACCCGGCCAGAGCGAGGCCGCCCGGGCACTCGCCCTCACCTATGTGCCGCGCATGTTCAAGGTGGTCATTCCCCAGGCCATACGCATCGCCATCCCACCGACCATCGGCTTCCTGGTACAGTTGATCAAGGGCACTTCGCTCGCCTCGATCATCGGCTTCGTCGAGATCACCCGCGCCGCCCAGATCATCAACAACGCCGCCTTCAGGCCCTTCACCATCTTCGGCCTGGTGGCGCTCGCCTATTTCCTGGTGTGCTGGCCCCTGTCGCTCTGGAGCCGCGCCATGGAGCGGCGGCTGACGGTGGCAAGACGCTGAAATTTTCAATCAACGGGAGGACACGATCATGGCTTTGACATATCTGATTTCGCGCCGAAGGCTGGGGCTGTGCCTCGCCGCCAGCATGGCTGCCTTGGCCCTGCCCCTCGCCGCCGAGCCGGCAGCCGCCGCGACACCCGATGAAATCAAGGCGCGCGGCAAGCTGATCGTTGGCGTCCTTACCGACTATCCACCCTTCGGCGGCACCGATTCCGAACAGAAACCGGCCGGTTATGATGCCGACGTCGCCGCCCTGATGGCCAAGAAGCTCGGCGTCTCGCTGGAGCTGGTGCCGGTGACCGGGCCCAACCGCATCCCCTATCTGCTCACCAACAAGGTCGACCTTTTGATCGCCACTTTCGGCATCACGCCCGAGCGTATGAAGCAGGTGTTGTTCTCCAATCCTTATAGCACGCTGACCACCTATATCATGGGGCCGAAAGACCTGAAGGTAACCAAACCCGAAGAGCTCGTCGGCGTCACCGTGGGCGTGGCCCGCGCCTCGACGCAGGACATCACCGTCTCGCAGATCGCCCCCTCCGGCACCCAGATCATGCGTTTTGACGACGACGCCACCACCACTCAGGCTCTGATATCGGGCCAGGTGCAGTCGATCGGCGCCTCCAATACCGTGCTCGCCCAGCTCACCAAGGACTATGCCAGCCTCGGCATCGAGGCCAAGTTCAAGATGAAGGAGCAGGCCAACGGCATGGCCTTCCGCAAGGCCGACACCGCCCTGCAGGAATGGTGCAACGGTTTCATTGCCGAGATCGTGGCTGACGGACAGCTCAGCCAGATCAACCAGAAATGGTTCGGCTCTGCGCTGGCCCCCTTGCCGCCGATGCCGAAGTTCTGACATGAGCGCCTAACCAGAGTTTCCTGGCCAGGCCGACGGATAGGCCGCGCCGGGAAATTCCGCCAATGTTTGGTGTCATGCAGCCTCCTCTCGATTGTCTCCGTGGCGCGATGAAGAGGAGCCGGCAGCCTTCGAAGAAGCCGTTGAGGAAGTCGGTAGAGTTGGTGTAGGCAACGGGAGCTCCGGCGGTCCCACTCTCGATCGCCGCATAGGGGCTGACTTGGCCGAGAGAGACGATAGCGAAGAAACGAAAGTCTGCCGTGGCAATTTCCCCCAAAGCGACGACCCTGACCTACGCTCCCGATGATATCGTCATTCGCTCCGCCCTGCATCGGCGGGTACTACAAATCGGCCTGCCGCGCTTTGCCTTGCGCAAAGCCGCCAAATGGTCGCGCCACCGCTATGGCCCGCGGGACGATTTCATGCGGGCACTGGTCAAGCAGCGTTTCGGCATCTCCGTCGGCAAATACAGTTACGGATACCGCCCCCTCTGCACCAAGCAATCCATGATTGCCGAGATCGGCGCTTTTTGCTCGATTGCGACCGAGATCAAGGTCTCCGGCGGCAACCACCCTCTCGACCTTGTCTCGACCAGCCCCGCCACCTACCTCAAAGGCTGGGGAATCGTCGACGAGACGATCGATCGCCCTTATCCTAAGAACGAACCGATCGTGATCGGACACGATGTCTGGATCGGCATGGGTGCGACCCTGATGACCGGCATCACCATCGGGCACGGCGCCGTGATCGCCGGCGGCGCGGTGGTGGCCAGGGACGTGCCTCCCTATGCCATCATGGGTGGCGTGCCCGCCAAACTGATCCGCTACCGCTTCGATGACGCTACCATCGAAAAATTGCTGGCCAGTGCTTGGTGGACCTGGCCGGATGCGGCCATCCGAGCCAGGGCATCGCTATTGCTGGACCCAGCCGCGTTCCTCGCCCAGCTTTGAGTACCCGAGGCATCTGGACGATGAAACGCGAGCGCCTCAACCAATGGCGGGGTATCGTCGCCCTGCTAGGTCATTGGTTGAGGCGCGTGCTGGACATCGTCCTCAGTTTGGGAGGGACACGATATCTTACCGGACATGGGGCCGCGCGATATATGGACCATGAGGCGTTCGAATCGAATGGCGTGAGCGTCGAGTATATGGACTACAGCCTAACACCATGGCCACAGGGCGATGTCGCCTTTACCCCTCATCTCTCCGTCCTCAACCTGATCGGCCATGTCGGCCGCGATGCCCATCAATATCTGCAACCCCGAACCACGCATTGGCGCGAATTTCTGGCAAAGCAGGAGCCATGACGCGTTGACCGGCAGACTCCCCCTATCGACTACTGGCGATGGTTCATGGGAGTGACGAAAAGGCTGCTAACTCTTCATGCATTTTCGTATTACCGGGTTCTTGGGAAACGCAGTCAAGCAAACAGGAATACGATATTGAAGCGAGTAAGCTTGAGATCTCCGGAAAACAGCGATTTTGAGTTTCTTGCCTCGCTTCGGAGAGATTCCGTGCTGCAGGCCCTGCTTCTCAATGTGGTGGCATCGACGGATGATGATGCAGTCGCGGGATGGTTAGACCGCCGGAAAAGCGACCCCGATGGCAGTTTCATGGTCATTGCCGACGATACGACGGACGAACCAATAGGCTTTGCCCAGATTACCAACATTCACCATCGCAACCGGTATGGCTTTGTTGGGATCGCTCTTGCGCAGAGCGCCCGAGGCCAAGGTCTGGGGCGCCTTGCAATGGCGAATCTCGTTGCCGTGGCAAAGGAAAAATACCAACTGGAGAAAATACTCCTGGAAGTCAGAGCAGATAATCTCGCTGCGCTCTCGCTTTACCAGTCGATGAATTTTCGAATTGTAGGCACACTACTGAATCATTTTCATACGGATGATAAATCTTATGATGTAATATTGATGGAGAAACAATTATAGAATTATATTGGAATTCAAAGTTTCTTTATTTTCGAGTTTTGCTCTTGAACAAGGCTAAAACCTGTCTGATGGCGACACGGGTAATCTTCCCAACTCGGGCAACCCTTTTACCGACATAGAAAAAAGTAATTCCCTTCAGGGCAAGCTTCCTTGCTCCGCTAAATCCGGCTTCATCGATATTATGGAGGCAAGCTTTCCAATAGGCTCGCCGCAGCCGGATCAGATGCATAGCCGGCACGATCCTCATCGAGCGATTGGCCTCCTTCCAGATGACTCGCTGAGAAAACTGAGCCTCCGGCGCCATCGCAACGGCTCTGCGTATGAAAACTGGATACATCACCAGATGATCGGACCCCCAGGGGTCCGGGTACGCCCGATTCACATAGTCCAATATTCCACGCAAGGCATCCGTTCGCCACATTCCGTAAAACCAGCTTGCGTGAGAGTCATAAAGAAGATCCGCGATCTGTCGGAGTTGCGTTCCCTGCGGCTCTCGAGGACGCGCAATGGTAACAGGCCGGTCGTTTCGATAGGTCATGACGGTAGGAACCGCCAGTAGGGCATCCGGCGTTCTATCAAAAGCGGCTACCAACCGCTCGACATAATCGGCGGACGACAAATCATCATGCGCTCGCCACAGGAAGAACGGCGTCTCCGCAGCGTCCACCAGACCACGAAAATTCTTCACAGGCCCGACATTCTCAGGCCGCCGCAAATATGTAATTCGATTATCGATTGCCGCATATCGCTCAATGATGGCTCGAGTGCCGTCTGTTGAAGCGTTATCCGAAATAACGACATGAATATTCTTGTATGTCTGGCTCAATAAACAGTCCAGACATTCCGCAATCATGTCTTCTGCATTGTAGACAGGAATCCCTATAGTTACGCAGGGCTCTGACACGCTCGCGGGCTCCTAACAGCAACAATCAAGGGATGTCCTATTCCTTTGCAGCAACAGCTGCAACTACCAAATCTCGCGCTGGTCCGAGCGTTTTGATCACGCTGGCGTCGCGTAGGCGAGCGCGGTATGTATCGACTGCCAATCAAGTAGAGCCGAGTCCCCGTGATCATTGCTCCCGAACGCATTCCCGTCGCAGGTCCCTCCATCACCGAGAGAGAAGCGGAACTCGCCGCGGAGGCTGCCCGCACGGCATGGTATGCCAATCACTATGCCTATAATGCCCGCTTCGAGCGCATGATGGCCGATTATGTCGGTGTGAAGCATGCCGTCAGCGTGCCGCATGCGACAGCGGCGCTGCATCTCATCCTGGCCGCGCTCGGCATCGGCCCGGGCGACGAGGTGATCGTGCCCGACGTGACCTGGATCGCCTCGGTGGCACCGATCACCTATGTCGGCGCCGAGCCGGTGCTCGTCGACATTCTGCCGGATACCTGGTGCATCGATCCGCGCGCCGCAGAGGCCGCCATCGGCCCCAAGACCAAGGCAATCCTGGGCGTGGATCTCTATGGTTCGATGTGTGACTGGCAGGCCTTGCAGGAGATTGCCGACCGGCACGGCATCCATCTCATCGAGGATTCGGCCGAGGCTCTCGGCTCTCGTTATCGCGGACGCCGGGCGGGCAGCTTCGGACGGGCCGCTGCCTTTAGCTTCCATGGTTCGAAAACGGTCGCCACCGGCGAGGGCGGCATGCTGGTGACCGATGACGACGCTCTTCACCAGCGCGTGCTCTGCCTGCGCGATCATGGCCGGGCACCCGGAGATCACCGCCTTTTCATCAATCAGGAAATCGCCTTCAAATATCGCATGAACGGCGTGACGGCAGCGCTCGGCGTCGCGCAGATGGAACGCATCGACACGCTGATCGCCCATAAGCGCGCCATTTTCGACTGGTATCGGCAACGGCTCGGCGGGCTTAACGGCATCACACTCAATGCCGAACCGGAAGATAGCGAGAACTCCTTCTGGATGGTGACGGTAGTGCTCGATCCGGCACTCGGTCTCGACAAGTTCAGCCTGATGGCCGAATTCGACAAGCGTAACATCGATACGCGCCCTTTCTTCTCGCCCCTGTCGAGCATGCAAGCTTTCGCCGATCGCCCGGCCGCCAAGCGCCTGGTCACCCCGCACGACAAGGGACAGGCGATCGCCAGGCACGGCATCAATCTGCCGTCGGGCTACAACATGACCGAAGACAAGGCGGATATCGTGGCGGGCGCCTTGCGCGAAATTCTTGCGGGCCGGGCCTGATGCGCCGAAAAGACGGATGGCGCGGCCGTCACGACGGATGGCTCGTGTGGTGAGCTCGCCTATCACCAGTCACTCGAGCCACATTGCGACGCGTGAAACGTCAACATCGAATAGTCTCCAAAGCTACCCGCTTTGATACTTATGCTCGTCTAAAAAAAGTAAATCGATATAACTTCCGCAACGGATAGCCTGGTTCAATTTCGTGCTGGACAGAGCCGAAATTGATTGTAGCATTCTACCTTGTTAACAAAGACGCTATTGAGTTTGTGGGTGCCATTTCTGCTGGGAGTTGTTTAACGTAATAACCAAGTGCAGATTTCGCTTGCGAAAGCTTGGCGTTTCGAGAAATCGGTGAACGGGGGAAGAAGTATTACTTCTTCCCCCGTTTTCGTTGCCGGTTGTCGCTGCCAGCTTTTTCAGCTCGAACCATCTACAGCACCTACATACCGTAATTCCTTTCTCGAGCGGCCGGCAGGCGCGATTTCGCGGCAGAACGGCCGGCGGACGGACTGGTCTGTCTATTTCAGGCTCTTGCTTGACGAGTCGGCCCGCGATAACCACGTGAGCGGCAAGCAGACCTTCAGGTTCATGCCTCCCGCCCGCATCGGGCGCGTCTTCGAGGCTCTCGAACTCGCCGGTCATCACAGGATTTGCCATGCCGCATAGCTTTGCTCGCAACGCTCTGGTGCTCGGCCTGCTGGCCGCCATCGGCCCGTTTGCAATCGATATGTATATTCCCGCCCTCCCTTCGATGGCGGAGCATCTCCAGACCAGCACCGCCGCCGCGCAAATGACCCTGATGGCCTTCTTTCTGGGTTTCGGCGTCACTTCGCGGTGGTTACCAGCGGTGTCGATAGCCTGCCCGTCCTGATCGTGATGCTGTTCATCACCTTTGCCTTCCTCGGCCTGGTCATTCCGACCAGCATGGTACTTTCGCTGGAACGTCACGGCCCCATCGCGGGCATGGCTTCGGCCCTTGGCGGCACGCTGCAGATGGTGACCGGGGCTGTCATGATCGCGATCGCCAGCCTGTTCTTCAACGGCACGGCCTTGCCGATGGTCACCATCATCGCCCTCTGCGCCATCGCGGCGCTGATTCTGGCTAGGCGGACCTTGACCGAGAAGGAGATTGCCGCGCCGGCAGAATAAGGCCAGCCACCGCGGCTCGACGGCTGTTTCGATCGCGGCCGAATCGGCTCTTTCCCATGGCAAATGCCAAGCCTGCTACTAAAGAGGTATCAGGATCGGCTTCCTGCCAGCGCTCGAACCTGCTAAATCTATTCCAATCTACGCATCTTTATGCAAAAAAGCCTCGCCTTCACACGCCGCGAGGCCTGCGCGCTATTCGCGCCTCCCAGCCAATCCGTCAAATTCGACACGTCATATTTGACGGAGTGTGCTCCTAGCGCCGCCCGTCTAGATTGCTCTTGCGAACGGCGCAGCGATCTCCAAACAGATCCCCTCCATGCTGTGCTGTTCGCACCTTCGCTCGGTTCTCTCGATACCCTCCCAAGCCCGCGCAGCGGGCTTCTTTTTGTGATCGGCAAGACGGACAGAAGTTTGGAATTTCGAAAGATATCAATTCGATAGGCTCCTTGGGCAGCCCAGCGCGGTTTGGAAGATCATTGGCATTTTGAGGCCTGACGATGACGCTCTCTCCTTCATCGTATCAGCTGATTCACCGGCAAGATCGGGAGCCGGATCGCGCATGTGAAACCCAGGCATTCGCCGAACCAAACCATCCATCGAAACTCAACGCCGATGCCTCCCCTTTCCAGGCCCGGGACCCGCCAGACTGGTATTCCCGCGATTGTTTTCCCTGGCTTGACGCCACACCGGCCGGCACGTTGCTGGCCGGTTTCCTCCTCCGACTAAGAAAGTAGCCTGACGTGGAAGCTCGCCTCGATCCTCTTATACTCGACAGAATGTTCCATGCGCTCGCCGATACCAGCCGTCGCTCCATGGTCGATCGTCTTGCCCGCGGACCAGCCTCTGTCAGTGAACTCGCACTCCCCCTCTCGATGGGCATGCCTGCGGTGCTCAAGCATCTCGGTGTGCTCGAAGCAGGGGGTATCGTCGTCTCCGAGAAGGCCGGCCGCGTGCGCACCTATCGCATGACGCCGCATGCGCTTGCACTGGCGGAAAGCTGGGTCGCAGAACGCATGGCCTTGCTCGACCACGCAGGCGACGACGCGCCGCTGCCGGTAAAGCTGCCGGAGCGTGCTCAGGTGACGCAGCTTCGCTCCGTCGAAGCCCGGTGATCTTGGACCTCCGCGAGGAGGCTTAAAGTGATAGAGTGGGCGCCCGTCAGGCGCCCACTCGACGATGCTGCAGTGCAGCCATGAAATGCCTGAGATCGCATCCGACCTGGTCGGCGATGCTGCATTTGGGCTCGAAGCCCCACCACGCCAGCGAGCCTTGCCACTGTGAGGCCATCAACTGGCCAAGCCCCACCTGCCCGTCGCTCTGCTTCGCCAGACAAGCATCGAGGATGCCGACGAGAACCGCGCGCCAGCGCGCGCCGCGGGCCCGCAATAGAGGATCGCGCAGATCCTCCCGCAGGATCAGCAATCCCTCGGCATAGGATTCGATACCGCCATAATCCCCGGAAAGGGCGACCAGCAGGTCGATCGCGCCCTCCGGCGTGCGCGATGCCCGTGCTGCCAATTGTGCGGTTTTTTCATCTAGACGATCCCAGGCATACAGCAAGGCGGCCTGTTTCAGGTGAACCTTGCTGCCGAAGCGTTGCACGAGAGTGGCCGCGGCCAGTCCGCAGGCCTGCGCCAAACCCGCAAATGTCAGAGCCTCCGGCCCCTTGCTGTGAAGCAGCTTGAGGGCCGCCTCCAGCACGGCCTCATCGGACAGAGTCTTGTGTCTAGGCATCTTGACAACCATTTATAACCGAACGATCATTTATATATATTGTTTCGAGCAACGAGAAAAGGTGCTCGCTATCGAAACTGGGAGTTGTTCTCATGCTGGACAGAAAGATCGCACTGGTCACGGGCGGCACGCGAGGAGCCGGCCGAGGCGTTGCCGTCGAACTCGGTGCGGCAGGCGCAACCGTCTATGTCACCGGACGCAGCACGCGCGGCCATCGCTCGGAATATGACCGGCCGGAAACCATCGAGGAGACGGCCGAACTGATCAATGCGGCGGGCGGCAAGGGCATTGCCGTCCGCGTCGACCATCTCGTACCCGACGAGGTGCGCGGTCTGGTGGAACGGATCCGGACCGAACATGGCCGCCTCGACATCCTGGTCAACGACATCTGGGGCGGCGAGAAATTGTTCGAATGGAACAAGGCCGTCTGGGAGCACGATCTCGACAAGGGATTGCGCCTGCTGCGCCTGGGCATCGATACCCATCTGATCACCGCACACCACGCCCTGCCCCTGCTGATCGAGCGCCCCGGCGGTCTTCTCGTGGAGATGACGGACGGGACGGCGGCATACAATGCCGAACACTATCGTCTCTCGCCCTTTTACGATCTGGTGAAGACATCGGTGATCCGCCTCGCCTGGGCGCATGCCAAGGACCTTGCCAAGCATGGCGCGACCTCGGTGGCACTCACCCCGGGCTGGCTGCGTTCGGAAATGATGCTCGAGGCGTTCGGCGTCTCAGAAGAAAACTGGCGGGATGCCATGGCGACGGTGCCGCATTTCGTCATTTCGGAAACGCCGCGCTTTGTCGGGCGTGCAGTGGCGGCTCTTGCAGGCGATGCTGAAAAGAATCGCTGGAACGGGCAGTCTCTTTCGAGCGGACAACTGGCGCGAATCTACGGTTTCACCGATCTTGACGGCTCCCAGCCCGACGCTTGGCGCTACATTCCGGAGGTCGAAGAAGCCGGGAAGCCGGCTGACGCGACCGGTTATCGATAGGTTCCTTCATGGCCATGCCTGCCTCCGCCGAAACCTCAGGATCCACCCGAGGCATCCTGGCCATGATCATTGCGATGGTGAGCGTGCCGTCCGTCGACGGCATCGCCAAATATCTGAGTGCCGACTACTCGCCTTTCTTCATCGGCTGGGCGCGCTATGCAGTGGCCGGTCTGGCGGTACTGCCTCTCTCGGCCCTCCTGCATGGCAAGAGGATGTTCCCGGCCGAGCATCTTGCTTCCCATGTCGCGCGCACCGTCTTCCTGGTCGCGGCGATGACCCTGTATTTCCTGGCCATTGCCCGCATCCCGCTGGCGACGGCGCTTTGCGCCTATTTCGTAGGCCCGGTCTTGGCCGTCGCGCTTTCGGTCGTCGTGCTCAAGGAACGCATGACGCTGGCCAAGGGCGTCAGCCTCGCTTTGGGCTTCGCCGGCTCGCTCATCATTCTCCAGCCCGGCAGCGCCATCGAGCCCGGCATTCTGCTGGCCCTGGCCTCCGGCATCTGCTTTGCCTTCTACCTGATCGCCACCAGGCGGGCGGCCCAGCAGAGTGATCCCGTCAAGACCCTGGCTTTTCAGTGCTTCGTCGGTGCCGCGCTGCTTACGCCGCAGGCTGTGCTTTCCTGGTCCGCCCCCGCAGTCGATCATCTCCTGCTCTTCGCCGGCCTCGGCCTGATCTCGGCGGTCTGCCACCTGCTCTCCATCATCGCCTTTCGCTTCGCCGATGCCTCGACCCTGGCACCTCTCGTCTATGCCGAACTCGTTGGCGCCGCCATCGTCGGCTATTTCGCCTTCGGCGACGTACCGGACATGGTGACCCTGCTCGGAGCCGCCTTCATCATCGCGGCGGGACTCATCTTGTTGTTGCGCCGGACCGCAATCTGAACCCAGGCCCCGAAGGTCTTATCCCCCGCGAATATCCAGGGTTGTCGCGGGCGGAACGAGCACGTTTACTCGTGCCATAACGAATCTCGGCAACAGCCGGGACGCCCATAAGGGGAAGTCCGCATGAAGCCCGCACTGAGACTATTCGCCCTCGTCCTCCCCCTCACGGCCGGCCTTTTGAGTGGGTCCGCCCACCCTGCCTGGGCCGAGACGGTGCTTCACAAAGGCAATGGTGCCGAGGCGCAGACGCTCGATCCAACCCACAGCTCGATCATTGCCGAACAGTTCATCCTCAAGGACCTGTTCGAGGGACTCACCGTTTTCGACGCTGCCGGCAAGATCACATCGGGGACAGCCGAGAGCTGGTCGATGTCGTCCGACGGTCTCGTCTATACCTTCAAGCTGCGCCCCAACGCCAAATGGTCCAATGGCGATCCGGTCACCGCCGGTGACTTCGTCTTCAGCTTCCGCCGGCTCGAGGATCCCAAGGAAGCCGCCAGCTTCGCCAATCTGTTTTATCCGATCAAGAATGCCGAAGCCGTGAACAGCGGCAAGGCCGGCGTCGACACGCTCGGCGTCAAGGCCCTCGATGATAGAACGTTGGAGATCACGCTGGAACGGCCAACGCCCTATCTCCTGCAACTTCTTGCCAATCAAAGCGCCCTGCCGGTGCATCAGGCCTCGGTCGAGAAGCTCAAGGCCGACTTTGTCAAGCCCGGCAATTTGATCTCCAACGGTGCCTACACCCTGACCGAGAACCTTGCCAATGATCATGTCACGCTGGTGAAGAACCAGCGTTACTGGGATGCCGCCAATGTTCGCATCGATAAGGTGATCTCCTATCCGATCGATGACCAGGCCGCAGCCCAGCGACGCTTTCTTGCGGGCGAGCTCGATATGACCTTCGAGTTCGCGGCCGATCAGTTGAAATTTCTCAAGGAGAAGGTGGGCGATCAGGTGCATGTCTCGCCGAACCTGACCAATGAGTATTATGCCTTCGACACCCGCACCCCGCCCTTCAACGATGCCAGGGTTCGGCGCGCTCTGTCGATGGCGGTCGATCGCGATTTCCTGGCCGAGAAGATCTTCTCGGGAACACGCGTCGGCAGCTACAGCTTTGTCCCTTCGGGCCTGCCAGGCTATACATCCGCCAAGCCTGATTTCGCGCAGATGCCCCAGCTCGACCGCGAGGACGCCGCCAAGGACCTGCTCAAGCAGGCCGGCTTCGGCGAGGGCGGCAAGCCACTGAAGCTCACCATCCGTTTCGGCACCAACGACAACAATCGCCGGATCGCCACCGCCGTGGCCGATATGTGGAAAGCGCTCGGCGTGGAGGTCTCGCTGCTCAATTCGGACAGCAAGTCCCACTACGCCTTCCTGCGCGACGGCGGCACCTTCGAGGTGGCGCGCGCGGCCTGGGTGGCCGACTATGCCGACGCCGAAAACTTCCTGGCGCTACCAATGACGGCCAACAAGGCGTTCAACTATTCCCATTTTGCCAGTCCGGACTATGACGCGCTGGTCGCCAAATCCTATACGGAAGCCGATCCGGCCAAGCGCCTGAAGATTCTGGAGAATGCCGAGGCGCTGCTGGCGCGCGACCAACCCGTCGCGCCGCTACTCTCCAATGCCGATCTCTGGTTGGTCTCGAACAAGGTGAAGGGATGGCAGGACAACGCCGCCAACGAGCATCTGACGCGGTTCCTCAGCAAGGAAGAGTGACGAAATCTCTCAGCCTTGCCCTTTCCCCGTTGAGGACAGGGTAAGGCTGAGCACGTGCCCAAACAGAAACCCTGTTACGCCACCAGGCCGAATTCCGCGGCGCTGTCACCAAGCCAGTGCCAAAAGCTGCCGGCCATACTCCGAAACAGGGCGATCTCATAGGTCGGCGTTTCGTCGAGCTGCCACAGCGTCACGCCGATATGCGAGCATGCGGTGACCGCGACGTCGCCCGGGGCGAACGCGCGCGGATGCAGGTCGATGTCCAGCCCCTTGGCGAACATATCGCGGGCTCGCGGACCTGACACCCGCAACGCGGCATAACCGGAGGTCTGGTCGGTTACTGACGCCAGCGTGCCAACCGCTTCGACCAGATCCGAGACAAGCAAATTGGCCTCGCCAGCTTCGCGCGTAACCAGCCAGGCCGACGGCCCGATGCCCAGGGCGGCGAGCGCGCCGGCGACGGCGCGCTTGGGCCCATTCGGCAGCCCGAGGCCATAGGCGGCCTGCATGCGGGCCGCCAGCGCTCCCTCCTGCCCCTTGCGGGCGGCCAGGGTGACGATTTCCAGGCCTGAGCGATCCTGCACGGTGACGCCCGCCCCCGTTCCCACCGGTTTCAGCAAGCCGGCAAAGGCGCTACGGGACTCCAAACGCCCGGCACTGATGGCGTCAAACATGGAGACGGCTCCCTTCAGGATCAAAGAAGATGGGCGAGAGGACTTCGACCTCGATGTCGCCGTTGCGCACCGGGTCATAGGCCCGGATCACCTCGCCGTGGCGGGATGGGCCATTGGCAAGAAGACCAAGGCCGATCCAGCTTTCGAGCATCGGCGAATAGACCACGGAAGTCGCAAAGCCCTCATCGTTGGCCGCGACAGCCGCGGCCCCCTTCTTGAGGAAATGCGAGCCGGCACGCAGCCGATCCGCCGGATTGACCGGCTTGACGCCGACGAGGCCGGGACGATCGGGCGCCACCAAGGCCGGACGCTGGGCCAGGACACGGCCGATATAGTCCTTCTTGGTCGACATCATCTTGCCGAGGCCAAGATCGCGGGCCGTGGTCTGGCCGTTGAGCTCGTTGCCGGCGACATGCCCCTTCTCCACGCGCATGACGCCGAGAGCCTCGGTGCCGTAGGCGCAGCCGCCGATTTCCTCGGCCAGGGTCATCAGCGCCTGGAGCAGCGCAAGGCCGTAATGGGCTGGTACCGCGATCTCAAAGGCGAGTTCACCCGAGAAGGAGAGCCGGTAGAGCCGCGAGCCGACATTGCCGAGCTGCAGCGTTGCACATCCCATATAGGGGAAGGCTTCGTTCGACAGATCGGCGCTGGCGCCGTAGAGCTTCTGCAGCAGTTCCCGCGCCTTCGGCCCGGCCACCGCATATTGCGACCACTGCTCGGTGATCGAGGATAGCGAGACGTCGAGTTCGGGCCAGAGCGTCTGGCGGCAAAATTCGAGATGCTGCATCACCTTCACGGCATTCGCCGTGGTGGTCGAGATCACATAATGATCGGGCGCAAAGCGGGCCGCCGTGCCGTCATCCATGACGAAGCCGTCTTCGCGCAGCATCAGGCCGTAGCGGCATTTACCGACAGCAACAGTCGAGAAGGTATTGATATAGACGCGGTCGAGGAAAGCGCCGGCATCGGCCCCCTTGATGTCGATCTTGCCGAGGGTCGAGACATCGCACACGCCGACAATCGAGCGAGTGGTCTTGACCTCGCGGCAGACGCTCTCCAGCCAGTCTTTCTCGCCCGGACGTGAGAACCATTGTGGGCGCAGCCACTGGCCGGCCTCCACCATGGTGGCGCCGTTGGCCATCGCCCATTCATGACCCGCCGTAAGGCGCGTTGCCTTGAAATGCTTGTCGCGATGTGGCCCGGCCAAAGCGCCGATCGCCACCGGGAAATGCGGCGGACGCGAAACCGTGGTGCCGACCTCCGTCATCGAACGGCCGAGCAGGCCCGCCATCATGGCATGGCCCGAGATGTTCGAGGTCTTGCCCTGGTCGGTCGCCATGCCGAGCGTGGTGTAGCGCTTGAGATGTTCGACCGAGCGGAAGCCTTCGCGATGGGCGATCTCGATGTCCTTGGCCGTGACGTCGTTCTGCTGGTCGACGAAAGCCTTGCTCTTCGTCTCGGCGACATGCCAGAGCGGCTTGAGGCCCGTCGGCTCGTCGTCACAGGCCGGGATCGGAGCCTGCCCGGCGGAAAAGCCGAGATCGCCAGCCGCGGCCCGGCCCGCTTGCGCGCCCGCCCGCAGGCAAGCACCCAGGGAAAAGTCGCCATTGGCGGCCCCGGCCACCGTCATGCCATCAGGCAGATCGCCCGGCACGAAAGCCGCAAGCTCATCCGACCAGCGCGGCCGGGCGCCCTTATGGGTGGTGAGTGCGACCTGCGGGTTCCAGCCACCGGACACCGCCAGGAAATCGGCGGGAATAGTCTCGCGCTTGCGCTCGGCGATCACCTCGACCGACTTGACGCCCTGGGCGCCGCCCTTGGCGTCGGTCACGCTCGCACCGAGCAAAGTGCGCGTTCCCGCCTTGCCGGCCCAGCCGGACACCGCCGCATCGACCTCACGGCGCGGATCAACGACCGCTGCCACGGTTACACCGGCAGCCACGAGATCGGCCGCCGTGCGCCAGCCATCGTCGCTGGTGGTGAACACCACCGCTTGGCGGCCCGGCGCTACGCCATAACGGTTGAGGTAGCTGCGCGCTGCTGAGGCGAGCATCACGCCCGGACGGTCATTGCCGCCGAAGACGATGGGTCGCTCGATGGCGCCCATGGCGTTGATGCAGCGCTTGGCCATGATGTGCCACAGGCGCTGACGCGGCTGATGGGCGGGCGGTACGGGCAGGTGATCGGCAACCCGCTCCAGGGCACCATAGGTACCCGTGTCATAGACGCCGAACACCTGGGTGCGTCTGAAGATGCGCACCTCGGGCATGGAAGCGAGTTCCGCCTCGATATCGGCGGCAAAGGCAGCGGCCGGCTTGCCGCCGACCTCATGCCGCTCGGCCAACAACCGCCCGCCAAGCCGGAAATCATCGTCGCACAGGATCACGCGCGCGCCGGCCCGGCCCGCCTCGAGCGCCGCCATCAGGCCAGCCGGCCCGGCACCGATCACCAGCACGTCGCAGAAGGCGGCGGCCTTCTCGTAGGTGTCGGGATCCGGCAATTGACTGGCGCTGCCGAGGCCCGCGGCACGGCGGATCATCGGCTCATAGAGCTTCTCCCACAGGGCCGCCGGCCACATGAAAGTCTTGTAGTAGAAGCCCCCGACAAAGATCGGGCCAGCGAGCTGGTTTACCGACAAGAGGTCGAATTTCAGCGAGGGCCAACGGTTCTGGCTCGCCGCCTCCAGGCCTTCGTACAATTCGATCGTAGTGGCCTTGGTATTGGGCTCGCGTCGGGCGCCGCTGCGCAGTTCCACCAGCGCATTCGGTTCCTCCGGGCCCGCGGTGAAGATGCCGCGTGGACGGTGATATTTGAACGAGCGCCCGACCAGGCGGATGCCGTTGGCAAGCAGGGCCGAGGCCAGCGTGTCGCCACCAAGCCCTTCATAGCTGTTGCCGTCGAAGCGGAACCGCACCGTGCTGTTACGATCGACCAGGCCGGCGGAGGGCAGACGGAAGGAAACGGCCTCGCTCATGATGCGGCTCCCAAAGCTTGAGGCATCACCAGTTCAGCCTTTTCGATTGCGTGGGTCTTGGTGTTGCGCCGGACCTTGAGCCAGGAACGGCAGCCCGAGCCGTGATACCAGAACTCCTCATGCGCTCCCTCGGGGTTGTCGCGCAGGTAGGCATATTCATAAAAGTGCTTGCCGGCGTCCGGCGCCGAGGCATCCGGACGGCTCGGCCCGGCATCGCCGAGATAGGTGAATTCGTGCACGCCGCGCGCACCGCAATAAGGACAGGCAATCCGCATTGAACCGTGCCTTGAAGTGTTTTGCGATCCGACGGCTTCGCCAAGAATCGCAAAAACGCGTTGAAACAAAGAGCTAGAGCAAAATCGCGTTCTACCAACCGCGTTGTGCTCTAGTGAAGATTGGGTTGGGCGCCCTGGCCCTTTTCGTCGATCACCGCTCCTGTCTCGAAGCGATTGAGCCGATAGGCCGCCGCCACGTCGTGCGGCTGATCCTTGGCAATGAGATGGGCAAAGCACCAACCGGAAGCCGGCGTCGCCTTGAAGCCGCCATAGCACCAGCCGCAATTGAGATAGAGGCCGTCGATGCCGCTCTTGTCGATGATGGGCGAGCCATCCATCGACATGTCCATGATGCCGCCCCAGCTGCGCAGCAGCCTGAGACGGCCGATCATCGGCATCACCGCCATGCCGCCTTCGCAGACATCCTCCACCACCGGCATATTGCCGCGCTGGGCATAGGAATTGTAGCCATCGATGTCGCCGCCGAAGACCAGGCCGCCCTTGTCGGACTGGCTGACATAGAAATGGCCGGCGCCGAAAGTGATCACGCCCGGGATCAGCGGCTTGAGCCCCTCGGTGACGAAGGCCTGCAGCACATGGCTCTCGATCGGCAGGCGCAATCCCGCCATGGTACCGACCTTGGAGGTATTGCCCGCTACCGCCATGCCGATCTTCTTGGCCCGGATGGTGCCGCGGGTGGTCTCGACACCCACGATGGCATCGCCTTCGCGGACAAAGCCCTTCACTTCGCAATTCTGGATGATATCGACACCGCGATCGCTGGCGGCACGCGCATAGCCCCAGGCCACCGCATCGTGACGCGCCGTGCCGCCGCGCCGCTGCAGCAGGCCGCCCTGGATCGGGAAACGGGCATTGTCGAAGTTGAGGAAAGGCGCCATCGCCTTCACGCCATCGCGATCGAGCAGTTCGGCATCGACGCCGTTCAGGCGCATGGCATTGCCGCGGCGGGCGAAGGCGTCGCGCTGGGCGTCGGAATGATAGAGGTTCAGCACGCCGCGCTGGCTCATCATCGCATTGTAGTTGAGATCCTGCTCCAGGCCCTCCCACAGCTTCATGGCGTGCTCGTAGAAGGGAATATTGCCCTGCAACATGTAGTTCGAGCGCACGATCGTGGTGTTGCGGCCGACATTGCCGCCGCCGATCCAGCCCTTCTCGATCACGGCGACATTAGTGATGCCGTGATTCTTGGCGAGATAATAGGCCGTGGCCAGACCGTGGCCACCGCCGCCGATGATGATCACGTCGTAGTTGAGGCGCGGCTCGGCGTCACGCCAGGTCGGCGTCCAGCCACGGTGGCCGTTCAGGGCATTCTT
The DNA here is from genome assembly GCF_052114505.1 of Labrys sp. KB_33_2. NCBI lineage: Bacteria > Pseudomonadati > Pseudomonadota > Alphaproteobacteria > Hyphomicrobiales > Xanthobacteraceae > Labrys > Labrys sp. KB_33_2. The sequence goes on along the minus strand of NZ_JBFREW010000019.1, from coordinate 74,954 downwards.
GAGAAGGGAGAACAGAGAGTAATGCATCGATCTTCTTGCCGGGGAAGAGTTCGGAAAACTTCGGTCGTCCGGTCGCTTGGCCGCCTGGCGAGAGGTGGATTCGAGAGCATGCTGCCCTAGCGCCCACATCCAAGACCAGGCCACGCCGGCACGATCAGCGCTTATCGTCGAGAATCATGGGTACCTCTGCCCTCATCGAATATGGGCTGCCTCGTTCATAGGCATAGCAGCCTGTTACCCACAGTGAAAGATTATTCCTGCGCGTGCAAGATCTTTTGCTACTTTAATGCCAGGAAAAAAGTTTCACCACGAATAGCGACCGCTCGCAAATGGCTCAAAACAGGGCATCCAGCGGCTGCGGCCGAGCCAGGATGAAGCCCTGGGCCTGATCGACGCCCAGGCCACGCAACAGAGCCAAAGTCTCCTCATTCTCCACCTGCTCGGCCACCGTAATGGCACCCAGGCGATGACCGACCGTATTGATCGATTCGACGATGGCGCGATCGACTTCGCTCTGTGTCATCTGCCGGATGAAATCGCCATCGATCTTCAGGCCGTCGACGGAGAATTGCCTGAGATAGGTGAAGGAGGACAGTCCCTTGCCGAAATCGTCGAGGATCACACCGCAGCCGGCAGCACGCGCCCTGGAAAGAAACTGCTGGGCGGCCGCCAGATTGTTGATCACGGCAGTCTCGGTAATCTCGAAATGGATCCGCCGGGGCGGCAGGCCCGATTGCGCAAACTCCTCCTGCAGCAGCGGCCAGAGGAAGGGATCGTTCAAGGAGTTGGCCGAGAGATTGATGGCAAGGGTGATGTCGTCGGCGCCCAGCAGATGGGCACCATAGCGACGGAACGTGGTGTGGATGACCCAGCGGTCGATGCTGCCCATCAGGTCATAATGTTCGGAGGCCGGGATGAAGGCAGCCGGCGCGACGATGTTGCCGGCATCGTCGAGCATGCGGAGCAGGATCTCGAAATGCCGCTGTCCGCCGCCCTGTCCGGAAAGATCGAAGATCTCTTGGGCATAAAGGCGGAAGCGATTGGCTTCAATCGCATGGCGAATGCCCGCAGCCACCCGCATCTCGCTGTGATTGCGATGGGCCGCACTCTCACCGTCACCATAGACCGCAAACTGGTTTCGGCCGGAGGTCTTGGCCGTGTAGCAGGCGATGTCGGCCTGGCTCATCAACTCATCCTGCCGCGGTGAGTGCACATCGATCTTGGTCAGCCCCATGCTGGCCCCGATCTGATAGGTCCGGCCATCCCAAGCGAAGCGCAATTCGGCCAGGCCACGCAGAAAGCGCTGCGCAACCGCCTCCCCGTCGCCGATCGAGCAATCGCGCAGCAGCAGTGCGAACTCGTCACCGCCCAGGCGCGCCGGCACATCCTCCGGCCGGCAGACGCGGCGCATGAGATTGGCGACCTCGCGCAGCAGCGCGTCGCCGGCAGCATGCCCGGCACTGTCGTTGACGATCTTGAAACGATCGAGGTCGATGAAGCACAGCACGTGCCAATGTTCGCCCTGGCGCGCGCGCTCCAGCGAAAGTCGGATCTCGCGCTCGAAGGCGGACCGGTTGGGAAGCCCGGTCAGACTGTCGTGATTGGCCGAGTGTTCGAGTGCCTGCTGCAGGACGCGGGCCTTTGTCACGTCCTGGAACACCAGCACCGCACCGATGATTTCTCCCGTGGCCGTCCGCACGGGAGCGGCCGAGTCGCGCACGCTGCGTCGCTCACCATCGCGCCGCAGCAGGACGGCGCCGTCGCTGAGATAATAGGGGCGCATCCGAGCCAGGCAGGTCTCCACCGGATCGGCAAGGATCTCGCCAGTGGTTTCATCGACGATGCGAAACACCTCGGCCAGGCGCTTGCCGACCGCATCCCGGCCCATCCATCCCGTCATTTCTTCCGCGACCGGGTTCATGAAGGTGACCCTTGCGTGAGCGTCGGTCGAGATCACGGCGTCCCCGATCGAATGCAGGGTGATCCGCAATCGCTCCTTTTCCTCGAACAGTGCCTCCACCAGTTCCTTGTGCTCGGTGACATCCCAATCCATGCCGACCGTGCGGACAGGCGCGCCGGCCTCGTCGCGGATCACCCGGGCGAGCGAATGGATGTGGCGGATCTTGCCGGAACGCTGGACCCGCAAGCGGAATTCCATGTCGAACAGCGAGTCTTCGCGCATCGCCCTGTCATATTCGCGCGTGATCGCGACGACGTCGTCCGGATGAATGCGATCGAGCCAGGCCTCCCGGCTGCCGTCATAGCTGCCCGGCGCCATTTCATAGAGCTGGTGGAGGCGATCGTCCCAGCTATAGCGCTGGGAGGCAAAATCATACTCGAAGACACCGACGCCAGCCGCCTCGATCGCCAGTTGCAGCCGCTGATTGAGGGCCAGGATAGCGCTCTCGGCCTCCTTGCGTGCGGTGATGTCGGTATGGGTTCCGATAATGCGCAAAGCACGCCCGTCCGCTGCCCGTTCGACCACCTTGCCCCGGTCATAGATCCAGCGCCAGTTGCCATCCTTGGCGAGCAGACGGTTCTCGAAAACGAAATCCGGCGTCTCGCCACGCAGATGCGCCTCGATAGTCGCCTGGCAATACGGCAGGTCTTCGGGATGAACGCGATCCGACCACTCGCTCGCGCTGGTGCCGATCTCGCCCTCCCCGTAGCCCAGCATTGCTTTCCACTGATGCGAATAGAACACCTCCCCGGTCTCGAGATTTTGGTCCCAGACCCCGTCGCCCGATCCATAGAGAGCAAACTGCCAGCGCATCTCACTTTGCCGCAAAGCCGCCTCGGCGACCTTGGCATCGGTGATGTCGCGGGAGATGCCGATCAGCCCGGTAATCTCGCCACGCTCGTTGCGCCGGGGCGCCTTGGTGGAGGAATAGGTGCGCCGCAAGCCCTCGAGCATCGCCGTTTCCTCCATGGTGGAGGGTTCCCCGCTCTCCATCACGTGGCGGTCGTTCTCGATCAGGGCGCCCGCCACCTCGGCCGAAAAAATCTCGGTGTCGGATCGACCCAGGATTTCATCGCTCGTCTTCCCCATCAGCCTCTCGACCGAGGGATTGACCAGCGCGTAGCGACCGTCGCGATCCTTGGCGTAGATCAGGTCGGGCGTCCCGTTCATCACGGCCTGCAGCAGGACCAGCGTGTCGTGCAGCCTCTGATTGCGTTCCACATCGTCGGTGACGTCCCAGCAGACACCGATCCCATGCGTCAGGGCGCCGTCCTCTCCTCGGATCAGCCGAACCGTCGAGCGGATATGACGCCCCCTGCCCGTCTTCGGATGCCGGATGCGATAGTCGAGCTGATAGTGCGAGCCCGACCGCAGACCGCTCCGACGGATACGGTCGACCCGGGCAGCATCTTCGGGCGAAAGCAAGCTGCGGAACGCTTCCATCGTGTTGTCGAACGTCTCCGGCGTGACGCCGTGAAGCGCGTAGGTTCGCGCATCCCAATGCCGGAGCCCCGAGGGATAATCGACGTGGAAGATGCCGATGCCACCGGCCTGCACGGCAACTTCCAATCGCTCCGAGACGGTGGAAAGGCGTGCCTCCATCTCCTTTTGCCGCGTGATGTCGGTGATGGTTCCGATCATGCGCCTGGCGGTGCCGTCGGGTGCATACTCGACCGTCCGGCCTCGGCTTATCACCCAGATCCAATGGCCGTCACTGTGCTTCAATCGGTAGGTGACGTCGAAATCACGATCGCCATTGAGCCGAACACGCTCCGCGGCCTCCGCCGTGCGGGCGAGATCGTCCGGGTGCATCCTGCTCTGCCAATTGCCGATCGAAAGCACGTACTCGTCGTCCGGAAGGTTGAGCATCGTGCACCAATGCGGCGACACCCACACCATCGCAGTGGGCACGTCGAAGTCCCACACGACCTGCCTAGACCCCTCCAGAGCCTGGCGCCAACGCCACTCCGCCTCGGCCAGGCTCGTCTCGTTCGGCATTTGGGCCGACACGGCCACGATTTGCGCAATGGCGGCATAGGGCGAGGCCTCGTCCGGCTTGGCCAGTTGGGAGAGGCTGGTCATGCCGGTGAAGACCGTGCCGTCATGGCGACGATAGCGGCGCTTGACACCGTCCTCGTCCCAACCATCCCAGGAAAGACCGGCCCGGTCCTCCGGATGAGCAAGGTCGACAAGAGTCATGCCGACATAGTCTGCCGCCTGGTAACCGGTGAGCCGACAAAAGGCCGGATTGGCATAGCAAAACCGGCCGTCATGCCCGATCAGTGCCATGGCGACACCGGCTTGCTCGATGACGCGGCGAAGCAGAGCCACATCGCCCGGAAGAACGACCGCATCGAAGCGATCGGAGCCCAGCCCGGCATCTATCTTCATCTGGCGGATCTCAACTGCGCGAGCGAAATCAACAGCATTGGAATTGCCATGATGGTACCGAGAAGCTACGTCATTGCCAAATGTCGTCGCAGGAATTTTTGCCTTTTTCAGCAGTGATTTGCGCCCGCACCGGAATAGGCGCCCGAGAACATTCGGTAAGCCGAGGAAACACTTCCCAGACGCCGGCATCGGGCTACCTGTCGCTCTTCCTCCGGGCACCGGGCGGCCACGGCGAGCTATTTTTGAGAGATCCCATGCATTCGTCTCAATTCCGGCAACATGCCGTTTTCGCCGAGGCGCTTGCGCGCTGGCGGCTCACACCGGATGGCGAGGCGATCGTCACCCATGCCGCGCGCCTGCTGCCAGTGCGCTGGCAAGGACGTCCCGCCATGCTGAAAGTGGCCACGGCGGAAGAAGAGCGTCAGGGTGGCCTGTTGATGAGTTGGTGGCACGCTAAGGGCGCTGCCGAGATCTTTGCCGCCGAGGAAGACGCCATCGTGATGGAACGCGGCGGCGCTCCGCTCTCTGCCTTGGTCGCCGCCGGGCGGGACGATGAAGCCACGATCATTCTCTGCGAAGTCGCGGCAAAGCTGCATGCAGCCCGTTCCGATCCTCCTCCCTCCCTCGTTCCCTTGCAGGCCTGGTTTGCCGATCTGCAGCCAGCCGCGGCCCGGGAGGGTGGCCTGCTGGCGCGCAGCGCCGCCGAAGCACGTGCCCTCCTGGCCGATCCCTGTGAAGAGACCGTGCTGCATGGCGACATCCATCACGACAACGTCCTCGATTTCGGGCCTCGCGGCTGGCTCGTCATCGATCCCAAGGGCCTGTTTGGCGAGCGTGGCTTCGACTATGCCAATCTCTTCTGCAACCCCGGCAAGGGCGACGGCGGCGCTTTCGCCTCCTCACCCGAGCGTTTTTCACACCGGCTGACCCTCGTGACCGAACATGCCCGTGTCGAACGCAGGCGGATGCTGCAGTGGATCATTGCTTGGACCGGCCTGTCCGCGACATGGCAGATCGAAATCAACGAGAGCCCCGCCATCGATTTTGCGATCATGAAGCTGGCCATCGGCGCAATCGATCAGGGCTGAGCCGCATCAGGGCAGGCGCTCTCCCCGCGAGGCCACCAGCACCGAATACCACTCCTCCCGGCTCCAGCGCGGCAGATAGGCTTGCGGGATCTCCCGGATGCGGTCGAGATTCTGCGTTCCCACGATCGGGATGGTCCGTGCCGGATGGACCATCAACCAGCTCAGGGCGACGGCGGTGCGGGAAATGCCGGCCTGCGCGGCCTTGGCATCGAACAGGGCCACCACCGCCCGTGCCCGCTCGTCCTGCGGCTGCGCCAGCCTGCCTCCGGCCAATGGCGACCAGGCGAGCACCGCCATGTCATTCATGATCGCCTGGTCCAGAATTCCGTCTGCGAGCGGATCGAGCTTGAGGGCCGAAAATTCCGGCTGATGGCTGACGATGGGCAGGCTGAGGCAAGCCGCCAATCCCTGTGTCTGGGCAACCGTATAATTCGACACGCCAATGGCAGCGATCTTGCCGGCCCGATGCGCGTCTTCGAGGGCCCTGGCAATCTCGCTAGGGTGGGTGAGGATATCGGGCCGGTGGATCTGCCACAGATCGATGCGGTCGACCTGCATCCGCTTCAGTGACGCATCGATGGCCGAGGAAAGATAGGCGGCGGAGGAGTTGTAGGGGGTGCCGAAGACGATGCCGCCCTTGGTTGCCAGTACCATGCGGTGGCGCAAGCCGGGGCTGGCTTCGAGCACCCGGCCGAGCTGGCTCTCGGCAACCCCGAAGCCGCCGAGGTCGGACGGGCCATAGATGTCGGCGGTGTCGAACAAGGTGACCCCGGCCTCGAGCGCAGTCTCGATCAGTCGTTGAGCCGAAGCGAGGTTCTCGCCCCCGAAGCGCCACATGCCCCAGGCGACAGAGCTTACCGACATGCCGCTGCAGCCGAGGGGGCGTATCTTCTCTGGTGCCGGCAAATCGCTCATCTCAGGGCCTCACAGTGACGATGCGTCGCTTCTAGAGCAAAGCGCGTTCAAGTGTGAACGGTTTTTGCTCTAACTCTTTGGTTCGACGCGTCTTTGCGATTTGAAATGATTCAATCAAATCACAAGACGCTCGTGCAAGCGGAAGCGGCCATGGACATCCCCTCCTCCCAATAAGGCGGGTCGCCGAAGCTGCGTTTCAGATGCTCGGTCAGTGCCCGCAGCTTGGCTGACGGCCGGCGCCCTTCCGGATGAGCGAGGAAGATGAATTCCGGCTCCGGCCGCACGCCGATATCGACGACCTTCAACTTCCCGGCGCGGATCTCGGGGCCCGCGATGAAAGTCGGCAGCAGGCCTATGCCGAGGCCGGCAAGCGCAGCGTCACGGATCATATCACCATTGTTGACCCGCAAGGCGACCTTCGCCCGCACGATTTCGACACCGTCAGGCCCGAGGAACCGCCAATCGGCAGCCCCCCGGTTCGAATAGAACAGCCCCTTATGATGATCGAGTTCGCCGATGGAACGCGGCGTGCCCTCGCGGTCCAGATAGTCCGCGGATGCCACCAGAATGCGCCGGCTTGGAGCCAGGCGCCAGACCATCAGCCGTGAATCCGCAATGGCACCGTGGCGGATGACGCCGTCATAGGCAGCGGAGGCGACGTCGACCCGGCGATCGTCGAGGTCCAGGATGAGTTCGACCTGCGGATGATCAGCCAGGAACGGAAACAGGGCCGGGCCGAGATGCATGTGCCCAAAGGTAATCGGCGCGGCAATCCGCATCGGGCCGGCCAGGGTGCCGCGCCGCTCCGCCAGATCCGCAGCCGCCTCTTCCACCTCGCGCACGATCCGCCTGGCGCGCTCGAGAAAAGCAGCTCCGTCCTCGGTCACCGACAGGCGCCGGGTGGTACGATGCAGCAGGCGCGTACCGACGGTCCGCTCCAGTTCACCCAGGCGTTCGCTGACCACCGACTTGGACAGGCGGAGGCTGCGTGCCGCCTCGCTGATCGAACCTGCTTCTGCCACCGCTACGAAACTCGCGATCCCGTCCAGCTTCATTGTTCGGAAATCCCGGAAGATAGATCCAATATAAGCAGGATACCCCGAACATGATGACTGCGCCATATTCGCTTCATTCAAAGCGTCTCCCATGAACAAGGAACTGCAATCATGAAAAGGCTCTCAGGCAAGCGCGCTCTCATTACCGGCGGTACCACCGGCATAGGCCTGGAAACCGCCCGCCAATTCCTGGCGGAAGGCGCACGCATCGCGGTGACGGGCACCAATCCCCAAACGCTGGAGGCCGCGCGCAAGGAACTGGGCGAAGGTGCCCTCGTCATTCAGTCGGATGCCGCCGACATCGCCAAGCAAAAACAGCTCGCCGAGACCATCGCGCAAGCCTTCGGCGGGCTCGACATCCTCTTCGTCAATGCCGGCATTGCCCAGCTCAAGCCGCTGGCGGACTGGAACGAAGCCGATTTCGACAAGGTCTTCGACATCAATCTGAAGGGGCCTTATTTCCTGATCCAGGCACTGCTGCCGATCCTGGCCAATCCGGCGTCGATCGTGCTGAACACCTCGGTCAACGCCCATATCGGCATGCCGAACTCCAGCGTCTACGCCGCGTCGAAGGCCGCGTTGCAATCGCTGATCCGCACCTTGTCGGGCGAATTGATCGGGCGGGGCATCCGCCTGAACGCCGTCAGCCCCGGCCCGATTGCCACGCCGCTCTATGGCAAGCTCGGCTTCTCGGAGCAGGACCTGAAGAGCGTCGCCGATAGCATCAAGGGACTAGTGCCCGCCGGCCGCTTCGGCGAGGCCAGCGAAATCGCCAAGGCCGTGGTGTTCCTGGCTTCCGACGAAGCGACCTATACCGTCGGCAGCGAGCTCATGATCGACGGTGGCATGGGCACGCTTTAGGGCTTCCCGAACACCTGCTCCTATCCGGTGCTGCCGAGGCTCGCCGCCTCGTCTTCCGACAGGGCCGAGGGCTGTACGTCCCGAGGCTCGATCGACACCGTCCGCCCCAGGCGCGCGGCTTCCAGGATGCCTTCCATGATCTCGAGCACATGCAGCGCGAGTTCGCCGGAAGCCCGCGACCGTCGCCCCTCCTCGAGGCTGCGGGCTAGGTCGGCCACTCCGAGCATCCGATAGTTGGCGCGATCGGGCGCGGCATAGGGCCAGTTCAGGCCGCCATAGGTCATGGCCGCCGTATCGATGTCCTGCCAGGGCTCGCCCTTGCGGCTGAGGGCGAGGGTGCCGCCGAAGGTGTCCGGATCGGGCAGGCTGAGCGAGCCTTGGCTGCCATGCAGTTCGATGGGCTGGTTGGAATGGCGGAACACGTCCCAGCTCATGCCGACATTGACGATGGCGCCCCCGGCGAACTCGACCAGCGCCATCAAGGTCGTGGGCGTGCCGACGGCAAAGCTCGTGCCCTGGTTCGGCCCGGGCGCAGTGATCAGCCGTTCCGCCTGCCCGGTCGTCGCCATCGCCGCAACCTGGCGCGCCGGCCCCAGCAAATTGACCAGCATGGTCAGGTAATAGGGGCCCATGTCGAGAACCGGCCCACCGCCGGGCTGATAATAGAATTGGGGATTGGGATGCCAATGCTCCATGCCGCGGGTCATCATGAAGGCGGTGCCGGTGGTCGGACGGCCGATCGCTCCCTCTTCCATCAGGCGGCGGGCCGTCCGCCCCGCCGCACCGAGAAAAGTATCGGGGGCGGAGCCGATCGCCAGCTTATGCCGACGCGCCTCCTCGACCAGCCTCCGGCCCTCCGCCGCCGTAACGGCGAGAGGCTTTTCGGTGAAGACGTGCTTGCCGGCGGCAAGAGCCGCCATCGATACCTCGAAATGGACGGCTGGAATGGTCAGGTTGAGAACGAGGTCGATTTCGTCATCGCCAAGCAGTTCTTCCACGCCGAGTGCCCGAATGCCGTATTCCCGGGCTCTGACCTTGGCGGCTTCCGCCGAGATATCGGCACAGGCTTTCAATTCCACGCCGGAGAAAAGCGCAGCATTGCGCAGATAGGTCATCGAGATATTGCCGCATCCGATCACGCCGATGCCGAGTTTACCCATGCGCGTCCTCCGCCATCCCAGTCAGCTTGGTTGCTCATTTTTGCATTAATTTAGAAAGTAAACACGAGAAGCGTTGTGTTTGAATGAAATTTTTTGAACGAAAATGACAATTTATCCTTGACAGCACGCGGCCTCAGGCCAAGCATGACCCGAAAATCAAGGTGAGCATTCACCATAAAGGGAGGACTTGTGATGTCGGACGTTCAGTCACGCTCGACCCCGGTTGCCGGGGCTTCGCAATCCGGGTCGGCAGCAGTGCCGAGCCGGCGCACCTTCCTGCAGGGCGCCGGCCTTGCCGCAGGTGCTCTGGCGCTCGGCCTGCCCCGGCGCGCCCATGCCGCGGACCGCACCGAGATCACCTTCGCCAGCGCCAAATTCTTCGGCAAGCAGACCATGGCGCAGGTGGTGGACGCCTATAACCAATCGCAGGGCAAGATCCACGTCACTTATGTCGAGCTGCCGCCGCCCAGTTCCTCCACCGAAGTGCACACGGCCCTGGTGCAGCAGCTCGCCCGTCGCACGGGCACGCCCGACGTCTTCACCCAAGACGTGGTCTGGATCGCCGAATTCGCGGGTGCCGGCTGGGCCTTGCCGCTGGACGAATATTTCAATGCCTCGGTGCAGAGCCAATTCTTCCCCGGTCTGGTGGCGGCCTGCACGTACAACAACAAGCTCACCGCCCTGCCCTGGTATGTCGATTCAGGCATGCTGTTTTATCGCAAGGACCTGCTCGAAGGCATTGGTGCCAAGCCGCCGCAGACCTGGGACGAACTGGCCGCCGCCGCCCAAGAGATCCAGAAATCCGGCAAGGCCGATTTCGGCTATCTCTGGCAAGGCAAGCAGGCTGAAGTGCTGGTCTGCGATCTCGTGGAGGCGATTGCCTCCAATGGCGGCTCGATCCTCGCCCCCGACGGCAAATCCTCGACGCTCAGCGACGACAAGGCGGTGGCGGCCGTCCAATTCCTCTATGACACCATCAACAAGACGAAGATCAGCCCTTCCGATGTCCTGAGCTGGGACGAAGAACCCTCGCGCCAGCCCTTCACGGCGGGCCGCGCCCCCTTCCTGCGCAACTGGTCCTATGTCTATGCCATCGCGCAGGACAAGGCGGCATCTTCGGTGGTCGACAAGGTTGGCGTGGTGCCACTGCCCCATTTCGCCGGTGGCAAGAGCGCGGCCTGCCTCGGCGGCTATCAATATGGCGTCAACGCCAACACCAAGAACCGGGAGGCGGCCATCGAATTCCTGACCTGGATGTCCTCGCCATCAACCCAGCTCCAGTTCGCCCTGCAGCTCGGGATCGCCCCTACACGCCCCGAAGTGTTCGAAGATGCCCAACTCGGCAAGGAGCAGCCTTTCATGAAGCAGCTCAAATCGGTGTTCACCGGCGCGACGCCGCGCCCCGTCACCCCGAAATATGCCCAGGTCACCCTCGCCATCCAGTCGGGCGTCTCCAAGGCGCTGGTCAGCGGCAACATCAAGGCAGAGTTGGAGGCCGCCAGCACCAAGATCAATTCGATCGTCGCAGGATGACGCGATGAGCGTGCAAGCCTCCGCGGCCAGCCCTCCCCTCGGGGCTGGCCTGCGGTCCCTGGACCTGGCGCCCTGGCTGCTGATCCTGCCGCTGCTGATCTCGCTCGGCTCGGTCTCGGTCTATCCCATCGTCAACGGGGTCTGGCTGTCGCTGACCAATACCTCCCTGGTCACCCAGGAAGACGCCTTCGTCGGCCTTGCCAATTATCGCACGCTGCTCGGTGACGACGGCTTCTGGAACGCCTGGGGGCATACGGTGCTGTTCACGGCGGTGTCGACGGCGCTCGAGACCGTGCTCGGGCTCGCCATGGCCCTGCTGCTGTACGAGCCCTTCATTGGCCGCTCCCTGGTGCGTGCCGCCATGCTGGTGCCCTGGGCAATGCCCACCGTGGTCACCTCGAAAATGTTCGGCTGGCTGTTCGACGGACAGCACGGGCTGATCAACTACCTGCTGAAATCCGTCGGGCTGATCGACGGCAACATCAACTGGTACGGCTCTGTCGACCACGCCCTCGACACCATCATCATCGCGGACGTCTGGAAGACCACGCCCTTCATGGCCCTGCTGCTGCTGGCGGGCTTGCAGACTGTGCCTCGGTCTCTCACCGAGGCCGCCAAGATGGACGGTGCCTCGGCCTGGCGCATCTTCTGGCATGTACGCCTGCCCCTGTTGCTGCCGACCTTGCTGATCGCCGGCATGTTTCGGGCCCTCGATGCCTTCCGCATCTTCGACCTCGTCTATGTCCTCACCGGCGGCGGCCCGGCCGACTCCACCGAGACCTTGTCCACCCTGAGCTACAAGGTGCTCTTCTCCACCCTGCAGTTCGGCTATGGCTCTGCGCTCTCCACCGCGATGTTCATCACCGAAACCCTGATCGCCATCGGCTTCGGCATCTTCATCGTGGCGCGGCTGAGGAGGCAGGGATGAACGCCCGCGAGATCCTGCGCCTCATCGTCGTCTATACCGGCGCGGCACTGCTGCTCGTGTGGTCGGCCGGCCCGTTCCTGTGGCAGTTCTCCACCTCGTTGCAGCTCGACAAGGCGCTGACCGATCCGGTACCGAGCTTCTGGCCTTCGCCGGTCACCTTCGAACACTATGCGAATGTCTTCTTCGTCAAGAAGTTCCAGCTCTATGTGCTGAACTCGGTGATCGTGGCGGGGCTCACCACCCTGTTCTGCCTGGCCATCGGGGCGCTGGCCGCCTTCTCGCTGTCGCGGCTGGAGGTCAAGGGGCGCTTCGGCATCCTCGGGGTCGTGCTCTCGGTCTCGATGTTCCCGCAGATCGCCATCGTCGGCCCGCTCTACCTGACCGCTTCCAATTACGGCTTCCTCGACACCTATAGCGGCCTTGTCATTGTCTATCTGGCGCTCGGCCTGCCGCTGGTGACCTGGGTGCTGTTCGGCTATTTCGACACGCTGCCGCGCGAGATCGACGAGGCCGCGCGCATGGACGGAGTCGGGGTTACAGGTCTGTTCGTCCGCATCATCCTGCCGATGTCGCTGCCCGGCCTCGTCACCACCGGCCTGCTCGCCTTCATCGCTGCCTGGAACGAATTCATGTTCGCCCTGGCCTTCACCTCGACCATCGAGCACCAGACGATCCCGGTCGGCATCGCCAATTTCACCAACCTCTATTACGTGCCCTGGGGCGACGTGGCGGCCGCCTCCGTGGTGGTGACCGTGCCGCTGATCGCGCTGGTACTGTTCTTCCAGCGCCACATCATCGAGGGCCTGACTCAAGGCGCGGTCAAGGAATGACCGTCGCCAAGGAATGACATCATGAACGAGACCGCAAAACTGAAGGCCGGCTGCCAGACCTTCACCTGGGAAATGCTGGGCAAGGGCTGGAGCGGCAATGCCGACGACCTGCTCGCGGCCATCGCGGCGGCAGGTTATGCCGGCATCGAGATCACCGACACCATGATCCCGCCCTATGCCGACCGCCCGCAGGACTTTGCGAAAGCATTGGCAGACCATGGCCTGACGCTGGTGGCCTTTGCCTGCGGCAGCAGTTCCGGTTTCACCGAAGCCGACGCCGTCGAGGCCGACCTCGCCATGGTCGACCGCGCCCTGCGCTTCACCGCGCATTTCCCCGGTGCCATCCTGTCGCTGGGCAGCGCCACGATCATGAGTCCCGGCCCTCTCGACGACAAGTTCGCCATTGCCGGCCGCTTCTACAATGGCGCCGGCGAACTCGGCCGTATCGTCGGCGTCGATGTCGCCGTGCATCCGAGCTCGCATCACGACACGCTGCTGAGCTCGCGAGCCGACTATGACCGCATCATGGCCCTTCTGGACCCGGCCCTGGTCGGCTGGGTGCCCGACACCGGCCACATCCTGCGCGGCGGCCAGGACATCCTCGATACGTTGCGCACCTACCAGGATCGCATCCGCTATCTGCATCTGAAGGATGTCGATGCCGAGGGCCAGTGGCGCATGCTGGGACAGGGCGTCTGCGATCTCAGAGCCGTGGTCGACATCGTTGCCGCAGGGCCGAACTTCAATGGCTGGCTGGTGCTGGAGGAAGAATCCGACACCGCCGCCGCCGACCCCGCAGCTGCCGTCAGGGTCAATCGCGAAACGCTGCGCCGCGCCGGCATCTGACCCATGAGCGCTCACTTTGCGAACAGTAGCGCGGAATAATGGAGGGTCGATCTCCAGATCGACCGTCTTTGTTCTCTATTTCGCTCGACGTTTCCAAGATGGTCGATCTGGAGATCGACCCTCCATCCCTGCATCATCTCGCAAAGGAGAACGCCACGATGGCCACCGTCAATCTCAAGGGATTGCGCAAATCCTATGGCGCCGTCGAGGTCATCAAGGGCGTCGACCTGGAGGTTGAGGATCGCGAGTTCGTGGTCTTCGTCGGCCCCTCCGGCTGCGGCAAATCGACTCTGCTACGCATGATCGCGGGGCTGGAGAAGATCACCGGCGGCGACCTCCTCATCGACGGGCGTCTTTCCAACGACATCGCGCCGGCCAAGCGCGGCCTCGCCATGGTGTTCCAGAGCTATGCGCTCTATCCCCACATGACCATCGCGGATAATATGGGCTTCGCCCTGCGCATCGAAGGTGTGCCCCGGGCCGAACGTGCCGCCAAGGTGCAGGCTGCTGCCGAAACCCTCCAGCTCGGCCCGCTGCTGCATCGCCGGCCCAAGGAGCTTTCCGGTGGTCAGCGCCAGCGCGTCGCCATCGGCCGCGCCATCGTGCGCAATCCCAAGGTTTTCCTGTTCGACGAGCCGCTGTCCAATCTCGATGCTGCCCTGCGCGTGCAGATGCGCATCGAGCTGATGCGCCTGCACGAGCAACTCCAGGCCACCATGATCTATGTCACCCACGACCAGGTCGAGGCCATGACCATGGCCGACAAGATCGTGGTGCTGAATGGCGGGCGGATCGAGCAGATCGGCGCGCCGCTCGAGCTCTATAATCACCCTCGCAACCTGTTCGTGGCAGGCTTCATCGGCTCACCGCGCATGAACACGCTGCCGGCCCGGATCGTCGAAGCCGACGCGACAGGCTTGGGCCTTTCCCTGCCGGGGAACAAGCGCATCCGTCTGCCCTTTGCGGCCAGTGGCCTGAAAGTCGGTTCCGAGGTCACCTTCGGCATCCGCCCCGAGCACATCACGCTGGTGAATGGAGCGGATGACACAGGCGAAGCCATCGCCGGGACGACGAGCATCGTCGAACATCTGGGCGGGCTGACCGTGTTTCATACAGCTATCGCGGACGGACAGACACTGGTGGTGCAAACCGACGGCAAAAACCCCGTGCGTGCCCACACTGAGGTCCGCCTGCGGATCGATCGCGATTCAGCCCATGTTTTCGGGCCTGATGGCACTGCCCTGCCACGCCTGGCCGCAAATATCGCGTAGACCGCACAGGTCTCGCGAGGCGCCAAGACAAGTATGAGTAATGCTGTGTTTTGCAATCCGGCGGTATGGCCGGCAATTGCAAATACACGCTGAAATCCGGGGAGCCGGGACGACGACCGGCTCGATCCAAATGCATCGTCCTTCGATCAACCGTGAAGGCTATGGCTACCGCGCACTTCCGTAAGCGGCGTCGCCGTCATGGTCGGGCGCGGATGCTGCACCATATGGTAGGCGATGCGTCCCGCCCCGATCAGCTCATAATAACGCAACACCGAATCGGCCGCGCGAGGAGCATGTCCTTCGAGATTGGCATGGTGCTGCCCATCCCTGGGTACCACCTTGAAATCACCATTGGCCGCCATCAACCGACGGGCACACAAGGCCTCAATCATCGGACGGGTCTGTTCCGTCCATATGTACCAACCGTAGTCGTCAGCCTGAGTACACAGGAATTCGAGCTCCTCGACCGAGAAGACAGCGGCATGGCTTTCTTTCATGGCTCCACCCTATCGTTTTGACCCCGCTCGATTGAACGCGGCAGGGTGCATATGGTTCCGTGAAGGCAGTGCGAAAACTATAGCGCGCATCGTCGTCGTAACCTAGGTATAGAAATCGATTTATCTTTTAAATTTTATTCATTTACCTGTATTTCGTCGCGTAAAAATTGAGCAAATAAGTCATAATCTGGGCAGAGTTGCATAAATCCGTCATATGAGCATCTTCCCGGCCAACAAGCTGGTGTGAATTCCGCCGTCTCGAGTCGCCGCCTTCCACCGGACAAATCCGCACATTACAGTCGAGCCCGCCCGCAAAAAGGCCAACAATGACCGGACCTTGCCGTTCCCGGACGCAAGCCTCGGCCGGCATGATACCGTCAGTGTCATCACAACCGGAAAAGCCTCCATGCGCCGCCTTTCAATCGCCTTGGTCATGACCACCTTGCTCGCCGGCTCGGCCACAGCCGAGACCTTCAAGGACTGGCAGGTGACCTGCGATACGAGCCGCCAATGCCAGGCCGTCGGCCTGGCCGCAGGCGACCCGGATGCGAAGGGCTATCTTAGCATCCAACGCCGCATCGAGGCCTCGGTACCGGTGGAGGTCCGTTTCTCGGTGGTCGATCCGACCGGTGTCCTTGCCGGCCACCCTTACGTCCTTCTGGCGGACGGCAAGCCCATCGGCGACGTTGCCGGCCGAGTGACGTTCTCCGATCCCGAGGAAGAAGGTGGGCTGGCAGAGGCCACCCTCCCCGCCGACGCAACGTTATATTTGACCCAGGCCCTGCGGCGGCACCACTCCCTGCAATTGCAGGCAGCAGACGGCAGCCTGGCGGTCAATGTCTCGCTGGCGGGCGCTGCCGCCGCCTGGCTCTATATGGACGACCACCTGGCCAAGAACACCCCTCCAGCCGAGCCCGCGACATGAACGGTGGATCGCGGGAGAGAGAAACTTGCGCCTGCCTCTACGCACGTATACTCCTGCGGCCCCGAAAACATTGCAGGCGCGGGCATGGCCAGGAAGAAAACACCCCCTCCCTCCCAATCGACCCCCGCCCCCCAAGCCAAGCGCCCGCGCAATGCCGCGGCGACGCGGCAAGCTATTCTGCAATCGGCGCTGATCGCCTTCTCGCGCGCAGGCTATGACGGTGTCGGCCTGCGAGAAATCGCGGGAGAAGCCGGTGTCACCGCCATATTGGTCAACCGCTATTTCGGTTCGAAGGAAGAGATGTTCGCTGAGGCGGCCAAGATCGCCTGCGCCGATGCCAGCCTGTTCGAAGGCGATGCCACCTCCCTCGCCGACCGCGTGGCGCAGGCGATGGTGGCCAACCCTGCCGGCGAGAGCGCCGGTGTCGATCCGTTCCGGCTGATGCTGCATTCGGCCTCCAATCCCAGGGCTGCTGAAATCCTGCGTGAGGTCGTCACTGAACAATTCGAATGCCCGCTTGCCGCCAGCCTACCCGGCAAGGACCGGCCGGAACGCGCCACCCTGTTCCTTGCCTTGATCGCCGGCGTCGCGCTGATGCGCGACGTGATCGCCAGTTCCTCCCTCGCCCAGGCCGACCCGTCGGCGCTGGCCAAGCGGCTGGCTCAGATGCTCAAGCCCCTGATCGACGACAAGCCGGCCAAGAAGACGGACAAACCCCAGCAGCTCAGCCTGGGATTTTGAGACAGGCTCTAAGCCGTCGAGGCGCTGGCCGGGAGCACGACCACGGTTGTCCCGACGGGCACGCGCCGGTGGAGGTCGATGATATCCTGATTAAGCAGGCGCACGCAGCCTGACGACACCATGGTGCCGATCGTCCAGGGCTCGATGGTGCCGTGCAGCCGGTACAGCGTGTCGCGCCCGTCCTTGTACAGATAAAGCGCGCGTGGGCCGAGAGGATTGCCGATTCCGCCCGGCAACCCGGCGGCGTATCTCGCATAGCGTTCGGGCTGGCGCCGGATCATGTTGGCCGTCGGCGTCCAACGCGGCCACTCGGCCTTGCGGGCGATGGTTGCACGGCCTTGGAAATTGAAAGCCTCTTCCTTGCCCACACCCACGCCGTAACGCAGGGCTCTGCCATGCTCCAGCACGAGATAGGCATGACGCTCGGCCGGATCGACCACGATCGTGCCGGGTTGCTCCTGCGTCTCGTAGGCGACCTCCCGGCGCAGATATTGCGGCTTCACCCGTCGCAGGTCGACAGCAGGCACGGCAAAGGGCTCGGACTCGACGGCTCCATAGAGCAAGGCCTGATCCGGGTCGACAGGCACTTCCCGCATGCTCAGATCCGGTGTGCGGTCCTGCGCGCATCCGGCCACCAAAAAAGGCAATCCAACCATAAAACTACGCCTGCTTATCATCATCACGCCTTCCGCAACGCCACCGACACGGCACGGAGGCGATTGAGCCCGATGACACCGCTGACGTCCATATGTTATGATGCTATGATAGCCATAACCATGAGGCATGAATGGACATCGCGGTCGCCTTGCGCGCTTTCGTCCGCACCGTCGAGCGCGCTTCGGTAACGGCCGCGGCGCGTGACCTTGCCGTCTCCCAGCCCGCCGTCACCAAACATCTGCGCAATCTCGAACGGCATGTCGGCGCCAGGCTGCTGGAACGATCCTCGCGCATCGTACGCCCGACACCACAGGGACAGGCCCTGTACGAAGCCAGCCGAGGCGCGCTCGCCACCATTGACGCGGCCCTGGAAGGAGTCCGGCGTGACATGGGGGCCATCGAAGGCCCGCTCCGGCTGCATGCACCCTCCTGCATCGGCGTCAGGCACCTGCATCCAATCGTCATGGCATTCCAGAAACGCCATCCCGCCGTTACGGTCGATCTCATCCTGGAGAACCGTGATATCGACCTTGTCTATGAAAACTTCGATCTGGCGGTGAGGTATGGACGTCCTGCCGGCCAAGAACTGATCATCCGCCGTCTCGGCCTGATCCGGCGTATCCTGGTCGCGGCACCGAGCTTCCTCGCCCGGTCCGGGCCGATCGACACGCCGGAACGGCTGTCGGACATCGGCATCGTGAGCAGTGCCAGACTGCTTTCGCCGCGCGACATCCTGACATTGCAACATCGCAACGGCGAAACGCTCGACCTGCCTGTTCAGCCCATCCTGCGCACCAATGATGCCGAGGTCATCACCGCCACGCTGCTACAAGGGCACGCGGCCGGGCCGGTGCAGCAATTGCTGGTGAATTGCGAGCTTGCCGAGGGGCGTCTGGTCCGTATCCTGCCCGACTACGTCGTCCGGCCTACGGAAGCTTTCCTGGCCTTCCCCTCGGTGCGTTATATGCGACCGGTGGTGCGCGCCTTCACCGACTTCACCATTGCGGCGCTACGCAAGATCGATGGCATCGATTCGACAGAAAACGACGCGTTCCAGCTCTCTCTCGGTCCCGACGACACGGCCCTGGCTTCCTGCGGCAGCGAGGCTGCGATCTGAGCTTGCGCCTCGATTGCGAGCGGTGCGTTTCCGCAAGGGCCCGCAGAATCTCGTCCGTTGCTGCCGACAAGAGAGTATGAATTGTCCTGCTTCCTCATGTCGGATACCTCTTGGCTCATTCGTCCTTGGCTCAAGAGGAAGCAGACAATGCAATACACGATCCTTTGCTACAATTACGAAGACGTCGTCGGCGCCTGGACCAAGGAGGAGGACGATGCCGTGATGGCACGTCTGCACAAGGTGCACGAAAAGGTCGCGGCAGCTGGCAAGCTCGGCCCGGTGGTGCGACTGCTTCCAACCACCGCCGCCACCACGTTGCGCAAGACGGGTGGCGAACCCCTGGTGATCGACGGCCCCTTCGCCGAGACCAAGGAACAACTACTGGGCTTCTACGTGGTCGACTGCGACAATCTCGAGGAAGCGCTCGATATCGCCCGCGATCTCGCCAAGGCCAATCCCAGCATCGGTTCCTACGAGATCCGTCCGCTTTCGATCTTCCAGCCCGGGGTGCTCGAACAGAAGGCGCATGCAACATGACCGATGCGGCCTGGATCAGCAGCGCGCTCACTTCCGCCCGCCCGCAGGCCATGGGAGCGCTGCTGCGCTATTTCCGTGACCTCGAAACAGCTGAGGAAGCCTATCAGGAAGCCTGCCTGCGCGCGCTGAAGAGCTGGCCGAAAAACGGCCCGCCCCGCGATCCTACCGCCTGGCTGATCTTTGCCGGCCGCAATTCCGGCATCGACGCCAAACGCCGCGAGAAAAAGCAGGAGGCCCTGCCGGACGAAGATCAGATCTCTGACCTCAGCGATGCCGAGGCGGAGCTGACCGAGCGTTTGGATGGCCAGCATTACCGTGACGATATCCTGCGCCTGCTTTTCATATGCTGCCATCCGGACCTGCCCGGCACCCAGCAGATCGCGCTCGCCCTGCGCATCGTTTGCGGCCTCACCGTCAAGCAGATCGCCCGTGCCTTCCTGGTCGGCGAAGCGGCGATGGAACAGCGCATCACCAGGGCCAAGGCGCGCATCGCCAGCGCCGACGTGCCCTTCGAGGCACCGGGCGCCGTGGAGCGCTCGGAACGCCTCGGCGCCGTGGCCGCCATGGTCTATCTGATCTTCAACGAGGGCTACTCGGCCGGCGCAGAGGATGACGGCAGCCGGGCCCAGCTCTGCGACGAGGCCATCCGTCTTGCCCGCCTGCTGCTGCGCCTGTTCCAGACGGAACCCGAGATCATGGGACTGGCGGCGCTGATGCTGCTCCAGCACGCGCGCTCGCCGGCTCGTTTCGACGCCGAGCGCCAGATCGTGCTGCTGGAGGATCAGGACCGGCGCTTATGGAACAGCCAGATGATCGCCGAGGGCCTTGCCCTGATCGACAAGGCCACCCGCCACGGACGCCCCGGCAGCTATCAGTTGCAGGCGGCCCTCGCCGCCGTGCACGCCCGGGCAGCGACACCGGAAGACACCAATTGGCGCCAGATCGATTTGCTCTATGCGCTGCTGGAGGAGATCCAACCCTCACCTGTGATTACGCTCAACCGGGCCGTGGCCGTCTCCAAGACGCAGGGGCCGGAAGCCGCGCTCGCGATGATCGAACCCCTGGAATCCCGCTTGTCCGGCTATTTCTACTTCCACGGCCTCAAAGGCGGGCTGCTGCTGAAGCTCGGCAGAGGCAAGGAGGCCCATCGGGCCTTCGACCAGGCCATTGCCCTCGCCACCACCGCAGCCGAGGCCAATCACATCCGACAGCATCTGGATAGGCTGTTGAAGGATAACGCAGCGCAGGCGTGAGGCCTGCTTCCCGCTGCCGGAGGAGCCACCGTGGTCTATGTGCTTGCCATCCTCATCGTCGTGCTGGTAGTCGTCCTGATCCTCGCCGCTATGCGCCCGCCGAGTTTCGAGGTGAAACGCTCGCTCGAAATCCAGGCGCCGCCCGGGCGGATCTATCTCCTGCTCGCCGATTTTCACCAATGGAGCCGGTGGTCGCCCTACGAAAAGCTCGATCCTGCCATGCAACGCAGTTTCTCCGGTGCCGAATCCGGCAAGGGTGCCGTCTATGCCTGGGAAGGCAATGGCAAGGCCGGTGCAGGCCGCATGGAGATTGTCGAGGCGGCACCTGAGCGCGGTATCGACATGAAGCTCGATTTCATCCGCCCGTTCCGGGCGAATGACCACGCCGCCTTCACCTTCACGCCGGCCGGCGATGCCACGCGCGTCACCTGGTCGATGCAGGGCGCCGCACCTTTCATCGCCAGGCTGATGGGGCTGTTCATCAATATGGACCAAATGATCGGCAAGGACTTCGAACAGGGCCTCGCCAATCTCAAAGCGGCGGCGGAGCAATAGGCCCTTGCGAGTGTGGCGGCCTCGCCGGCCGTCGTCAGGGCGCGCCACATCTCTGCGACCTCAGATCAGCCCGCCATTGGCCCTCAAGGTCTGCCCGTTGATCCAGCCACCGTCCGGGCCGACCAGGAAGGCGACCGCCGCGGCAATGTCGTCCGGCGTGCCGAGTCGCTCCAGCGGCGCCATGCGGGCATAGTGCTCGACGAGGTCCTTCGACTTGCCGTCGAAGAAGAGATCCGTCGCCGTTGGACCAGGCGCGATGGCATTCACGGTGATGGAGCGGCCGCGAAGCTCCTTGGCCAGGACGCTGGTCAGTGCTTCGATGCCAGCCTTGGTGGCGGCATAGACGCCATAGCTCGGCTGGCGCAGGCCGACGACACTGGACGAGAAATTGACGATCCTCCCGCCCTGGCGCAATCGCCTCGCCGCCTCGCGCATGGTGTTGAAGCTGCCCTTGAGATTGACGGCCACCAGACGGTCGAAACCGCCGTCTTCCGTCTCGGCAAGCGGAGACAATGCGATAATTCCCGCATTGTTGACGAGGACGTCGAGGCCGCCGAAAGCCGTCTGCACCGCCTCGAACATATCAGCCACGGCCACGGGGTCGCTGACATCGGCCTGCAGGGCGAGCGCCCGCCCACCTGTGCCCTCGATCTCACGCACCAGCGCCTCGGCCCGCTCGGTATTGCCACCATAGTTGATGACGACCGAGAAGCCGTCCTGCGCGAGGCGACGGGCGATGGCAGCCCCGATCCCGCGCGAGGCGCCGGTGACGAGGGCAACCTTGCTGCCATTCATAGTCATTTTGCTCTCCTTGGTGTGAGGTTGATCGCTGGACGGCACTATCCAACTTCTGCCATCTCGGATAATCATGCAAAATCTGATATGACTATTCGGAATTTGCGAACAATGGATCGTTTCGACGCCATCAGGCTCTTCACCCGGATCGTCGAGCGCCGCAGCTTCACGCAGGCGGCACAGGACCTGGGTTTGCCGCGTTCGACCGTGACCGAAGCGATCCGCCAATTGGAAGCACGCCTCGGCGTCCGCCTCCTCCAACGTACCACCCGCGTCGTCAGCCCGACGCTGGACGGCGAAGCCTATTATCGTCGCTGCCTTGCCATCCTGGCCGACATCGAGGATGCCGAGGCCGCCTTCGGCGACGCCAAGCCCCACGGATTGTTGCGGATCGATGTTCATGGCACGCTCGCCCGGCATTTCCTGCTGCCTGGCCTCGCCGACTTCCTGGAACGCTATCCGGGCCTGCGGCTCCATATCGGCGAGGGCGACCGCCTGGTCGATCTCGTGCGCGAAGGCATCGACTGCGTGATCCGCGCCGGCGATCTCCAGGACAGTTCGATGGTCGCCCGGCGGGTCGCCATGCTCGCCGAGGCCACCTGCGCAAGTCCCGCCTATCTCGCCCGCCACGGCGTGCCGAGCACGCCGGATGACCTCGACGGCCATCGCATGGTCGGCTTCCTATCCTCGGCGACAGGCAGCGTGATACCGCTCGAATTTCAGGTGGGTGACGCCATACGCCATGTCAACCTGCCCACCGCACTGACGGTCACGGGCTCGGAAGCTCTGTTCGGAGGAGCGCTGGCGGGGTTGGGGCTCATCCAGGTGCCGCGCTACCATCTCCTGCCCTATTTCGCAGACGGCAGGCTGATCGAAGTGCTGCCGGCCCATCCGCCGACACCGACGCCCGTCTCCCTGCTGTACCCACAGAATCGCCAACTCTCGCCGCGGGTTCGTGTCTTCATCGACTGGGTGGCGAGGAGCTTCGCCGATTGGGCCGATGCAGGGGTAATCTCTCGATCACCCGGGCCAGCGTGACATGGTGGCGATTTACCGTCGTTGGTCAGGTCTTACGGAAAGTCAGATTGATGCGATTGCGTCCCAGGCGAGGATGCTGCCCTTCCTTCAGCGGCAAGATGCCGTGATAGGCCAGGCGCGACGGGCCGCCCCATACCATTACGTCGCCATGCTGCAGCGGCAGCTTGCGCGGCTTGTCGCTGCGTGACAGGCCGCCGAACTGAAAAACGGCGGGCAGGCCGAGCGAGACTGATACGATGGGGTTGCCGAAATCGCGCTCGTCCTTGTCCTGATGCAACGACATCTTGGCACCGGGCTCATAGCGGTTGATCAGGCAGGCATCCGGTTCGAACCCGGCAAAGCCCGCCTCCGCCGCCGCCTCACGCGCGAGGGTGGCGAAGGCGGCCGGCATCTCCGGCCAGGGCTGGCCCGTTTCGGGGTCTTCCACACTGTAGCGATAGCCACGCCTGTCGGTTACCCAGCCGAGCTGGCCGCAATTGCTCATCGCCACCGACATGGTGAAGCCGCCGGGCGTGACCATATGGCGGAAGGGAGCGGCCGCCACCACGGTATCAAGGGCGGCGAGCAATGCCTCCTCCCGGCCAAGGGCACGGCCGACGAGCAGCACGGCGCCCTCGGCAATGTCGAGGCGGTTGGGCTCGTCGAAACTGAACAGATCCATCATTGCTTTGTTCTGGCCCACAATCTGGGCGGCTATGTGACCCAACGGCAGGGTTAGCGATCTCTTCCCTGGTCTCCGATGGCGGCGCTTACAAGCGTTCGATCAAGGCCTTGGCCGCCGTGGGAGCCTTGGGTTTGAAACCGTTGATCATGAAGACGAAGACATCCCGGCTGCCCGCCTGCGGCGCCTTCTTGTCCGATGCCTTGTCGAGGTCAGCAGGCTCACCGCCGCCAGCCCACAACTTGGCCCTCTCGGCCCATTTGTCCAGCGCAGCAGTGGGATAACCGAGCTCCTCGTCCTCCTTCGCCGCTTGTAGGCGCGCGTAGACAAAGGGAGCGGTGACATCGTGGATATGCGGGAAATCGGCCTTGTCGGTCAGGACGATGCCGACATCATAGGCCCGCACCAACTCGATGAACTCAGGCACCTTGAAGCTGTCGTGCCGGACCTCGACGACATGGCGCAGGGCATGGCCTTCATGGCTCTTGGGCAGGAGCTTCAGGAAGCCCTCGAAATCGGCCGGATCGAACTTCTTGGTCGGCATGAACTGCCAGTTGATCGGCCCGAGCTTCTTCTTCAATTCGACGATGCCGCTGCCGATGAACATGTCGATCGATTTTCCGGCTTCCGACAGCACCTTCTTGTTGGTGGCAAAGCGGTTCGCCTTCATCGCGAAGACGAAATCATCCGGTGTCTCCGCATGCCATTTGGCGAAGCTTTCCGGCTTCTGGGAGCCGTAATAGGTGCCGTTGATCTCGATCGCCGTCACCTGGCGGCTGGCATATTCGAGCTCCCGCTTCTGGGTCAGGTCGGCGGGGTAGAAGCTGCCGCGCCACGGCTCGAAGGTCCAGCCGCCGATGCCGACGCGGATTTGGCCAGTCATGCGAATTCTCCCGATTTGTTCTCGGTCGCCAACCGACCATACCACGCCGAGTCCGGCAACCCGAAACCTCTGACCCAAGAGCGCCGATGTCTGCGCTCGTGGGAAACTGCGCCCTTATCCCGCCTGCCCCTGGTCGATCTGCCAACCGGAAATCCATAATTCGCGCAGTCTGTCGCCCTCATGGCGGAAATAGTCTCCGGTCGGCGTACAGGACAAGGCGCGATCGGCGCGAAAATTGCGGATCGCCTGGCGCAGCTCACACCAGGCCACCAGAACGAAGGCCTGCGAATAATAGATCAGCGCAAGCGGCCGGATCGTCCGCTGCGTATGCCGTCCCTGATCGTCGCGATAATCGAGATCGAGCTTCTCCTCGTCGCGGATGGCCCGACGCACCAGGCCGAGGTCGATGCGCTCGGGCGTCGGCGCGATGTCGCCCCAGGCATGCAGCGTACGGGAGGAGAACAACTGGCGCAGAGGCCCGGGCACCGCGCCCGCCAGTTTCGCGCCGGCTCCCCGCGAGGCCTGCGTCAGTTCAGGATCGCCGGCGCGTTCGATCAGGGCCAGGCCGAGCATCAGAGCCTCGGTCTCCTCGATCGAAAACATCAGGGGTGGCAGGTCGAAGCCGGAGCGCAAGACATAGCCGATACCCCGTTCTCCCTCGATCGGCACCCGCATGGCCTGTAGCGCGGCGATGTCGCGATAGATCGAACGGACGGTGACTTCGAGAGCCTCGGCGATCGCGGCAGCCGTAACAGGTTTTCGCGCCAGCCTGAGAATCTGGATGATCTCGAACAAACGTGCCGCCTTGCGCATCGCGCCCCCTTCACAACTGACACATCCCTGTCAGTTGCCTCTCTCTATAGAGGCAACCAACCCTTTGAAAAAGCGGCAAGGATGTCACCGAACATGCCTCGCCACTGGCTGGCAACTGACATGACTTATACTGAAAATCTCTGGCTCTTCCTCATCCTGCTCACCGGCATCATCATCGTGCCGGGCATGGACATGCTCTTCGTGCTCGCCAATGCGCTGACAGGCGGCCGGCGTGCGGGCCTTGCCGCGACCTCTGGCATCATGGCGGGCGGCGTCTGCCATACCCTGTTCGGCACGGTCGCGGTCGCCGCCCTCAGCCGGCTCGTCCCGGCCCTTGCCACCGGCATGATCCTGGCGGGCTCGGCCTATATGATCTGGATCGGCATCCGGCTGCTGCGCAGCTCCATCACCGTCGGCAAGGTTGAATTCGGCCATACAGCCGCGCTCGCACGCATTTTCGGTCAGGGGCTGGCCACCTGCCTGCTCAATCCGAAGGCTTGGCTGTTCGTACTGGCGGTCTACCCGCAATTCCTCAACCCGAGCTTCGGGTCGCTCTGGCCTCAGGCTGTGGTGATGGGCCTGATGACGGTACTGGTGCAGCTTGCCATCTATGGCGGGCTGGCCCTGATGGCCGCACGCGGACGCGAGGCGCTGACCTCAAGTCCCGCCCTCACCATCTGGGCCGGGCGCGGTGCGGGATTGTTGCTGGTCGGGATCGCCGCCTTTGGCCTTGTTCATCGGCTCGCCGGCCTGTGAACGCTGCCTCAGCTTCGGCGTGTATCCTTGGTCAGTGCAGCGAGCGCGAATTCGACGGTCTGGCGCAGGCTTTGTGTATCGGCGCCGGCCTTGCCGCTGACCTTGAGGCCACGCAGCGTCGCCTGGATAAAGCGCACGGCCCCCTTGATATCGGTGGTCGTGCCGATCTCGCCTTCCGCCTTGGCCTTGCGCAGGCTGCCCTCCAGCGCCGCGTCGAGCGCAGCCTCGTTCTCGGTAAGCATGGCAGCGATTTCTTCGTCGTTCCGTCCGAATTCGACGATCGCGCCGACATTCATGCAGCCGAGCGCCCGAAAGGAAGGGTCGGCTTCCGCCACAGCCAGCAGCATCCTGCGAATGCCGGCGAGAGGCGATGCTTCCGCGTCGAGCTGCGCGAGCTGATTGGCGAGATTGACCGCCTGATAGCGACCCAGCGCCTCCAGATAGAGGCGACGCTTGTCGCCGAACGTGTCATAGAGGCTCTGGCGGCCGATCTTCATCGCCACAAGTAGATTGTCGGTCGACGCCGCTTCAAAGCCCTTGGCCCAGAACACGGCGGTGGCGCGCTTCAGCGCCTCGTCACGATCGAATTCTCTCGGTCTTGCCATGGCCCCAGAAACACTGTTTCGGACAGATTTGTCAATAATATTGTTGCAATGCACAAGAGCATGTGACCGTCCGACACCATAAGCCTCGACAGGACCGCCATCGCCAGGCGTCACGCGAAATTCCCAGCACTTTCCATAGCCGCAAAAGTGCAGAAACGGATTACCGGCACAGGGCGAACTTGTTGAGATAATCGGCGATTGGGCCGCTCTTTTCGGCAGCACATGCAGGCCCAGCCATGGTCGCCGCTCCGCCCCGATCTCCCTTGCTCTTCAGAACGGCGGCAAGGACGGCCCGAACCCTGTTTTCGAAATCGGATCCACCGACTTCCGCAACAAGCGGCCGGTCCGCCAGCGCTGCACGCAAGTCTGCCTCGGCGCCCTGGATGTCATTCTTGCGCAGTAAGGTCTGGGCCCGCAGGAAGTGCAGGCGCGGATCCTGCGGATAAGCGCGCAGGAGGCTTTCGACGGATGCATCCGATGGAGTCGCCGCGGCCGACAGATCAGGTACGAGCTGCATCCGGCGCCGATAATGGTCCTGGATCGGCAGGCACGCCCCCGCGGCGACGGAAAAGAACACAATAGCGACGAGCGCAGCCAGATTGTTCAATCGGGGCCGTGGCAGGCGACTGGGCCACAGGCCCAGCAAAAGGAAACCCATGGTCACACCGCCGATGGCGCCCCCGAAATGGGCGCCGTAATCGACCTTTCCACCGCTGACCGCGGCGTTCAGGAAGGGCAGCAATGCCGGTACCAGACCGTAGAGGGCCTGGCTGATCAGCCGGGCACGGATGGCGCCTGCGGGAATTCTGAAGGATATCACGAGAGCGGTGGCAAGCAGTCCGGTAATGCCTCCCGACGCGCCGACGCTCACCATGTTGACGGGATTGGCCGCCAGCGACATCAGGGAACCGGCGACCGCCGACACGGAGAAAGCCGCTGCCGTCCAGCGCCAGCCGATCAAGGTTTCAAGCGAATTGCCAATCAGAAGCAGCACCAGGCCATTGAAGCCGATATGGGAGAGGTCGGCATGCAGCAGCGGCGCCGTGAACAGGCGCCACCATTCTCCCTCCCCGACCACCAGCGGATAGCTCAGGCCCCCCAGGACCTGCAGAGTTTCGATGGTCGGCACGGCCGGCTTGCCAGTCTTGCCGAAGGCAAAGACCTGCTCAGCAATGAAAACCGCCAGCAGGAGAGCCATCAGCACCCATACGAAGATTGGCCTTCCCAACTTGACCGCCCGCTCCGGAGTCACCAATTCCGCTGCGGACAACCGGGGCGCACGAAGCAGCTTCTGCATCTGCCCGGCAAGGCTGAACCTGCGTCCGAACAAGGGCAAGGGCCAGGCGCGGCGCTTGGAAACGTCGACGGCGATCGCTCTGGTGGCATGGCGTCTGCCACCGCTCTTATGGCCGGACAGACGGGACTTATCGGTTCTGCCGATCGCGCGGGAGCCAATCTCGTAGATCGTGATGGCGAGTTTTGCGGAAGCCGGCAGCGCGCCGACGATATGCTGCGCGAGAGCAGAGAGGCCTTGCGCCGGCATAGTGAAAATCTTGCCCTCGGCGCTGTCGCAATTGACGATCCCCACGATCGAGATGCGGTTGCCGGCCGATCTGGTCAGGACGTAATCGCAATGCTGCAGTAATTCTTCCGATTGCGGCAAGGCTCCCAGCCTGTAGCCCCGTTTGGCGACCAGATAGCGAGCGTAATAGCGGGAGAAGGGTTCACGCTCCGTCGCAGACTCTTCCATCGGTTGGCCATTCCTCTCCCGCCATTTCTCCCCGATGTTTGCATGAGCGCCTGTCTATTTGGCAATGTGGATTCGGGCGACAACGGGGGCTCTTGCCAGGTTTGGTGCAGCCGGCAATCAATCCAAGCTGCACTGTCGGCCAGAGGCCCGCTGGTAAAGCCCAACGACCTCGTCTCCGCTGGCCACGTGCTCGCCGTCATGCCGGAAACGCGCAGCAGTATCGCGCGATCGCCCTCGCAATTGTCCGCGCTTTGTTGTATTGGGCTGCTTCATCAGTGAAATCCTGCAGAAGTGGACGCTGGCGCGCGGACTTAATACCCGTGGGCGCGCCGCCCCCGACCCGGCATTTCACATGACCGGTTTTCCTCATCGACAGGCTTTCCCCGTGACCCTTCCTTCTCTGAACCCGGCCCTTCGCCAGGCTCTGACCGATCGCAATTATGAAGAACTGACCCCCGTGCAATCGGCCGTGCTGGCCGACGAGGCCGCCGACCGCGACCTGCTCGTCTCCGCCCAGACCGGTTCGGGCAAGACGGTGGCTTACGGACTGGCCATTGCGCGCGACCTGCTCGGCGACGACGAGCGCTTCGAACAGGCCGATGCCCCTCTCGCCCTCATCATCGCGCCGACCCGCGAACTCGCCATTCAGGTCGAACGCGAATTGCTCTGGCTCTACCAGAAGGCCGGCGGACGCGTGGTTTCC
The DNA here is from genome assembly GCF_052114505.1 of Labrys sp. KB_33_2. Taxonomy (NCBI): domain Bacteria; kingdom Pseudomonadati; phylum Pseudomonadota; class Alphaproteobacteria; order Hyphomicrobiales; family Xanthobacteraceae; genus Labrys; species Labrys sp. KB_33_2. The sequence goes on along the minus strand of NZ_JBFREW010000019.1, from coordinate 45,830 downwards.
TGCGTCGGCGGCATGGATCCGCGCCGCGAGCGCCGCTTGCTCGCCGATGGTGCCCATATCGTCGTCGGCACGCCCGGCCGCCTGCGCGACCACATCGAGCGCAAGGGCATCGATCTCTCGGCCATGCGCGCCGTAGTGCTCGATGAAGCCGACGAGATGCTCGACCTCGGCTTCCGCGAGGATCTCGAATTCATCCTCAAATCCACCTCCGATGACCGGCGTACCCTGCTGTTCTCGGCCACCATGCCCAAGGGCATCGTCGCCATCGCGCGCACCTATCAGAAGGATGCGCTGCGCATCGAGGTGAAGGCTGCCGTATCAGGCCACGCCGACATCGAATACCGCGCTATCCGCGTCTCCCCCAAGGAGACCGAGCACGCCGTCGTCAACCTGCTCCGCCTCGTCGCCTCCCCCACTACGATCGTCTTCTGCAATACCCGCGAATCCGTGCGCCATCTGCATGCCACCCTGCGCGAACGCGGCTTTTCGGCCGTGCTGCTTTCGGGCGAACTTGGCCAGCACGAGCGCAACCAGGCGCTGCAAGCCCTGCGCGACGGCCATGCCCAGATCTGCGTCGCCACCGACGTGGCCGCGCGCGGCATCGACCTGCCCAATCTCGGCCTGGTCATCCATGCCGACCTGCCCACCGATGCCGAGAAGATGCAGCACCGCTCAGGCCGCACCGGCCGGGCCGGCCGCAAGGGCATCAGCGCTCTGCTGGTGCCGATGTCGCGCCGCCGCAAGGCCGAAATCATGCTCAACCAGGCTGGCGTGAAGGCCCAGTGGATGGGCCCGCCGACTGCCGAGGAAATCCGCGTGCTCGACCAGCAGCGCATGCTGGAGGACCCCTTGCTGACCGAAGCCCCCGGCGAGGAAGATCTGGCCATCGCCAAATTGCTGCTCGAGAATCGCAGCGCCGAGGATATCGCCGCCGCCCTCGCCCGCGTCTACCGTTCGCGCCTGCCCGAGCCGGAGGAAGTCAGCGATCCCGGCGACGGCTTCGGGCGTCGAGACAATTTCGAGCGCCGAGATGGTCGCAAGCCCTCCCGCTTCGACCGGGACGACAGGCCTGCCCGGGACGACAGGCCCAGGTTCGACAGGGACGACAGGCCTACCCGCTTCGAGAAGGGCGAACGCGCCCCGCGCTTCGACAAGTCCGATCGGGCACCGCGTTTCGAACGTCCCGAGCGTGCTGCGCGCTTCGAGCGTGACGAGGTGCCGTCCGCCGGCGACGATATGGTGCTCTACCGCCTGAGCATCGGCCGCCGCAACAATGCCGACCCTAAATGGCTGCTGCCGATGCTGTGCCGCCGCGGCGGCGTCAAGCGCCGCGATATCGGCAACATCAAGATTCTCGACAACGAGACCGTGGTCGAGATCTCCAAGGAAGCCGCCGAGCATTTTGCCGTCAACGTGCGCAAGCCCGACGAAGAGAACATCCGCATCCAGCCCTATCGCGATCGGGGTGGCGAGGAATCGGCTCCCGAGCCCAAGCCGCACCGCAAGGGCCCGCCCAAAGGTAGCGCGAAGAATACCACCAAGCCCTGGCAAGACGAAAAGCCCCGGCAAGACGAAAAGCCCTGGCAGGGTGACAAGACCGACAAAAGGCGTGGCCGCTAAAGCGTTTTGCAATTAGACGGAATCGCAAAGACGCGTCGAAACAAAGAGTTAGAGCGAATAAGCGTTCCCACTTGAACGCTTATTCGCTCTAGCAAGGAAGCTACAGCATCGGACCTCATCCAGGAATCAGGTCCGATGCTGTAAGATCTTATTATCGCATCGTTTTCTACCAAAAATCGGCGCCCTTTTTTGGCACGCTGCTACTCTAGCTTCTCCTAAGGGGATGAAGGAAGACGCGGGCCTTTCCCCTTGCATTTCCTTCGCCAAGCGCCTATCTGCGCCATCCCAATTCGTCACCCGCCACAAGGCACCGGACCCATGCGGACGTCATCGTCGATATCGCTGATGATCCCGAGGAACATCGATTCCTCGGCCGCACGCGCTTTGCCCTAGGCCGGACCGAAATCACCTGAGATCGAGCCAGCCCGGACGCAAAAGCGGTTCCGGGCACTTTTTTGGCTCTCGTGGTGCCCAGAGCCGTGCAACCTCCCCAAGCGAGGGCCGGCAAGCACCACAGGTGTAGCATGACCAAGGAAAAGTTCACCCGGTTGAAGCCCCATTGCAATGTGGGCACCATCGGCCACGTCGACCATGGCAAGACGACGCTGACCGCGGCGCTCACCAAGGTCTCGGCAGACCGAGGCTGGGGAGCTTTCGTCTCGTATCAGGACGTGGCCCGCGCTTCCGCTGCCCAAGGCACGCGCGATGCCTCGAAGATCCTCACCATCGCCTCCGGGCATGTGGAGTTCTCGACTGAGAACCGCCACTACGCCCATGTCGACTGCCCCGGCCATGCCGATTATGTGAAGAACATGATCACCGGCGCGGCGCAGATGGACGGCGCGATCCTCGTGGTCTCGGCCCTGGACGGCCCGATGCCGCAAACGCGCGAGCACATCCTGCTCGCGCGGCAGATCGGCGTGCCCCGCATCGTGGTGTTCCTCAACAAGTGCGATGCGGTGGAGGATCACGAACTGATCGACCTGGTCGAGCTCGAGATCCGCGAGCTCCTGACGCGGCAGAACTACGAGGGCGACAAGGTGCCCTTCATCCGGGGTTCCGCCCTGCAGGCCCTGAACGGGCTCAAGGGCGAGCTGGCGGATGAGGCGATCCTCCGGCTCTTCGAGGCGCTGGACAGCACGATCGAACTGCCCGAGCGCGCCGAGAACCGGCCCTTCCTGATGCCCATCGAGAGCGTGCGCACCATCTCCGGCCGGGGCACGGTGATCACCGGCCTGATCGCGCGCGGTGCGGTCAAGCTCGGCGACGAGGTCGAGCTCGTCGGCTTCGGTGCCCGTCGCAAGACGGTGGTCACCTCCATCGAGACCTTCCAGAAGATCCTGGACCAGGGTCTCGCCGGAGAGAATGTCGGCTGCCTGCTGCGCGGCGTCGAGCTCAAGGAGGTCCGGCGCGGCCAGGTTCTGGCCAGGCCGGGAACGGTGGAGCCGCATGCCCGCTTCGAGGCCGAGGTTCATGTTCTCACCAAGGAGGAAGGCGGGCGTCATACGCCCTTCTTCGGCCATTACCGGCCGCAGTTCTTCTTCCGCACGGCCAACGTCACCGGCGGCATCGAACTGCCGCCGAACGTCGAGATGGTGATGCCCGGCGACACCGTCGTGCTCACCATTGCCCTCAACGAAGCCATCGCGCTCGAAGCCAATACGCGCTTCGCCATCCGCGAGGGCAATCGCACGGTGGGGGCCGGCGTGATCAACCGTCTGCTCGACTGAGAGCGTCACGGCGGAGGGCGGGCAACTGCCCTCCGCATTCAAGGCTTATTCTGCTCGCTATTTCCCCGCCCCGATCGCCGACTCCAGCAGCGTGCGCACCGATGTGCGCAAATGTTCTTCGAGCCGCTTCTGCGCCTCTTCGATCACGCCGGATCTCAACGCGAGCAGGATGCTCAGATGCTCGGCCAATGCCGTACGGTAGCGCTCGATCTCGTCGTCCTTGCGCCACTGGTAATGATAGTGAAAGACGAAGGAGACCACGTCGTAGAAGCTGGTGACGAAGCGATTGTCGAGCTGGTCCACCAGGAAGCGGTGGAAGCGACGATCGAGCTGCGGAAACTGGCGGATAACCTCCTCGCCGCCCCGGCTCATCGCCTCATGGGCTTCGACCAGTCGGCCGATCTCGCGCCAGACCGGATCGTCATCGCCACGCCCGCCAAACAAGCCGATCGCCTCGATCTCGAAAGTGCGCCGCGTTGCCGCGAGCTCCCGGGCGAAGGAGGCATCGAAAGCGCAGAGCCGCCAGCCTCCGCGTGGCGCCTTCTCCACCAGGCCGTAACGCGAAAAGCCGATCAGGAATTCGCGTACGCTCACCGTGCTCGCGCCGAAGGTCCGTGCGAGTTCGGCCTCCGAGAAATTGCGTCCGGGCATCAGGTCGCCCGCGACGGCCATTTCGAGGAAACGCCGTTCCACCAGGTCCGAGCGACTCTCGGTTTCAGCCAGGCCGAAATAATCCGAGGCCGCCGGCAGCCGGTGCAGCAGGGTGAGCCGGCCGTCGCGCCGGACCAGCCCCGCCTGTTCCAGGCCTTCGAGGGCTGAGCGCATCGCCGTACGGCTCACGCCGACCTCGCGCGCCAGCACGGCCTCCGGCGGCAACTGCGCGCCGGGCTGCAGCTTCGCCATGATGTCGAGGGCCAGATTGGTGGCCTTCATCGAGACATTGCGCGGGCGCGGCATCGCCGTTCCTCAGGATTGCAATCGCATTTCGTCATCGCTGGGCGTTCGGGCGTCCCTGCGAGGTCCGCTTAGACGCGATTCATGGCTGCACAATCAAGCGAGAGCTGAGACAGCCGGCCCAATGCCTACACGACGCTTTGTGCCCTTGCCGCCCCCAGCAACGCATGTTAGTGTCCTCTATAAATAAAAGACACCGATGTAACAAGGGTGTCCGAAACAAAGCACTTTTGGAAACGCACAATGCTCGCCACCCGGCTCGAACCGAGTGATGCTGCGCTGGAGGCGCGAGGCATCTCGAAACGGTTCGCAGGCGTCCCCGTCCTGTACGATGTCGACTTCTCGGTCGCGGCCGGAGAGGTGCATGCGCTCGTCGGTGAGAACGGCGCCGGCAAGTCCACCCTGATGAAGATCGTCAGCGGTATCCTGACGGAGTTCGACGGCAGCCTGTTCAGCCAGGGCCGTGGCCTGCGCTTTGCCTCGGTACGAGACGCCCAGGCTGCCGGCATCGCCATCATCCATCAGGAGCTCAATCTCATTCCCGAAATGAGCGTGGCCGAGAACATCTTTCTCGGCCGCGAACCTCGCATTGCCGGCCTGTTCGTTGACCGGCGCGCTCTTGCCCGCGCCGCCGCCGACCTGCTGACGGGCTTCGGCGTCGCCCTCGATCCCGAAGCACGCGTGGGGTCGCTGCGGGTCGGCGAGCAGCAACTGGTCGAGATCGCCAAGGCCCTCTCGCTGGAGGCGCGGGTCCTGATCATGGACGAGCCGACTTCGGCTCTGTCGCCAAGCGAGTGCGAGCGCCTGTTCGGGATCATCCGCAAGCTCGCCGCCTCGGGCGTGGRCATCGTCTATATCAGCCACCGCATGGACGAAGTCTCCCTGCTCGCCGACCGCGTCACGGTGATGCGCGACGGGCGGCGCGTGCTGACGGCCCCCATGACGGAGCTGACGCCCGAACGCATCATCGCCAGCATGGTCGGGCGCGACCTCAGCCTTGCCACGCCGCCCCATACGCCCGATCGCGCCACCGAAGCCCTCGCGGTGCACGGTCTCGGCCTGAGCCTGCCCCAGGTGCGCGGCGGTTGGAAACGCGTGTTGCGCGGCGTTTCCTTCAGCCTGCATCGCGGCGAGATCCTCGGCATTGCCGGCCTGCTCGGTTCCGGCCGCACCGAAATTCTGGAAACCATCTTCGGCGCGAGCAGTGGACGGCGCGAGGGCCGCATCGTGGTCGACGGCGAAGAGGTCCGGATCGACAATCCGCGCCAGGCCATCCGGCACGGCCTAGCTCTGGTGACGGAGGACCGCAAGGCAACCGGGCTCCTCTTGCAATCGACCATTCGCGACAATGTCTCCCTGCCCTCCCAGCCGCTGCAGCGACGCCTTGGCCTACGCGATGACGGCCTGGAAACCCGGCTTGCCCGCGCGGCGATCGATAGCCTTTCCGTGCGCTGCCGTTCGGACGAACAGATCGTCGGCCATCTCTCCGGCGGCAATCAGCAGAAGGTGGTAATCGGCAAATGGCTTGCCATCGGCCCGCGCATCCTGCTGCTCGACGAGCCGACCCGCGGCATCGACATAGGCGCCAAGAAAGAGATCTACGACCTGATCTTCCGCCTCGCCGGGCAGGGCATGGCCATCCTCGTCGTCAGCTCCGAACTGCCCGAATTGCTGCTGCTCTCCGATCGCGTCCTCGTCATGCAGGAAGGGCGCCAGGCCGGCATCCTCGAGCGCCGGGAGGCCAGCGAGGAGGCGATCATGACCCTTGCTTCGCCGAGGCGGTCCGCCGCCCTACCCGAGCTCTCTGCCGTATCCGCCGGAATTTCACCTTTCCTACCTGCCCCCAATGAGCCGTCAACGAGCCGTCAATGACCTTTCTGAGACTTCTGTCGCGGACCAAGCTGTATTGGGGCCTCGCTGCCCTCTTCCTGATCGGCGTCGCCTTTTCGCCGGTCACTTCCAAGGGGCGTAACATCTTCCTGACCTCCGGCAATCTCTCGGACGTGCTGCGCCAGGTTTCGATCACCGGCCTGGTCGCCGTCGGCATGACCATGGTGATCCTGATCGGCGGTATCGATCTCTCCGTCGGCTCGATCCTGGCCTTGGGCACCGTGCTGGCCGCGCTGCTGCTGACGCAACCGGGCCTCACCGTGGCAGCCGGCATCGCCCTGCCCGTAACCTTCCTGGTCGCGATGGTCGGCGTCGCCCTGATCGTCTCCTTCGTCTCCGCTCAGCTCGGCGCGGGCCGATCCGCCACAACGGCGGCGCCAATCCATCGAAGCCGCCGTAGATCCACCCTCTCGGCAATCTGGTTGCCCCTCGTCGCAGGCATCGTCGTCGCAGGGCTTTTGACGCTCTGGCTCGCCTCCCAGGCCGGCAGCCAGTTCGGCATGCCCGGCGTACTGATTGCCGTCTCTTGCATCGGGCTCGCGGTCGGCGCGCTCAATGGCGCCATCATCGTCGGCGGCCGCCTGCAGCCCTTCATCGTCACCTTGGCCATGATGGTGACTATGCTTGGCCTTGCACGCCTGGTCGCCGGCCAGGACAGCGCCGTGGTCGCCGTCTATTCCGGCACCAACGCCACCACCGACATCGATCTCCTGCGCGCCGTGCTCTGGGGCGTGCTGCCGGTGCCAGGCCTGTTCTTCCTCGCCGCGCTCACCCTTTTCATGGTGGTGCTGAAATTCACCGCCTTCGGCCGCTATGTCTATGCCATCGGCGGCAATGAGGAGGCGACGCGCCTCTCCGGCATCGCTGTCACACCGGTGAAGATCGCAACCTATGCTTTCTCAGGCATGCTCGCCTGCATCGCCGGCGTGCTCTATGTGGCGCAATACCGCCAGGGCAAGCCTGATGCCGGTGTCGGCCTCGAACTCGACGCCATCGCCGCCGTGGTGATCGGCGGCACCAGCCTGATGGGCGGGCGCGGGAGCCTGGCCGGCACGCTGGTCGGCGTACTCATCTTCGGACTGCTCACCAATATCCTGCAGCTTCACAACATCTCCACCAACGTCCAATTGGTGATGAAGGGGCTGATCATCATCCTCACCGTACTGCTGCAGGAACGCAATCTTGGCCAGATCTTCGCGTCGCTCCGCACGAGCCCGCGAGCCGAGGCACAGGATGAGAAGACCTACAACAAGCTGGAGGAAACCCCATGATCAATCGCCGAAGCTTCATCCACGCCGCGCTCGCCAGCGGCGGCGCCATGCTGATCCCTGCCGGCTGGACGCCGCGCGCCCTCGCCGACGACAAGAAATATACGATCGGCTTTTCGCAGGCGACGACGCTCGAACCCTGGCGCGTCCAGTTCAACAAGGATCTGAAGGCCGAGGCCGAGAAGCATGCGAACGTCAAGCTCCTGATGGCCGATGCCGAGGACAAGACCGAGAAGCAGGTGTCAGACACCGAGAGCTTCATCACCCAGGAGGTCGACGCCATCCTGATCAGCCCGAAGGAATCGGCCGGCCTGACCGCCGTGGTCGAAAAGGCCATGGACGCCAAGATCCCGGTCTTCGTGCTCGACCGCAACGTCAATTCCGAGAAATACACCCAATGGATCGGCGGCGACAATGTGGTGATCGGCCGGGCGGTCGGCGACTTCGTGGTCAAGACCCTGGGCGGGGCCGGCAAGGCCAAGGGCAATGTGGTCGAAATCTGGGGCGGCCTCGGCACGCAGGCGAGCCATGACCGCTCCAACGGCTATCATGAGAAGGCGGACAAGGAGAGCGGCATCAAGCACCTGCTCAACCAGCAATCGGCCGATTGGAAGCAGGCCAAGGCCTATGAAGTGATGTCGACGGCCCTTCGCAATTTCGAGGACATCAACCTGGTCTATGGCCACAACGATCCCATGGCCTATGGCGCCTATCTCGCCGCCAAGGATGCCGGCCGGGAAAAGAACATCCTGTTCGTCGGTGTCGACGGCCTGCCCAATGAGGGCGTCAAATATGTGCATGATGGCGTACTCGCCGCCACCTTCCTCTATCCGACGCCCGGCGCCGAGGGCCTGCGTCAGGCTTTGAAGATGCTGGGCGGCGGGACGGTCGAGAAGAAGCTGGTGCTGGATACGCAGACCATCACCAAGGACAATGCCGACGCCATTTTGAAGACGAACGGATTGCTGTGAGGGTACGGGCGGAGAAGGCCTCACCTTCTCCGCTCCGATAACGCCAAGGCTGGGACCGCGGACGTCCCAGCCGCTCCGCCTCCCTACCCCAGCCGCATCAGCACGAGGCCCCCCAGGATCAGCAGGGCAGACAACCCGCGCACCGGTGTAAGGGGCTCTTTCAGGAAGACCATGGCGATTAGGCCGCCGAACAGCACGCTGGTCTCGCGCGTGGCGGCAACCAGGGCGATCGGCGCCACCGTCATCGCCCAGATCACGATCCAATAGGCGGCGAGCGACATCGCCCCGCCTGCGAATCCCGGCACCAAAAATTTCAAGGCGGGACGCACGCCCGTCCACCCCTTGCGCCAAAGGCATATCGCCAGCATCGGATAGGCATCGAGCGTGAAGAGTGCGGCCGCATAGGAATTGGGGCTCCCCGCAGCACGTGCGCCGATGCCGTCGACGATGGTGTAGAGCGAGATGGTGACGGCGGTGAGCAGAGCATAGATCACGGCTGTCCGGTTCGGGACCAGTGAGCCGCGCTGCCCCCTGAGCGAAATCAGCAGGACCCCCAACCCAAGCACGGCAATGCCGGCGACGTTGCCCAGGGTCATCGGATCATGAATGAAAACCAGGGAAATCGCCGTCGTGGCCAGCGGCGCGGCTCCGCGGGCAATTGGATAGACCTGGCTCATGTCGGCACGACGATAGGCCTCGGCCAGGAAGAGGTAATAGCCAAGGTGCAGAACCGTCGACAGGGCCACCCACATCCAGGCTTCCTTGTTGGGCAGCCCGGTGATCGCCAGCGCCGGCAAGGCGATGACCCCGCAGGACACCGCGATCAGCGTCATCGCCAGGAAGGGGTCGAGCTTGATCTTGACCAGCGCGTTCCACCCGGCATGCAGGGCCGCCGCGGTCAGCACGGCCAGGAAGACGGGGAGTTGCAATTCCATGGGGGAGCGACTTCAGGACATCGAGCGCCCGACAGACGGCAAAGGGGCCGCTGACCGGTGATACGCAAAGGAGGGGCCGGCAAAGCGCAGCGTCGATTTTGCGTGCGCTTTCAGTGCTCTCCTTCTCATTATGACAGTTTGATGTCAAAGCCGCTTCGCGGGGTGCGACGTTTCGCGTGAGCCTTCAGGCCGCCACCCAAACAAGCTTGTCGTTGGAGAGAACCGCTTCGCCGGACCAGCGATAGGCGGTCAGCACACCGCCCTTGGCAACGCTGAAATCAAGGCACGACGCCGTTGGCGACAACAATTGCGGCCGGCCCGACATCCAGTAATGGCCGAACATCACCGGCACGGATTCTTGATAGTGATAATCGGACTGTATGGGATCGTCCGGCAGTTCGCTTCTTCGTTCATCCAGCCCCAGGGCCGCGAGCCGGAAAGTCGTCGCCGCCCGATCCCACCAGCGCAGGCGAGCCTCGTGCCGGGTGTGGCCGTCCTTGTCGCGGAAAGAGTGCCCGCCGGGCAGCCGCACCTCCGGCCCCTTGAGCAGGATATCGGCGGCGAGATGTTCCGGCGTGCCCCCGCGATAGGCCTTGCGCAGGCCCTCGTCATGAAAGCATCCGGCTGCATCGAGACAGGTCGCGGCCAGGCAGGCCTGCGAGGCTCCATGCCAGCAGGCGTGCACGATCCGCAGGCCGCCGAGATCAAGCCACACCGGCAGGGACGCAAACCAGGTCAATGCCTCGCGATGGGCGGGTGATCCCTGTCCGATCTGCGCGAGAAAGGCGGCATGCTGCTTCTCGTTCTTTTCGGTGTGGGGCCGCAGGAAGCCACCGGCGCCGTCCGGCGTGGCCCAGCCGAGAGCGTTGAACTCGTGGTTGCCCATGATCGCTCGGCCCGTCCCCGCTCCGGCCATGGCGCGGACGACACGCAGGACCTCGACCTGTTCCGGCCCGCGATCGATGAAATCGCCCAGGAAGATCGTCTTCCGGTCGGCATGCCGATAGACCCCGCGCGCCTCCCGGTAGCCGAGCTTCGCCAGCAGCCTGTGCAATGCATCGGCATGGCCGTGGATGTCGCCGATTACATCAAATTCCATTGTCAACTTCCTGTTCTTCCGTGTTTTTTGCGTCCCGATGAAATGCCGCCTCAAAGAGCGCGGACATCCCCGCGGCACTCGAGTGAGTGCCGGACGACACTCGAGTGAGTGTCGGACGATCCGCATCTTTCCAACAGACACAGCACTTCCAAGAACGGGCAAGAACATCCGCGCTCCCGGGAATGATGCCCATACACGACGGGAGTGACCCGCTTGACAAGGCACTGGCCCCCCTGTCAGTTTAAAACATGGCCTGCGCTTACATCACCTTTTCCGCTTCGAAACAGCACCTCCTCATCGGGGGCAGGTGATCGTCGCGCGCGCCATAAGCAGCGAACCAAGATCGAAAATGTACCCCGCCGGTTCGACGGGGTTCTTTTTTGCTGCCGTCTCCGGCAAATCGGAGATGCTCCATGGAAATCCCCTCTTCTTCCGCCCGATCGCTGGCCTCCCCGCAGGGCTTGTGGTTGCCCTTGATCACGCCCTTCCGCGACGGCGCGCTCGACGAGACCTCGCTGAGACGTCTCATCCGCCATTACGGCACGCTCGAACTGGATGGCCTCGTTCTCGCCGGCACCACGGGCGAAAGCCTGACACTGGACGAGGATGAAACGCGGCAGCTTGTCGAGGTCAGCGCCGACGAGCTTACCCGGCAAGGCCGCCGACTGCCGCTCTATCTCGGCCTTTCGGGCAGCGATACACGCAAGCTCGCCAAGCGGCTCCCCCGCCTGGGAGACTGGCCGATCGAGGGCTGCCTTATTGCCTGCCCCTATTACAGCAGGCCGTCCCAAGCCGGGCTGATTGCCCATTTCAATGCGCTGGCGGATAGCACCCAGCACTCGATCCTGATCTACAATATTCCCTACCGCACCGGCGTAAATCTGGGCAACGAGGCGATGCTCAGGCTCGCCGAACGGCCCAACATCGTCGGCGCCAAGGATTGCTGCGCCGATCCCGCCCAATCGGCCGAGTTGATCCGGCTCCGGCCACCCGGCTTTTCCGTGCTGACGGGCGAGGATGCCTTCTACCACGCTGCCCTGGCTGCCGGCGCGGATGGTGCCATCCTCGCCTCCGCCCATCTCGAGACCGCCAGCTTCATCGCCATCCGAGACGCCTTCGCTCTCGGCGATGAACCGGCCGCCGACATCGCCTGGCGCTCCCTTGCCGAGCTTGTGCCGCTGCTCTTTGCCGAACCCAATCCCGCTGCGGTCAAGTACTGGCTCTGGCGCACGGGCCTGATCGACAGCGGGGAATTGCGGCTGCCGATGACCCCGGTAAGCGCCGCGCTCGCCGCCCGCCTCGACGGCGCGATCGACCGCCTGAAGTCGGAGGCTTAGTCCCAATGCAATTCATTTGAGGAGGAGACACTCCGATTTGTCATAACCGGGCTTGACCCGGCAACGACAAAGGTTCTGCAGACTCGAAAACTCACGAGTGAACTGCACGGGACTTGGTCCGCCGTACACACAGGGGAAGGCGCGAGGGATTGACGGTTCGCGGCGCAGGTGTAGGCTTCAAAACAGCCGGCGGAGGGGAAGCGTAATGATGAAACTGGTATCGTGTGCCGCGCTGGCAGCCGCCTTGCTTTCCATCATCCCGGCCTCCGCCCAGGCGCCGAAAAGCGCGGCGGCATCTGCCGCCGCACAGAAGGAATTCAACGGCTTCATCGCGAAATTCCGGGCTGCGCTGAAGGCCAATGATGCAGCAGCCATCGCCGGCATGGCGAAACTGCCATTTCAGAATGACGCCGCCATCGCCGATGCCGCGCAGTTTCGTGCCAAGGTCTACAAGCCTGATTTCACCGCCAAGACCAGAGCCTGCCTGCAGCGCGAAAAGCCGGTCCATGATCGCGATGGAGACGGCAACCACACCTTTTCCATCGGCTGCGGTGACAACATCTTCGTGTTCACCAGGACAGCCGCGGGCTTCCTGCTGACGGATATCGCCATGAACGACTGAGCGGCCGGCAAAGGCTGCTCAGCGCGCCATTGCCGCCTTGCTGCGCTGGCGCCGTTTCGGCCAGAGGATCAGCCAGCCCACCAGGACGAGGTTCACCACATTCCACAGGAAGCCGTGCAGGAAGGCGAGCCGGTAGGACTGGGTGGCGTCATAGATGAAGCCCGAAGCGAGCCCCCCGCAGGCCATGCCGAGCACGGTTGCCATCAGCACCAGGCTGATGCGGGCACCGGCCTCGCGCGGCGGCAGGAATTGGCGGATGATCACCGCATACATCGGCACGATGCCGCCCTGGAACAGGCCGAACAGGCCCGAGATCACCCAGAGCGAAGAGAGGCTGTTGAAGAAGAGATAGAGCAGCAGCGCCGCCCCTTGCATGGCGGAGCCGATCAGCAGCATCGGCCCGGCGCCGATGCGATCGGCCACCACGCCGGAAGCAAGGCGGCTGACGACGCCCAGGCCCAGCATGAGCGCGATGATCTGGGTCCCGATGGCCACGCCATAGCCGAGATCCCCGCAATAGGCGACGATGTGAACCTGCGGCATCGACATCGCCATGCAGCAGGCAAAGCCGGCCACCACCAGGATCGCCTGCAGGGCATTCGCCGAAAGACCGAGTTCTCCGCGGGCGGCCTCCGTCGCGGCCTCGGCAGCCGCATAAGTGGTGGTCGCGGGCCGGCGGGTCAACGCCAAAGCGAGCGGCACCATTGCAACAGGCGCGAACAGGCCGATGCCGATATGGGTGGCACGCCAGCCATAATCGGATTGGAAGTGCTCGATCACCAGCGGCCAGACGGCGCCCGCAAGATAGCTGCCCGAAGCTGCAAACGTCACCGCCAGCGCCCGGCGCTTGCGAAACCAATGCGAAAGGTCTGAGATCAGCGGCGCGAAACCGGCAGCCGAACCCAGGCCGATCACAATCGAGAGGGCAGCGAACTGCCAGATATTGGAGGTGAAGGCGGCCAGCACATAGCCAGCGCAGAGCAGCACCGCCCCGATCAGGATCGGCACGACGATGCCGGCCCTATCGGCCAGGCGGCCCATGACGACCCCGCCAACGGCAAAGCCCAGCATGGTGCAGGTATAGGGCAAGGAGGCACCGCCCCGCAGCGTGTCGAACTCCACTTGCAGAGTCGGCAGCACGACCACCACTGACCAGTTGCCGACACAAGCCACCGTACCAAGGATGAGAGTGAGAACCAGACGCAGCCAGGAATAGGCGGAATCGACGTCGCCAGGCCTATCGGCCTCACGGGGCAAAGCTGACACGGGGAGTTTCCTCGTTCCGGAATATTATCCTGAATATGCTTGTTTCACCGACCGGACGGCGTGCAATGGTCAGGCTATAGCAGCTTCCGTCCCGGCTTCGCCAGATCGAACAAAGCATGGCTGACCTTCTGAACCAGCGCCTCATGCGCCCTGCCCCAGTTCTCGCAACATGAATGCCGCCCGTTCGGCGACGGGCAGGAGCGGCAGCGACACCAACTCGTAGCCGAGGCTGGCATAGACCCGCAGCATGGCCTCATGTGTCGCCTGCGCCTCCTCCAGGCTCTGCTTGCGCTCGGCATCGCCGGCATAGATCGCCGGCCAGGGCGGCGCGATGAAGACTTGCGCACGATAGCGCCGGAGCGCGGCGGCCTTCCGGGTCGGCTCCGGCACCGTCAGGCCGCAAAGCTGGAGATAACCGATCACGTCGGGAATGCCGCGATCGAACAGCACCAGGCCGTCGAGCCCCCGCGCCTCACGATAAGAGCGCAGATCCCACGCCAGCATCAGCTCGGCGAAAGCCGCGCGGTCGGCCCATGGCAGGGCATTGCCGTCAATGGCGACCTGATCCTGGATGATGGCGCGGCCCGCTTCGGGCATGGCACGCAGCCCCTCGGCCGCCAGGGCCGAAATCAGGCTGGTCTTGCCTGACCCCGGGCCCCCGGTGACGACGACGAAACGATCGATCTGAGACAAGGCTCGATCTCCTCTCGATAATGATGACAAGGGTTCGGATGGAACTCGCAACGCCAGGCGGCGGCACGAGTGGGCCAGAAAATGGGGATAGGGCTTTCGATCCGCACTTTGGGCGCGTGGCATCAGCCTTCGCGCGAGGGTCAGCCGGGCATGGTTCGCCGGGCACCTCGGGCTTTCAGCCTACACCGCGCCAGGCCCGGCCGAAAGCCCCTCGGTTCTCGTCTCTCCCTCGGAGCCAGCAAAGACGCGATATCGTCGCCCCCTCCAAAGGCAGCGTCGCTTATGGGTCATTCGTAACGGACCCAAGGCAACACGATGGTCAGGTGAAGGGTATGCCGCCCGCGGCCAAGCCCATCCGTCCATCACAGGGGAAAGCCAGGCATGACAGACAGGATCGGCAAGTCGGGAGCGCAAGGCTTGATCGTGGATCGCCGCGAACTGATGAAAGGAGCCGCCGCGCTCGGCCTCGGCTACGGCCTGATCGGACCTTTCGGAGGGCCGACCCTGGCCGCCGAGACGCCTAAGAAGGGCGGCACGCTGCGGCTTGGCATGGAGGGCGGCTCGGCATCGGACACCCTCGATCCGCGCGCCGTCGCCGATTCCATCCCTGTCAGTTACAGCTACCAGATCTGGAACGGACTGATCGAAGTCGACAAGAATGGCAACGCGGTCGGCGAATTGCTGGAGAGCTGGGAATACAAGCCCGGCGCCAAGGAATGGATCTTCAATGTGCGCAAGGGCGTCACCTTCCATTCCGGCAAGACGCTGGATGCCGACGACATCATCTATTCGATCAACCTGCATCGCGGCGACACCAAATCCGCCGCCAAGGATGTGCTGTCTGGTATCACCGAAATCAAGAAGCTCTCGCCCAGCCAGATCCAGATCACCCTGGGCGAGGGCAATCTCAACCTGCCCTACAATCTCACCGATTTCCACATCCTCGGCATTCCCAACGAATTCAAGGATTTCTCCAAGCCGGATGGCACGGGTGCCTACAAGCTTGAAGTGTTCGAGCCCGGCGTGCGCGTGGTCACCAAGAACAGCGGCCATTACTGGAAGGAGGGCTGCGGCAATTTCGACGCCGTCGAACTGCAATATATCGGCGATTCAGCGTCGCGCCTGCAGGCGCTTATCTCGGGCCAGGTCGATGCCATCAACCGGCTCGATCCCAAGACCATGGACCTGGTGACTGGCTCGCCCGATGTGAGCGTGGTGCAGACCAAGGGCACCGGCAATCGCTATTGCTTCGTGGCGCTGTGTGACACCGAGCCGTTTGCCAATGCGGACCTACGCTGGGCCCTCAAATATGGCATCGACCGCAAGAAGATCGTCGATACCGTCTATCAGGGCTATGCCACGGTCGGTAACGATATCACCATCAGCCCGACGAACAAATACTTCGCCAAGGACCTGGCGCAGACACCCTACGATCCCGAGAAGGCCGCCTTCCACTATAAGAAGGCCGGCAGCCCCAAGCTGGAGCTCAAGGTATCCGAGGGCGCCTTCAGCGGCGCCACCGACTCGGGGGTGCTCTATCAGGAGGCTATGAAGCAGGCCGGCATCGAGCTCACGGTCACGCGCGTCTCGTCCGACGGCTATTGGGCGAACATCTGGCTGAAGGAACCTTTCTGCGCCGTCTACTGGGCCGATCGCCCCGCTATCGACATTCAGCTTTCGCAGACCTTCCTGTCGAACGCTGCCTGGAACGACACCCATTGGCGGCGTCCCGATTTCGACAAGCTGGTGATCGCCGCACGCGTGGAGGAGGACGAGGCCAAGCGAAAGGCGATGTATGCCGAGGCCCAGACAATGATCCACGATGACGGCGGCACGATCTGTTTTGCCGTCAGCGATTATCTCGACGGCTACGCCAAGAAGGTGGCGGGCGTGGCGCCCCACGCCCGTTTCGACATGTGCGACCAGCGGGTCGCCGAAAAGGCGTGGTTCGCCTGAGCCGGGAGGGCGCTGCCAAGCGCCCTACCCCCACCAGAAGATCGCAGCGATGATGACGTAGAGCCCGATAAGGGCAGCGCCATCCGCCATGTCGGCCCGGCCGTCCGCCGTGACGACCACGCCGATGATGGCCGACAGCATCAGGGCCACGGCCAGCATCGGCGGGATCACCAGGGTGAAGGGCGT
Source organism: Labrys sp. KB_33_2 (assembly GCF_052114505.1). Lineage (NCBI taxonomy): Bacteria > Pseudomonadati > Pseudomonadota > Alphaproteobacteria > Hyphomicrobiales > Xanthobacteraceae > Labrys > Labrys sp. KB_33_2. The sequence goes on along the minus strand of NZ_JBFREW010000019.1, from coordinate 29,303 downwards.
CCCGCCCATGGCGTAGCTGACGAAGACCAGCACGGGAATCAGGGCGAGCGCCACCTGCAGCGAGGAGTTCAGGATCACGCTTATGGCGAGTTCGGCCTGGTTGCGCAGGGCGAACTGGATGCCCACGACATTCTCCACCGCATTGCCAACGATCGCCACGATGACAAGGCCAGCGAAGGCCTGGGAAATGCCGAGCGTCTCGATGGCCGGGTTCAGCGCCTCGACGAACCAGTCGGACACGAACAGGGCGGCGACGCCGGCGAGAGCCAGGATGGTCAATGCCAGCCAGAGCGGCCAGCCGGCCTCCTGCTGGCCATGCGCCTCGGCCGGCACAGTGCGCTCGCTGCCGCCGAGCATGACCTTGACGGAAACCAGGAAGACCAGGAGCAGGACACCGGCACAGACCAACGCCAGCTTGTCTTCATGGGCGCCCGCCGGCAGATGCATCACCGAAGCCAGCGTCGGCAGCATCAGCGCGGAAACGGCCAGAAGCAGCAGCGCCGCGATCATACGCGGCCCCGCCGCATCGAAGACCAGCACCTTGTGGCGGGCGCTGCCGGCGATGAAGGCGATGCCGAGCACCAGCAGGCTGTTGCCGAGGATCGAGCCGATCAGCGAAGCCTGCACCACCTCGATCAGCCCGGCCCGCAGCGCGAAGATGCACACGCACAATTCCGGCAGATTGCCGACCGCCGATTGCACGATGCCGGTGGCGGCCGGGCTGAGATAGCGCCCGAGATGGTCGGTGGCCTCGCCGATCAGCGAGGCTAGCCCGGCAAGAGCCACGGCGCCGATGACGAAGACGAGGATTTGCGAAGAGCCGGTACGGCTGGCGATACCCGTGGCGGCTGATGCCCCCCCTGCGATGGCGAGCGTCACGAAATCGCGTTTCGACAGCATGGAACCTCCCGTGAAGCCATATAGGTGTCATAGCCCGACGCGAAGACGCAAGGGAAGGTCAATCTTGCTCCCCAAGAAGCGGCGTTTCGAACAGAGGAGCGGTCTGCGTTCGCGTGGCAGCATCACGAACATACATGGATTTTCCATACCATGCAGGCTCGACAGGCAGCATTCCGTTGCCTACCCTTCGCGCCACAATGCCGGAGGGCCGATGCGCGCAACAACCCTTCTCTCGATCGCCCTTGCGCTGACGGCAGGCCAGGCTCTGGCAGAAAACCTCCCCCCCTTGCGTCAGGGCGACCTTGTCTTCCAGCAATCGAAAAGCCCGCAGAGCGAGGCGATCCGCCTGGCCTCGGGCAGCACCTACACGCATATAGGCATCATCTCCCTCACGCCCGCAGGACCGGTGGTGATCGAGGCGGCCGATGTCGTTCGTCAAACACCGCTCAAGGCTTTCCTTGCCCGCGGCGCGAAGGGCCGCTTCGCCGTTTACAGGCTGCGCCAGCTCGTTCCAGCCAAGGCGGATGCCGCCGTCGCAGCGGCGCGGACCTATCTCGGCCGGCCCTATGATCTCTATTTTCGCCTCGATCCGGACGCCATCTATTGCAGCGAATTGCCTTACGACGCCTTCAGGAGCGTCGGCATCAGCCTTGGGCGCGTCGAGCGTTTCGGTAATCTGTCCGTGCGCAACCCTGCGGTAAAGGCGCTCTTCGCCACGCGCTGGGCCAGTCATCCCGATTGCAGGGGCGCGGCGGGGAATGCCGCGGCCTGTTGGACTCTGATCCAGCATCAGGGCATCGTTACCCCCGTCAGCATCGCCCGCGACAGCCAGGTCGTGCGGGTCGGAGGCAATCTTTGAGGAAATGAACCGGCGCGAGAAATGGGAGGATTTCCGGCTTGCAGGGCGGCGGCGGTGCAATAGGATGTCATCCTGCCGTCACCATCGGGAGAAAGCGCTGCCATGGCCCTCTTCGCCGATCGTTTCAAAGGCCGAAGCGCCGTCATCACCGGCGGGGCGTCCGGCATCGGCCTCGCCAGCGCCAGGCGCATTGCCGCCGAGGGCGGTCGGATCATGATCTGGGACGTCGACGCCACCCGTATCGACGCGGCGAAAGCGCAGATCGGCTCGGGCACTTTTGGCCTGGTGGTCGACGTCACCAATCCGGAGGCGGTGGAGGCCGCCGCCAAGACCTCCGAACGCCATCTCGGCCAGATCGATGCGCTCATCTGCTCGGCCGGTGTCGCCGGGCGCAACGCACCGGTGATCGACTATCCGATCGACGAATGGAAGCGCATCTTCGAGATCAATGTGAACGGCTTGTTCTATGCCAACCGTTTCATCGCGGCGATGATGAAGAAGCGCGGCTATGGCCGCATCGTCAATCTGGCCTCGATTGCGGGTAAGGAAGGCAATCCCACCGCTTCGGCCTATTCGGCCTCGAAAGCCGCGGTGATCGGCTTCACCAAGGCGCTGGGCAAGGAACTGGCGAAGAGCGGCGTCACCGCCAATGTCATCGCGCCGGCCACGATCGATACGCCCATTCTCAAGCAGGTGGCGCAGGCCCATATCGACTACATGCTGTCCAAGATCCCGATGGGCCGGTTCGGCAAGGTCGATGAAGTCACTTCCATGATCGCCTGGCTCGCGAGCGAAGAATGCTCCTTTGCCACCGGCGCGGTCTTCGATGCCTCTGGCGGCCGCGCTACCTATTGAGTCGGGCCCGCCTCAGCGCCAGCGATAATTGAAGCTGACGCTGATTCGCTCCTCGTCCGCCTGGTTGATCGGCACCTCGTGGCGCAGCCAGCTCTCCCACAGCAGCACCGTGCCGGCCTGGGGCGCCTCATAGACGAAGGGCCGCTGTTCCCCGCCAGCCTTGGCCTTGCGCGGGGGTGCCGCCATCATCAGGCCGAGCCGCGGATCCTCCAGCTTGAGCGCGCTGGAGCCCTTCGGCGTGGCCACATAATAGGTGCCCGAGATCACCGAGCGCGGGTGGATATGCGAGGTGTGCACACCGCCCTCCGGCAGCACATTGACCCAGATGTCGTCGAGCTTGAGCTTGTCGCGGCCAAGATCGAATTCGAGCTCCTTGGCAAAGACAGCGACATGGCCATCGAGCGCCTTCACAAGTTGCTTGATCGCCGGAAAGCGCCAGGGCAGGTCGTTCAGGGAAGCGTAGGAGGTATAGCCTGGATAGCCGTGCTTGTGGCACCAGGCCTGACCGGCCTCGTCGTCTTCGGCAAGGGAGCGGCAGGTTGCGTCGATCTCGGCGAGCGGCGCCTGCGCCTCGCCGAGTTCGGCACGGTAGAGCTTGGTAACGAAAAGGGTCTTGATCTCGGCCATGGCGAGGAAGTGGCCGAGCGAAGGCTCGCCTGTCAAGCCGCTTATCATCTGAGCGGGATTTCAGTCGGCCAAAGCCGGGCTCCCAGATGCCCCTCGACAGGCTGGGGGCGTTGCCGGAACATTCCCCTATCGTTCCCAGAAGTGCTTGGCGATCTCTGTCTCGACTTGCCACTTCTTCATGCCGATATCGTCGATCAAATGGGGATTGGCTTTCGCCATTTCCTCCAGGTCCCTGCGAAAATAGATCCGCTTGCGCCAGGCCGCGATCATTCTCGGCAGCATCGCCAGGCTGAAGCGCCGGCGCGGCATGTCACACGGTCCTGACCATGCCGCCTGATGCGGCGCCGAACCAAGGGTGGGAATATCGTTCATGACAACCTCCATAGGGTTCGGGTCTGGGGACCCTCGACCTGAATGAGGTTGAATTCTGCGGGATACGAACGGCGTCGTACTTAAGCTTTCCCAAATAGTTCTCAAAACTTCCAAAAGGGCTATAGATTGCGCCCCATGCAGGGATCGCGCTTTGCCTTTGGTCCGTTCGTGTTCGATTCCGGCGCGGGAACGCTCCTTCGGGACGAGGCTCCCGTTGCCATTGGCTATCGCGGGTTGAAGTTGCTCGCGGCCCTCGTCGAAAACCCCCGCGAGATCCTGCGCAAGGCCGCGTTGATGGATGCGGCCTGGCCGGGCATGGCGGTCGAGGAAGGCAATCTCACCGTCCAGATCGCGCAACTGCGCAAGCTCCTCGGCCCGGCCGCCGATGGTGGCGAATGGATCGTCACGGTTCCTCGCGTCGGCTACCGGTTCACCGGCGCCGTCGAACAGCTTGGTCGAGAGCAGCGAAAGCCCCTGCCTTTGCCCGGCAAGCCATCGATAGCCGTGCTGCCCTTCGTGAATGTCAGCAACGATCCCGAGCAGGAATCCTTCACCGACGGGCTGACCGAGGACCTGATCACCGACCTGTCGGGGATCTCGGGCCTGTTCGTCATCGCCCGCAACTCGGCCTTTGCCTATAAGGGAAAGGCGATGGACGTACGCGGCATCGCGCAGGATTTGGGCGTGCGCTACCTGCTGGAGGGCAGCGCAAGACGCTCTGCCGGACGCGTGCGCATCAACGCGCAGTTAGTCGACGCCGTGAGCGGTGACCATCTGTGGGCCGAGCGCTTCGACCGCGGCCTGGAAGACATCTTTGCCGTTCAGGACGAGGTCACCGGCAAGATCGTGGAAGCTTTGCTCGGCCGGCTGCGCGCGCCGCTGCCACGCAATCCACCCAGAAATCTCGAGGCCTACGATCTGTGCGTGCGGGCGCGCAAATTGATGGATGATTCGCCGCAGACGGCTCAGGAAGCGCATCTGATGCTCATGCGCGCGGTTTCGCTCGATCCTGATTATGCGGAGCCGTACCGCTGGCTTGCCATGAACCATTGGATGGGATGGGTGCATTCGGGCGGGCCAACCGAAGCGTCCCGCGGCATTGCATTGGAGCTGGCACGCAAGGCCGTAGAACTCGGTCCAAACGATGCCGGGTGCCGGTGGGTCCTGGCTTACCTGCTTGCCTATGAGCGCCGCTTCGCCGAGGCGGATGCTCAATTCGCCAAGGCAATCGAACTCGACCCGAACGAGGCCGACATCTGGGCTGTTTTATCCGACATCTCGGTCCTGGCCGGGCGGGTCGAGGAAGGCCTCGAGCATATCCGCAAGGCTTTCAGGCTGAACCCGTTTCCGGCGAGCTGGTACTATCTGACGCTCGGCCAGGCGCAATATGCCGCCGGCGACTACGAAGCTGCGATCGAGACCCTGCGCCGGGACGAGACCTATCGTACAAGTTCGCGCCGTTTCCTCGCGGCAAGCCTTGCCCAACTGGGCCGGCTCGACGAAGCCCGCGCGGAAGTCGAACTGTTTCTCGTCGGCAACCCGCATTTCACAATCCGCCATTGGGCCGAGACGGAGCCCTTCCGTGACGCCACGACACTTGAGCATTTCGTCGACGGCTGCCGAAAGGCCGGTCTTCCGGCATGAAAAATCGCGATTCGTGGAAATCGCAATTTTTCTAGCCCTCGTCCTCGAAGCGGCCCGTGGCTTCACGATCATGCTCATATCGTTTCGTGAGCGGAAACGACGGCAACCACGACTCGCGACGGACGGTCCAGCTTTCATAGGTCGGCATCAACTGGTCAGGAGCATCGAGGCTCCCCAGATGCACTTCGATTTCGTCCCCACTGCGGGCGAAAACAGACGAGCCGCAGCGAGGACAGAAAAACCGCCCCGCATAGTCACGGGTCTCGCCACCGATCATCACCGCCTCCTGAGGGAACACGGCGGCAGCATAGAAAAGCGCCCCATGATGTTTGCGGCAGTCGAGACAGTGACAAAGGCCGACCCGATATGGGCGTCCCGATGCCACGAGTCGGACATTGCCGCACAGGCAACCACCGGTGAATCGGTCCATGCTGTGCCTCCCCCAGAAACCAAGCGATTCAGATGGTTACAACGAACCACATGCCCATAACTATCGTTCCCTGTGAGTGGGTTGTCTTGCGGCCAAATCGCGCCGGGCATCCCGGGGCGAGCTGCCCAAAACATAATCCTGCTGCTCCCGCGCTCGCCGGGGTTCAATCCTGACAGAACCGTCCAGCGGTACATAGATGCCGGCTAAGCAGCATTCTTCCATCGACATTGAGGGGGTTGGACACGTCCCGATCCAGAATCACGCCCTGCAATCAGGGCACGCGCCAATAATGACGGAAATAAAAACTTTCCCTGTCAGCGTTGTTACAAAGTTGTCATGTAGCAATGTGCTGATGAAACAGGCTGTAGAAAGCTACCGTCTTGCGCTTTGGACAAAAAAAGACGGCCGGGACGAACCCGGCCGTAGCTTGGACAAAGTCCAAAAGTCACCATCCAGAGGGGAACGTCAGATGCTCCAGGTCGCCACCGGGAGGATGATGGCCCGAACGTCTGACAAGGCTGAGATTATATTTGCCGGCCCCCTGCTGCAATGCATTCTTTCACATGCCGGCCCTGCGTGCTGCGCATAGATGCAATTGCCACTGAAATGCGCACCCTCTTCGCCTAATCCTTGATCAGGCGGCCGCGCAATACACCCTTGCTGCAAAAACAGGCAAGATGGCCGACGTACCTGGTTTAGCAGCCACGAAACTCACTTAAGTGAGCAACGTTCCGATGTGGCATAGCCGGATTTGACCCCGCTATTCAAAAAGCCGGGCGTGGAACCAAGCATCGGGTCAAGCCCGGCAATGACAAAGATTAGGGCAATCGGATGAACGCCCATGCGGTCATCCCGCGCGCGTTGCGTCATTCATGACGCGGCGCAGTCAGACCAAACAATAGTTTGGTCCGGGGATCGCAAGCCGATAGGAGCGCTTTTTCCGTCATGCGATCCCGGATCTGCACTTCAGCGCTTCGCGCTGCAGCGCGTCCCCGCCACGACTTGCAAAGCAAGTCGGGGCTGAGGATGACAAAACGCCTTCACCCGATTGCCCTGGACAAAGATCGTGCAAACTCGACGATGCTCGAATGAGTGGCTTTGAGCCTAGAAGGCCCAGCGCTGGGCCTTGCTGACCAGGAAATCCCTGAGAACCTGGATACGAGCCAGATTCTTCATCTCCTCGGGATAGACGAAATAGGTCTCGAGCTGCGGCATTTCCGCATCGGTCAGCACCTGGACCAGCGTCGACTCGCGACCGACGAGATAATCGGGCAGCACGGCGAGACCGACCCCCTTCTCCACCGCGGTCTTGACGCCACCCAGATTATTGACCTCGAATACCGGCTCGCGCGGATCCTTGGGATCACGACCCACCGTGTTCAGCCAGTTGATGGCCTGCAGAAAGCTGCCAGCCGTACCGCCGAAGCTGATGATGCGATGACGGTCGATATCCTCAATGCTGCGCGGCTGGCCGAAGCGCTTGATGTATTCAGGCGCGGCATAGGCATGGAAATGCACCGTGAAAAGCCGGCGCTGGATGAGATCCCCCTGCTCGGGCTGGCGCATGCGCAGCGCGACATCGGCTTCACGCATGCCCAGATCGAGTTCCTGCTCGGTCAGCAGAAGCTTGAGACGCATATCGGGATAGAGGTCGAGAAACTCCCCGATGCGCGGCGTCAGCCAATAGGTGCCGAGACCGACCGTGGTGGTCAGGCGCAATTCGCCATTCGGCTTTTCCCGGCTGTCGCTGAGGGCGCCCATCGCTGCTTCCAGCTTGAGCATGACATCCTGGGTGGTGCGGAACAGCATCTCACCCTGTTCGGTCAGGATCAGCCCGCGCGCATGGCGATGGAACAGCGGCGTGCGCAGGTCCCCCTCCAAAGCGGAGACCTGCCGGCTGACCGCCGACTGCGACAATCCGAGCACGTCGCCCGCATGCGTGAAGCTGCCGGCCTCCGCAGCCGCGTGAAAGACCTTGAGCTTATCCCAATCCATGAAGCACCCAGTTCAGCCCCGCTCCAGATTCTGCGCTTCGACCCTTGCTTTGCTTCGGTTCAACGCCGCCCGAATTCAACGTCGTATTTGGTTCAACGTCATATTTGGCGACGCGCGAAGATCTGATTTGCGCAGAGTATATGATGATTGCCTAGAAGTTTGAAACGGGTGGCGAATTTAGGGCGGAAATCGATTTATTCCGCTGCTTCCCTGTGGACTTCCTCGGCAGCAAGCCATTTTTCCGCCTCGAGCGCCGCCATGCAGCCCATGCCGGCCGCGGTGACGGCCTGACGATAGACGTCGTCGGCAACGTCACCCGCAGCATAGACGCCCGGCACGCTGGTCGCCGTCGTACCAACAACGGTTTGGATATAGCCGCCATTCTTGAAGGTAAGTTGTCCTGCAAAGAGCTCGGAGGCGGGCTTGTGGCCGATAGCGATGAAGACGCCGTCCGTATCGTGTTTGGTCACGACGCCGGTTTCGACATTGCGCAGATTGACGTGGGTGACACCCAGGGGGATCTCGTTGCCGCCGATCTCGTCGAGCGCGCTGTTCCAGACCACCTCGATATTGGGATGCTTGAACAGCCGGTCCTGCAGGATCTTCTCGGCACGGAAATGGTCACGCCGATGCACCACCGTCACCTTGGCCGCGATATTGGCGAGGTAGAGCGCCTCTTCCACCGCCGTGTTGCCGCCACCGACCACGATGACGTTGCGGTTGCGGAAGAAGAAACCGTCGCAGGTCGCGCAAGCCGAGACACCGAAGCCGCGGAATTTCTCCTCCGACGGCATTTCCAGCCATTTGGCCTGGGCGCCAGTGGCGATGATCAGGGCATCGGCGAAATAGACGTCACCCGTATCCCCTTCCAGGCGGAAAGGACGCTGCGACAGGTCGACCTTGGAGATATGGTCGGAAACCATGCCCGTGCCCATGTGCTCGGCCTGCTTGCGCATCTCCTCCATCAGCCAGGGGCCCTGGATCACCGAGGAAAAGCCGGGATAGTTCTCGACATCGGTGGTGATGGTGAGCTGGCCGCCGGGCTGGATGCCGGAGATCAGCAGGGGCGACAAATTGGCGCGCGCAGCGTAAATCGCTGCGGTATAACCCGCCGGGCCCGAGCCGAGGATGATGAGCTTGGAGTGACGGGTAGCCATACCGGGTTTCCAATCAGGATGCAGCGCGAAGGCGCGCGAGGATTTCTTGAGCAATCAAAGGGGTTGAATCTAGGGGTTCATAGGGGTGGTTTTCAAGATGCCCATCGAACTTCACCACAGCCCCGTGCGCAATCAGGCCATCGACAAGCCGCATGATCTTGGCCGGAACGCCTTTTGGCAGATAGACATGGATGGTCTTTCCGGTCGCCGCCGCCTCACTGAGCATGTTGGCTGAATCGGCGGTAACCACGAAAGCATCGGCCAACGCCAGCATCTCCGCATAGGGATTGGCACCCTTCCCGTCCCAGATCCAGGCCGGCTTGCCCGTGAGGGCTTGCGCGATCGCCTGCGCCATGGCGGGCGGCGTCCGGCGCGAGGGCGTGACCATCAGCCCCGCCCCGCTTTCGGCCAGACGTGACAGCGCCGAGACGAAGCCGTCGACATCATCGCTGCCAAAGGCCACGTCCTTGGAGGGGCCGCCCGCCAACACGGCGACGCGCGGTTGCGGCAAGGCGAACAGTTCGGCGCGTACATCCGCGCGTGCCGCCGCCAACACGGCCGGTGCCTGCCGATGCGGCGAGGTCAGCGTCGCCAGCACATTGGCACCCCGCAGGCGGTCATGCGCCGGCACCCAGATGATGTCAGCCGCACCGGTTCCCGTGCGCGGATCCTTCAAGAACACGGTGAGCGTCGATGGCGAGCGCCGCTTCAGCCAGGCGAGATAGCGCACGGCACGCCGGCCGGAGGCGATGGCCAGATCCGGCCAGGGAGGCGTCAGTCCCTTGAGATCGAGGGGATCAGGCGGTCCCCAGGGCATGGCAAGAGCGAACAGGCGCCGCGGTGATACCTTGTGTTCCACGATGCTACCGCCGGCCTGCGCCAGCACCGCCTCGGCGACGCCGAGGCACTGCAGAGCATCGCCCGCCTTGCCGTCCGTGAGGGTCCAAATCAGAGCCATGACGGCGCTCTTAGCACGTCCCTGCCGGCGCGCGCCATCACGGCTCAAATCAGAAGCGAATTTCATCTCGAAATCCAGTCGAGACTAATGTCTCACAGCTCCGACAATAAAGCTAAGTCCCTGAGCTTATCGGTGCTTTTTTTTCAATCATATTGAGAACACAATTCACCTTATAACCCCGCACATCCCCAACATTTGAGAGCTTGACTGAATGACGTCTAAAACGACGAACGCTACATTTTTTGCCGCAGCAATTACTCTACTAACGATGACGGGAACTAGCTATGCTGACTCCGTCGGTGTGGCCTCCTACTACGGCAAGGAATTTAGCGGTCGCCGCACGGCCAATGGCGAACGTTTCAATCCGGGCGGCCTGACTGCCGCGCATCGCTCCCTGCCCTTCGGAACCAAGCTGCAGGTGACGAACCTGCGCAACGGCAAGAAGGTCGTGGTGCGCATCACCGACCGGGGTCCCTTCGCCAAGGGCCGTGTCCTCGATCTGTCCCTCGGCGCGGCCCGCGCCGTCGGCATGGTGTCCTCCGGCACCGCCAAGGTGAAGATGGAGCGTCTCGCATCCCGCTAAGCGAGCAATAACGAGAAGACGAGCGAATTGGGGCGGCCTTCGGGCTGCCCTTTTTCTTTTGTCGTTGCTTGTTTTTTACTGTTGCCCGGACTTCAAGCGCCGCAATGAGGCCTGATCATTCCCCACTTTGGTTCAATTTGGAGAAGATCCGGATCAGGTCCTCCAGATCGCCGGCGGAAAGAGCCGCGACCTCGAGCGGGGTGCGATAATATTCCTCCATCAGTGCCTTGCGGGTCGCCTCTCCCTTTTCGGTGAGCCGCACCAGCTTCACCCGGCGGTCACCAGGCGCCGGCGAGCGCTCGGCAAGGCCTGCCCGCTCCAACCGATCAACCAGCCAGGTTGCCGTCGAGGGATCGGAACCCCATTGCCGCGCCAGCGTGCCGATCGGACGCGCCTCTTCCTGGTCCAGCGTGAATAAAACCCGTGAGTCGTTGGGGGTCAGGCCGCGGCTGTGCAGGCTCTCCAGCCGCTGTGGCGAAGAGCGCATCAGAAAATCGAACATCAACCGCCAGGCCGCAGACGCGGATTCAGGGTTGCGATCCGACGGCGTCATGCGGGCATTCTCCAAGGCACCGAAATTCGTTCAATAAAAATATTTGACTATTAAAATATTTTAGTCAATCAAAATAATATCAAAAGGAGACGATAGCCATGGGAACCACACCGGAAATCAGAACGTCGGTGCTCATCGTCGGCGGCGGCCTCACCGGCCTGACCGCGGCCGCGCTGCTGGCCTGTCGGGGCGTACGCTGCCTTGTGGTGGAGCGGCACCCCGGCACCTCGATCCAGTACAAATTCACCGGCATCTCGCCGCGCAGCATGGAAATCTTTCGCAGCATCGGCCTGGAGGCCGAAATTCGCGCCGAGCGGACCGGCGATCAGCAAGGTGGTGGCATTGCACGGGCGAAAAACCTCGCCGACCCCGATATCCATTGGAGCGATCTTGGCTGGCCGGACGCCCATCCGTTCAGCCCCACCCAGCCTGCCACCTGCGACCAGCACGTGCTGGAACCGATCCTGCGCCGCCATACGGAACACCATGGCGCAGACATCCGCTTCAACAGCCAACTCGAAGGTTTCGACGAGGACGCCCGAGGGGTGCGCGCCCGCATCCGCAACCTCGCCAGCGGGGAAGAGGAGGTCGTGTACGCCGACTATGCGATAGCGGCCGACGGCGCCAATGGCGGCATGCGCGAGCGGCTCGGCATCGGCTGCAGCGGCCCCGGCTCGCTGCAGCATTGGATCAGCATCATCTTCGATACCGACCTGCCGCCGATCCTGCAGGACCGGCGCTTCACTTCCTGTTTCATCACCGATCTCAACGGCGCTGTCACGCCGCGGGCCGGCGGGCGCTGGCTGCTGGCGTTGCAATATTATCCGCAGAAGGGCGAGCGCGTGGAGGACTTCGATGCGGCCCGCTGCCGCGACCTCGCGATCCGCGCCGCCGGCCGCTCCGACATCAAGGCAGAGCCGATCGACATCAGGGCATGGGACGTTGCCGCGTCCATTGCTGATCGCTTTCGCCAGGGCCGAACCTTCCTCATCGGAGACGCCGCCCATCTGATGCCGCCGACCGGCGCCTTCGGCGGCAATACCGGCATTCACGACGCCCACAACCTTGCCTGGAAGCTGGCCATGGTGCTGAAGGGCGAGGCGGGGCCGAGCCTACTCGACAGCTATGACGTCGAGCGCCGCCCTGTCGCGCAGGCGACGCTGGCCCAGGCCCTCGCGCGCCTGCAAAGCTGGTTCAAGGATCCCACCAAGCGCCTGCCACCGGCGGCACCGCTCGTGCCGGATTATGACGTCGTATTCGGCCAGCGCTTCGACGCCGGTGCCTTTCTGCCCGCAGGTCCTGCATCGGATGGTCCCTTCGAGGCGCATACGATGCTGGCGGGGCGGCCCGGCACCCGCGCCCCGCATCTTTGGCTCGAATGCGACGGGCGGCGCCTGTCCAGCCTCGATCTCTTCGGCGGCGATTTCGTGCTGCTGGCCAGCAAGGCTGTCTGGCGCCAGGCCGTGGAGGAGGCTCGCCAGCAGTTCTCCATGCCGCTCGCTTGTGAGATCATCGGCCCGGATAGTGATATCGTCGACATCGACGGCCGCTGGCCTACCGCCTATGGCCTCGATCCCGATGGAGCGGTGCTGGTGCGGCCGGACGGCTTCGTCGCCTGGCGTTCGCCTCAGGGGAAAACCGAACCCGCCGAAGCCCTGTCCGCCGCTGTGCGCCTCCTCGGTCTGGGAGCGGTCGGAAACGCGGTGCCAGTGCCGTGATGGCGCGGATCGCAACCCTGCTCGCCCTCGACATCGCACTTTTTGCCGGCGCTTCCATGGTACACGGCGGCCTCCTGCCCATTGGAGGGCTCGATTCGAGGGCCGCCACTGCGGAGGGGATCATCGCCGTGGTGCTGGCGTTGGGTCTCGTCACCGCCTTGGCTCGCCCGTCCCTCGTCCGCCTCACCGCCCTCGCAGCTCAAGGCCTTGCGCTTCTCGGTACGCTGGTCGGCACCGTGATGATCGCCATCGGCATCGGACCGCAGACGAGCGGCGACAAGATGTTCCATGCCGCGCTGGTGGTGGTCCTGGTGTCCGGCCTGTGGCTCGCGGCCGGAATTCGGCAGCGCTGAAGGGACCTGTACCATTGAGCAGCGGTCGTAGGCGGCGATAGCCCCTGAGACAGTCGGAGCCCGGATTCAGGTCGCAGCAGGCACGCTTTCCGTCGCTTCCCGCCCCTGCGCCGGGTACCCACAAGCGTAGCCTCCTCTTAGCCCGGCGGGCGAACCAAGGGGGCAGCACCATGGACAAGCGCGTTCTGATCACGGCGGGAGGCAGCGGCATCGGCCGGACCATGGCCGAGACGTTTCATAAGGCGGGCGCGCATGTCTGGGCCGTCGACGCAGACGCCCTGGCCTCCTGCCCGCCAGCCTGGGAACGCGAACAGCTCGATGTCTTGTGCGCCAATGCCGGCATCGCCGGCCCCACGGCTCCAATCGAGGATATCGAGGTCGCGGATTGGCGGCATTGCCTGATGGTCAATCTCGAGGGCGCCTTCCTGTTCGCCAAGCATGATCATTGCCGTAGACGGGCATACGGAAAATCCGGACCCGAAAGTGCGATCGTGCCAAACCAGGAAGCGCGGCTCACAATCGTGGCGGAAGGCAGATGCAGAAACCATCGCGGAATAGGAGAAGCCTGCGCCGGCCGAAAGCTGGGAGGAAAGGGTATTGATCAACAGACCGACCAACAAATTACTGTATGACGCCATCAAGGACCGAGGCACCGCCTATCTCATGGTCTTTCGGGAACTCAACGCCCGCTACGGCGAAGACGAAGCCAAAGATGTGATGCGCAGCGCCAGCCGTGCCCACGGCCTTCGGATCGGCAAGTCGCTCGCGGGCTGCGCCCCGAGGGACTTCGAATGCATGGCGAGAGGCTTTGCAAGATCGCCCGATGATGGATCCGTGTTTTGCCCGGACATCCGGCGGCTCGACAGCAGATGCCTCGAAGTGAAGATGATGGCGTGCCCCATCAAGGATGCATGGATTGAGGCCGGATGCAGTGAGGAGGAAATCGTTACCTTGCTTTACTGCGCCTCGGCGTTCGACGAGGCGACCCTGGAAGCAGCGGGCTTCGACTATGAGATCGAGCTTTGGTCCCCGGGAAAGGAGGGCTGCTGCCTGACCCGGATTACGGAGAAGAGCGAGCAGTGAGCTACTATCGCAGCGTCGTCATGCCCTCCGCCCAATAAAAAAGCCCGCCCCCTGAGGAGGCAGGCCTGATTATATCTTGATGCCGGAAGATCAGACCAACGTGTTGCAGAAGCGCTGGATGCGGCGGCCGGCCTCTTCCAGCGCCTCGGTCGAGGTCGCGTAGGAGATGCGGAAATTCGGGCCGAGGCCGAAAGCCGAGCCATGCACTACGGCAACCCCTTCGGCCTGCAGCAGTTCCGACACGAAGTCCTCATCCGTCTCGATCACCTTGCCGCTGGGCGCCTTCTTGCCAATGGTGCCGGCACAGGAGGGGTAGACGTAGAAGGCGCCTTCCGGCGTTGGGCACTGGATACCCTTGGCCTGGTTGAGCATGCCCACGATCAGATCGCGGCGGCCCTCGAAGATCTTGCGGCGCTCGGGGATGAAGTCCTGCGTGCCGTTGAGCGCTTCCACCGCCGCCCATTGCGCGATGGTGCAGGCGCCCGAAGTCTGCTGGCCCTGGATCATGTCCATCGCCTTGATCAGCGCCTCGGGGCCGGCGGCATAGCCGATGCGCCAACCGGTCATCGAATAGGCCTTGGAGACGCCGTTGATGGTGAGGGTGCGGTCATAGAGCTTGGGCTCGACCTGGGCCGGCGTGTAATAGGCGAAGTCGCCATAGACGAGATGCTCATACATGTCGTCGGTCATCACCCAGACATGGGGATGGCGCAGCAGCACGTCGGTCAACGCCTTCAATTCGTCACGGCTATAGGCGGCGCCTGACGGATTGGAGGGCGAGTTGAAGATGAACCATTTCGTCTTCGGCGTGATCGCCTTTTCCAGCGCCTCGGGCGACAGCTTGAAATTGGTGGCCAGCGTGGTTTCGGCGAAGACCGGCGTACCGCCGCACAGGGCCACCATCTCCGGATAGGAGACCCAATAGGGCGTGGGAATGACGACCTCGTCGCCTGTGTTCAGCGTGGCCATCAGGCCGTTGAACAGGATCTGCTTGCCGCCGGTGCCGACGATGGTCTGCGATGGCTTGTAGTCGAGGCCGTTCTCACGCTTGAATTTGGCGGCGATAGCTTCGCGCAACTGCGGAATGCCGGAGACGGGCGGATATTTCGTTTCCCCACGCATCATGGCGTCGACCGCGGCCTTCTTGATGTTGTCGGGCGTGTCCATGTCGGGCTCGCCGGCGCCAAGGCCGATGATGTCGCGTCCCGCCGCTTTCAGTTCGCGCGCTTTCTGGCTCACCGCGATGGTCGCGGAAGGCTTGATGCGCGAGAGGGCGTCGGCGAGAAAAGCCATGGCTGGAAACTCCTGTAAGCCGTGGATGAAGCGGGTGTAGGGAACGCGAGGCGGCCTCACGGGCGGCCCCCTGCCCGCCCCGAAGGGCGCGCTTCTGCTTAGGCGCGGGCCAGCCTCCGTTCAAGCGCAAAGATTACGTCCAATGCACAACTTGCCGGAGAGGCTGCGCGGGTTCATTCCTAAACCATCCTGGGATTTGACGGTGACGGCGAGAACCGCAAAGGCGTGTCAAACCAAAGAGCTATGGAGCAGGCGCGTTCAGCCATGAACGCGCCCGGCTCCGGGCAACATCGACACAACAAAGCCGTGAAACTTCCTCACCGCCGCCCGAGAACGCGCAAAAGCCTGCCGTGATCGGCAGCGATGCTTTGACTGTAGCCGATGCGCTTCATGGCCACTCGAGTTCTTGGCGGCGTGATGCGTGGTTGGAAGTAACCGAGTTGAGTGCCGCGTGCGTTTTCGCACTTCGTTCCGCCGGACGAAGTTTTAGACGACAGGACGTTAGATGTTTTCCAGTCGAGCGTTTCGAGGAGATCACGATGGCCGTCAATCAGGCAACCGCACATATGCTCAAGGCCGACACCCGCGCCATGCGCGTTTCGGCGGCTGAAGCAGAACGTCAACTGACCTTGGCGCTCTGGCTCGTCGGACTTCTCGCGACTGCAACAGTAGTAACAGCGACCATTGGGTTCTTCGCCTAGTCCCCCCGCAAGCGAATTGAACTGGTCGCCTAACGCGCCGGATGGTCCCCCCGCCATCCGGCGCATTTTTATTTTGGTACAGCCATTCACGCAATTCTTGGCACTTTTCGCTGACCTCATGCCAAGGCTATTTCAGAAGCCAGTCGCTCTGAAACGAGGTTAGCCATGTCCCGAACCGCTTCGCACCCAACCGTTTTGCCTCGAACCATTTTCCTGGCCGGTGCCACCGGTGCCGTCGGGGCGCCGCTCACGCGCCTGCTCCTTCGTGCCGGTCACCGGGTCGTCGGCACGACGCGCACGCCTGCCAAAGCCGATATTTTGCGGAAACTCGGCGCCGAACCGGTCGTGGTCGACGTCTTCGACCGCGACGCCCTGATCGCCGCCGTGACAGCCGCCAGACCCGAAATCGTCATCCACCAGCTCACCGATCTCCCCCCGGCCCTCGATCCGGCCCGCATGGCGGAATTCGTGCCGCGCAATGCCCGCATTCGCCGCGAAGGCAGCGCCAATCTGGTTGCTGCCGCTCTCGCGGCCGGAGCCCGGCGGATCATCGCCCAGAGCATTGCCTGGGTCTATGCACCCGGCCCGCTGCCGCACATCGAAACCGATCCCCTCAATCACGGGGCCGAGGGCCCGGGCGCGGTCAGCGTGCATGGGGTGATCGCCCTGGAGGATGCCGTGCTCCAGGCGCCGATCGAAGGCGTGGTTCTGCGCTACGGTTATCTCTATGGGCCCGGCACCGGCAGCGACATCCCCAGCCGGGYGATGTCCGTGCATGTCGATGCTGCGGCGCAGGCGGCGCTGCTCGCGATCGATCGTGGCCGGCCCGGCGCCTATAATGTCGCAGAAGCAAGCGCTGAACTGTCGACCGTCAAGGCTTCCGACGAGCTTGGCTGGCGAGCCGATTTCCGCCTTCCGGGATGACGGTCGTCTGTTCATGAGGGAGCGCCGCCCGATATGCGGAGTGTGAGCCTCCCGGCTGACATCTTACTGGCCGACAAGCCCTCGTTCCAAGATGTCAGCCGGGAGGCCGACACTCCCAATCTCGCTCAAATGAAAAACAGAGAATGGTCCGCCAGGCGGCATAGGCACCGCCGCCTTCGGCAGCGCATGTCACTTTTCCCTTGCCACGACCTCCAATCGGCGCGACGCTTTGGTCAGCCGCCCAAAAGAGCGGCGGCCAGAACAGGAGGGACGCGACAATGACGCAGAACACTCCAAACGGCAGACGATCCAGCGGGCCGCGCTGTATCGCCCTGGTCGGCCCGTTCCAAAGCGGCAAGACGACCCTTCTGGAAGCCATCCTCGCACGCATGGGCGCCCTGCAGCGCCAGGGCACCGTGGCGGCCGGCTCCACCATCGGTGATGCCAGCGCCGAGGCGCGCGCCCACACCATGAGCGTCGAGGCCAATATCGCCTCTGTGGACTTCATGGGCGAGACCTATACCTTCATCGACTGCCCCGGCTCGATCGAGTTCCTGGCCGAGATGCGGCCCGTGCTGCCGGCGATCGACGCGGCGGTTGTGGTCTGCGAGGCCGATGAGAAGAAGGTCCCGGCCCTCCAATTGATCCTGCGCGAACTCGAAGACCAGAAGATCCCGCGCTTTCTCTTCCTCAACAAGATCGACAATTCGCATCAGAGCGTGCGCGACGCCCTGCCTTTGCTGCAGCCGGCTTCCCGTCTGCCGCTGCTGCTGCGCCAGATCCCGATCTGGAAGAACGGCGTTGCAGTCGGCTATGTCGACCTCGCGCTCGAACGGGCCTTCATCTACCAGGAACACGCGGCCTCCCAGGTGGTGGAGATCCCGCCCGACGAACGCGACGAAAGCAAGGATGCGCGCTATTCCATGCTGGAGCGACTGTCTGATCATGACGATGCCCTGATGGAGCAGCTTCTCGAAGAGGTCGAGCCCCCCCGCGATCGGGTCTTCGACGATCTCGCCCACGAGTTGCGCGACGGCCTGGCGGTGCCGGTTCTGATGGGCTCGGCGGTCAATGGCAACGGCATGCTGCGGCTGATGAAGGCGCTGCGCCATGAGGCGCCCTGCATTCATGAGACCGCCGCACGGCTCGGCATAACGCCGGGATCGGAGCCTCTCGGCTATGTCATGAAAACCTTCCATACCGCCCATGCCGGCAAGCTCTCGTTGACGCGCGTGCTCAGCGGCGCCTTCCAGGAAGGCATGACGGTGACGACATCCTCCGGCGAGACCGGCCGTATCGCCGGCTGTGCCCGGCTGCTGGGCCAGACCACCCAGAAGACGACGCAGGCGCAGATCGGGGATACCGTGGCGCTCGGCAAGGTCGATGCCGCCCATACCGGCGACATGCTGGCTGTCGGCAAGGCCGTGCCCCGGCCGCCCGAGATCGAGGCCCCCCAACCGGTGATGTCGCTCGCCGTCCGGGCTCGCGACCGCAAGGACGACGTCAAGCTCTCGGCCGCCCTGCAACGCCTCACCGACGAGGACCAGGCGCTCGCCATGGAGCAGAATGCCGAACTCGGCGACACCATACTGCGCGGTCAGGGCGAGATGCATCTGCGCGTGGCGGTGGAGAAGCTCGCCTCGAAATTCGGCGTCGCCGTCGACTCGAACCAGCCGCAGATCGGCTATCGCGAGACCATTCGCAAATCGGTGACGGGCGTGCGCGGACGCCACAAGAAGCAATCGGGCGGGCATGGCCAGTTCGGCGACGTGGTGCTCGACGTGATGCCGCTGCCGCGAGGCGAAGGTTTTGCCTTCATCGACAAGATCACCGGCGGCGTGGTGCCACGCAATTACATCCCTTCGGTCGAGGAAGGCGTGAAGCACTATCTCAAGCGCGGCCCGCTCGGCTTCCTGGTCGTCGATGTCGGCGTGGCCCTCACCGACGGCTCCTACCACACGGTGGATTCCTCTGACATGGCCTTCCAGACCGCGGCGCGCATCGGCATGAGCGAGGCGATGCCGCAATGCAGCCCCGTGCTGCTGGAACCGGTGCTGGCGGTGGAGATCTCGGTGCCCTCGGATGCCACGGCCAAGGCCAACGCCATCGTCTCCTCCCGGCGCGGCCAGATCCTCGGCTTCGATGCCCGCGACGGCTGGGAAGGCTGGGACGTGGTACAGGCGCTGATCCCGGAAGCCGAGATCACCGACCTGATCATCGAACTGCGTTCGGCAACCGCGGGCGTCGGCACTTTCCGATCCAGATTCGACCATCTGGCCGAGCTCTCGGGGCGGCAGGCCGACACCATCGTCGCTTCGCGGCAGGCGGCGCAATAGACCTCCGGCACCCCCGGCGCCCAGCCGGCGGTGCCGGCAAGGTTTACCCCCGCCTCCATTGGCGCTAAAGAGCGGCGATGCCGACCATCGAAATTGCCGCCTTCTATCATTTCGCCCGTCTGCCGGGGTTCGCCGATCTGCGCGAGCCGCTGGCCAAGCTCGCCTGCTCGCTCGGCATCAAGGGCATCATCCTGCTGGCGCATGAGGGCATCAACGGCACGGTGGCCGGCACGCCCGAGGCGATGGCGGCCTTCCATCCGCGCCTGCGCGCGATCACCGGCCTGCCCGCCATCGAGCACAAGACCTCCTTCGCCGAGGACATGCCCTTCCTGCGCATGAAGGTGCGGCTTAAGGAGGAGATCGTCACCATCGGTGACAAGAGCGTCGACCCGCTGGAGCGTGTCGGCACCTATGTCGAGCCCGGGGACTGGAACGCCCTGATTTCCGATCCCGAGGTACTGGTCATCGACACGCGCAACGATTTCGAGGTGCGTATCGGCAGCTTCAAGGGCGCCATCGATCCCCGGACGGAGAGCTTCGGCGACTTCCCTGCTTTTGTCAGGGACAATCTCGACCCCGCCAGGCACAAGAAAGTGGCGATGTTCTGCACCGGCGGCATACGCTGCGAGAAGGCGACCAGCCTGATGCTGCGCGAGGGCTTCGAGGAGGTCTATCATCTCAAGGGCGGCGTGCTGCGCTATCTGGAGGAGATCCCGCCTGCGCAGAGCCTGTGGGAGGGCGCCTGCTTCGTCTTCGACAAGCGCGTCGCCGTCGGCCATGGCCTCAGGCAAGAAGATTTCACCCTCTGCCATGGCTGCCTGTCGCCCCTCTCGGCAGCGAACCGGCAATCGCCCGACTACGAGGAAGGGGTGAGCTGCCCCTATTGCGCCGCAACCCTCACCGAGACACAGAAAGCCTCCTCGCGCGAACGCCATCGCCAGGAGACGCTCGCCCGCCGGCGCGGCCACGCCCATCTCGGCCCGCGCCTCGCCACCGCGGTTGAAGAAGGCTGAAAAACCCCGCCATTCCAAGGGCATGAATGGCTGTCGTGAAGAGGTTCGGGATGGAGAAAACCATGTCTGACAAAGCCCTGGTCCTGTTCTCGGCCGGCCAGGATTCCACCACCTGCCTGGCCTGGGCGCTCGAGCGTTTCGACAGCGTGGAGACGGTCGGCTTCGACTATGGCCAGCGCCATAGCATCGAGCTGGCGATGCGCCCGGTGGTTCTTGCCGCCTTTCGCGAAGCCTTCCCCGCCTGGGCCGCGCGGCTGGGCGAAGACCATCTGGTCGACCTCGGCATACTCGGCCGCATCAGCGAAACCTCCCTGACGCGCGACGTCGAGATCGCCATGCAGGAGAACGGCCTGCCCAACAGCTTCGTGCCCGGGCGCAATCTGCTCTTCCTGACCTTCGCCGCCACCCTCGCCTATCGGCGCGGCGCCCGCCATCTCGTCACGGGCGTGTGCGAGACCGATTTCTCCGGCTATCCGGACTGCCGCGACGACACCATGAAGGCCATGCAGTTGGCGCTCAATCTCGGCATGGAAAGCCGTTTCATCATCCACACGCCCCTGATGTGGATCGACAAGGCGCAGACCTGGGCGCTGGCGCGGGAGCTCGGCGGCGACCGGCTGGTGGACCTCGTCCGCGAACAGACCCACACCTGCTACAATGGCGATCGCAGCCATCGGCACGATTGGGGCTATGGCTGCGGCACTTGCCCGGCCTGCGAACTGCGGTCCAGCGGCTACCGCCGCTTCATGGCCGAGAGCGGTTCCTGAGACAAATGCCAGGCAGGCGGCATAGCTGCTAAAGCGTTTTGTGATTTGATGGAATCGTCAAGAATCGCAAAGACGCGTCGAAACAAGGAGTTAGAGCAAACAAGCGTTCGGTCTCGAACGCGCTTTGCTCTAGGACAAGGGCTGGGCGAGATGATTGGATGCCGATAAGGCCAACATAAGCGCCCCTCGCCCCGTTCTCAGCTCCGCGAACAATTTGCGAGCTCACGCTGCCCCTCATCCTTACCTTCTCCCCGCAAGCGGGGCGAAGGGATGACTGGCGTCGCGTTCTTTGCCTCAGCCCAGCGTCATCGACGGGCATGACGACGGCCGGCAGGAGACAGGCGATGGCAGCCAGGCAAGACGGCGTGCGATCACGGCTGTGCCCCGATCTCGATGGTGGAGAACAGGTCCTTCTCGATATCGCCGCCCTCGCTGCGCGGCTTGACGCCGGCGGCCGGGCGGTAATGGCCATTGTCGTAGATCAGCTCAAACCGCGCCGCCTTGCCGGGCTGCTTGTCGAAACTGCATTCGCCACCGACCTTCTTGGAGGTTTCATGGGTGACGCTCTGCTCGACCGTGAGGTCGCGATAGCCCAGCTCGACCTTGGGACCGAGCTTGACGGTGCGCGTCACCAAGGTCGACTCGCCCTCGCAATCGCCATTGTTCTCGCCATTGCTGCGCTCGACGATCAGCCCGTCCAGCACGCGCTCGATGCGTCCCTTGTCGAAGGTGTACATCCAGAGCGCCTGCTCGTTATAGGGATTGACGCGCGAACTGCCTGATTGCGAGGTGCGCAGGCCGAAGGCACGCAGCCCGTCGCCGACATCGTAGCGGGCCGTGTCGAGGCTCATCGAGCCGAACTGGATGGCGTCCGAGAACGCCATGCCCTTCTCCTGCCGCCGCGCCACGGGATTGCCGGTGGCGACATCAGCGATGATGATCTCGACATCGCCCTTGTTCTCGCCCTCGACCGGCGGCTTGGCCTCGATCAGCGGCACCGCCGCCAGCATCAGTTCGGGGCGGTAGGGCCAGGCCTTGCAGACCACGTCGTCCGGGTTGATCGAACGATCATAGCCACCGCCCTTCACCAGCAGGCCGTTGTCGCCTTGCTGCGCGTCGGGATAGGCCTGCTTGAGCAGGGCATCGGTGATGTCGCATTCGGCCAGGGCCTGGGTGGGCAGCATCAGGGCCAGGGCAGCGGCACCGAGGGCGAGCTGAAGCTTCATGTCGGGTGATTCCAATTCCGGAGGGACGATCCGACATCTAGCACGAGCCGGAGCCGGGACAATCTAGAGCAGCGGCAATCTCTTGCACCGTTTGACCGGCGACCTCAGTTTCGGCGGATACAGGACGTTCGCTCCCTGCGATTGCCTGCCCGGCACCGCATCGATAGGCTCGGTCCATGCCTCTCGACACAGATTCCCAGCGGGCCTTGCTGAGCCGCCGTCTCGACACGCTCTATGCCACCGATGGCCGCGGGCGCCTGCTGCACAGCAATGAGTGGGACTCCCACCCGGCGCCCCGCTTCCATCTGATGCGCACGCCGGCCGGGCCGCTGTTTCGCTGCCGCGTCGACATGCCGGACGGCCTGGTCGCTCGCCTCGGCGAGCTCTGTCGCGACGAGGCGCTGGGCGAGGTGCCGAGGGAGCGTCCGGCCCGGGAGGAAGCCTATCTCGACCTGCTCGGCCACCAGGCTCCGGTGACGCAGATCTGGGCCGGGCCGGTCTACCGAGCGGATGCCGTCCCGCCGCCGCAACGGCAACCCATCGCCATCGATGAGGGCAATACGGACTTGCTGCGGCCGCTCTTCCCCGACTGGCTGCCGGACGTACCGCACAGGCGGCCCTTCCTGGCTGTGGTCGAGGGCGATCGCGCCGTGGCGATCTGCGCCAGCGTGCGCATCTCCGATGCCGTGCATTGCGCCGGGGTCGAGACCCACTCCGACCACCGCCGCCATGGCCATGCCGTCGCGGTCGTCGCCGGCTGGGCGCAGGCCGTGCGGGCGCTGGGGGCCGTGCCCTTCTACAGCACGTCCTGGGACAACCTGGCCTCGCGCGCCGTCGCCGCCAGCCTTGGCCTGCCTTTGGTCGCCACAGACTTTCATGTCAGCTGAGGCGGCAACTGACCACTGCCGGAAAGACGAGAGCACGGGTACCCTTCAAGAATAGCTGCTCTGTCATCCCCGGCGAGGCCGTAGGCCGAGGGAAGGGGATCCAGGGGTCGATAGGCGTGGATCCATGGCCCCTGGATCCCAGTCACAAGCGAAGCTTGTGACGATACCCTAGCTCTCTCGCTGCGCTCGCGAGGCGCTCGGCCGGGGATGACGAGGGGCCTACTTCTGAACTCCCCTACTGCCCCTCGCCCAGGGCCGAGGCCCAGTCCTTCTTGACCTGGCCGATGCGCGCCACATAGGCGCGCTCGATGCAGGAGGCGTCGGTGCAGACATCGCGCACCGTCTCGCGCCAGTGGGTCTGGTCCTTGCCGAAGGGGTCGCTGACCGCGCCGGTCTCGCCGTCGACCCCGCGCGTCTCGCCCTCGATGGCCTGGTAGAGCCTGTTCATCTCGTCATCGAGGCGGGACAGTTTCGGATGGGCGCAGATCAGCTTCTCGACCGCGCTATGCGCCTTGCGGCAGTCGAAACCGGCGGCCTGGGCCGGGCCTTGCCAGGCGAGGGTTGCGACGGCCAGGGCCGCTGTCATGATAAAACTTGCAGGACGGATCATCCGAAACTCCGAAGGCAACGAAGAACCCGTCGCTAGCACAACAGGGCCGGCCTTGTCGTGCCGCAGGAAACTTCGCCACCCTGCTGACAGGACGTTGTCAGCAAGTTTCCGACGACGGCCCTTCCCCCGGCGCGTGACTCACCCCATTATCAGGGCATGTCCGATACACCCAAAGCCCCCTCCTCGAGCAAGACCCCTGCTCCGAAGAAACTCCGCACGCCGAAATCCAAGGCGTCGCGGCCGGCCCTGCCCTCGCTCGACGAGCATCTGAAGGCCCTGCTCAATCCCGGCCTGCTCAAGGAGGCCAAAAGTAGCCTGCGCGACGACGAGAAGCCGGGCTTCGGCGAGGGGCCGCAGAGCGGCTTCGACGCCGGTGCCGTCACCGGTCTCGACCCGGAGCTCGCCGCCAAATTGGGCGTGCCCTCGGCCGGCGGGGGCGCCGAGATGGAGGGCCGTGCGGTCAAGCGCAAGGCACCTGACAAGAAGACCCGCGCCAAGGACGACGGCCAGCTCGATCCCGACGGGCTCGATAAGCTCGGCGGTTCGGCCGGCACCATCAAGGCCCTCTCCGAACTGCTGGAGACCGGCGACCCGCGCATGATCGGCAAGCCGATATGGACGCCGCATCGCCCCTCGCGCCCCGACAAGAGCGAGGGTGGCATCCGCCTGGAACTCGTCTCGGAATATCAGCCGGCCGGCGACCAGCCTACCGCTATCGCCGACCTGGTCGAGGGCCTGCAGAGCCATGAGCGCGACCAGGTGCTGCTCGGGGTCACCGGCTCGGGCAAGACCTTCACCATGGCGCAGGTGATCTCCCGCACCCAGCGCCCCGCTTTGATCCTGGCGCCCAACAAGACGCTGGCGGCCCAGCTCTATGGCGAGTTCAAGTCGTTCTTCCCCAACAACGCGGTGGAATACTTCGTCTCCTATTACGACTATTACCAGCCCGAGGCCTATGTGCCGCGCACGGACACCTATATCGAGAAGGAGTCCTCGATCAACGAGCAGATCGACCGCATGCGCCACTCGGCCACGCGCTCCCTGCTCGAGCGCGACGACGTCATCATCGTCGCCTCGGTCTCCTGCATCTACGGTATCGGCTCGGTCGAGACCTACACCGCCATGACCTTCGGCATGAGCGTGGGCGAGCGCGTCGAGCAGAAGCAGCTGATCGCCGACCTCGTCGCCCTGCAATACAAGCGCATCAGCGCCGATTTCGGCCGCGGCACCTTCCGGGTGCGCGGCGACGTCATCGAGCTGTTCCCGGCCCATTACGAGGACCGCGCCTGGCGCATCAATTTGTTCGGCGACGAGATCGAGAGCATCGCCGAATTCGATCCGCTCACCGGCCAGAAGATCCAGGACCTGCAATTCGTCAAGGTCTACGCCAATTCGCACTACGTTACGCCACGCCCGACGCTGAACCAGGCGATCAAGGGCATCAAGGACGAACTCAAGGTCCGGCTGCAGCAGCTCTATACCGGCGGCCGCCTGCTCGAGGCGCAGCGCCTCGACCAGCGCACCACCTTCGACCTGGAGATGATGGAGGCCACCGGCTCCTGCGCCGGCATCGAGAACTATTCGCGCTGGTTGACGGGACGCCTGCCCGGCGAGCCGCCGCCGACTTTGTTCGAATATCTGCCCGACAACGCCCTCGTCTTCACCGATGAGAGCCACGTCACCGTGCCGCAGATCGGTGCCATGTACAAAGGCGACTTCCGGCGCAAGGCGACCCTGGCCGAATATGGCTTCCGCCTGCCCTCCTGCCTCGACAACCGGCCGCTGCGTTTCGAGGAATGGGACGCCATGCGCCCGCAGACCGTGCATGTCTCCGCCACGCCGGGCAAATGGGAGCTGGAGCACACCGGCGGCGTCTTCGCCGAGCAGGTGATCCGCCCTACTGGACTGATCGATCCGGAATGCGAGATCCGCCCTGCCCGCACCCAGGTCGACGATCTCCTCGGCGAGGTGCAGCAGGTGGCGAAACAGGGCTACCGCACCCTCGTCACCGTGCTGACCAAGCGCATGGCCGAGGACCTCACCGAATATATGCACGACCACGGCATCCGCGTGCGCTACATGCATTCGGACATCGACACCATCGAGCGCATCGAAATTATCCGCGACCTCCGCCTCGGCGCCTTCGACGTGCTGATCGGCATCAACCTGCTGCGCGAGGGCCTGGACATTCCCGAATGCGCCCTGGTCGCCATTCTCGACGCCGACAAGGAAGGTTTCTTGCGCTCGGAGACCTCGCTGGTGCAGACCATCGGCCGCGCCGCCCGCAATGTCGACGGCCGCGTGTTGCTCTATGCCGACAACATGACCGGCTCGCTGGAGCGCGCCATCGCCGAGACCAACCGCCGCCGCGAGAAGCAGGTGGCCTGGAACACTGCCAACGGCATCACGCCCGAGAGCGTCAAGCGCGGCATCGCCGACATCACCAACTCGGTCTATGAGCGCGACCGCGTCACCGTCGACAAGGGCCTGGCCGACAAGGTCTCCACCATCGGCCACAATTTCGAGGCCGTGACCGCCGACCTCGAAAAGCGCATGCGCGACGCCGCCGCCGACCTGCGCTTCGAAGAAGCCGCGCGCCTGCGCGACGAACTCAAGCGCCTGCGCGAGACCGAAATGGCCGTGGCCGACGACGGCTCGGCCCGCCAGGTCAATGTGCGCCAGAAGGCCGGCGCCTATAAGGGCCCGAAGGCCTATGGCGACGCCGCCAACCTGCCGAAGACGCGGGCCACCAAGCCGGGTCTGGACAGCATGGGCCCGGGTACGGATCGCGAAGTGCCGTTGGGGGCTGAGGCGAGGCGAAAGGGTGGCGGGAAGCCTGGACGTGGGTGGAAGAGGTAGACCTTATTCTAGTAATTGCAGTCCTTTGTTCCCAACTTAAGTCTGTTTCGGGTGTTCGCTGTAGAATAACACGGCAGATCTATGTTCAAATGTCAGCGAATCATCTATTTGAATACTAGGCCCGGTTCGCTTCCTGCGCTACGGCCTTCGTCGCCTCGTTTCTCCGACTTCGAATGCTTGCGCCCAGCGCCAGGCTGAGGAGGCGGACTACGGTTCCGTTCTGTCATCCTCGGATGCAGGTTACTCGGAACTACCCATGAAAGGAGGACAGATGTTGCTCGAAAAGCGTATCCAGGCTCGAGCTAACAGCTTAAATGACGGAGGCCGGACGGTGGGGGACGCTTTCCGCGTCGAGATTACCGTTCGTTCACGATTTGTTCCGCGCCTGCGGGGCGGTTTTCAGATGGTGATCGCGGGGCTTCTTGCCATCGGCCTGATGGTTGGAGTATCGGTTGAGTTAAAGTTGCCAACTGGTCGCCTCGTTTCTCCGACTTCGAATGCTTGCGCCCAGCGCCAGGCTGAGGAGGCGGACTACGGTTCCGTTCTGTCATCCTCGGATGCAGGTTACTCGGAACCCACCAGCCGTGCCCCCAGGGAGCTTTGCTCTGGTACTTGGGGGAGAATGGTGTGAGACGATTGCCAAAGACTTTATCTCACGAAGCTTTTCGAGAAGTCTGGCGGCGCAGCAGGGACGCAAAAGGTAAATCAAGCACCGGAAAAACTCGTGCTGGCTCGGCAGGTGTCGACAATGTCACGCCGGCGGCGTTCGGTTCGAATCTTGACCTTCAAATAGCACATATCCGCGCGGAGCTGCGGAGTGGAAGCTTCAGCTTTAGTAAGCTTCGACTCGCGCCCGTGCCAAAAAATTCTGGCGGCTTTCGAATTATATCTGTGCCGACAGTACGTGATCGTTTGCTTCAGAGAGTTTTGTTGGCACATCTCGAAAATGATGTGCGCTTCCGAAGAGCCGCTTTTTCCAGCGTGAGTTATGGCTTTACTAAGGGCAGAACTTTAGCCGATGCACAACGTGAGGCTCGGGCCCAACGCGAAGCAAAACCTTGGGTGCTTCAAGCCGACATAATTAAGTTCTTTGATAACATTCCCCGCAATCAGGTTAAAAAAATTATATCATCCCGGGTGCGTTCCAAAGTAATTGCTCAGTTATTGTGCAATGCTGTCGATTGCGAATTAGATGACGGGGGGGGAGATGGAGCAAAAATCGCGAGAGAGAACGGCATAATAAAGGGCAGAGGGCTTCGGCAAGGTATGCCTGTATCCCCCCTAATATCCAATCTGCTTTTACGTGATTTTGATAGAACGTTGGTGAAGCATAAAATTTCCATTCTAAGATATGCTGATGATTTAGCCCTATTTGCAGCCAGCCGCAGCGAATGCGAAGGCGCGCTCGCGTTTATTCAAAATCAATTGACGAAAGTTAGACTTAACATTCCTGAGCTGTCAGAAACCAGTAAGACAGCAATTCGGGCTCCATCCGATGCTGTAACGTTCTTAGGTAGCGAAATAAGAAGATTTGGAGATAAATACGAGCTTCGAG
This sequence comes from Labrys sp. KB_33_2, assembly GCF_052114505.1. NCBI lineage: Bacteria > Pseudomonadati > Pseudomonadota > Alphaproteobacteria > Hyphomicrobiales > Xanthobacteraceae > Labrys > Labrys sp. KB_33_2. Next base: position 1,045 of record NZ_JBFREW010000019.1, on the reverse strand, counting down.
CGCCTGATAAGAAGCTTGAATCCATTGTAGAAAAGATAATGAGCCTGGCATCATTTCGAAATTGCCTTGAGGAGAAGCGGAATATTGGCCACCTATCTCAAGTCCTTGATCGTTTTATTATAGGCCATAGAGCTTCTATGGCAATTTTGGACGATCCAGAGTCCTTTATCAATCGACTTGAAGCAGCGAAAAAGAAGGCCGTTAAACAGCTATTGCAAGAGATAATTGGAGCGAAGGCCCTTGCCAATCTAGATGCAGACAAACTAGCAGTTTTGGGAGTGGACCAGTTCCCCAGCAATAGACACGGGTTACGGTGACAGTGCATTTAATTTCAATTGGATTTGGCATCGCCAATAAAATGCACTGTCCCCGTGATCAAGCTCGACCAGAGAAGTAAGTTCTACCTCGCGTGCTTGTTGCGACTACTAACCTATCCGCAGAATCTTTGATTAATGATAGATCTGCGCGCAGGTGCTCTCTGCGGTGGGGCCGTTGGTATTGGCGGATCCCAATTGGCTGGCATAGCCCTGATAGTCGCGGATCGATCGAAGACACTGCGCATGTCCCTCGGCAAGTTGGCATTGCCTCATTTCAGCGGTGCCGCCCCTTACACCCTTAGCCACACAAACGGGCTTTGCCCGCTGTAGCCCCTGCTGTCTGGCTTCGCCATTGAGGCAACGCATATACACCGCGGCCTCCACCTTTGCTTTAGCTCGGTCGTTAATGATCAGGGTTGCGAAGTCTGGAACTTTGCATTTCGAGCGAAAGTCCTGGCGGATAGAAGCCCCTACGCTGGCTTGACGCGGTTGAACAGTACAAGCAGCAAGCAACAGCGTCACGATCGTGACGAAACGAGAAATTTTCCGCATTTTCCCCTCGGAATTACGGTGACAGTGCTGGAGTGCACCCCTGAAGTGAGACACTCAAATTTGAGTGACAGGGTTTTGTGGATGGATTTTTACGAGATCGGATGAGCGGGTCAAGGTTTGCTCGAACTCATCGGGAGGCCTGTAGCCGATGGAGGAATGCAGCCTCTTTCGATTGT
>NZ_JBFREW010000018.1:0-156719 GCF_052114505.1 Labrys sp. KB_33_2 | reverse complement strand
CAGCTCATTCCCGGCAGCATGGCCATCACCGGCATGACCCAGGTGGTCGAGATGGGTGCCTCGATCGACGATGTCCGGTTTCAGTTCCTGGGCCTGTGGGCGCTCGCCATCGGCTATACCTTGCTCGCCATCCTGCTCGAATGGCGCCGCCAGCGGCGCCAGGCTGCCCGATCTGCCCTCGCCTGAATTTTTCAGGCGCCGAGCTTGTCGGCCAATTCGGTAAAGCTGCCGGCATGGACGTCGAACCAAGGCTCGGGCGCCGTGTCAGGCCGGGCCTCCGGTCCGAACTCCTGCGGCCGCGCCACGAAGGCGGTCCGCATGCCGAAGGCCCTGGCTGCCTTGAGGTCGTATTTGTGGCATGCGACCATCATGATCTGGTCGGGCCGGTAACCGAGATAGTCGACGGCGAGCTGATAGACGGCCGGGGCAGGCTTGTAGCTGCGGGCCAGCTCCGCGGTCAGCACCGCGTCGAAGGGCAGGCCGGCATGCCTGACTACAGCGACTACCGCGGCCATGCCGGCATTCGACAAGGTCGAAGTCACGAATTTGCGCCCGAGCCGGTCGAGCCCCGCCACGCTGTCGGGCCAGGCATCGAGCTTCGTCCAGACCAGGTTGAGCTCGTCGCGCTCCGCAATCGAAAAACGCGCCGACAAGGCATGGCGCTCCAGCAGGACATCGAGGGCCTGACGATAGATCGCATCCACCCGTATCCACGGCCGCTGCCCGGCGATGACCTCGTCGAGCGTGCGGCGATAGAGATCGCGCCATTCGGCCGACAGGCGCGCCCAATCCACTTCGATGGCCTTGGCGCGGTTGAGGCTCGCTCCCATGCGCTGGATAGGCTGGTAGAAATCGACGCAGGTTCCCTGCACGTCGAAGGTCAGCGCCTTCACGCCTTCAAGAGCTTCAGCCGCCACGGCATCTTTCCTGTCCAGAGCCATTGCGAGCATCGTTGCACCCGCACCGGCCAGAATATCTCGACGATTCAATCGAGTCGAAAGCCCCGGTACTTTCATCTGTCCTGCTCCCTGGTTCGCTTTTTTGTCGCGACCGCAAAGACTGGCAGATCTCGCGACGCCATCGCCGACTTGCTCAGAGATTGGACGAATGGATCGCGTCGACGACCGCATCAGTGACCTCCTTGGTGGTGGCCCTGCCGCCGACGTCGGGCGTCAGAATGCCTGAGCCCGTCACCCTTTCCACTGCCCGCATCAGCCTGGCGGAGACATCCGCCTCCCCGAGATGGTCGAGCATCTGGGCGGCCGTCCAGAACGTCGCCACGGGATTGGCGATGCCCTTGCCGGTGATGTCGAAGGCCGAGCCGTGGATCGGCTCGAACATCGAGGGGAAACGCCGCTCCGGATCGATATTGCCCGTCGGCGCCACGCCGAGGCTGCCGGCCAGCGCGCCGGCGAGATCGGAGAGAATATCGGCGTGGAGGTTGGTGGCGACGATGGTGTCGAGGCTCTTGGGATTGAGGGTCATGCGCACCGTCATGGCGTCGACCAGCATCTTGTCCCAACTCACGTCCGGAAACTCCCCGGCGACCTCGGCGGCGATCTCGTCCCACATCACCATGCCGTGGCGCTGCGCATTCGACTTGGTGACGACCGTCAGGAACTTGCGCGGCCGTGATTGGGCCAGCTTGAAGGCATAGCGCATGATGCGGGTAACGCCGACGCGGGTGAAGATCGCGACTTCCGTGCCGACCTCCTCGGGAAGCCCCCTATGGGCGCGGCCGCCATGCCCGGAATATTCCCCCTCGGAGTTTTCGCGCACGATGACCCAATCGAGATCACCGGGCCCGCAATGGCGCAAGGGCGAGGTGATGCCCGGCAGGATCTTGGTCGGCCGGACATTGGCATATTGGTCGAAGCCCTGGCAGATCGGCAGGCGCAGCCCCCACAGCGTGATGTGATCGGGGACGTCGGGCGCACCGACCGCGCCGAAATAGATGGCATCGAATTTCTTGAGCCTGGACAGCCCGTCAGCCGGCATCATCACGCCGTGCTTCTTATAGTGGTCGGAGCCCCAGTCGAAATTCTCGATGTTGAACTTCAGCCTGCCGTCGCGCCTTTCGAGCGCAGCCAGCACCGTGGTGCCGGCGGCGATGACTTCGGGGCCGATGCCATCTGCGGGAATGGCGGCGATGGAATATTCGCGCATCTTCTATGCTCCAGGGAAAAAGAGGGATCAGCCATGCTGGCGGACAGCGCTGGTGTTGGCAGTATCTGGGGTGCTGGTGGCGGAACGGGCGAGGACCAGGGTCAGCACGGCCGACAGCACCAGAAGCCCGGCGACGAAATAGAGCCCTCCGGCAAATCCGCCCGTCACGTCCTTGATCCAGCCGATCATCGAGGGGCCGACGAAGCCGCCGAGATTGCCGATGGAGTTGATCGTGGCGATGCCGGCTGCCGCGGCCGGGCCGGAGAGGAACAGGGTCGGCATGCTCCACAGCGGCGGCTTCGAGCAGCTGATGCCGATGTTGACCAGCGTCAGGGCGATCAGGACGGTGACGATCTCGCTGGCGCCTGAAGCGAAGGCAAGGCCGGCCGCCGCCAGCAGGGAGGCGAAGACGACATGCCAGGTGCGTTCGCCGGTCCGGTCGGAATGACGGGCCCAGAACACCATGGCGATGACGGCCATCACGGCCGGTATGGCGTTGAGGAAGCCGACCTGCAGCGATGTCAGGCCGAATTCCTTGATGATCTGGGGCGCCCAGATGCCAAGCGTATACAGACCTGCGGAAGTGCCGAAATAGACCAGAGCAAGGGCAAGGACGCGGATATCGGCCAGACCCGCCCAGATGCCGTGGCTGGCCCTGGGCCCCTTGGCCTTCTGCTCGTCCGCCATGGTAGCAACCAGCCAGGCGCGCTCCTCCTCCGTCAGCCATTTCGCCTTCTCCGGGCGATCGGTGAGATAGAACAGCACGATGATGCCGAAGACCAGCGCCGGTGCAGCTTCGATCAGGAACATCCACTGCCATCCGGCCAGACCCATCAGCCCGTGCATTTCCAGGAGCATCCCGGATATTGGTGACCCCAGCGCCGTGGACAGGGGAGCCGCCGCCATGAAGATCGCCGTGACGGCGGCGCGGCGGCGGGCGGGGAACCAGAAGCTCAGATAGAGGATGATGCCCGGGAAGAAACCGGCTTCGGCGACGCCAAGCAGGAAGCGAAGGATGTAGAAATCCGTCACTCCCTGCACGCAGGCCATCAGGCCGGAAATGACGCCCCAGGTGATCATCACCCGCGCGATCCAGATGCGTGCGCCGACCTTGTTGAGGATGAGATTGGACGGCACCTCGAACAGAAAATAACCGAGGAAGAAGATGCCGGCACCCAGGCCGAAAATGGTCGAGGAGAAGCCCAATTCCTTGTTCATCTCCAGTGCAGCAAAACCGATATTCACGCGGTCGAGGAATGCAATGAAGTAAAGCAGCATGACGAAGGGCACTATGCGCCATGAAATCTTGCGTAAGACACGGCTTTCCAGCTCGCTTGCCACGGCAATCTCCTCCCATTTTTTGCGGAGCGCTTCTGCTGCGCTTGTTCATCGTTTTTCCGCGGAGGAGCCCTGGACTTCAATGCATCCAAGATTATATAATTTATTTGTATAATTGGGAGAGGATCGTGGAACTCGGCCAACTCCGGTGTTTCGCCATGGTGGCGGAGGAACTGCATTTCGGCCGGGCCGCGCAAAAGCTCGGCATGCTGCCGGCCTCATTGGGCCGGCATATCCGGCTTCTGGAGGAATCGCTGGGCACACAATTGCTGCTGCGCACGACGCGCAATGTCGGCTTGACCAGCGAGGGCACAACGCTCCTGCCGCAGGCGCGCCAACTCCTCGAGCAATCCGACGGCATTGTGGCCCGCTTCAGGGCGATGGGCGGGAACTCGGCCAAACCGCTGAGGATCGGTGCGATCGACAGCGCCGCCGCCGGCCTCCTGCCGACGCTTCTCCAGGACCTTCGAGCTGTTCATCCGGACATGGCAACCCAGCTCATCGAGGACAAGACCATCCGGCTGCTACCAAGGCTGCTGTCCGGACGCATCGATCTCGCCTTCATTCGCCCGCCCGATGCGGTGGACCACCGCATCAAGACCGTCCGGCTGTTTCACGAAACCGCGGTGGTGGCGATGTCGGTCCATCACCGCTTGGCGGAGCGGCCCCATGTCGCGATCCGCGAGCTCGAGGACGAGCCGCTCATCGTTCCGGAGCGGCGATCCCGCCCCCACAGCCACGACCTCACCATCAAGCTGTTCACCGAAGCCGGCCTGCAGGCCAGGATCGCGCAATTGGCGGATGAAAAGCAGACCATCGTCAATCTCGTGGCGGCGCGGATCGGTATTGCCATCGTCCCCCAATGGACCGCCCGCCTCGCGGTCAGCGGCGTCGTCTACGTGCCCCTTGCCATCGAGCCGGGCGCGATGACCAACAAGCTGCCGCTTTCAGTGGCCTGGCTGAAGGGCGCACGCGATCCGGCCAGGGACAGGATCCTGGAGGTTCTGAACCGGAACCTATCGCGATACGAGGAATCAGCCTGAAGCGTTTTGAATTTTGATGGAACCGTCAAGAATTGCGACAACGCTTTAGCTCGTCCACAAGGCAGGTGCGTGGACGCCGATATAGTCCCAAAGGCGGTTGGCGACGGGACCGTGCGGGCGATCACGCCGTCGCGCGGCGACCAACTCGGTTTCAACACCCGGAAAGGAGGCGCCGGCGATGGAGAGAAGGCGCCCATCCCGCAATTCCTGCTCGATCATGAAGCGCGGCAGATGTCCCCAGGCCATGCCGCGAAGGATGACCTCCTTCTTCATCGCGTGATCGGCGACCGTGCATTGCGGCGCCCCCTCCAAGACGTAGAAATTGACCTTCGCGGCCGCACGAACCGTATCGCGGATGATGCATTGGGTGAGCCCGCGCATTTGATCCGGTGAGATCCGGCGCGTGAGCTCGAACGGCAGAAACCGCGGGGCAACCACCGGCACGAACGACACCTTGCCCAGGTCGATCCATTCCAGGCGGGGATCGGCCTTTTCGACCCAATGCAGGATCAGATCGGCCTCATCCTCCAAAAGCCGTTCCGATGGGCCGCCGATCGTCTCGAAATGGAGGTCCAGTCGTGTCTGCGGGCATTGCGAGAAGAAACCGCCCAGCAGTTGCAGGCCTTCATGCAGGGGGCAGGTGTCGCCGAGAATGACGCGCACATGCGTCTCTTCGCCCATTGCGAGCTGGCGGGCATGTATGCGCAGCGCCTCCATTTCGCCGAGCAGAGACTGGGCCTTGCGGTGGAACGAGCGGCCGGCCTCGGTCAGGGTTACGCGATAGCCGCTGCGGTCGAGCAGGAGGACGCCGAGATTGGTCTCCAGCTTGGCGATCGCCGCGAATATCGCCGCATGCGAACGGTGGAGCGCGGCGGCCGCCGCCTGGAAGCCGCCTTCGCGGACCACGGCATCGAAGCACTGGATTTCCTGGAGCGTGAAGGCTTGCATTGCCAATTATTATTACAAAGATTTTAAAATCTTTTCAATTTTTATTGAAATTCTGCGGCCTTAATTTCGAAACGTCCAACGAGGAGCGCGGCTCTCGATCCCGGCGCTGCCGCCAGAAAGAGCACAGCATGAAAAGGTGCACGCTATGACCAACGCTATTGCCCGGCTGGCCACGCCGGATCCTGAGGAGCCGGCAACCCTGTCGTTCCTGACCACGGGAGACGGCGTCAAGATCGCCTACAAGGTGGACGGCCTGGAAGATCGCCCGGCTCTCATCCTGTCTAATTCCATTGGCACGACCCTGCATATGTGGGATCTGCAGATCCCGCAGCTGTCGAAACATTTTCGGGTCATTCGCTATGATTTTCGCGGCCACGGCGCCTCGGAGGTATCGCCCGGCGCCTATTCAGACGGCCGGCTCGGCCGCGACGTGCTCGAGCTGATGGATTGGCTCGGCATCGAGCGCGCGCATTTCCTCGGCCTGTCCCTGGGCGGCTTCGTCGGCCAGTGGCTCGCCATCCATGCGCCGGAGCGCATCGAGCGCCTGGTGTTGAGCAACACGGCCGCCCATCTCGGCCCCACAGCCTATTTCGACAAGGCCATCGCCGCCGTACTTGCCGCGCCGGATATGAAGGAGACTGCGGAAACCTTCATCGGCAACTGGTTTCCGAAGGCCATGATCGAGGCGAATGGGCCGGTCATTCGAACGTTCCGGGAGATGCTGCTGAACACCTCGCGGCAGGGTCTTGCCGGCAACTGGGCAGCAGTGCGCGATGCCGACCTACGCCGCCCCATCGCCCTGATCGCAGCCCCCACGCTGGTCATTGCCGGTGAGTTCGACACGGTCACCTCTCTCGGCAAGAGCGAAGAGATCGCCAACACCATCCCCGGCGCCCGGCTGAAGGTGCTGCCCGCCGTTCACCTCAGCAATATCGAGTTCCCGCAGGAGTTCGTGGCGGAGGTGCTGTCGTTCCTGCAAGTGGATGCGGCGTAATCGCGATTGGGAAAGGCGGGATTCACACGCGCTCGAGCGCGATGGCGATGCCCTGCCCGACGCCGATGCACATGGTCGAGAGCGAGCGCCTGCTGCCCTTATGGGCCAATTCCAGCGCCGCCGTTCCGGTGATGCGAGCCCCGGACATGCCGAGCGGATGACCAAGCGCGATGGCGCCGCCATTCGGGTTCACACGCGGATCGTCATCGGCAATGCCGAGTTCGCGCAGTGTGGCAAGCCCCTGCGCGGCAAAGGCTTCGTTGAGTTCGATCACGTCGAAATCGCCCTGTGTCAGCCCCAGCCGCGTCATGAGCTTTTGCGAGGCCGGCGCCGGGCCGATCCCCATGATCCGCGGCGGCACGCCGGCCATCGCACCGCCCAGGACGCGGGCAATCGGGGCCAGACCATGGGCTTTCGCCGCCGCTTCCGAGGCCAGGATCAGCGCGGCAGCGCCGTCATTCACGCCCGAAGCATTGCCCGCCGTGACCGAGCCCCCCTCGAACAGCGGCCTGAGCTTGGCGAGAGATTCCAGCGTGGTGGCACGGGGATGCTCGTCCCGGTCCATCACCACCGGATCGCCCTTGCGCTGTGGAATCGTGACCGGCACGATTTCCTGCGCCAGCCGCCCATTGGCCTGCGCAGCAGCGGCTTTTTGCTGCGAGGCCAGCGCCATGACGTCCTGCGCCTCGCGGGACACGCCGAAATCACCTGCGACGTTCTGGCCGGTCTGCGGCATGGAGTCGGTGCCATAGGCCTTGTGCATCGCCGGATTGACGAAACGCCAGCCGATGGTGGTGTCGTGGATTTCGGCATGGCGCGAAAAGGCGCTGTCCGCCTTGGGCATGACGAAGGGCGCGCGCGACATGGATTCGACGCCGCCGGCAATCATCAAACCGGCCTCGCCGGCCTTGATGGCACGGGCCGCGGCAAGGACGGCATCCATGCCCGAGCCGCAGAGCCGGTTGATGGTGGTGCCGGGAACCGTGAGAGGAAGCCCTGCCAGGAGAAGCGACATGCGGGCGACATTGCGATTGTCCTCACCTGCCTGATTGGCGCAGCCGAAGATCACGTCGTCGATATCGCGCCAGTCCACGCCAGCATTGCGGGCCATCAGTGCCTTCAGCGGCGCGGCACCGAGATCGTCGGCCCGAACCGACGCCAGCGCACCACCGAAACGGCCGATTGGGGTGCGGACATAGTCGCAGATGAAAACCTCGGTCATGTCATAGCTCCGGAACGACGAGATCGACAACCGGACCGGATACATGGAGCTGAGCCCCTGTCACGGCCTGCAATTCGCCGATTGAAAGAGAGGGCAATTTCTCGCGCAGCACGAACCGACCACCTTCGATGTCAACAACGGCGAGGCTGGTATAGACCCGGGTAACGCAGCCCACCCCGGTCAGCGGCAGGGTGCACCGTTCGAGCAGCTTGGGCTGGCCGTCCCTGGTCGCGTGATCGGTAATGACGGCGACGCGCTTTGCGCCATGCACCAGGTCCATGGCGCCGCCGACGGCGGGCACACCCTTCGGCCCGGTCGACCAATTGGCGAGGTCACCGGTCTGGGCGACCTGATAGGCACCGAGGATGGCCACGTCGAGATGGCCGCCCCGTACCATGGCAAAGCTATCGGCATGGTGGAAGAAGGCAGCCCCCGGCTTCAGCGTCACCGCTTTCTTGCCCGCATTGATAAGATCCCAGTCTTCTTCCCCCTCTGCCGGGCTCTCGCCGAAGTTCAGGATACCGTTCTCGGTGTGAAAGATCGCCTCGCGCCCGGCAGGCTGATACTGGGCCACTTTCTCGGGAAGACCGATACCGAGATTGACATAGGCGCCATCGGCGATGTCCTGCGCTGCGCGCCATGCAATCTGGTTGCTCGACAATCTGCTCATCTCAGGCCTCCAGCGGATAGGCGGCATTGGCGCGATTCAGGTCTTCTTCCTGATGCGGATGGGGCACTTCGACGATCTTCTGGACGAAGATGCCGGGGGTGACCACCGCCTCGGGATCGATCTCGCCCGCCGGCACGATGCGGCTGGCCTGCACGATGGTCACGGCCGCGGCCATGCACATCAGCGGGTTGAAGTTCCGCGCCGCCATCCGGTAGGTCAGATTGCCATAGGGATCGGCCAATTCGGCCTTCACCAGCGCGACATCGGCCTTGAGCCAGCGCTCGCGCACATAGGAACGTCCCTCGAATTCCGCCACCGGCTTGCCCGCCGCCAGATCGGTGCCAAAGCTGGTTGGCGTATAGAAGGCAGGGATGCCGGCGCCGCCGGCGCGGATGCGTTCAGCCAGCGTGCCTTGCGGCACGAGTTCCAGCTCGATCTCGCCGGCAAGGTAAAGCTGCGTGAACACCACCGGATCCGCCGAGCGCGGGAAGGAGCAGATCAGCTTGCGCACCATGCCCGCCTCGATCAGCGCGGCGAGACCGACATGCCCGTTGCCGGCATTGTTGTTCACCACCGTCAGGTCCCTGGGATGCCCCGTGGCGCGATAGCGGTCGATCAGTGCATGGATCAGCTCGATCGGCGAACCGGCGCCGCCGAAGCCTCCGATCATCACGGTCGTTCCGTCCTCGATCTCAGCCACGGCGCTGGCGAGGTTCGCGACTGTCTTGTCCATCTCAATCCATCCATGGGCCGAACGCGATCTGGAGGCGCAGGATTAAGCGCGATAGCGCATTCCGTAAATCCAGTTTGTGCGATATGATATTATTTGTTGACATATCGCACGAAGAAAACGGATGGCGATCAGCGAACGCGACATCATGGGAGGGTTGGCCAAAGGACTGGCGGTGATCGAGACCTTCACCGCCGAGCGCCCGCGCCAATCCATTGCCGAAGTCTCGGCCGCCTCGGGATTGGACCGGGCCACGGCCCGGCGCTGCCTGCTGACGCTCGCTTATCAGGGCTATGCCGATTACGACGGCAAATTCTTCACCCTGACGCCGCGCATCCTGCGGCTCGGCACGGCCTGCCTCGCGACCATGCCGCTGCCGCAGATCGTGCAGCCGATGCTGGACAGACTGTCAGAAGAGATCGGGGAAAGCTCGTCGGTCTCCATCCTCGACGGCAGCGAGATCGTCTATGTCGCCCGCGCCGCACAGAGAAAGGTGATGTCGGTGGTGCTGATGCCCGGCTCGCGCCTGCCGGCCTATTGCACCTCGATGGGGCGGGTGCTGCTCGCCGGCCTGCCGGAATCGGAAGCACGGGCGATACTGGGTACGGATACGCTGCCGGCGCGCACCTCGCGCACACTGACCGATCCCGAGGCTGTCGTCGCCGAACTGGTGCGGGTCAGGGCCCAGGGCTATGCCGCCATCGACCAGGAGGTGGAGGAAGGATTGCGCTCCGTTGCGGTGCCTCTCCTGAATGTACGCGGCCGCGTGATCGCGGCGCTCAACACCGGCCTGCCGGCTTCCGGCCCGGTGGCGGATCTGACCAGCCGCTATTTGCCGGCCCTGCTGGCCGTGCAGGCGCAACTGAAACCGATCCTGCGATAGAGGTACCGTCGCATTCAGATCTCGAGCAAGGCGTAGGGCCGGCCCGTCGGCTTTTCGATATGGGCAGCCACATTGTAGACGGGCGCGCCTCGCGGCGTCTTGCCCTGATAGGCACCACGATGGGCATGGCCATGGACCACGGCGCTGACCTCGAAGCGATCGATGGTTTCGGCGAGCCGCGAGGAACCCAGGAAGGGATAGATTTCAGGGGGCTCGCCGGCGACCGTCTCGACGATGGGGGCGTAGTGAAGCACCACCACTGCCCGATCGGCGCGAACCTGGCGCATGGCATTCTCCAGGCGCATCGCCTGGTCGATGCCCTCGGCCACCATGGCCTTGATGGCGGGCTCGCCGAACGAGCTCAGCATGAAGCGCCCGAAGCCACCTGCAAATCCCTTCACACCGACGAAGCCGACACCTTCGATCTCGACATGACGGCCGTCGAGCAGATGCACCTTTGCCGCTTCCAGAATGGCAGCCAGCCTGTCCGTCTCACCTCCCTCATAGTCGTGATTGCCGAGCACGGCGACCACGGGAATGCTGCAGGCGGTGAGGTCAGCGGCAAGATGCTCGGCCTGTTTCGGCTTGCCGAGATCGGTGAGGTCGCCGGCCAGCACCAGCACATCCGCCGCCTCCGAAATCTCCTTGAAGAGATCGCGGTAGGACTCTTCCGGCGTATCCTTGACATGCAGGTCGGCCAGGGCAGCCACCTTGATGCTTTTTGGCCTGTCATTCATCGCTTCTGTGTCCCTTGGAAGCGCGGCGGTCCCCCTCACCGCCCACATCGGCAAACCCCCATTCCTTGACGTCGATCTCAAAGTCTATGCGTGAATACATGCGGCCCCGGCAGATCTTCATCTGTGGGGGCGGCAATTGCCGCTGTGCAGCGAGCCGCTCGAGTAATTCCGTCAACAGCCAGGCCGGAACGACGTCGCGCTCTGATGGATAGATCCAGCGGAAATTGAGCAGGTGCATCAGGAGCACCTCCCAATGCACCTCCATATGCGCAAGCAGGCGCTGCCAGTCGATCTGCGCATGCGTCTTGAGGATGAGATGGACCACGTCGGCGCCGTCATAGCGATGGCGCATCTGCACGAAACATTTGGACCAGATGAGATCGGTCGGTCCGACGATGCCGACCTTGCAATCATAAAGATGGATCTGGCGTCCCTGCTCGAACCAGTCGTCTCCCACCGGCATCGTGCCGTTCGGCGAGGCAAAAATGACGTCGAAGAACTTCTTGCCCTTGAAAACCTTGCCGAGCCAGCGATCATCCTCGATCTCGACGGCATAGTTCTCGGCCTGGAAATAGGCGAGCAGGCGCTGGGCATCCCCCGCCTTGCAGAAAATGTCCAGATCCTTGGTCAGGCGGGTGATGCCGGTATAGGCGCTGACGGCAAAGGTGCCGGCCACCAGAAACGGAACATCGCAGGCAGCCAGGTCGTGGATGGCCTGTTGCACGAAGCTCTCTGCTTCGTCGTCGTGCAGCAATGGCTCGGCCATGGCCTGCATCAGGTGCGACCGCTTTGCCTTGCCTGTCTGTTTCTTGCGGCTTGTCGCCATCCCCACCGCCTTTGCCCGCTCGAAGCATTGATCCTCCCTGTTGGAACCGACGTTGAACAACTTGGTTCCGAAGTGATCACGTCCGGTGAGCATTCGATCGCGCCGCAGCCGCAATCGAAGGGCTTGCCTGCCAGCCGCAGCGGTTACCCCGGCCTTCGCCGCGCGAGGGTGAAGTGGATGGCACAGTGATGGCAATGTTGCGACCACCACCGACACCGTGCAAGTGGCCTTGCAATGCATCGGCCGGGTGTCCGAGGCCGCCCTGGTCTCCCAGGGAGCGACCTCATCGATCCCGACGCTGCCGAATTGGCGGCATCGTCAGCCCCGACGAGCCGCCTCGATCGCCGCGACGTCGATCTTCCTCATCGCCATCATCGCGTCGAACGCGCGTTTTGCTTCCGCACCGCCGGCGGCTATCGCCTCCGTCAAGGCGCGTGGCGTGATCTGCCAGGAGATGCCCCATTTGTCCTTGCACCAGCCGCACGCACTTTCCTGGCCGCCATTGCTGACGATGGCGTTCCAGTAACGGTCGGTCTCCTCTTGGTCATCCGTGGCGATCTGGAAGGAAAAGGCCTCGCTATGCTTGAACGCCGGCCCGCCATTGAGGCCAAGACAGGGGATGCCGGCAACGGTGAATTCGACCGTCAGTACATCGCCCTCCTTGCCCGACGGATAGTCGCCGGGAGCGCGATGGACGGCATGCACGTCGCTGTCAGGAAAGGTCTCGGCATAGAAGCGGGCCGCAGCCTCGGCGTCCTTGTCGTACCACACGCAGATCGTGTTCTTGGCAATCGCCATTGCTTGTCCTTTCGCTTTCAGAGCCAATGGAGCTTCTGACGGACTCGCGGTGGTTCGCAATCGGCCTGAGCACCGCACCATGACCATAGAATGCACTCCCGCCGTTCAACGTTCCGACAGCTACGCCCAAAAAGTCAATGTTGGTGCAGGCACTTGTTGTTCGAAGTCACTGCTCGCGGGGGCACTGCCTCTGCAGGATGGCTGGGCAAAGACGGTTCGATGAGGGCAGCGGCGCAGCTACCGGACTTCCATCATGCTGCGTGGCAGGCGACACGCACGTCACCCTCGACCGTCCGCATCTCGGGCCGTTCGCGCTTGCACATCTCCATCACCAGCGGACAACGCGGGTGGAAGGCGCAGCCCGAAGGGGGATTGAGCGGGCTGGGCAGATCCCCGGCCAGGGGCGCGCGATCCCGGTTGGGATTTTCGATATCGGGGATCGTCTCCAGCAGCAGCCGCGTATAGGGATGGCGCGGCATGTCGAACACGGTGCGGCCCGGCCCCTCCTCCACCAGGCGGCCGAGATACATCACACCGATGCGGTCGGTGAGAAAGCGCACCACCGACAGATTGTGGCTGATGAACAGATAGGTCAGGCCGAGGCGCTGCTGCAGGTCCTTGAGCAGGTTGAGCACCTGCGCCTGGACGGAGACGTCAAGGGCGGAGGTCGGCTCGTCCAGCAGCAGCAATTCGGCCTCGGCGGCAAGGGCGCGGGCGATGGAGATGCGCTGGCGCTGGCCGCCAGAAAACTCATGCGGATATTTGGTGCCGTCACCGGGTGCCATCCCGACGGTCGCCAGGAGTTCGCCGACCCGGCGCCGGCGCTCGGCGCCCGGCAGATGCCGCATCGGCTCGGCGATGCTGCGGCCGATGCGCCAGCGCGGATTGAGGCTGCCGACCGGATCCTGGAACACCATCTGCAACCGCACCGCCTTGCCACCGGCGCCGACGAAGTCGATACGACCCGCGCTCGGCGCATCGAGACCGGCGATAAGGCGGGTGATGGTGGACTTGCCGCAGCCCGACTCGCCCACGATCGAAAAGGTGGTGCCACGCTCAATCCAAAAGCTCACGCCATCGACGGCCCGGACCAGCTTGCGGCCGGCGCGCGTGACCACACGCTGCAGGAAGGGCGCCGAGACGTCGAAGGTCTTGGAGAGATCGGCGACCTCGAGCAGCGGGCTGGCGTTGTCCTGCTTCATGGCGCCTCGCTATCGATCCATTGATTGTCGGCGGCCACGACACGGCCCCGCTTCACCACGAGCGCGCGCGGCGGGCGATCCACCAGGATCTGCGCCAGGTTCTCGCCCTCGATCAGCACGAGGCTGCCTTCGCAGCCTGCCTCGAGCCCATAGCCTTCCAGCCCGAGCAGGTCGGCACCGCGGCGCGTGCCCATGTCGAGCGCCCGCAGCAGCTCGGCATCGGTGCGGCAATGGGTGCGGTAGGCCAGGAGCCAGCAACGGTCGAGCATGTCGCCATCGCCATGCGGGTTCCAGGTATCGCGCAGCGAATCGGAGGCAACGGCACAGCGCACCCCGCGCGCCGCGAGCTCGAACATCGGCGGGAAGCCAATCTCGCCCGGTACGGCGGAAATGATGCCGATTCCGGCTTCGGCCAGCACATCGATCATGCGCTGCACCTTGTGCGCCGGGCCGTCGCCGAGGCAGAAGGCGTGGCTGACGACAACGCGGCCCTGCATGCCGAGAGCGCGCGTGCGCTCGGCGATCATGCCGAGCTCGAACAGGCCCAGTTCCCCTGGCTCATGCAGGTGGATGTCGATCTTGGCGCCCTTGCGGCTAGCGATGTCGAAGATGGTGTCGAGATGTCCCTTCGGATCAGCGTCGATGGTGGCCGGGTCAATGCCACCGATGACCGAGGCGCCCTCGTCCAGCGCAGCCTCCATCAGATCCGCGGTACCGGGATCGATCATCAGGCCGGTCTGGGGGAAGGCGACCAGTTCCAGGCCGACGGCATGCTTCACCTTCTGCCAGGCCTCCAGCACGCCGTGCAGATTGTCGAGCCTGTAGGCGGTGGAGATATCGACATGGCTGCGGATATGGGTCGAGCCCATCTCCACGCAGCGCCGCATCAGATTGCCGGCGCGCTCGGGCACGCCCCAGGGCAGCTCCTTGCGGATGGCGACCTCATTGTCGATCATGGCCCGCAAGGAGGGCGGCACATTGATGCTGTGCCAAGGCAGGCCCCACAGGATCTTGTCGAGATGGACGTGGGCTTCGACGAAAGGCGCGATGGCGATGGCCCCCTTGCCCTCCACCTGCGGCACGCCTTCGGGCCGGGCCAGGTCGCGGCCGACGGCGGCGATCTTGCCGCCGCGGATCAGGATGTCAGCGCTTTCCTTGGCATCCGGGCGGACATTGGTGAGAAGCAGATCGGTCATTTCAGGGCCCATGATCGACAAAACAGGGATCAACGAAGACGAGGATTGAGGACATCGCGCAACCAGTCGCCGACGATGTTGACGGAGAGGACGAGCAGCACCAGCGCGGCCCCCGGGAACAGGGAGATCCACCATTCGCCCGACAGCAGGAGATCGTTGCCGGCGCGGATGAGCGTACCGAGCGAGGGCTGGGAAGGCGGCATGCCCAGGCCAAGGAAGGACAGGATTGCCTCGGTGAGGATGGCGACGCCCAGCCCGAGCGTAGCGAGCACCAGCACCGGCCCGATCGTGTTGGGCAGGATATGCGAGAGCACGATGCGAAGGCTGGATACCTTGCTGATGCGCGCCGCGGCCACATAGTCCTTCTGGCGCTCGATCATGGTGGCGGCCCGCACCGTGCGTGCGAACTGTACCCAGTCGGCGACGCCGATGGCGAGGATGACGACATAGAAGCGCATGTCTTCGCGCAACGCCGCCGGCATCACGATCTTGGCGACCCCATCGATGAAGAAAGCGATCATGATGGTTGGAAAGGAGAGCTGCACATCGGCAAGGCGCATGATGAGGGCATCGATCCAGCCCCCGAAATAACCGGCCAGCAAGCCGAGGGTCACCCCGATGGTAACCGAGAACAGCACGGCCGCGGCGCCGACCAGGATCGATATGCGCATGCCGTAGAAGATGGCCGACAGAATGTCCCTGCCCTGCTCGTCGGTGCCGAGTAGGTAGCGGACGCTCCCGCCTTCCGACCAGACGGGGGGCAGGCGTGCATCCATGATGTCGAGCGTGGCCGGATCGAAGGGATCATGCGGCGCGATCAGGTTGGCGGCCACGGCGCACAGGATCAGCAGGCCGAGGATGAAGGTGGCGATGATGACCGCGGGCGAAGTGCGAAAACGCCAGGCGAGTTCGCCGGTGGCCATGGTCCGGACGATGGCGGCAAACTGGCTCATTTCACCCTCAATCTCGGATCGACCAGGAGATAGGTCAGGTCGACGATCAGGTTGATCAGCACGAAGCTGAAACCGACGAAGGCGAGATAGGCTGCCATCACCGGAAAATCCGCAAACTCGATCGCCTGCAGGATCAGGAGGCCCATGCCGGGCCATTGGAACACCGCCTCGACCACGATGGCGAAGGCGATCAGCGAGCCGATTTGCAGGCCGACGATGGTGATCACCGGCAACAGGCTGTTGCGCAGGCCATGGGTGAGATGAACAGCCCGGTCCGACAGGCCGCGGGCCCGGGCGAACTTGATGAAATCGGAGCGCAGCACCTCCAACATCTCGCCGCGGATCAGGCGCATGATCATCGAGACCTGGAAGACGGCGAGCGTGATGGTGGGCATGATCAGGGCCTTGAGGCCGCTCACCGTGAGGAAACCGGTGGTCCACCAGCCGATCCGCACCGTGTCGCCGCGCCCGAAGGCCGACAGCCAGCGCAGCTCCACCGAAAAGACCAGGATCAGCAGCATGCCGATCAGGAACTGCGGCATGGAAATGCCGAGGAGCGAGCCCATCTGGAACAGGCGGCTCAACCATCCGCGCGGCCTCAGCGCCGTATAGACCCCCATGGGAATGCCGACCACCAAGGCGGTCAGGGTCGCCGCGAAGACCAGTTCCAGCGTCGCCGGCAAGCGGGTGAGGATGAGATCGAGCACGGGCTGCCGGTTGCGGTAGGAGACGCCGAAATCACCAACCACCGCCCGTTCGATGAAACGCCAGAATTGCACGATCGTCGGCTGGTCGAGGCCGAGGGCAGCCCGCAATTCCTCGCGCTGGGCCAGGGTGGCATTGACGCCGAGTACATTGTTCACGGGGTCGCCGAGGAAATTGAAGATGCAGAAGGACAACCCGGTAACGACCAGCATGACCAGGATGACGCTGGTGAGGCGGGTTGCGAGCATGGAGATCATGAGGGTCTCTCGATCCCTGGCGCATTTTCCAGAAGAGACGAAGGAGTCTCCGGTCGAGAAAGTGCGTCAAAACAAGAAGTTGAGCAAAGGCTACGACTCAACGGCAATGCCCCTCGGTTTGTGCTGCCCCTCACCTTACCTCTCCCCGTAAGAACGGGGCGAGGAGGCACGAGCGTTGCGATTGATCTTCAGTCCCTTCATCTCGCCCGACGGTCGGGCGAGATGGCGTGCCGCCGGCATGAAACTCGCCGCCAAAGCCCCCTCGCCCCGTTCTTACGGGGAGAGGGTATGGGTGAGGGGCTGAGCGACCTCATCAGAGTGAATAAGCTGAAATGCGGTCACACCCCACGGGACCTGCGGAGGGGCGGTGGGAGAAACCGCCCCTCCGTTTGCGCATGACGCCGGACAGTTTCGGGGGACCCGGAGAAAACATCATGCGGCAAGCGAAGACTGAGGGCATGGCGTCGCCGGCACAGGCCGGCTCGCAGCCCTAGTTCATGGTGTAGTACCAGAAGCGCGTATACTCGTCGGCGGGCACGACGGCATTGACCTTGTCGCTCATGCCCCAGGTCAGGAACTGCTGGTGCAGCATGATCTTGCCGACTTCGTCGCGATGGATCTTCACCACTTCCGAGATCATGGCCTGGCGCTTGGCCGGGTCGTATTCGGTGCCGATCTGTTCGATCAGCTTGTCCACCTTGGGGTTGGAATAGCCCTTGGGGTTCCAGGTGCCCAGATCGCCGGTAGGCGTATGGATCGTCGCCGACATGATGTTGTAGGCGTCGATCGAGGGCAGGCCGGCCCAGCCCAGCATGTAGAAGGAATATTTGCCGGCGGGCAGCTCGGTGTCGGTCTGGACCGGCGTGTGCATGGTCAACTGCACCTTGATGCCGATCTTTGCGAGCATGCCGACGGTGGCCTGGCAGATCCTTTCGTCATTGATGAAGGAACCGGCCGGGCAATCCATCGGCAGGGTAAAGCCCTTGGCATAACCCGCTTCCGCCAGCAACGCCTTGGCGGCGGCGACGTCATAGGGGAAGCGCACGTCCAGGCTGGCATCGTAGTAGGGAAGCTCGGGCGCGAGCGGCACGGCCGTCGGGCGCGAATTGCCGCGCATGATGCTGCGCTTGATGCCCTCGATGTCGATGGCCTGGTAGATCGCCTTGCGCACCCTGACATCGGCGAGCGGATTGCCCTCGACCCCGCTGCCCGGCAATGTCTTGCTCTGCTGGTCCATGCCAAAGAAGATCGAGCGCAGGTGCGGCGCGCGCATGATCTTCATGCCGGGAGTGGATGCGATGCGGTCCACATCCTGGGGCGGTGCATTGCGGATGAAGTCGACCTCGCCCGACAAGAGGGCGGCGACGCGGGTGGCGGCATTGGTGATCGGCGTATAGACGATCTCGTCGAGATTGTGCTGGGGCTTGTCCCACCAGTCCTCGTTCTTGACCAGCACGGTGCGTATGTCGGGCTGGCGCGAGGCGAGCTTGAACGGACCGGTGCCGATGCCCTGGGTGGTCATGGCGCCGCCGGTGTTGGAGGACAGGTCGATCGGCTTGGTGGCCCCGACCGATTCCTGGAATTTCTTGTCCAGGATGTACCAGCCGGCGAAATCGTTGAGCAGCAGCGCATATTTGCGCTTGAGTGTCACCTCGACGGTGTGATCGTCGACCTTGGTGATCTTGGCGATCGGTTCGAGCAGCCCGGCGAAGGGAGAGCCCGGCGCGCCCGCCCGCTCGAAGGAGAAGATCACGTCGTCGGCGGTGAAGGGGGCGCCATTGTGGAACTTGACACCCTTGCGCAGATGGAACCGCCACTCGGTGTCCGAAACCGCCTCCCAGCTCTCGGCCAAAGCCGGCTCGAGCTTGAGGTCGCGGTTCCAGCGCACCAATCCTTCATAGACATTGCTGAGCAAGCTGAGCGTGAAGTCGTCCCGCGCCGCATGCGGGTCCATGGAACTGATTTCCTGGGCTTCAGCGAAACGCAGCGTCTTGGCGCTGGCCGCTCCCGTGGCCAGCACGGCGCACGAGGCGATCAGCAGGATCTTCAAATAGGTCTTCACGGCCATCTCCCGGTTAAACGGTCCTTCGTCGGCGGTCACGACGGCGCGGCTTTATTTTTGTCTCGCGCTTCGCCACCAAGCGATCGGCTGCGTTCCGAATGGCTGGTGACACCGTTCTTCGCAGACGATCCATTCCCCTGCCCGTATCCAGTTCGGGCATTTCGATCATTCCATAAGCGGCACCAGCCGTCTACAAATTTGTACTATAAAGAGTATACAATATTGTATGGCAGCGTGGGAGACGAGTTTACCCGGCGCGGGAGATGCCGCTCTCGCGTGATCGTCAGAGCGCTGTACCGCCTTGATGCAAGAAACAGGCCGCCGCGGTGGCGCCTGCAATGGCGAGCCGGGGACTCTCGGCCTGGCAGCGCGGACCGCTCTGCTGGCAACGCGGGTGGAAGGCGCAGCCCTTGGGCCAACTGCCCAGACGCGGCATCGCCCCGTCGATCTGCGCCAGGCGCTCGACCTGCCGGTTGAGCGATGGGATCGAAGCCATCAGGCCAGCCGCATAGGGATGGTTGGGCCGATGCACCACCGCTTCCACCGGGCCGATCTCGACCACTCGCCCGGCATACATCACCGCCACGCGGTCGGCGATCTCGGCAATCACCCCCATGTCATGGGTAACCAACATGATGGCGGTGTTCTTCTCTCGTGCCAGGCGCTTGAGCAAGGCCAGGATCTGGGCCTGAATCGAAACGTCGAGCGCCGTCGTCGGTTCGTCGGCGATGATCAGCTCGGGCTCCCCCGCCAGCGCCAGGGCAATGACGATGCGCTGGCGCATGCCGCCGGAGAATTGATGCGGATATTGTTCGAAACGATTGACGGGGTCGGCGATGCCGACTTCGGTGAGAAGGCGAATCGCCCGCTGGCGCGCTCCCTCGCGATTCAGATCGGGAAAATGCGTGCGGATGGTCTCGGTCAGTTGCCGCCCCACGGTGAACAAGGGGTCGAGGCTGGTCAACGGGTCCTGGAAAATGGCGCCGATCCGCCGGCCGCGGATCTGGCGCTGGCGGTGCGGAGGCAGGTTGTCGATGCGCTCCCCGCTCAGGCGGATGCTGCCCGCCGCGATGCGGCCCGGCGCCTGCAAAAGCCCGATCAGGGCGCTGCCGGTCATCGACTTTCCTGCACCCGATTCGCCGACCACGCCGAGGATCTCGCCCTGGACGATGTCGAAGGAGACATTGTCGATAGCAACCAGCGTGCCCGTGCGTGTCGGGAACTCGATTCGCAGATCCCGGACCTCCAGCACGGCCGGAGGCAACGTCGTCATCCCATCTGTTTCACTGTGTGCACTGGTCATGCCGCCTCACAATCCGGGTGCCGCCGCCTGGTTGCGGCCACCATGACAGGGGTTGTTTCCAACTCGGCAATATACAATGTAGAATACACTTGGTTTCCTCCGTTGAGTCAAATTGCAAGGCCACATCATGCCCCCATCGTCCGGGCCTCAAACGAAGCAAGCGCCTGTCGCCCCCAGGCGCCGCGGACGGGTGGACGAACGGATCCATTCGGAGATCTATTCGGCCATCATCAATCATCAGCTTCGACCGGCCACGCCGCTCCAGGAGGATGCCCTGGCCACCGCCTTCGGCGTCAGCCGCACGCTGATCCGCAAGGTCCTGCAGCAGCTTTCCCATGAAAAACTGGTCGAGCTCATCCCCAACAAGGGGGCGATCGTGGCCCGCCCCTCGGTGGAGGAAGCACGTCAGGTTTTCGAGGCTCGGCGCGAGATCGAGTGCATCCTGATCCGGCGCCTGGCCGCGACCATCACCGATGCGGAGATCACTCGCCTGCGGGCCGCGGTGGAAGCAGAGGCCCGGGCCCAGGAGCAAGGCGACAAGCGCCGGCGGCTGCAACTGTCGGGAGACTTTCATCGCGAACTTGCCTCCATGGCCGGCAATGACGTTCTCAAGGATTTCGTGCATGAACTCGTGTCGCGCTCCTCGCTGGTGATCGCGCTTTACGAATCTCCCGGTGCGGTTCCCTGCGCCTATGACGAACACAAGCGCATCGTCGATGCCCTGGCCAAGCGCGATGCGCAGGATGCCGCCCGCAACATGGAGCACCATCTGCGCCATGTCGAAGCCCAGGTAGACCTGTCAGACGTTCCGGCCCGCATCGACTTCAAGTCGCTCTTCCGACCGCTGGGCTGATACGCGCCAGCCGGCTGGCGCGTAGGCGGCCAACTTGCCGGCATAGGGCTTGGCGAGGGGATAAGCGAGGTCGCCATGCTTGGAGGTTTTGAGGCCCATGCCGACCAGGGCCTCGGCGAATTTGACCGCGGCGCAGACGCCGTCGATCACCGGGATCTGTAACCTGTCCTCGAGAAAATCGGCCAGGCCGGCCATGCCGGCGCAGCCGAGCACGATCGCCCCGGCCTTGTCCTCCTCCAGCACCATCTGGCACTCGGCCAGGATGATGTCGCGAGCCCGCGTGCCCGGCTGCTCGAGTTCGAGTACCGGCAGTTCCGTCGCCCGCACGCGGCGGCAGTGATTGTGCATGCCGTAGTTGCGCACCAAATGCTCGGCGATGATGCGCGTGCGCTCCAGCGTGGTGACGACGGAAAAGCCGGTGGCCACGAAAGCGGCCGCATGCATGGCCGCTTCCGCAATGCCGATCACCGGCGCGTCCGTGATTTCGCGCGCCGCCAGCAGGCCCGGATCGCCGAAGCAGGCGATCACATAGGCGTCCGCGGGCGGCCCGTCGCGAATCTCGTCGACGAGGCCGATCACGCTCATGGCTTCGTCGAAATGCCCTTCGATCGAGGCCGCTCCGGAACGAGAAGTCGAGGCAACGATCTCCGTGCCGGGCGCAGCCACGGCGCAGGCGCTGATACGCATCGCCTCGGTCATCGACGCCGTGGTGTTGGGATTGATGAGCTTGATGCGCATGGGGTTCCTCGGACGGGGTGACGCATTTTGTTCTTAATATTGTATACGATATTGTATCTTTATGTGATTTCCCGCAGGCGTCAATGGCAATGATGGGGAACGATGCCGTCGTGCCATCCAGCCCTTCTGGGTTGAGGATCAGGATCGATCAGGCCCGAAGGAACCCTTTCACGAAGCGCATCAACTCAATCACCGCTCCTGGCAGGCCTGACCGGCACGCTTGCTGTTCATATTGACGGAATGTGGTGACGTTGCCCGACGGTCGGATGCAATGCCACCGCAGATTGAATTTCATTGTTGACACATTATTGTATACATGTGACGCTCCAGATCGTATCCGACAGAACCGCCTGCAAGGGAGATGTCGATGGATCGCGATACCAGGCCCATCCTCAGGGTGCGCAATCTCAAGACCGGGTTTGCCACGCCGGCAGGCACGGTGGTGGCAGTCGACGGGGTCGACTTCGACCTCCATCGCAACGAGATTCTCGCGATCATCGGCGAATCCGGCTCGGGCAAGACCGTGACCGCGCTCTCGCTGATCCGTCTGATCACCTCGCCACCCGGGCGCTATCTCGGCGGATCGATCGAGATCGGCGGGCGCGACCTCCTCACTCTCGACGAGGCGGCGATGGAGACGGTTCGCGGCAAGACCATCGGCATGATCTTCCAGAACCCGCGCGCCTCGCTCGATCCTTCCTTCACCATCGAATCCCAGCTCGTCGAGACGCTGATGCGCCACGATCCGGCCCTCGGCCGCAAAGGCGCCCGCGCCGCGGCTGCCAAGGCGCTCCAGGAGGTCGGCTTTCCCGACATCGCGCGCGTGCTGGCAAGCTACCCCCACCAGCTCAGCGGCGGCATGTGCCAGCGCATCGGCCTCGCCATGGTGCTGGCCTGCAAGCCGGAACTCCTCATCGCCGACGAACCCACGACGGCGCTCGATGTCGGTGTCCAGGCCAAGATCCTGCTGCTGCTCAAGAAACGCAGCCGCGAAACCGGCCTGCCCATCGTCATCATCACCCACGATATCGGCGTGGTGCGCGCCATCGCCACCCGCGTCCTCGTGATGTATGGCGGCCATGTCCAGGAGGCCGGCGACATCGATGAGGTCCTGTCCGAGCCGCTGCACCCCTATACCAAGGCCCTCATCCGCTCCATTCCCGATCCGGACGCCCGTTCGGACGCCATGACCTTCATCAAGGGCGAACCGCCAAACCTGTTGGCACCGCCGCCCGGCTGCCGCTTCGCGCCGCGCTGTGATCAGGCGATCGGGCTGTGCCATCAGAAGCTGCCGGACTGGCGCGCCGCCGGCCCGGGTCGGATGGTGCGCTGCCACCTCGCCGCTGCGGGTGCAACCCAATGACGCGCCCTGCCCTGATCGAGGTGCGTTCCGTCAACAAGACCTTCTCCGTCAGCAAGGGCGGCCTGCTGCGCCGGCCCGCCGCGAGCACCAAGGCGGTCAACGATGTCAGCCTGACCATCGCCAAGGGCGAGATCCTCGGCTGCGTCGGCGGCTCGGGCTCGGGCAAGTCGACGCTCGGGCGCATCATCCTGCGCCTGATCGAGCCTGACAGCGGCGAGATACGCTATGATGGAACCGATCTGCGGGCCCTCTCGCGCGAGCAGATGCGCCACTATCGCCGCCGGCTGCAGATCGTCTTCCAGGACCCGCTGCAATCGCTCAACCCGCGGCGCACGGTGGCCGAGAACATCGCCCGGCCCCTGCTCAATTTCGGCATTTCCGGCGCGGCGGCCAGCCGGCGCGTCGACGAACTGCTCGAACTCGTCGGCCTCGATCCGCGCCAATCCTATCGCTATCCGCACGAATATAGCGGCGGCCAGTGCCAGCGCATCGCCATCGCCCGCGCCCTGGCGCTCGAACCCGAGTTCCTGTTCCTGGACGAACCGGTTTCGGCGCTCGACGTCTCGATCCAGGCCCAGATCCTCAATCTCCTGGCGGAGCTGAGAAAGAAGCTCGATCTCACCTTCCTGTTCGTTTCCCACGACCTGAAGATCGTCAAGCAGTTCTGCGACCGCACCATGGTGATGTATCGCGGCTGCGTGCTCGAACAGGGCACCAGCGAGGAAGTCTATGCCGAGCCCTTGCATCCCTTCACCCGCGACTTCCTCGGAACCGTGCTGCATCTGCGCAAGGATTCGCGCTGGGAACAGGCGGCCGAGCGGGCCGAGGATCTGGAAGGAACCGCGGGCCTTATGGGAGCGGGCTGCATCTATGCCGGCAATTGCGCCGAGCGCTTCGAGCCCTGCACCCGATCGGCACCCACGCTGACGGCCATCGCCGGCGAAAGGAAAGTGGCCTGCTTCCGCCATGGCGGGCCCTGAACGTCAAAACACCATCCCAACGACAATGAAAAATCACGAGGGGAACCATCATGACGAAAGAGCATCGCACCGAACGAACGGGACCGCGCAGGTCCTGGAGCGGCCTGCTGCGCGCGGGCGTGACGGCCGCCGCGCTGATTGCCGGCGCCTTTGCCGCCTTCGACGCGCCACCGGCGCTTGCGGCCGGCAACACCATCACTTTCGCGGTGGAATCGGATTTCAGCCGCCTCGACCCCCACGCCTCGCGCACCTGGAACACCTTCAAGGTGGTGCGCCATCTGTTCGAGACTTTCGTCGAGGAGGATCTTACCAAGGGCCCCGACGTCGCGCCCAAGATCGTGCCGGCGCTGGCCGAGAGCTGGGACGTCTCGGCCGATGGCAAGAGCTATACCTTCCATCTGCGCAAGGGCGTCCAGTTCCATGACGGTACGCCCTGGAACGCGCAAGCGGCCAAGTTCAATCTCGACCGCATGACGGACAAGAATTTCAAATATTTCCAGCCTGTCTCCCCCGGCCTGATGGGCTGGATGTGGCAGGACCTCGCCGGCTATGAGGTGGTCGACGACACTACCTTCAAGATCAATCTCAAGCAGCCGAATGCCGAGTTCCTGCGCCGGATGGCCGCCGGCGGCTCGGGTGCGCCGCGCATGATCAGCCCCACCGCCGTCGAGACCTATGGCAACGACAAGATCGAGCAGCATCCCATCGGCACCGGTCCCTTCAAATTCGTGGAACGAGTGGTGGGCGAGAAACTCGTCATCGCCCGTAACGACAATTACTGGGATCCAACGCGCAAGCCCAAGGCGGATCAGATCATCTTCAGAGGCATTCCCGAGGTCTCCACGCGCGAATTGGCGCTGGCCGGCGGCGAAGTGGACGTGATCGGCACGCCTTCCCCCGATTCTCTCGATTTCCTCAAGCAGCAGGGCATCCAGATCATCTCCGGCCAGAGCCCGATGATTTATGTGCTGTGGCTCAACCACAAGGACGAGCATTTCAAGGATGTACGCGTGCGCAAGGCCGCCTGCATGGCGATCAACCGCGACGACATGGCCAAATATCAGCGCAAGGGCCTGGCCCGTCCAGCCTACGGCGTACTCAATCCCGGCGGCCCAGGCTTCGATCCCGCCTATAAGGACTGCAACTACGACCCCGAAGGCGCCAAGAAGCTGCTGGCCGAAGCCGGCTACCCCAACGGCTTCACCACAAGGATGGACTGGACCTTCGGTGCCGGCGCCGACGTGAATACCAAGGGCGACGCCGAGTGGCTGCAGCGCGATTTCGAGAAGATCGGCATCAAGGCAAGCATCGAGATGTTCGACAACAACACCTTCTGGGAGATGATGTCGAAGGGCATGCGCGAGGGCACCGGCCTGACATCGGCCTCCTGGGGCGAAAGCACTTTTGCCTGGCTCGACCAGATGATAACCACCACCGCTTTGCCGCCGAACTGCTGCAATTCGGGCTACTACAACAACCCCAAGATCGACACCCTCTTGTCGCAGGCCCGCGGTGCCGCCACGGCGGAGGCCATGGACAAGAAGCTGCACGAGGTGCGCGATGCCATCGCCAACGACATGGCTTTCACCTCCTATTACACGGCCGATTCCGTCTATGCGGCCCGGCCCGAAGTGAAAGGTTTCGTGCTGGCGCCGCAGCACTGGTTCGACCTCACCGGCATCACCAAGCAGTAGCAACACCCCTCGTCCAGTCGCCCCCGCTGAGATTTTGGTGTTCGTGCATCGACGCCGAGACGAGCAAAGCGCAACGATCCCTCCCCGGTTTCGGGGAGGTCGCACACACAACTTGTGTGTGCTGGGGCCGGCAAAGCCGGCTCGGGGGGGGATAGCGTGGCGCTTAGGACGACCAGTTGGTCCATGTCGCACCACGCTCCCCCATCCGCCGGTGCTGCACACCGGCGCCTTCCCCGAAGTCCGGGAGGGATCTCAGCGCTCCATCTGTTCGGGTTGAGATGCGTGAATCCGAAGGCTCGATGGGGACGGCCAGATGCACCAATGAAGGGCTTTGCCATGTCCATCTTCGCTTTTGCCGGCAATCGGCTTCTCTATGCCATTCCGGTGCTGCTTGGCGTGACACTGGTGGTTTTCCTGTCGCTCCAGCTCATTCCCGGTGATATCGCCCTGACACTGCTCGGGCGCATGGCCACCGAAGCGCAGCTCGAAGCCTTGCGCCAGCGCCTCGGTCTCGACCAGCCGCTGATCCTGAAATATCTGCGCTGGCTGTGGAATCTCCTGCATGGCGACATCGGCAATTCCGTCTCGCAGCAATTGCCGGTGCTGCAGATCCTGCTGCCCAAGATCCTCAACTCGCTCGTCTTGATGGCCGGCAGCCTCGTGATCGTGCTGGCCTGCGGCTTCGGGCTCAGCGTGCTCTCGGCGCCGCGTTTCCGCACCTTCACCGACAAGTCGGTGGTGGCTCTCACCTTGGTGCTGGCCTCGCTGCCGGTGTTCTGGCTCGGCATCGTGCTGCTCTATTTCTTCGGCTTCAAATGGAAGCTCTTCCCCATCTCCGGCATGTACAACATGATCGATCCCGGCGGCCTCGGGCAGTTGCTCCATCATATGGTGCTGCCGGCGATCGCGACCGCGGCCTCCTCGATCGCCGTCGTCACCCGCGTCACCCGTTCGCGCATG
Source organism: Labrys sp. KB_33_2 (assembly GCF_052114505.1). Lineage (NCBI taxonomy): Bacteria > Pseudomonadati > Pseudomonadota > Alphaproteobacteria > Hyphomicrobiales > Xanthobacteraceae > Labrys > Labrys sp. KB_33_2. The sequence goes on along the minus strand of NZ_JBFREW010000018.1, from coordinate 130,098 downwards.
CTCGATGTCCTCGGCCAGCCTTATATCCTGGCCGCCCGCGCCCGCGGCCTCAGCCGCCGGCAGATCGTGCTGCGCCACGGCGTGCGTAACACCCTGCCGACCTTCGCCAGCATCGGCGGCCTGCAGATCGGCTATCTGTTCGGTGGCGTCATCTTCACCGAGATCATCTTCAACTGGCCCGGCGTCGGCCAACTCCTGTTCGACGCCATCATGCAGCGCGACGTGCCGGTGATCCAGGGCTGCGTGCTCGCGGTCGCCATCGTCTTCGTCCTCGGCAATCTGATCTCGGACGTCATCGTCCACGCCCTCGATCCCAAGCAACGGTGAGGCTGCCATGACCGCGGTCCCTTCCCTGGCGCCGGCCAGCAAGCTTTCGCCGCAGCGCCGCGGCAATCTCTATTTCGTCTGGCGCGGCGTACTCGGCGATCCCGTCGCCCGCATCGCCGCCGGCATCATCATCGTGCTGCTCCTCACGGCGATCTTCGCGCCTCTTCTCGCCCCGTTCCCGCCCAACGAAGCCAATCCGGCCCTGCGGCTTCGCCCGCCTGGCACGCCGGGCCATCTGCTGGGGCTCGACCAGCAGGGCCGCGACATCCTTTCGCGCCTGATCTACGGCGCGCGCCTCACCTTGATCTCAGGCGTCATCCCCGTATTCCTGGGGGCGGCCATCTCGATCCCACTCGGCCTCATCGGCGCCTGGTATCCCCGGCTCGGCGAGGTGATCATGCGCCTGATGGACGTGCTGTTCGCCTTCCCCATGGCGCTGCTCGCCATCATGCTCGCGGCGCTGATGGGCCCCGGCCTCGTCAACATGATGATCGCCCTGGTGGTGACTTTGGTGCCCTATAACACCCGGGTGGTCTATGCCGCGGCCCGCCAGGAGCGCGACCTTGCCTATGTCGAGGCCTCGCGCGCCATGGCCACGCCCGATCTCAAGATCCTGTTCGTGGAAATGCTGCCGAACGTGGTGGCCGCCTCCGTCGTCTATAGCTGCACCATCGTCGGCGCGGTGGTGATCACCGCCGCCGGCCTGAGCTTCCTCGGCCTCGGCGTGCAGCCCCCGATCGCCGAATGGGGCATCATGACGAGCGAAGGCCGCAGCTTTGTGTTCGTGGCGCCCCATATCGCCGCCATTCCGGGCCTCGCCATCACCATCCTGGTCATGGCGTTCAACCTGCTCGGCGATTCCCTGCGCGACTCGCTCGATCCCAGGACGCGTCTCCAGTTGGTCAAGCACCGGGCCGATCCGGCCGGTGGCCAGGACAGGGAGCAGTGAGGCCATGCTGACATTGATCAAGGATGCGCGCGTCCTCACGCTCGATGAGACCAATGGCGAGCATTCGAGGGCCGACATCCTCGTCCGCGGCGACACTATCGAGGCGATTGCCCCGGACCTTGCGGCCGGAATCGGCATGGACGGCGTGCGGGTGATCGATGCCGCCGGCCAGCTCGCCATGCCGGGCCTGGTCAACGGCCACTTTCATTCACCGGCCAACTTCATGAAGGGCGCGCTCGACAACTGGCCGCTCGAGCTGTTCATGCTCTACGAGGTACCGCCTTTGATGCGCGAGGTCGTCTCCGCGCGCTTTGCCTATGTGCGCACCATGCTCGGCGCCATGGAGATGCTGCGCCAGGGCGTCACCTCTGTGCATGACGACTGCTTCTTCGTGCCGGTGGTCACACAGACGGAAGTCGACAACGTCATGCAGGCCTATGAAGATGCCGGCATGCGGGCCACGGTAACGCTCGACCAGCCCAATGTGGTCGAGCACGCCAAATACCCCTTCCTGAAGGATCTGCTGCCGTCCCACCTGCGCGAGCGCATGGAAGCGGTGCCCCTGATGTCGGACGCCGACCTGCTCGCCCATTACGAGGGCTTCCTCGAGCGTTGGCATGGTCGCGCCGGGGGACGGCTGCGCTGTGCGGTGTCGTGCTCGGCGCCCCAGCGCGTCACACCCTCCTATTTCAAGGCGCTCGGCGCGCTCGCCCGCGAACGCGACCTTCCCTACAACATGCATATCCTGGAAACGCGCCTGCAGCGCGTGCTCGGCGAGGTCAATTACGGCAAGTCGCTGATCCGCTATGCCCATGATAGGGGCGTGCTCAACGAGCAGGCCATGGTCATCCACGCCATCTGGATCGACGAGGACGATCTGGCGCTCCTGGCTGATTCCGGCTGCTCGATCGCCCATAATCCGGTGTCCAACCTCAAGATCGGCAGCGGCATCATGCCGTTCAGGCGCCTGCGCCAGCGCGGCATCAATGTCTGTCTCGGCAATGACGAGGCGGCCACCGATGACGGCATCAATCTGTGGACCGTCGGCAAGGTCGCCGGCCTCGTCCACAACGTCGCCGATCCCGATTTCGACCGCTGGCCCCTTCCCCTGGAAATCCTGACCGCGCTGACCTCGGCCGGTGCCAGGGCCATGCGCCTGCCCCGCCCGACCGGGCGGCTGGCGCCGGGCTGGCAGGCCGACATCATCCTCCTAGATCTCGACAGCTTCGCCTTCACGCCCCTCAACGACCTCAGGCGCCAGCTCGTCTATTGCGAGAACGGCTCGTCGGTCACCACGGTGATGGTGGGCGGACGCATCGTCGTCGAGAACCGCCGCCTGCTCACGGTCGACGAGAATGCGCTGAAGCAGGAAGCCCGCCTCCTGGCCGGCGAATTCGCCGAATACATGGCCCGCTGCAAATCCGCCGCTGACGAGCTCGAACCCCATTATCGGCGCATGTACCGGCAGGCGCTCGCCACACCCATCGGCCTCAATCGCTGGGCCGGGCCGATGACGCCCTGATCCACCTCCTCCTCAAGTCATCCCGAACGGACCGGAAATCATGACCACCACCAGAGTGAAAGCGCGCTATGTGATCGGCTTCGACGGCGAGCAGCACCGCACGCTCGTCGATGCCGAAGTCGTCTACCAGAACGACACCATCGTCTTCGTCGGGCGTGGCTATCAGGGCGAGGTCGACGAGGAAATCAACGGGGGCAACGCCATTCTCGGGCCGGGCTTCATCGATCTCAATGCCCTGGGCGACCTCGACACCACCATCCTCGCCTTCGACAACCAGCCCGACTGGGCGAAGGGGCGCGTCTGGCCGGACGACTATCTCGCCGCCGGTCCGATCGAGATGTATTCGGCCGAAGAGCAGACCTTCAAGATGAAATATGCCTTCGCGCAATTGGTGCGCAACGGCATCACCACGGCCCTGCCGATCACCTCGATGTTCTACCGGCAATGGGCCGAGACCTATGACGAGTTCGCCCGCTCGGCCGACAGCGCGGCGGAGATCGGCATCCGGGCCTATCTCGGCCCCTGCTACATGACCGGTGTCACCATCATCCGCCAGGACGGCAGCTTCGATACCTTCTGGGACGAGGAGCGCGGCCTCAGGGGACTGGAGACGGCCAGGGACTATGTCCGCACCTATGACGGCGCGCATGGCGGGCTGATCCGAGGCATGTTGGCGCCCGATCGCATCGAGAACTGCACCCCTGAGCTGCTGCGGCGCTCGGCCCATATCCGCGAGGAGCTCGACTGTCCGATCCGCCTGCATTGCTGCCAGGGCATCGACGAATTCGAGACGATCGTGGAGCGCCATGACAAGACGCCGGTGGAATGGCTGGCCTCGCTCGGCTTCCTCTCCAGGCGCTCGCTGCTGCCCCATGGCGTCTACCTGACCGGCCACTCCAAGGTGGCGCGGAGGGGCGACGATGTCGGCCTGCTGGCGCAATCCGGCGCCACGCTGATCCATTGCCCGCTCGTGCTCTCTCGCTATGGCGGCGCCATGGAATCCTTCGCGCGCCTCAAGCGCCAGGGCATTCCGATCGGCCTGGGCACCGACACCTTCCCGCCCGACATGGTGGAGAACATGCGTATCGGTATCAGCCTGTGCCGGGTTGCCGATGCGGATGTCGGCGCCTGCAGCTCGGCCGATTTCTACAACGCTGCCACCCTCGTGGCGGCCGACGCCCTCGGGCGCCCCGATCTCGGCCGGCTTGCCGCCGGCGCCAAGGCCGACATGACGCTCTTCGATCTTGGTGCCTTCGAACTCGGCCCGGTCATCGATCCGATCCAGACCATGATGCTCAGCGGCACCGGCCGGGATTTCAAGACCACCATCATCAACGGCCGGGTGGTGATGCGCGACCGGCAATTGCCGGGCATCGACCTCGAAGACTATCGCTTGCGAGCCCAGGCCCAGTTCGAGCGGCTGATCGACAAATATCCGCTGCGCACCTGGCGCCACCCGCCGGTCGAAGACATCTTCCTGCCCTCGTTTAAATTTGCATGAGCCGGTCGTGCCGGCCCGGCTGTGCTCCTTGATTGCGTCGAGGTTTCGCTGCCCCTCTCCCCGCAAGAACGGGGCGAGGGGAAACATCGGCGTGGCGCTCTAACCTGAAATCAATTCGTCTCGCCCGACGGTTGGGCCAGATGCAGGATTGCAAGGACATGTTGCGACGCTTGCGCGCCCCTCGCCCCTCGCCCCTCGCCCCGTTTACGGGGAGAGGGTTAGAGTGAGGGGCAGCGCAACAGCGACAGAGTGGCTGAACAACGAGAATCCCCGCGGCCATTGGTATAACTCTTTGTCTTGACCTATTTTCTCAATCGAAGGATCTCCAGCTCAAGCCGGAAGGCGCGAAATGCCGAGTGCCGATAGGACTCCAATGACCAAAGGGCACAGTACGCAGCGCTTGTTCGCGTCCCAGGCCACGCTCCACAAGCTCGAGATCTTCTGCATGGTCTGCGACCTTCAGAGCGTCACCCGCGTGGCGGAGCGGCTGCGCATCGCACAGCCGGTGGTCAGCGCGCATCTGCGCTTCCTGGAGGACAAGGTCGGCGCCAAGCTCTTCGAGCGCAGCGGGCGGCGCCTGGTTTTGACGCGGGAAGGCATCCGCGTCGAGGCCTGGGCTCGCGATGTCGTCACCCGAACCCGCGAACTGGAACGCGAGCTGGCGCTGTCAGGCGACGGGGAAGCAGGCAGCGCCGTGGTCTCGGCGTCCATGACGGTCGCCTCCTATGTGCTGCCTCCGATGTTCGCCGCCTTTCGCCGCACCTTGCGCGAGGGCGGCATCACCGTCCAGGTTTCCAACCCGCAATTCGTCACCGCCAGCGTCAGGGATGGCTCCTGCGATTTTGGACTGTGCATTCTGGATCCACGGCACGATGTCGATGGCCTCGGCGTCGAAAAACTATGGACTGAACAGCTCGTCCTGGTCGTCGCAGCCGACAGCTCCCTGGTCGGTAACAGTGCCGATCCGCAGGCGATCGCAAGCCTGCCCTTCGTCTCCTCCCCTCGCCAGCAGGTCCGGCGCGAGCTCGAGGAGGACGCGCTCTATGCCCATGGCATCCGGCATCGTGAGGTCGTCCTCGAATTCGGGCATCCGGAGGCCATGAAGCAGGCGGTGCGCCATCATGCCGGTGTCGCCTTCGTGCTGGAGAGCTGCGTGCGCGACGAACTCGCAAGGGGCCTGCTGCGGCAGGTCGCGACGCCGGGGCTTGACCTGCCTGTCCCCGTCTTCCTGATCCACAAGCGGGGCAAGACCTTCTCGCGCTTCCAGTCCCGGCTGATGGATTTCGTGCGGGAGGCAGCCGCAGATGGTCAGGTACCGAGTTTCGAGCCTCCTGCGGCGGTATGATGGCGGGCTGAGGATTCGTCCGTCAATAAACGAAAAGAATTGGCTCGACCTGTGTCATTTGGCGGGCATGACAAAGGTGGCGCTCCAGCTATTTCCGACGATGCCTCAGCAAGCCCGTTCGTCATTCTTCATTTCATAGGCATTTGGCTATGTATCACTGCGAATTATATATTGGATTGTCGTAAAGCACGGGCGTAAAACTCGACCCATGCTCGCGGGGAAAGAGAGCCCCGCGCCGGGACAGAATCCAATTTCAAGCGCGTTTCCAGCCGCTGTGCCATGCACGGCAGCCTACGCGCTCGGCCATGGATCATCCGGTACCAAGCTGGGAGGAAGTCCATGTTTCTGGGTGTAGATATTGGCGGCACGTTCACCGACCTCGTTCTGCTGGACGAGAATGGCGGCCTGATTACCACCAAGGCGCTGTCCACGCCGGGCGAATTGGAGGTCGGCGTCTTCAATGCCGTACAGGATGCCGCCGCGCAGCGCGGCATGACCGGCGAGGAATTGCTGGCTCGGGTCATCGCCTTCGGCCATGGCACGACCCAGGCGACCAACGCCGTCATCGAGCGCGACGGGGCCCGTACCGGCCTGCTCGCCACCCGCGGTTTCGGCGACACGCTGGCGATCCAGCGCCTGATGGGCTTTACCGCCGGTGTGCCGGTCGACCGGCTCGGCTGGTATTCGCGCCGGCGCTATCCCCAGCCGATCGTGCCGCGCCATCTGGTGCGGGAGATCCGCGAACGTGTCGACCATGCCGGCAAAGTGCTGGTTGCACTCGACGAGGAGCAGGTGCGGGCCGCGGTTCGCTCCCTGGCGAGCGAGGGCGTCCAGACCTTCGCTGTCGCCTTCCTGTGGTCATTCCGCAATCCCGAGCATGAGCGCATTGCCGCCCGCATCATCGGCGAGGAAGTACCGGGCGCCTATGTCAGCCTCTCGAGCGAGGTTGCCCCCGTCATCGGCGAATATGAGCGCACGGCCACGGCCGCGCTCAATTCCTATCTTGCCCCCAAGGTCGTCTCCTACCTCGACGGCATCGAGCAGATGCTCAGGAAACGCGGTTTCAAGGGCGCCTTCTCCATCCTCAATTCGGCCGGCGGCGTCATGCCGGTTGCCGAGGCCGCGCGCCGGCCGGTGACACTGGTCACCTCCGGCCCGACCGGCGGGGTGATGGGCTCGGTCCATCTGGCCAAGAAGCTGGGCTATCGCAACCTCATCACCACCGACATGGGCGGCACCTCCTTCGACGTCGCCATCGTGGTCGACGACAAGCCGCTGATGTCCACCAATCACGAGGCCGGCGGCTTTCATATCGCCACGCCGATGATCGAGGTTCGCGCCATCGGCGCCGGCGGCGGCTCGATCGCCCGCGTCATCGACGGCCAGCTGCGCGTCGGCCCCGACAGCGCCGGCGCCCGGCCAGGACCGGTGTGCTACGGGCGGGGCGGCAGATTGGCCACCGTTACCGACGCCGATGTCGTGCTCGGCATCATCGATCCCCAGACCTTTCTCGGCGGCAAGATGAAGCTCGACAAGGCGGCGGCATCGGCCGCCATCGAGGAGCAGATCGCCAAGCCGCTCGGCCTGACCACCGAGGAGGCCGCCGCCGGCATACGCCGCATCGTCGATGCACAGATGGCCGATACGCTGCGCGAGGTCACCATCGGCCGCGGCCACGATCCGCGTGACTTCGTGATCTTCGCCTATGGCGGGGCTGGCCCGGTCCATTGCGCCGGCTATGGCGCCGAGCTCGGCGTGCCCAAGATGGTGGTGCCCGTGACCTCCATGGCGCATTCGGCCTATGGAGCGCTCGCCGCCGACCTGCAGTTCGCCGTCGAAAAGTCGCTGCTGATGCGGGCAGGCGGCGGATCGCGCCCGCCTGCCGACGGCCTGGTCGCCTCCGAGATCGCGGCGGCCTTCGCGAGCCTCGAAGCCGAATGCCTGGACGCCATGCGCCGGGCCGGGGTCGCCCGCGAGGATATCCAGCTCGTGCGCACGGCGGATCTGCGCTATCGCCGCCAGACCAACGACCTCATCATTCCCGTGCCGGCGGGCGAGATCGCCGCTGCGACGCTGGACGAACTCGTCGCGCGCTTCGAGGCTGTTTATGAGCAGACCTATGGCAAGGGATCGGCCTTCCGCGAGGCCGGCCTCGAGCTGACCAATGTCCGTGTCGAGGCTTTCGGCAAGGCGCGTCGGCCCGAGATCGCCCTTGTGGCCCCCACGGGCGAGCCGACAGTCGGCAAGCGCCGGATCTTCGAGCCCGTCGCCACCGCATGGATGGATTGCGCCGTCTATAATTGGCGCGAGCTGCCGAAGGATTTCATCGTGACCGGCCCCGCCGTCATCGAGCACCCCGAGACCTCGGTCTTCGTGGCGGCCAGTCAGGTCGCCCGGCTCGACGCCACCAACAACATCACCATCGAGCAGCGCTAGGACATGGTGCGATCCGATGGGATCGCAACCCGCCCTAATTCTTTGTTTTGACGCATTTTCTTAGCCGAAAAGTCTATCGACTTTTCTAGAAAATGCTCTTTGGAGGCAGCAATGTCTACGACTGACAACGCCATCGATCCCATCACCTTCGAGGTCGTGCGCAACAAGCTGCAGGCGATCACCGAGGAACAGGCGATCACGCTCAAATCGGTCTCCGGCTCGCCGGTGGTGACCGAGGCGACCGACTTCAACAACGGCCTCTATCTCGCCGATGGCTCGATCGTCACCATGGGTCCGCAGGTGCTGTTCCACACCGGCACGATGTCCTCGGTCATCCGTTCTATCAATGCCGAGTTCGCCGAGAATCCAGGAATCCGCGAGGGTGACATGTTCATCCTCAACGATCCCTATCGCGGCGCCATCCATCAGCCCGACGTCTCGATCGTCGCGCCGATCTTCCACCAGGGCCGCCATGTCGCCTGGGCCGGCTCCTGCGCCCATCAGCTCGATGTCGGCGGCATGAGCTTCGGCTCCTGGGCCATCGGTGCCACCGAAATCCAGCAGGAAGCCATGCTGCTGCCGGGCATCAAGCTCGTGGAGAACGGCGTGCTGCGCCAGGATCTGTGGCAGATGATCATGGGCATGACCCGCCTGCCCCATGTCCTGGGCCTCGACCTCAAGGCGATGATTGCGGCCAACACCGTGGCGGCCCGCCGCCTGGTCGAACTGATGGACCGCTATGGCGGCGACACGGTCGAGACCATCATGGCCGAGGAGATCGCCAGTTCCGAGCGCCAGATCCGCCAGGTCCTTTCAGCCCTGCCCGACGGCGTCTTCCGGGCGCGCGACTATATCGAGCATGACGGCCACGAGAACGTGCTCTACCGCGTCTGCGTCACCGCAACCAAGAAGGGCGACCGCCTCACCCTCGACATGACGGGGACCTCGCCGCAAGCGCCCGGCTTCATCAATTGCACGGCCTCGGGCATGCGCGGCGCCGCTCTCACCGGGCTCCTGCCGATCCTCGCGCCGCGCATTCGCTGGAACGAGGGCATCCTGCGCGCCGTCGATTTCGTCGCGCCCGAAGGCATCTTGTGCAACGCCTCCTGGCCGGCTCCGGTTTCCTCGGGCACGATCTCGACGGCCTGGATCGTCCAGAACGTCGTCGTTGCCGCGCTGTCGCGCATGGTGGCCTGCTCGCCCGAACATGCCGGCGAAAGCCAGGCCGTCACCAAGGGCCACATGATGGTGATGACACTGGCGGGGCAGGACCGCGACGGCGGGCCGTTCGGCACCTTCCTGCTCGACTCGACGGCGGGAGGTGGCGGGGCCTTCCCCGATCATGACGGCCTCGACGGCTCCGGCGATTTCTGTGTGCCGCGACCGGCCATCGCCAATGTCGAGGCCAATGAGGCGAACGGACCCTTCCTCTACCTTTTCCGTGCCTTCGTACCCGATAGCGGCGGCCCCGGCCGCCAGCGCGGCGGCGCCGGCGCCTCCCTCGCCATCGCACCTTATGGTACCGACGCCCTGCATGCCATGATGCTCGGCCATGGCGTGGAGGTGCCCAATGCGGTGGGCCAGTTCGGCGGCCTGCCCGGCGCCTGCGGCCGCAACGTCATCCGCCGCGACGCCGGCGATCCGGCCGCCCTCGCAGGCCTTGCCGGCGATCTCGACGAATTGCTGGCTGCCGGAGTCGAGCAGCTCGGCCCCAAACCCGGCCGCATGCGCCTCACCTCGCGCGACGTGCTCGGCTATGCCTTCCAGGGCGGTGGTGGCTATGGCGACCCGCTGCTGCGCGATCCTGCCGCCGTGCTCGGCGATGTCGCGAACCGCCATGTCAGCCTCACGGCGGCGGCCGCCCAATATGGCGTGGTGATCGCGAAGGGCACAGTCGACCTCTCCGCAACCGAACAGGCCCGGGCCGCGATCCGCAGCCGGCGCCTGGCCGGCGCCACGCCCAAGCATGCTCCCGGCAAAGGGGAGTTCACCATCGCCGAGGGGCGCTTTGCCTGTGGCTGCGGTTGCGACCTCGGCCCCGTTACGGCGAACTGGAAGGACAGGGTGCGCAGCTATCGCATCGAGCCGGAGACCTATGGACCGCATATCCGTACGCATGCCGATCTCGAACTGCGCGAACATGTCTGCACCGCCTGCGGCACGCTGCTGGAAGCCGAGGTCGTGCGCAAGGACGAAGCTTCCCTGGTCACGCTGCAGCTCGACATCCACCAGAGCCAGCCCGAACACGCGGCGGCCTGATCCGGCCCGCAGGAAAGGAACCCATCATGCAATCTTACCCGTCACGCGGCGCCGTCATCGTCACCGGCGCCGGCCAGGGCATCGGGCGCCGGCTCGCTCTCACGCTCGCCGGCGAAGGCGTCGATGTCTGCATCGCCGACTGGAACGAGGACAAGGGCCGCGCGGTGGCCGAGGAAGACACGCCGGGCACCGGCCGGCGCCTGTTCGTGCGCACCAATGTCGCCGATGAGGCCAGTTGCCAGGGAGCCGTCGCGGCGGCGGTCGAAGCCTTCGGCGGTGTGTTTGGCCTGGTCAACAACGCCTCGATCTTCTCCACCTTGAAGATGCGTCCCTTCTGGGAAATCCCCTCCGACGAGTGGGACCAGGTCCAGGCCGTCAATCTCAAGGGCGTCTTCAACATGACGCGTGCCGCTCGTGAGGCGCTGGTGGCATCGGGCGAAGGCTCGGTGGTCAACGTGGCTTCCTCGACCATCCTGTTCGGGCGGCCCAATTATGCTCATTACGTCTCGTCCAAGGCCGGCGTGATGGGTCTGTCGCGGGCCATGGCGCGCGAGCTCGGTGGCCACTCGATCCGGGTCAACACGCTGACGCCTGGCCCGACCTTCACGGAGGTCGAACGGGCGACCGTGACGCCCGAGCAGAAGGCCGCGATGATCGAGCAGCAATGCCTCAAGCGCGCCGGCGGCCCCGACGACATCGCCGATGCCATCGCCTTCCTGCTCTCCCGCCAGGCCCGCTGGATTACCGGGCAGCTCCTCAATGCCGATGGCGGCATGATCACCCATTGATGTCAGGCCACCCGCCCGGGTGGCCGGAAAGAGCACGCAGACATGGCTTACGCGATAGAACATGACAGGATGCTGATCGGCGGCGAACTGGTGCACGCTTCGAGCGGCGAGTTCGACATTTCCATCAACCCCGCCACCGAGGAAGTGATCGGCCGTTCCCCGCGCGGCACGGCCGAGGACGTCGAGCGTGCCTTTGCCGCTGCCGATGCCGCCTGGCCTGCCTGGGCCGCCCTCACTCCGTCCGAGCGCGGTGCCCGCATGCGCGCCTTCGGCGAGGCCCTGCGCGCCCGCGCCGAAGAGTTCCTCAAGATCGAGGTCGCCGACACCGGCAACACCATCACGCCGATGCGCGGCGATGTCGGCCATGCCGTCGAAAGCCTGACCTACTATGCCGGCCTCATTCACGAACTCAAGGGCGAGACCATTCCCGCCACGGCCGAGAACCTGCATTTGACCGTGCGAGAGCCCTATGGCGTGGTGGCGCGCATCGCGCCCTTCAACCATCCCTTGATGTTTGCCGTCGCCCGCACCGCCGCCATGCTCGCGGCCGGCAATGCGGTGATCGTCAAGCCGCCGGAGACGAGCCCTCTGTCGGCGCTGCTGCTGGCCGAGGTTGCGCGCGAGGCCCTGCCGCCGGGCGTGTTCAACATCGTCACCGGCCCCGGCGCCACGGTGGGCAATGCCATCGTCCGCCACCCCGGCATCAAGCGCATCGCCTTCATCGGCTCGCCCCAGACCGGACGCGCCATCCAGCGCTCGGCCGCGGAAGTGGCGGTCAAGCATGTGACGCTGGAACTGGGCGGCAAGAACCCTCTGATTGCCTTTCCCGACACCGACCCCGAAATCATCGCGGCCGCTGCCGTGCGCGGCATGAACTTCAGCTGGCAGGGCCAGTCCTGCGGATCGACCAGCCGGCTGCTCCTGCACGAGGACATCCATGATGCCGTGCTCGAGCGCGTGGTCGAGAAGGTTTCCCACCTCAAGCTCGGCGATCCCTTCGATCCTGCCACCGACATGGGCCCTCTCAATTCACGCCTGCAATTGGAAAAGGTTGTTTCCTTTTTCGAAAGCGCCAGGGATGACGGCTCGCGCCTGATGACGGGCGGCCGCAGGCCCCCAGGCGAGCGCTTCGCCAAGGGGTTCTGGGTGGAACCAACAGTCTATGCCGACGTCAAGCCCGGCATGCGGCTATGGCAGGAGGAGATATTCGGCCCCATCCTGTCGGTTGGGCGCTGGAAAACGGTGGACGAAGCGGTGAACCTTGCCAACAGCACCGAATATGGCCTGACCGGCGCGGTGTGGACCAACGATATCCGCAACGCCCTCAATGTCGCCCGCAGGATCCGTTCCGGCCACGTCTGGATCAATGGCTGCTCCAACCATTTCCTCGGCGTTCCCTTTGGCGGCATGAAGAATTCCGGTGTCGGCCGTGAGGAAGGCATCGAGGAGATGATCTCCTACACCGAGGCCAAGACCATCAACATCATGCTGGGCTGAGCCGGCCGCGAAGGTCCATCAGGCGGGTTCGAGAAGACGGGCTTCCCGCTTGAGCCAGTCTATGAACAGATCGACGGCCTTCTTCCGTGCCTTGCGCCGCGGGGCGATGAAGAAATAGGCGCTTTGCGTGACGATGGCTTCATTCGTGAGCCTGACCAGCCGGTTCTGGATCAGCAGATCCTCGACCAGCCGGCGCCAGCCGAGCGCGATGCCGTGACCGTTCAAGGCCGCATAGATCGCCTCGGTATAGAAGCTGCAATGCATTCCCGAGGCTTTGCCGGGAGCCGCGACGGAGAACGCCGCAAGCCACTCGGCCCAATTGGTCCAGGTGGGGTCGGCAGTATCGTTGGTGATCAGAGGATAGCGCGTGAGCTGGGCGAGATCTCTGATCTCTCCGATCTCCTGCGCATAATCGGTGCTGCAGATGGGAAAGATCTCGTCGCGGAAGAGAAATTCGGCGTCACTGTCAGGCCAAAAACCGCTCCCGAAACGGATGGCCAGATCCACGTCCTCGCCGTCGACCTTGACGGCATTGTCCTGCGTGATGATGCGCAGCCTGATGTTGGGGTGGGCTTTCGAGAAGGAGGCAATGCGGGGAAGAAGCCAGAAATGGGAGAAGGCTATCGTCGCCGCGATGGCAAGATCGTCCTCGGCCTCTTCCTTCGACCAGTCCGAGATCGTCTCCGCAATGAGATTGAAGGCCGTCGAGGTCGTGGACGAAAGCTGCTTGCCCTTCTCGGTCAATTCGACCCGCCTGTGCAGGCGCCGGAACAAGGGAAAGCCGAACATGTCCTCCAGGAGATGGATCTGGCGGCTGATCGCCGCCTGGGTGACGCCCAGTTCCGCGGCCGCCCTGGTGAAACCGCCCAGGCGCGCCACCGCCTCGAAGGCGGTGAGAGCGGTGAGCGGAGGAAGCTTTCGCCGCAGATTGGCCATGACCTACAGCCCTCGGGAATTCTAACGCGCCGAATGCACCGCGATGACGGTGGCGTCACCCGATACGCATTACATTGAGTTATGGGAAATGCAAACATTTGTGCCGTTGAGCGGGCGGTTTCAAACGCGCAATATGGGAGGAAATCTGGTGAGGAAAACTCATGCTCAATACATTCTCGTCTGCGATTTCGCCCCTGCTGGATCAGCGCATGGCGGGCCATGCCCTTCCCGCCGGCCTCTACACGCGCGAGGATGTCTTCAAGGCGGATCTGGAGGTGTTCTTCCGCCGGCACTGGATCTTTGTCGGGCTGGAATGCGACGTCCCCGAGCCGGGCGATGCTCATGTGATCGATCTCGGCAGCTCCAGCATCATTCTGCTGCGCGACGACGACGGCCAGATCCGGGTGCTTCACAATGTCTGCCGCCATCGCGGCGCCCGCCTGCTGGACAGCGGCACTTCGATCGTCTCCAAGCTCGTCTGCCCCTATCATCAGTGGACCTATGAGCTCACGGGCGAACTCGCCTACGCCCCGCATATGGGGACGACCTTCGACAAGACCTGCAGGAGCCTCAAGCCCGTTCACTTCCGGTCGATCGGCGGGCTCATCTATGTCTGCCTTTCGGACAATCCCCCCGAAGACATCGGCACGCTCGAGACCGTGATGCGGGAGCGCCTGGCGCCCTACGACATCGCGAACAGCAAGGTCGCCTTCCAAAGCGAGATCATCGAGAAGGGCAATTGGAAGCTGACCATCGAGAACAATCGGGAATGCTATCACTGCTCGTCCAATCACCCCGAGCTCTGCGTCTCCTTCATCGATCTCGATTTCGGCTTCGATCCGGCCAGCCTGAGCCCCGAGGACCGGGAAGAAGCCGAGAAGCACCAGGCTCTCTACGAGGCACGCACCAAGGCCTGGGAGGCTGAAGGCCATCCCTCGGCACCAGTCGAGCAACTCGTCGACTGCGCCACCAATTTCCGCACCCAGCGCCTGATCATCGCGGGTGCCGGCGAGTCCCAGACGCCGGATGCCACCGCCGCCTCCTCCAAGCTGCTTGGCTCGATGACGCGCAAGGATCTCGGCGACGTCCATCTATGGGGCCATAATTGCTGGCATCATTTCATGGGCGACCATGCCGTGAGCACCCTGATCATTCCGCTCAGCGCCGACGAGACCCTCGTCCGCACGAAATGGCTGGTGCACAAGGACGCCGTCGAGGGCCGCGACTACGATCTCGACAAGCTCACCAATGTGTGGCTCGCCACCAACGAGCAGGATGCGCAATTGGTCGCGCGTTCCTATTCGGGGGTTCTGGATCCGGCCTATGAGCCCGGCCCCTATTCCCCCTTCACCGAAGGCCAGCTCGACAATTTCGTCAGCTGGTACATCGATCGGATGCGCGCCAATGGCTACTGACGGCTCGCTGCAGGCAGGTGCCGGCATGACCATTGCTCCCCACGCCGAAGCGTTCGACCTGCTCCTCTGCGTCGATGTCCATGACGAAACGCATGACGTGAAAAGCTTCACCTTCCTGTCGCCCGAGGGAAAGGCCTTCGATTTCGAGGCTGGCCAGCATCTCTCGCTTGAGCTGGAGATCGACGGCCTGCTTGAAAGCCGCTGCTACAGCATGTCTTCCTCGCCGGCGAGGCGGAAGGCCATCACCGTCACGGTGAAGCGCACGGAAGGCGGCCGCGTCTCGAACTGGCTGCACGACAATCTCGTCCCCGGCATGACGGTCAAGGCCTTGGGGCCGCTTGGCGCTTTCGTGCGGCCAGGAGCCGCGCCGGCCAAGCTCGCGCTGCTGTCGGGCGGCTCGGGCATCACCCCGCTGATGTCCATCGTCAGGGATATTGCCGATTCCGCGCAAGCCGCGGACGTGGTCTTCGTCCATGCGGCGAGGACGCCGCGCGATCTCGTCTTCCGCGACGAGCTTTGCGTGCTGGCGAACCGGTTGAAGGGCCTGCGGCTGCTCCTGCTTCCCGAGCAGCTCATCGGCGAACCGTCCTGGCCGGGATTGACCGGGCGGATATCCAAGGCGTTCCTGTCGCTGGCCATCCCGGATCTCACCGAGCGTGTCATCATGTGTTGTGGCCCGGCGCCCTTCATGCAGGCCGTCCGCTCCTTCAGCGCCGAATTGGGCAGCCCGGCCCACAATTACTACGAGGAGAGCTTCGACGGTGTCGGCGTCGAGGAGCCGGCTGCCGATATCACGCCGCAGGCGAGACTCTTCAAGGTCGAGTTCGCCAAGCAGTCGCGGACCATCGAGGTAGCCGGCGAGCAGACGGTGCTGTCGTCAGCCAAGAAGGCGGGCGTTCGCCTTCCCTCGTCCTGCGCCAATGGCCTATGCGGCACCTGCAAATCCAGGCTCGTCAGCGGCAGCGTCGACATGCAGCACAATGGCGGCATCCGCCAACGCGAGGTCGAGGCGGGCTTCTTCCTGCCCTGCTGCTCCAAGCCGCTGAGCGACCTGGTGATCGACAGATAGCTCCAATCCATGACCCGGCCGTTCTCGACTGGATGATGTCGAGGGGCGGCCCTTTCGACTGACTGCTCGGAATCGGATCCGCTATCCGTTGGCCTTCGGGGCAATTCGCAGCGGCTTTGTCCTACCCCGCATCGATCAAGCGTTTGACCACCCTCCCGTCCATGAGCAGGAGGGTGGTCAAACGCGTTTGTCGTCGCCATGGTTTACCGCGCCGGCATGCTGAGGCACCATCTGGGCTGCGATGGATCGGAAAGGCGCGTGAACGCCTGTACAATTATGTCTACTAAATAGACACAATTGACGCTATGCTCGACATTCATGTGCATTTCGCCTGATCGCCGATTTGCCGTTGATGGAGGGGGCGTCATGGAGCAGGTTTTGGGCGAAACGGGCTGGCGGGGCTCGGCCGAGGTCTGGCTGGAGGCGGCCTATGAACTCCTGCTCGAATCCGGGGTCAGCACGCTCAAGATCCTGCCTTTGGCCAAGAAGCTCGGCCTGTCGCGAACCAGCTTCTATTGGTTCTTCAAGGACCGCGAGGAACTCCTCGGCGCCCTGATCGAGCGCTGGCGCGACAAGAACACCGGCAATCTCGTCAAGCAAGCGCAGGCCTATGCCGAGTCGATCGCGGAAGCGATGCTCAATGTCAACGATTGCTGGATCGACAAGACGCTGTTCGACGCCCAGTTCGAATTCGCCGTGCGGAGCTGGGC
Organism: Labrys sp. KB_33_2; assembly: GCF_052114505.1. NCBI lineage: Bacteria > Pseudomonadati > Pseudomonadota > Alphaproteobacteria > Hyphomicrobiales > Xanthobacteraceae > Labrys > Labrys sp. KB_33_2. The sequence goes on along the minus strand of NZ_JBFREW010000018.1, from coordinate 113,344 downwards.
CCTCGAATCGCCGGACATCCTCGCCGAAGTGCAAACTGCCGACCAGATACGCCTCGACGCCCTTGCGCAAATGTTCACGCGTTTTGGCTATACCGCGATCACAGCCGATGTGCGGGCTAGGACGACCTACCTCACCCAGATCGGTTATATCTCGATGCAGACGCAGGAAGACGTTGCCCTTCGCATGAAGCGCATTCCCGAATATGTCGAGATCTTCACCGGCGTAAGGCCGGAACAGCGTGAGCTCGACCGTTTCCATGCAAGGCATGGCTTCAAGTGAGAGCCTTGTTGCAAGGCCTGATCGACCCGGAGAGTCCTCAGGACTCCCTATCGGCCCGGAGCGCCCAGAAGGCGAATAGCGGCGTTGCGAGCGAGCGCATTGCATGCCGGATGCCGGGCCTGTTGTAGAACGAGCCGCCGATACCCGGCGAAAACCAGTCTCCCTCCCCCTGGCGGAACTCGCCGTCGGACAGCACCAGATAGACCTCTTCGGGAGCATGGTCATGGTCGGGATAGCGCACCTTCGGCGCCATCAGCGATACGCCGAGCCAGACATCGCTACGCTCCTCCAGGCCTCCGGGGCCCAGAAGCATCGCATTGGCGTGGCTGTCGTCGAAATTGCCGCTGGCGGTGCTGTCATTGTTCGGACGCCGGCGCCATTGGAGGTTGGGCTCGACCTCCCTGAAACGCTGCAGCAGCTTGTCGAGCGTGGGGTGGCCCGTTTCGACACCAAGGGCAACATCGAGCTGTTCGCAAACCGGCAGACGCCCGCCGGGGCCGGACCGTGCCCTGCCCGGTTCTTCCAGCGCTGCAAAGATATCGCCGATGGACCTGCGCGCATGCGATTCCTGTGCGAATTGGCCGAAAGCTGCCTTGGCCGCCTCGACGAAGTGCTGAAGAGCCGCGCTGCGCTGTGTCATTGAAAGCCTCTCCCAGTCCGGCAAGCATCGAAAGTCGTGGCACCGAGCTCAAAGATCCTTGGCCAGCCTAAGGGCATCATAGATGGCCGCATGGGTATTGCGAGCCGCAACCGCGTCCCCGATGCGGAACAGCTGAAACCTGCCGTTCTCGTTGCGAACCACGGATTGGGGTTCCCCGACGATCAGTTGATCATAAGACATCTCGCCGAGATTGCTCGAGGACGGCTTCAATTCGAAATAGAGATCGTCGAGCGGAATCGTTCCGTGATTGACGACGATCTGATCAAAGCTGCGCTGCCTGACAATGCCGCCATAGTCGCTGCCGATATGGGCAACCAGCAGGTTCCCGGATTTTTCGACGGCATGGAGGCGGTAGGTGACGGTGAAGGCGACATCCAGCTTCTGCAAGCTGCGCATATAGGGCACGAGGTTCATTGCCATGACTTCCGGCGCGAAGGAACGGTCGGGCGTCATGATCTCCACCTTCGCCCCGGCCTGCGCCAGCATCTCCGCCGCCTGCAATCCAGCGTGATCGCCGGCATCGTCGAAGATGAGCACGTTGGAGCCGGGCTTGACGTCGCCGGAGATGATGTCCCAGGCCGAGACGACGAGGTCGTTGCCCTTGGACAGCACCTCGGTGTGCGGCAGCCCGCCCGTGGCGACAACAATCACGTCCGGATTCTCGGCTTCGATCCTGTCGGCGTCCGCCCAGCTATCGAAATGGAAGGTCACGCCCAGCTTCTCGCACTGGCTCATGCGCCATTCGATGATGCTGATCATTTCCTTGCGCCGCGGGCTTTGGGCGGTGAGCCTGACCTGCCCGCCCGGCTTGCCTGCCGCCTCGAAGACAACGACCCGATGCCCCCGCTCGCCGGCGACGCGTGCCGCCTCCAGGCCTGCCGGGCCTGCGCCGATGACGACCACGGTCTTGCGGACCTTGGCTTGTTGCAGGGCATGCGGCATGGTCAGCTCGCGGCCGGTGGCCGGATTGTGGATGCAATAGGCGGCCCCGCCCTGATAGATGCGGTCGAGGCAGTAATTGGCGCCCACGCAGGGCCGGATGTCGTCCTCGCGCTTTTCGATGATCTTGCGCACCAAATGCGGGTCCGTCATGTGGGCGCGCGTCATCCCGATCATGTCGACCTTGCCGGCGGCGATGGCGTGGCGTGCCGTGGCGACATCCGGAATCTTCGCGGCATGGAAGGTCGGGAATTGCGTCGCTGCGCGGATCTCGCCGGCGAAGTCCAGATGGGGCGAATTGGCCATGCCCTGGATCGGGATGACGTCGGTCAGCCCGGCATCGGTGTCGATATGGCCGCGGATGACGTTGAGAAAATCGATCAGGCCGCTCTCCTTGAGGCGGCGTGAAATCTCCAGGCCCTCTTCCTTGGTCGTACCGCCCTCGAGCTGTTCGTCGGCAGTATAGCGCACGCCGACGATGAAGTCGGGGCCGACGCGCTCGCGGATGGCCTTCAGCACGTCGAAGCCGAAGCGCAGGCGATTTTCCAGCGAACCGCCATAGGGGCCTTCCAGCTCGTTGGTGAGCGGCGACCAGAACTGGTCGATGAGATGGCCATAGGCTTCCAGCTCGATGCCGTCCATGCCGCCGGCCTTCATGCGCTCGGCCGCATCGGCAAAGTCCTTGATGATCCGCTCGATGTCCCAGTCTTCCAGCTTCTTGGGAAAGGCGCGATGCGAGGCTTCCCTCTGATGGGAAGGCGCCACGACAGGCAGCCAGTCGCCCTTGTCCCAGCGCGTGCGGCGGCCGAGATGCGTGAGCTGGATCATGACAGCCGCGCCGTGCTCGTGAACCGCGTCGGTCAGGTCCTTGAGCCAGGGCACGATCTCGTCCTTGTAGGCGAGCAGATTGTTGAAGACCGGCGGGCTGTCCTTTGAAATGGCAGCGGACCCCGCCGTCATGGTCATGGCAACCCCGCCCTTCGCCCGCTCCACGTGATAGGCCCGATAGCGTTCCTTCGGCATGCCGTCCTCGGGATAGGCCGGCTCATGAGAGGTCACGATGATGCGGTTGCGCAGCTTGAGATGCTTGAGCTGAAAGGGCTGCAGGAGGGGGTCGTTCGACATGGCTCGGGATCCAGCGTTGCATGTGCCTCAAAAGGCTAGGCAGAATGTACACTGGTGTCAATCGACCTCTAACGGCCTAGTCATGTTTTTTGACAATGGTGTACATTTTTATTGCTTCTAAACGCGTGGCTATGGCAGCATGGGTTTCGTCCATGAGCGGCGACGCTTTCCGATAGGGGAGTTTGTGGTCGTTTCATTGCCAGGCATGGTTTCCGGCTGACCACATGAGCGGTTCACGATGAGCAGGCCCCTGAAAATCGGTGTGATCGGTGCAAATGGCTGGCTCGGCGGCGCCATCGTCCAGGCCCTGCTGGACGCCGGCCTGACATCGCCCGAGCATCTGGTCCTCTCCCTGCGCAGTGGGGAACCCGCGCGCTTTCCCACTGCGCGCTGGACCCGGGACAATCAGGATCTCGCCGACAGCGTCGATCTCATCATCGTCAGCGTGCGCCCGGCGGACTGGCCGGCGCTGAACGTCAAGGCTGCGGGTAAACTTATCATCTCCGTCATGGCCGGTATTTGCCTGGAACAGCTAATCTCGGGCCTCGGTTCTGAGCGCGCGGTGCGTTCGCTGCCCAACGCGGCAGCCGAAGTGCGGGCATCCTTCACGCCCTGGATCGCGTCCCCGGCGGTATCAGCCGAGGAGCGCCGCCTCGTCGGCCGGATTTTCGAGGCGTGCGGCAGGAGCGCCGAACTTGGGAGCGAGCGCGAGTTGGACTACCTGACCGGTCTTGCAGGCTCAGGCCCTGCCTTTCCGGCGCTGCTGGCGACGGCGATGATGCGCCATGCCACCGCCCACGGCATCGAAGCCGCAGTGGCCCGCCAGGCGGTGACCGCTCTTCTCGTCGGCACGGGACGGCTGTTCGAAAAGAACGGCGATGACCCAGAGAGCACCGTCGAGGTCTTTCTCGATTACCGAGGTACGACAGCCGCCGCCATCGAGGCGATGAAGGCGGGCGGCTTCGACCAGGCTGTCGGGGCTGGCCTCGCTGCGGCATTCCAGAAATCCATCAGCATGGGCCTGCCAGCCTAGCTGCAAGGGGCACGGTGACGGCGGCGCACCGACAGCCTGACAAAGCCGCCTGAAGCAGAGGGAAATGACCGTGAAGAAACTATTGTTGACGAGCTGCCTTGCTCTCGGCCTGGTCGGGCCGATGTCGCTGGCTCAGGCGGCCGAATGCGGCTCGGTATCCATTGCCAGCATGAACTGGCAGAGCGCCGAAGTGCTGTCCAACATCGACAAGTTCATCCTCAACAACGGCTATGGCTGCACCGCCGAGATCACGGTGGGTGACACGGTGCCGACGATCACCTCCATGGCCGAGAAGGGCCAGCCCGACATCGCGCCGGAAGCCTGGATCGATCTGCTGCCTGACGTGGTCAAGCGCGGCATGGACGATGGCAAGCTGGTGACGGCAGCGACCTCCCTGCCCGATGGCGGCGTGCAGGGCTGGTGGATTCCCAAATATCTCGCCGATGCCCATCCCGACATCAAGACGATCGGCGACGCCCTCAAGCATCCCGAGCTCTTCCCCGATCCCGAGGACTCCAGCAAGGGCGCCATCTACAACGGTCCGCAAGGCTGGGGCGGCACCGTGGTGACCGCGCAGCTCTACAAGGCCATCAATGCCGAGAAGTCCAATTTCAGGCTGGTCGATACCGGTTCGGCGGCCGGCCTCGATGGCTCGATCGCCAAGGCTTACGAACGCAAGAAGGGCTGGCTTGGCTATTACTGGGCCCCGACCGCCTTGCTCGGCAAATATGAGATGGTGCGCCTCGACCCCGGCTATCCGCGCGACGAGGCGGAGTGGAAGCGCTGCAACACCGTAGCCGATTGTGCCGATCCCAAGCCCAATTCCTGGGTTCCCGACAAGGTCTATACGCTGGTCGCCAAGAAGTTCTCCGAACGTGTCGCTCCCGATGTCATGGACTACCTGAAGAAGCGCGCCTGGCACAACGACACCGTCAACAAGGTGATGGCCTGGATGACCGACAACCAGGCCAATGGCGAGGACGGCGCCAGGCACTTCCTGAAGGAAAATCCCGACATCTGGACCCAGTGGGTGTCGCCGGCCGCCGCGGACAAGATCAAGGCCGCGCTCTGATAGCAAAAAGGCGGCGCGCGTCCGGCGCGCCGCTTTCGTGACGCCCATAGCAAAAACAACAGGGGCGCCGTCGCGGCGAAGAGGGGTTATCGATGGAATGGTTCTACAAGTTTCCCCATATGAACGATGACAGCCTTCGCGACTTGAAGAAGGCGATCGACGAGGGGTTTCGCACGTTCACCCGCACCTATGGCGATGCCATCGAGAGCTTCTTCTCGCCGCTTCAGTATTTCCTGATGCAGGCCGAGCGCTTCATGACGCAGACGCCTTGGCCGATCATCACTTTGATCATCCTGGCCATCGCCTGGTTCGCCAGCCGCAGCTGGAAGGTGGTGGTCGCCTGCCTCCTCACCTTGCTGGCGATCGGCTATTTCGGCATGTGGGATGACACCATGCGCACGATCTCGATGATCTTCGTGGCGACGGTGCTTTCCATCGTGATCGGCATTCCCATCGGAATTCTAATGGCGCTCAATGACCGCCTCCAGAAGACGCTCAATCCGCTGCTCGACGTCATGCAGACCATGCCGAGCTTCGTCTATCTCATCCCCGTGGTCATGCTGCTGGGCATCGGCCGCGTGCCCGGCCTTATCGCCGTGGTCATCTACGCCATTCCACCCATCATCCGCCTAACCAATCTCGGCATCCGCCTGGTCGACAAGGATGTCCTCGAGGCGGCCGATGCCTTCGGATCCTCCGGCTGGCAGAAGCTCAAGAACGTCCAGCTCCCCCTCGCCTTGCCCACTATCATGGCCGGCATCAACCAGACGATCATGATGGCGCTCGCCATGGTCGTCGTCGCCTCGATGATCGGCGTCCAGGGGCTCGGCCAGCCCGTGCTGAAGGCCATCGCCAACCAGTATTTCACCCTCGGCATCTTCAACGGGCTGGCGATCGTCGGCATCGCCGTCATCTTCGACCGGGTCAGCCAGGCCTATGGCCGCCGCCTCCAGAAGCATCGGGAGACGGTCCATGGTTGAGGGTACGAAGCAGTACGGCATCGAAATCCGCAACCTTTCAAAGATCTTCGGCCCGAATGCCAAGGCGATGGTAGAGCTTGTCCGGCAGGGAGCGACCAAGGCCGAGCTCAACGAGCGGCATCGCCACGTCCTCGGCCTGCGCAACATCAACATCAGCATGCCGGTCGGTGGCATCCAGGTGATCATGGGCCTGTCCGGCTCGGGCAAATCGACCCTCATCCGGCACATCAACCGCCTGGTCGATCCGACCGACGGCGAAGTATTGGTGGGCGGCGAGGACGTCGTGAAGATGAACCAGCGCGAGTTGCGCGAGTTCCGCCGCCACAAGACGGCGATGGTCTTCCAGAAATTCGCGCTGCTGCCGCATCGCACCATTCTGGAGAATACTGTCTACGGCCTCGAAATTCAGGGTGTGCCGCGCGCCCGGCAGGTCGAGGAGGCGATGCGCTGGATCGAACGGGTCGGTCTCGGCGGGTTTGAAAGCCGCTACCCGAACCAGCTCTCAGGCGGCATGCAGCAACGCGTCGGCCTCGCCCGCGCGCTCACCAACGACGCCCCGATCCTGCTGATGGACGAAGCCTTTTCCGCGCTCGATCCCCTCATCCGCATGGACATGCAATCCGTGCTTCTCGATCTGCAGCAGGAGATCAAGAAGACGATCGTGTTCATCACGCACGATCTCGACGAGGCGTTGCGGCTGGGTGACCGCATCGCCATCCTGCGCGATGGCGAGGTGATCCAGCAGGGTACCAGCCAGGACATCGTGCTCAATCCCGCCGACGACTACATCGAGAACTTCGTCAAGGAAGTGAACCGCGGACGCGTCATCCAGGTGGATGCGATCATGTCACCCCTCGTCGAGGGCTATGAGACGAAGGGCATGACGGTCTTGTCGGGCTCCACCCTGGAGGGCGCCATCCGGCTGCTCGCCCACCAGCCGCATGACGACGTCGCCGTCCTCGACCCGGCGGGCAAGCCCATCGGCGTGGTAAATCTCAGGCAGCTCGCGGCCGCCGTCGTGCCCTCGCACTGACGACCAGCACCAAAGCTATGCATCCAAGGGACACAGGCAAAAGCCCGTGTCCCTCGATCGCCCCTCCCAATCCATCGGATGGCCATGGTGTCGAAGCAGTTTCCCCGCTTGTTCTCATCTATCGCAATCGGCAAGCACGAGCTCAGGAACAGGATCGTTTTCGGCGCCCACACCGCGAACATGGCGGTGAACGGGCTGCCGACGGAGCGCCATGCTGCCTATTATGCCGAGCGCGCCAAGGGCGGCGCCGGCATGATCGTGGTGGAGCCGATGCCGGTCCACCCCGCCGCCATTCTCACACGCGGCAATTTTCGCGTTTGTGACGACAGCGTCATTCCCGCCTTCCGGAAAGTCGTCAGCGCCATCAAGGACAACGGCGCCGTCGCCATCCAGCAGCTCTATCACATCGGCGCCCATGGCGATTCCGACAATTCATTCCATCCGCACTGGTCTCCCTCCGGGCTGCCGAGCTACCACGACAGCGACGGTTCCCATGCGATGAGCGAGGCCGAGATCCAGGAGACGATAGACGGCTTCGTGGAGGCTGCACGCCGATGCCGGGCCGCCGGTTTCGACGGCGTGGAGGTCTGGGCCGCCTATCTCGGCCTGGTCGACCAGTTCTGGACGCCCTGGACCAATCGCCGCGAGGACCAATGGGGTGGCACGCTGGAGAACCGCACGCGCCTGTCGAAGGAAATCCTTAGCCGCATTCGCAAGTCATGCGGTGAGGACTTCATCATCGGATTGGCCATCAGCGACGAGCCCGACTACAGCGTTGCGCTCAGCCGCGACGAACTGGCCGAAATCGTGAGCCTTCACGACCGGCAGGGCCTGATCGACTATGTCACCTGCGGTTCCGGCGGCTATCTCGACTTTCACAAGCTGATGCCGACCTTTCTCTATCCGGAAAAACTCGGCGCTGATCTGGCTGCCAGGATCAAGGCCGTCACGACGCATGCACTCGTCATTGCCGAAAGCCATATCCGCACGCCCGAAAATGCTGAGACTGTCCTGAGCGAAGGCTCTGCAGATCTTGTTTCCATCGTGCGCGGCCAGATCGCCGACCCGCATCTGGCCAGAAAGGCCAGCGAAGACCGGGCCGACGACATCAGGGGCTGCATTTCCTGCAACCAGATGTGCTGGGGACGCCGCTCGCGCGACTATTGGATCAGCTGTCTGATCAACCCTTCCGTCGGGCGTGAGTTCATGTGGGGCGGCGATCGTTTCGAGCCGGCGGCTGCAGCAAAGCACGTCCTCGTGGTGGGTGGCGGCCCGGCAGGCCTGGAGGCCGCTCGCGTCGCCGCCGAACGCGGGCACAAGGTGACGCTGGCCGAGGCCGCCAGCCGGCTGGGCGGCAATTTCCTGCTGGCCGGCCTGCAGCCCCGCCGTGCCCAGATCCTCGATCTTCTCGCCTGGTATGAGCGCCAGTTGCTTAAGCGCGGCGTCGATGTCCGCTTGAACTGCTACATGGAGGCCGAGGACGTGACGGCGGTGGCTCCGGATGTCGTCATCCTGGCCACAGGCTCCCTTCCGCCCGACACCGGCTTTCAGAAAGCCATTCCGGCGGTCGAAACGCTGCCCGGCATCGACAAGGGCAATGTCTTTTCGATCGAGGCCGTCATGAGCCGCCAGGCCCGTCTCGGCAAGCGCGTGCTGCTGCTCGACGAAGGCGGCGGCTGGCGCGGATGCGGAACGGCCTGGAAGCTGGCGGAAGAAGGCCACGAGGTCACCATCCTCACGCCGGATGCCTTTGTCGGCAAGGAATTGCAGCGCACCACCGCCGATGTTCCCTTGCGCCGGACACTCAAGAAGCTCGGCGTTACCTGGCAGGTCGAGGTCAGCATTGCCGAGTGGCACGGCCGGGGCGCCACGATCATCGACCACAACAGCGGCGAAAGATCGTTCCTTGCAGCCGACAGCCTGGTGCTGGCCATGACCAATATCCCGGCAAACTGGCTCGCCACGGACCTTGCGGCCCAAGGCGTTCCCTATGTCGAGATCGGCGATTGCGCCGCGCCCCGCCAGGCACCCTATGCCTTTTTCGACGGCCGAAAAGTCGCCCTCGGCCTTTGACCGGCTGCTGAAAAGCAAGGCGTAGCGCGCCGGCAGTCTTCTCGCCATCACCCCGCCCTTTCCCGAAGGCACCCGTACCCGGCCTTGCCAAGCCATTCAGACTCGTATATTGGCCTTGTTTAACGATAAACAAGGAGCGTGCTTTGCCCAAAACCCATACCGGCTTTCATGGGGTCTACCCGATGATCTATGCCTATTTCGACGCTGAGGGTGGACTGATCGAAGCCCCCGTGAAGGCTTCGGTCGAAGCGATGATCCGCCATGGTGTCCACGGCCTGGCCGTCCTCGGCCTCGCCTCCGAGGTCAACAAATTGTCTCGTGCCAGTCGGCTGCAGCTTCTCGATTGGGTCAGCGAGGCGAATGCCGGGCGCGTACCGCTCAGCGTTACCGTGGCCGAGAACAATGTCACCGGTCAGGTCGAGTTCGCCAGGCTGGCCAAGGAGCGCGGCGCCAACTGGCTGGTGCTGCAGCCTCCGCCCGTCTCGCCGATCGACGAGTCCGAGCTTCTCGCCTTCTTCAGCGCCGTGATCGACAAGGTCGACCTGCCCGTCGGCATCCAGAATGCGCCGCAATATCTGGGCATCGGCCTCTCCAATGCCGGCCTCAGGGAACTCGCCCGCCGCCACGCCAATTTCCGCCTGGCCAAGACCGAAGGCAGTGCCGTTGCAATCGCCCGACTGGTCGAAGAAACCGAGGGCATGTTCGACGTGTTCAACGGCCGCGGCGGCTTCGAGCTGCCCGATATACTGCGCGCGGGTGCTGCCGGTGTGATCCCGGGGGGCGAGAGCTTCGATGTCTTCGTCAAGGTGTATGACGCCATGCGGGCCGGTCACGCGGAAGAAGCAGAAAGGCTCTATCGCGAAGTTTTGCCGCTCATCGTCTTCCTAGAGGAGAGCATCGACCATCTGGTGACTTACGGCAAACAGGTCGCTGCCTTGCGCCTCAACGCGGACGCCGGCAAACCGGCTTTGCCCTCGACGGTGTGCACGCCCTTCGGCCTGGCGGCAATCCGCCGCTTCGCGGACGCCCTCGGCAAACTCTAAGCGTCTTGCGATTTGGCGGAATCGCCAGGGAGCGTTCCTGCTCCGGAGCATCAAGCCTTCCAGGCCGCGCAGAAGTGCGGCCCGGCCATAACAATCAAGCCATCAGACAGAACCAGAAGGGAAAGAGACATGACCGTTCGGATGACCCGCCGCCATTTTGCCGCCGCTCTCGCGGGCATGGCTGGCGCAGGCCTTATCGCCCCAACCATCGCCCGTGCAGAGACCGAGGATCTGCTCGCCCAGATCAAGAAGCGCGGCTTCCTGCGCGTTGGCACCTTCAGCATTCCGCCCGAGACCTGGATCGACATCGGCAGCGGTGAATGGAAGGGCATCGATGCCGATTTCACCAGGGCGATCGCCAAGTCGATCGGTGTCGAGGTCGATCCGGTCGTTCTCGTCCACGGTGCCCTTGCACCGGCCCTGGAGGCGGGTCGCGTCGACGTCATCGCCGGCCTCTACCGCACCGCCGAGCGCGAGAAGGTGATGGCTTACAACAAGGTGCCTTTCTGGTACGGCATCGACGTGCTCGTCACCCGCAAGGAAGGCGGTATCGATAAGGTGGAGGATCTCAAGGGCAAGGTCATCGGCACGGTACGCGGCTCGGCCCAGGAGCTGGAAGCGGAAGAATTGAAGAAGCGCTTCGGCGCCCAGGACATCCGCAAGTTCGATGCCGCCGACCCCATGCTGCTCGATCTCAAGGCCGGCCGCCTCGATGCAGCGATCTGGTGGGGCTATACCTTCGACTATGCCGTCCAGAAAAACCCATCCTATGACTTCAAAGTGGTGGAATATCTCCCGCCCGAATATCTGGGCAGCGAAAAACTGCCGGCGACGCATTACGTCTTTGCGCGCAAGGGCACGCAAACTCTGGTCGAGGCCTTCGATGCCGAGATCCGCCGCTTGCAATCGGCCGGCGAGGACAAGAAAATCATGGAAAATTACGGCCTGAGCAACCCAGCCTATATCACCGGCGTGCTGAAGTGATGCCCACGGGAACGCGACGCGATCTGCATATGGCGTCGTGTTCCCTGTCCCTGGATCAAAGTGCGGTTTCTTCGGACCGAACCTTGCTCTCCACCTCCTTGTTTCAATGCATTTTCTTGATCAAGAAGTCTGCCGGCTTCTTTGGAAAATGCTTTGGCGACTGACCTTTTGTCCGGAGTCCCCCGCTCATGGCGGATTTTCTCGACCTCGCCCAGCGCTACTTTCCCTATATCCTGCGCGGCGCGGTGGTGACCCTCGAACTGACCGTGTTGTCCCTGGTCGGCAGCATCATTCTCGGCCTGGCTCTCGCTTTGGCGCGTATGAGCCCGATGCGCTGGCTGAAGGTCATTGCAGGCATCTATATCGAACTCGTCCGGGCCACGCCGGCCCTGCTGCAGCTCTTCATCATCTATTTCGGCCTGACCAGCTTCGATATCCGCCTGGGTCCCTTCGCCGCGGCGGCGCTCACCCTCGGCCTGATCGGCGGCGCCTATGCGGCCGAGGTGTTCAGGGCCGGCATCGAAGCGGTCGATCGCGGCCAGTACGAAGCCGCGCGCAGCCTCGGCATGCCCACGCCGCTCGCCATGCGGCGCATCATCCTGCCCCAGGCCGCCGTACTGATCCTGCCGCCGTTCACAAATTTCGTCATCGCCATGATCAAGGATACCTCGCTGGCGCTGACGATCGCCGTGCCTGAGATCATGTACCGCTCCTATGACGCGGCCAGCCAATCCTTCCGCAGCCTGGAAATCTACGTCATGGCCGGCGTCATCTATGTCGCGATCTGCCTGCCGCTGTCGCAGCTGGCCAAAGCGCTCGAACGGCGAAAGGCCCCCCGATGACCGAGATCCTGACGCTTCAGGGCCTGCGCATGGCCTTCGGCAGCCATGAGGTGCTGCGCGGCATCGACCTATCGGTCGCCGAAGGCGAAAGCATCGCCATCATCGGGCCGAGCGGTTCGGGCAAGAGCACGCTGCTGCGCTGCCTCAACCGGCTGGAACAGCCGACTGGTGGACGAATGACCTTCGAGGGCCGAGAATTCACGCCGGCCTCCGACGTCAATGCCTTGCGCATGCGCATGGGCATGGTGTTCCAGCACTTCAATTTGTTTCCGCACATGACAGCGCTCGGCAACGTCATCGAAGCGCCGGTTCATGTCCGCAAATTGCCGCGTGAGACCGCGATCTCGCAGGCAAAGGCGCTGCTGGCCAGGGTGGGTCTCGCCGACAAGGCCGACGCCTATCCCTCGCAACTGTCGGGAGGGCAGAAGCAGCGGGTTGCCATTGCTCGCTGCCTGGCGATGGAACCACGCCTGCTGCTCCTCGACGAGGCAACGTCGGCGCTCGATCCGGAACTGGTCGGCGAGGTGCTGGCGGTGATCCGCGACCTCGCCCGGCAGGGCATGACCATGCTGATCGTCACCCATGAAATGGGCTTTGCCCGCGACGTCGCAGATCGGGTCATCTTCATGGATGGCGGTGTGATCATCGAGCAGGGTCCACCTGCGCAGATCTTCGGCGCACCGCGCAACGAAAGGCTGCGGCGCTTCCTGCACGCGGTGCTCGAACGCGACGCCCCCTGAGCCACCCGGCGACAGTTTGAACATCGTACCGAAAAATCGGCGCCATGTTCAGAAAATTATGCAACAACAATGAGTTAAATAGAAATTCGTTCACAGAGAAACGTTTTATTTCTATAACTCATTGTTTTAGAAGTATTTTTGCGATCCAGCCGTTGCGGTGAAAGCGCTGCACACTTTGGCTATCCCATTTGACAAGGAATGGACATGTCGACCAGCTTCAGGCCCGATTACCACGTCGCAATCACCGGTGCCGCGAGCGGGCTGGGGGCTGCCGCGGCCCGCCATCTCGCCGCGCTCGGTGCGACGGTGGCCTGTCTCGACATCGACGAGGCAGGCGCCGCAAAGCTGGCAGCCGAAATCACCGCCAGCGGCGGCAAGTCACTGGCGGCCCGCCTCGACGTCAACGATCCCGCCGGCGTGGAAGAAATCTTCGCCAGGCTCGACCAGCACCTGCCCACTTTGGAGGCCCTGGTCAATTGCGCCGGCATCACCGGCACCACCAACATCAAGGCGCATGAGGTGGACCTGGCCGATTTCGACCGGGTGCATGCCGTCAATTTGCGCGGTGCCCTGATCATTTCGCAGGCGGCCCTGCGGCGGATGCTGCCAAAGGCCTATGGCCGCATTCTCCACGTCGCATCGATTGCCGGCAAGGACGGCAATGCCGGCATGACCGCCTATTCGGCGACCAAGGCCGGACTGATCGGCCTGGTGAAGTCGATGGGGAAGGACTATGCCACGGCCGGCATCACCGTGAACGCGCTCGCGCCCGCCGTCATCCGCACGCCGCTGGTGGAGGCCCTGCCCCAGGCAACGATCGACTACATGACCGCCAAGATCCCGATGGCGCGCTGCGGCGAACTCTCCGAAGCCGCCGAGATGATCGCCTGGATCGTCTCACCAGCCTGCAGCTTCACCACGGGCTTCACCTTCGACCTCAGCGGCGGTCGCGCGACCTATTGAGATGCGACCTGCCTGCTTCACGCCGCCTGCGCAAATCGCCTCTCGCCCTCCCCGACCAAGTCCCTGTCGAGCTCGAAGCCAAGGCCCGGGCGCTGGAGGGCCTCGATCCAGCCCTGCTTCGGATCGAGGTCGGGCGAGGTCACGATATCCTTTTGCACCAGTTGCCACATGATCTGGTTGCCGTCATCGAGATTGGGGATGGCGAGCGCGATATGATGCTCGGCACAGGTGGTGATGCCGGTGGTGAAGGAACTGTGGATGCAGATCTTCAGACCTGCCGCCTCGGCGACCGCCGCCGCCTTCAGCATCGGCTGGATGCCGCCGATCTCGCGTGGCCCGATACAGATCATGTCGGCGGCGCGCTGGCGGCAGATCTCATAGACATCGTAAAGCGTGAAGGCCGCCTGGTCGGCGACGATCGGAATGCCGACGGCTGCGCGCACATGCGCCATCGCCGGAATGCTCCAGCTTGCCGTCGGCTGCTCGATGAACTCGATCTCGAACCTCTCGAGCTTGCGGCACATGTTGATCGCCTCGTGCACGCCCCAGCCTTCATTGGCATCGAGCCGCAGGCGCGCATCGCCAATCTCCCGGCGCACCGCCGCGGTAATTTCCAGGTCGAGCTTCTCGCCTCGGCCGACCTTCAGATAGAAGACGCGCTCCCCACGTTGGCGGCCCGCGGCAGCGTCCCGCGCCAGCTCCTCGGCAGTCTCTCCCTGCAGGAAATAGAAATAGCCGACGGCCTTGCTATGGGCCCCACCCAGGAGCCGATGCACCGGCAGTCCCGCAAGTTTGCCTTGCAGGTCCCACATCGCCATATCTACACCCGAGAACATCTGGTTGGCGGCGCGCATGATATTGGCGCCGTGACCGAGATATTCCTGGTGGAAGATGCGCGCTATCAAGGGCGCGACGTCATAGGGGAACTGCCCGACCAGATGGCTCGCCAGCCGCCTGAGGATCGCCGCCGTTCCCGCCTGATCCGGCGCCACCGTGCATTCGCCAATGCCGACCATGCCATTGTCGGCCTCGATCTCGATCAGATTGACGGCGAAATTCTCCCTGATGCCGTAGGACCAGTGATAGGGCTGCTTGAGGGGCAGCACCAGCGGCCTGACGCGCACCTGCGAGACCTTGACCATATTGCTCGTTCCTTCCTGATATCGATGCGGGTGGCGTTGCCGATACGGGGCTTATCCTCGTCCTTCGGCAGCAAGCGTCGAGAGAGCCCGGGTTATGCGCTCCATCGCGGCCCTCGCGCGCAATGCCGTGTTGCGGGCTCGCAGGAAACTGTGCGGCAGGCCTTCCTCCTCATGCCAGGAGGCGGGGACGCCCTCGGCACGCAACCGGTTGCAATAGATCTCGCCATCGGAGGAAAGCGGATCACATTGGGCCGTGAAGACGTAGGTCGGGGGCAGATGCCCGAAGCTAGAGCCCGCCAGCGGCGTGAAGCGCGGATCGGCGCTGCAATCGATGCCGCCGGTACGCATGCCGCGATAATAGATGACGTCGCGGGTCGTCAGCAGCGGTGCGTGGGCATGGGTCAGATAGGAACCCTTGTCGAAATCGGCTCCCAGCAGGGGATAGATCAGCACCTGCCCGATCGGCCGCCGCCCCTCTTTCCCCTCATGATCCGCCAGGCAGGCGGCCAGATTGCCACCGGCGGAGTCACCCGCCAGCACAACCGGGTGCCCGAGGCCGGCCGTCACCCAGCCATAGGCGGCAATGGCATCCTCCAGCGCTGCCGTTCCCTTATGTTCCGGAGCCAGGCGATAGTCGACCGAGACGACCGTCAATCCGGTCGTCGCGCAGAACTCGGCGCAGACGTCGTCATGGCTGTCGAGACCGCCGAGGACGAAACCGCCACCGTGAAAATAGAGGATCGTCGCACGACCATTGCCTCCCTCCGCCGAATAGATCCGGATCGGAATGGCATGGCTCGGTGTCTCCACAGCCGTGGTTTCGACGGCGATGCCGGGCGGCCGGCCGGCATGAAAGGCCTGGGCCATCCGGTCGTAGACTTCCCGGTTGCGTTCGATCGACCAGTCGACGGCTTCAGGCGGATAGAAGCTGTTCGTCCGGTTGATGAAATCCCAGGTTTCGGCATCTATGAGGCGGGTGTAGTCAGGCGTCATCATCGGGTACCGCAAGCAGAAAAAATTCGATTTTCAGCAATAATCCGGCTGTCATTGGGAACTCAATCGATCCGCAGGATTGGCATCGCAATGACAGTCATTCATCGTTCAAGTCCAAGAGCCATCAGAATTAAAGCAACCCCGCCTGCTTGAGATAGGCCTTGGCGACATCCTCGATCGCCTTCTTGTGGACGTCGACCTCGCCATTCAGAGCCTGCATGGTGGCGTCGTCCAGCTTGGCCGATAGCGCTTCGAGCGTGTCTTTCAGGTCCGGATGCGCCTCGAGCGTGGCCTGCCTGACGACTGGGGCGAGCGCGTAGTTCGGGAAGAAGCCCTTGTCGTCCTTGAGCAGGGTCAGCTTCATGGCGGCGATGCGCCCATCGGTGGCGCCGACCGTGGCGACGTCGATATCGCCGCTGGCGAGGGCATTGTAGACCAGCCCGATCTCCATCGGCCGAAGATTGGCACGCCCCGCCTTGAAGCCGTATTTTTTCTCCAGGCCGATCAGGCCGTCCTCGCGTTTGGGAAACTCCGCCGTGGCCCCAAGCAGGACCGGCTTGCCATCCTTATAGGCGGCGGCGAGATCAGAGAAGGTGACGAGGCCGTCCGTCTTGGCATTATCAGGCCGGATCGCCAGCGCATAGGTGTTGTTGGCCTTGGACGGCGCCAGCCATACCAGCCCCTTGGCCCCATCGAGCGTCTTCACCCTGGCATAGGTTTCCTGTGGCGACAGCGGCTCCGTCACCTTGTTGAAGGTCACCAGCGAGGTGCCCGTATATTCCCAATAGAGATCGACCTGCCCGTTCTCCAGGGCTGATCGCACGATGTTGGTGCCCATGCCGTCTTTCTTGTTGACGGTATAACCCTTGCTTTCCAAGAGCTGCCTGGTCATTTCGGCGAGCAGGAACTGCTCGGTGAAATCCTTGCCGCCGACGGTGAGCGTGGCGGCAAAGGCGGTCGTGGACAACACGAAGGAGGCCGCGACGCACAAGGCGGCGATCGCGCGCTTGCGCAGAATGCTGATCATGGTCTGGTTCCTTTGGCTCCATCAGCAAGTGACCGTCATCCCCGGCACGGCCGAAGGCCGTGGTATCCTCACGAGCCTTGCTTGTGAGTGAGGACGACAGGGCAGCTCACTTCAAGCCGTTCTGCTTGAGGAAATCGGCTGCGACGACTTCGACCGTCTTCTTGTCGACATCGACCTCGCCGTTCAGCTTCTGCATGGTGGCATCGTCCAGCTTGGCCGAAAGCGCCTCGAGGGTCGGCTTCAGGTCGGGATGGGCGTCGAGCACGGTCTTGCGCACCACCGGCGTGAGGGCATAGTTGGGAAAGAAACCCTTGTCGTCGGCGAGCACGCGCAGCCCCAGCGCCGCGATCTGGCCGTCTGTCGCCTGGGCGGAGATGACGTCGAGATCCTTGTTGGCCAAAGCCCTGTAGGCAAGGCCGAGATCCATCGGCTTGACGTTGGCCCGGCCGGCCTCGAAGTCATAGGTCTTCTGCAGGCCGAGCAAGCCGTCCTGGCGCTTGGGAAACTCGGCCGTGGTGCCCATCATCAGCGCCGTTCCGGCCTTGTAGGCGGCCGCCATGTCGGAGACCGTTTTCAAGGCGTCGGTCTTCGGATTGTCCTTGCGTACCACCATGGCATAGGTGTTGTTGGCCTTGGACGGCGCCAGCCAGACCAGTCCCTTCTCGCCATCGAGTTGCTTGACCCGATCATAGGTCGCCTGCGGCGAGAGCTTGTCCGTCACCTTGTTGAAGGTGACGAGGGAAGTGCCGGTATATTCCCAGTAGAGATCGACTTCGCCATTCTCCAGGGCGGCGCGGACGATCTTGGTGCCCATGCCGTTCTTCTTGTCGATCGTGTAGCCCTTGCTGGTCAAAAGCTGCGTCGTCATCTCGGCGATGATCTGCTGCTCGGTGAAATCCTTCCCGCCGACCGTGAGATTGGCCGCCGGGGCCGCGCTGCCGGTCGTGGCCAGAACGATCGCCGAAAACACCCCCGAAAACACGCACTTGCCCAGTTCCGTAAGCATTGTCATCGTCTTTCCCTCTGTTGCTTGTTGCCGCTGTTCAGCGCAGCGGATTGATGCCTCGCGGGACGAGGTAATATTGCAGCCGGCCCACCAGGAAATCGGTCATGACAGCCAGGATCGCGGTGGGGATGGCGCCGGCGAGCATCATCGGCAGTTCGTCGAGGGCGATGCCGGTGAAGATCAGTTCGCCAAGGCTGCCGGCCCCGATCAGGAAGGCGAGCGGGGCCGAGCCGACGCAGATCGCCAGAGCGGTGCGGATGCCGCCGAAGATGACGAACAGTGCATTGGGCAATTCCACCCGCCACAAGGTCTGCAGCGGTGTCATGCCCATACCGCGCGCGGCTTCCAGGAGATGGGGCTGAACCGCGCGCAGCCCTGCATAGGTATTGCGCACGATCGGCAGCAATGTCGCCGCCCACAGCCCGAACACGGATGGCAGTATGCCGATGCCGAGCCAGGTCATCGACAAGGCGAGGATGGCGAGCGTCGGGATGGTGCTGCCCAGATTGAAGATCTGCATCGCGAATTCGGAAAAACGTCTGAGGGCCGGCCGCGACAGCAGGATACCCACGGGAACGGCGGTGAGGATGGCGAGCCCGCCCGCCCAGGCGACCAGTTCGATATGCTGCAGGCTCAGATAGGTGATGTCGTCCCAGTAGGCGAGGATCTCGCCCGCCATGCCGCTGAGCCACAGCCACAGGCAAACCGCAAGCAGCACCGCCCACATGCCAAGCGGCACCCAAAACTGCGAGCGCCGCCTGTTCTGCCTGGTCGCTATTGCCGCCGCTGGTCCGCTCATCCGGCTCCTCCGGCATGGCTGAGGCTGGCGACGATCGAGCGATAGGTCAAAACGCCCTTGAGCTGCCCCGCCTCGTCCACGCAGGGCAAAACGGGCATGTCCTGCGCAAACATGGAGGCCACCGCATTGCGCAGATCCGAATTGAGCGCGGCCGTGGTCTCGATCGGGCGCGCGTGGTCACCGACCATCCCCGTCGCAGTCCTGGCATGGTCGAGCGCCACCAGGCCCTCCGGTCGGCCATCGGCGGAGACCATGATGATGGCGTGCTGGCCGGAGGCCTGCATTTTCTCAAGGGCCAGAGCGATCGGATCCTGGCGTCCCACCGTATCGAACTGAGCGGTCATCGCCTCCCCGGCCGTCACCAGGCGCAGACGCTTGAGGGCCCGGTCGGAACCGAGGAAATTCTCGATGAAGGCATTGGCCGGCCTGGCCAGCAGCGCGTCGGGGCTGGCATATTGTTCCAGGCGCCCACTGCGGAAAATGGCGATCTTGTCCGCCATCTTCACCGCCTCGTCGAGGTCGTGCGAGACGAAGATGATGGTCTTGCGGATCGCCCGCTGCATCTTCAGGAACTCGTCCTGGATCACCTCGCGGTTGATCGGGTCGATGGCGCCGAAGGGCTCGTCCATCAGCATGACCGGCGGATCGGCGGCGAGTGCGCGCAGCACGCCAACGCGCTGCTGCTGGCCGCCGGACAATTCGCGCGGATATCGGCTGAGGAACAGGTCCGGCTGCATGCCCACCAGTTCGAGCAGTTCGGCCGCCCGCGAGCGCGACTTCCTGCGGTCCCAGCCCAGCAGATCGGGCACCACGCAGATGTTCTCGCAGATAGTCTTGTTGGGAAACAGCCCGATCTGCTGGATGACATAGCCGATCGAGCGGCGCAGCTGGATCGGATCGGTCGCGCTGGTATCCTTGCCGTCGATATAGACCTTGCCGCCGGTCGGCTGGATCAGGCGGTTGATCATCTTCATGGTCGTCGTCTTGCCGCAGCCCGACGGCCCCAGCAGCACGCAGATCTCTCCCGCCGGCAGGTCGAGATTGATGTCGTCGACGGCGACGAAGGGCTTGCCCGCCGTTTCGAAAGTCTTGGTGAGATGTTCGAGACGGATCATCGGCTCGCTCCGCCCTTGATGCCCTTGGAAGTCAGCAGCCACTGCACCAAAGCGAGGAACAGGTCTGCCGCGATCGCCAGGAGGGACACGGCCAGAGCGCCCGTGATCAACTGCCGGGGATCGGATTGGCTGATGCCGCGCGAGATGAAGGTGCCGAGCCCGCCTGCGCCGATATAGGCTGCAATGGCGGTCACCCCGATATTCATCACCACGGCGGTGCGCACCCCCGCCATGATCACAGGCACGGCCAGCGGAATCTCGACCTGGCGCAGCCGCTGGCCCATGCTCATGCCCATGCCTGTAGCCGCCTCACGCAAGGCCGGGTCGACATTGGCGATGGCGGTATAGGTGTTGCGGATGATCGGCAGCTGCGAATAGAGGATCACGGCGATCACCGCGGGCACATAGCCGATGCCGTGACCGAAGGGCGATAGCAGCGGGATCATCAGCCCGAACAGAGCGATCGACGGCACGGTGATCATGATCGAGGCGAGATAAAGCACAGCGTCGGCGGCAGTTTTGGACTGGGTGATCGCAATGCCGATCGGCACTGCCGTGGCAAGGGCAATGCTCACCGCCACGAAGACGATGGAAATGTGTTCGAGTGCCCTGGCACCGATCACATGGAGATTATCGGAGATAAAGGTCAGGATTTCCATCATGCCGCTGTGCCGCAATCCTCGTTTTGTCGCCGTCGTTCGAACCCGCAAACGCTCCTCAAAGTTCTGCATAGAGATCGGAGGCATCCTCATAGGTAAAGCGCAGGGGCACCGAGCCTCGGACCTGCCAGGCCTCGACTGGCTCGCCTGCGATCAGGCGGCATGCCTGGTCGGTGCCTACCACGGCACCGCCATAGAGCCGATTTGCCAGGTTGAGGATGGCAGTCTGATGCATGGCCGTGCTGGCCGTGCCGCAGGCATCCTTGACCAGGAGCACGTGGAAGCCGAGGGCTATCGCGTCCTTGACCGTCGCATCGACGCAGGCCTCGGTCCACACCCCCGCGATGGCCAGCCATTCGATGCCGTTGCGCCGCAATTCCTCCGCCGGCGAGCTGGCGCCGAACAGGCTCGGCTCCGATTTGAAGATGACTGCCTCCTCCGCGGCCGGCGCGACTTCGGCGCAGATGGCGATGCGCGGATCGTCCTTGTCGCTGAAAGCCGAACGTCCGTCGGCCTGCATGGGATGGAAGGGACGGCCGGGCTTCGCCGGATCCACGACATAGGCGGCGTGATAGAGCGGCACGCCGTGTCGGCGTGCCATATCCTGCAGACGGCGTGCCTCCGCCAGCACGCCGGCATAGCCTTCGACCAGATAGCGCGGATCGGCCCGATGCTCCTCCTGGAGATCGATGAAGATGGCGGCCATCCGGTTGCGGTCGATATGCAGCGTCCGTTTCACGTCAGATCTGTCCTTCCAGGAACTCGTCCTCATAAGGGAAGCGCGACAGCAATTCCGTGCCGGTCTCGGTGATGAGGACCTCGTCTTCGAGCTTGACCCCTTCGCGACCGCCCTTCTCGCCGATATAGCTTTCCACCGAAACGACCATGCCCGGCACCAGATGGCCGTCGCGGCCATAGGTTTCGTAATCCATCGAATGGGCGATGAACGGCGTTTCCCCATGCATGCCCACGCCGTGCATCACCGAGGTGTAGCGCTGGTCGACGAAACGCTCGGGGATCTTCCAGGCTTTCTCGGCAATCTCGCGGAAGGCCATGCCCGGCTTCACGATGCCGATATTGTGCTGCACCTGGTCGTAGGACATCCGGTACAGCATCTTCTGATAGGTCGTCGGCTTGCCCGGCCCACAGCGGAATGTGCGGGAGAAATCGGAATAATAGCCGTAGCAGCCAATGGTGTCGGTATCGAGGGCCACCAATTCGCCCGGGCGGATCTTGCGCCCGCTCGCCTCGTTGAACCAGGGATTGGTGCGCTGGCCCGAGCTCAGCAGGCGTGTCTCGATGAATTCGCCGCCCTGCCGGATCACCTCGTGATACATGATGGCGAAGAGCTCGTTTTCCGAAACGCCCGGCTTGATCGCCTCCCGGACCGAGGCAACGGCCGCTTCGGCGCCGGCCATCGAAACCTGAAGGCACTTGACCTCCTCCGGCGTCTTGATGGCGCGCACCGCCAGGATCTCGCCCTGGCAATCCCTGACGTCGCAGCCGCGCTTTTGCAGCGCCACTGCCTGCAGATGGCTGCAGCGGTCGAGGCCGAGCTTCATCGATCCGCCGCCATGGGTCTTGAGGAGTTCGGTGATCTCGTCGGCGAAGGGACCGGCCGTCTCGTCGTCCCGGCCCGACACCGATGACCACACGAGCTTGGAAGGCCGGGCCTCGTCGATCGTGTCGAGCACCATCGAGACATGGTAGCTCTGCGGATATTCGAACAGGACGATCGGCCCCTCGGTGGGGATGAAGAAATAGCGCGTGGAGTTGCGCAGGAAGTAGCCGAACATATTGCGCGAGCCGGTGGCGTAGCGCTGATTATAAGGGTCGAACAGCACGACCGCCCCATAGCCGGCCGCGGCCATCCATTGGCGCAGCCGGGCAAGGCGACCCTTGCGCAGGGCATCGGCATCGATGAA
This sequence comes from Labrys sp. KB_33_2, assembly GCF_052114505.1. Classification (NCBI taxonomy): domain Bacteria; kingdom Pseudomonadati; phylum Pseudomonadota; class Alphaproteobacteria; order Hyphomicrobiales; family Xanthobacteraceae; genus Labrys; species Labrys sp. KB_33_2. The sequence continues at coordinate 90,910 of NZ_JBFREW010000018.1, read as the reverse complement.
GGAAGGCTCGGTATCGGAAAGCCACATGCCGCCGGCCGGATCCGCAGCCGCCGGATGGCGCATGCGATCCTTGAAGTCGACATCCTCGACACGATCCGGATCGAAAACCACAATGCTCATGAATAGTCTCCTGTCCATGAACAGTGACCAACCGGCGCGCGCATTGTTTGGCTGCTTTCCGCGAAAACTATGCGCGATTCCGCAAGGCCGCCCGCCGTGACCATTCTCGTCATGCCGGGTCTTGTCATATCCTGGGCGCCTCCCCCGAGATCGACTTGCGCTGGCGCACGCCCCTCGGCGCGTAGCCGAAGCTATCGCGGAAGGCCCGGGAGAAATTGGCCGCATTGTTGAAGCCGCAGGCCAGCGCCACCTCGCCGACCCGCAGGCTCGAATGGGTGAGCAGATCGGCTGCCCGCCTCAGGCGCAGGCTACGGTAGTAATGGTTCGGCGTGACGCCGAGCTCGGAGCGGAAGGAACGCTCGAGCTTGTCGGCGGAGACGCCGAGGCGCCGCGCCAGCGCATCCATGCGAAGAAGGTCCTCGACGCAGTCCTCCATGATCGCCACGGCGGCCAGCACGAGTTCGTCGCCGATGCCGGTACGCAGGCGCAGCGGCATCAGCCGCCTGTCCACGCTCGACCGCAGCGGACTGTGCACAAACCATTCGGCGACGCCGGCCGAGAGCTCGCTGCCATAATCACGGCCGATCATGTCCAGCATCATGTCGAGGCTGCCCACCCCGCCTGCCGCCGTGAAGCGTCGCCGGTCGATGACATAGAGGTCTCGCTGCATGTCGAGGCCCGGAAAGGCCTCGCGAAAAGCCGGCTGGCTGGTCCAGTGCAGGGTGCAGGCATAGCCGTCGAGCAGACCGGCGCGGGCCAGCAGGAAAGCCGCATCGGCGACCGAGCCGAGATGTGCGCCAGCCCTGAGGTTGCGGCGGATCCAGGCCATGGCATCCTCGGCAACCAGATGATCGGCGTCGCCGCCCGAACACACCACGATGCGATCAACGGACGGCGCGTCCCGAACGCCGAAATCCGGCTCGATGTCGATGCCGTTGGAGGCCCGGACCTTCGATCCATCAGGGCCGACCGTGATCCAGGCGTAGCAGCGCTTGCCAGACAGCGTGTTGGCGGCACGCAGCGGCTCGATCACCGAACTGAATGCCATCAGGGGAAAGCCCGGGAACATCAGCACGGCAAAGCGGATCGCCTCACTGGCCTGCCTTTCGCTCAGCCTGATCTCCATGGCATCGATCCCTTCAAGGTTCCCCGGCGCCGATCTCCGTGCGCCGGCGCACGACATAGGCCTCGAGCTCCTCGCGAACGGCTTCGTCCAGGGCCGGCTCCTGATATTCCCGCAAAGCGTGCTGCCAGAGGCCCGTCGCCCGGTCGAGTGCGTCATGCGCTCCGGCCTCCTGCCAGCTGCCGTAATTCTGCCAGTTGGAGAGCATGGGCTGATAAAATGCGGTTTCGTAGCGCGACATCGTGTGTTCGCTGCCGAAGAAATGCCCGCCGGCAGGCACGGCCTTGATGGCCTCGAAGCCCAGATCGTCCTCCTCGAAAGGCAGGGGACGCAGGAACTCCATCATGTTCTGGAGGATCTCGACGTCGAGGACGAGCTTTTCATAGGACGCCGTGAGGCCGCCCTCCAGCCAGCCGGCGGCGTGATAGATCAGATTGGCGCCGCCGAGGACGGCGCCCCAGGTCGCCATCTCCGTTTCATAGGCCGCCTGCAGGTCGACCGCATTGGAAGCATTGGCATTGGAGGTGCGATAGGGAAGGCCATAGCGCCGCGCAAGCTGGCCAGCGATGATGTTGGCCTTGGTGTTCTCCGGCGTGCCGAAGGCCGGCGCGCCCGAGCGCATGTCGACATTGGAGGTGAAGGCTCCGTACATCACCGGCGTGCCCGGATTGACGAGCTGCGTCAGCACGACACCGAACAGGGCCTCGGCGTTCTGCTGGCACAGGGCCGCCGCCAGGGTCACCGGCGTCATCGCGCCCATCAGCGTGAAGGGGGTGACCGTTACCGGCTGTCCATGTTCGGCCATGGCCATGAGGCCGTCCGCCATGGCGTCGTCGAAGAGCCGCGGCGAGTTGACGGAAATGATGGTGATGACGCCGGGCGAAGCGCACATCTCCTCCAGGGTGATGCCCCGCGCGATCGCCATCATGGCGATAGCGTCCATGGCGCGGCCGCGCCCGATGGCGCTGCAGTGGAAGCTCAGATCGCTGAGAGACAGATTGGCTTTGTAGGTATCGAGGTGGCGCGAATTGGCCGGCAATTCGATGGGCGCGCACACCTGGTTGCCCAGGATGTGGATGGCGTTGAAATAATGGGCCAGGCGGGTGAAGTTCTCATAGTCGGCAAGATTGCCGGATCGCCGGCCGTTGATGCGGTCATGCACGTTGGGCGGCCCGGCCACCAGGCCGAAGACCAGCGCATTGCCGCCGATCTCGAGCTGCTTGTCGGGATTGCGGCCCGTCAAGGTGAAGCGACGCGGCGCGGTGCGAAGCGCTTCCTTCACCAATGTCTCGTCGATGCGGATGGTCTGGCTCTCCCGGTCGACGAGCGCGCCGGCCTTTTCGAACAGGTCCATCGCCCGCGTGCTCATCACCCGAATGCCGAGTTCGGAGAGAATGCGCATCGAGCTGCGATGCAGCATCTCCATGCGCTCTTCGTCGAGCATCTGCATGGGCGCATAGGGATTTGACACGCGCTGCCAGGGCAGCTGGGGAATGCCCCCGCCCCGCGCGCTTCTCGATCGGCGCCCCCCGCCACGCCTGTCCTGTGTCATGCCCGGTACGCCACCCTTGCTTGAATTCATCTGACAACTCGCCATGATAGGTGTGGTACAAGGCGCCTTTCACGTGATTAGTTTGGCGGCATTGCCCAAAAAAAATGATGTCATGGCGCAAAGCGGCGTTGAACCGGCGGAGGCAGTTGAACTAGCCTCCGGCAAACATCCAGAGCCGCCATGAAACCCCCTCCTCCGCTCAACTACATCCGCTCCTTCGAATGCTCGGCCCGGCATTTGAGCTTTACCGAGGCCGCCAAGGAGCTGGGCTATACCCAGGCCGCCATCAGCACCCATGTGCGGGCCCTGGAGCACTATATCGGCCGTCAGCTGTTCGTACGGTATCCGCGCAGCCTGAAACTGACCGAGATGGGCGAGGCCTTCCTGCCGACGCTCAGGCAGGCGCTCGATCAGATCGACCACGCAACCGAAGCCATCCTCGCCTCGGTCAGGAACCGGACGGTGGTGATTTCCTGCCCGGCGACGCTCGCCACCAACTGGCTCGCGGGCTGCATTGCTGCCTTCCATGCCAGGCATCCTGATATAGAAGTCGTGCTGCACGGCACGATCTGGGAGGATCCCAGCGAACCGGCGGCCGATCTCACCGTCTCCGCCCGGCGCTTCGACAACAAGCCACCAATGGCCATCCCGCTATGGGATGAGAGCCTGGCTCTGCTGTGCGCGCCGCAATTCCTCTCCGGGCCGAACGCGATCAGGTCCCCCGCCGATATCCTGAAGCAGGGCTGGATTTTCGTGCACAGCCGGCAGGAATATTGGCAATGCATGGGCGCGGCTCTCGGCATCGAGACGTCGGAGCACGAGAAATATCTCAGCACCAACTCCTCCAATATCGCCCTGGAGCTGGCGGTCGCCGGTGCGGGCTGCGTCGCCGTACAGCTTTCGCTCGCCCGCCCTTTTCTGAAAAGAGGGCTTCTGGCCGAACCCTTCGCTGTCCGCCCGCCCAGTCCGTGGGGCTATTATCTTTCCGACAATGCTTCATCCAAGGGCAGCGTGGTAAAAATCGTGAAGGAGTGGATTCTGGCCCGCGCCAAGGCCGACATGGTCTGACACGATCCTCCGATAGACTTCCCCGAGCCAATCCTACGTCTCAAGCGTTCGGCAACAAGCGAAGATCGCGAGGCCAATGACATCGTTTTATTTGGTCATTCTTTGCCGAACACCGCTTTTTTGCGCGAAAGGCTGCCTACCCGCCTCGTGCCCTGCTGCCTAGACTTGCCCGGTCACAACAGGCGAAAGCCCTGCCAGGATCTTCCGCGTGGATCTCCCAACGGCATCGGGCCTTCGCCGCATGGATTGTTCATCGGGAAGTTCGTTTCATGCGTAGCCATGCCCAGGCCGTCGTGATCGGCGGCGGTTTGATCGGTTGCTCGATCCTCTATCACCTCGCCAAGCTCGGCTGGACCGAAATCGTCCTGCTGGAACGGGACGAACTCACCTCGGGATCGACCTGGCATGCGGCCGCCAACATCCACGGCCTGCACGACTCGACCAATATCAGCCGCCTGCAGCACTATACGATGGCGCTCTACAAGGAGCTGGAGGCGGAGACCGGCCAGGGCTGCGGCATCTTCCAGCCCGGCTCGCTCTATCTCGCCCAGACCCAGGAGCGCGAGCACCAGTTGCGGCTGCAGGAAGCCAAGGCGCGCCGCTACGCCATGAATTTCTACGAGGTCTCGCACGGTGAAGCCGAAAAGCTGCATCCGCTCGTGGATTTCTCAGGCATACGTTGCATCATGTTCGAGCCCGAGGGCGGCAATGTCGACCCATCGGGGGTGACGGCGGCCTATGCCGCCGGTGCCCGCCAGCGCGGCGCCGAGATCCATCGCTTCACGCCGGTCACGGGCACCGAGGCGCAGCTCGACGGGAGCTGGATCGTGCGCACTCCGAAAGGCGATATCCGCAGCCAGTGGATCGTCAATGCCGCCGGCCTGTGGGCGCGCGAAGTGGCCGCCATGGCCGGGCTGACCCTGCCGCTGATGCCGACCGAGCATCAATATTTCGTCACGCAGACCATCCCCGAGATTGCCGCGCTCGATCGGCGTCTGCCCTCGGTCGCCGATCGCGACGGCGAATACTATCTTCGCCAGGAGGGCCTCGGCCTGCTGGTCGGGGCCTATGAGCGCGACATGCGGTTCTGGGCCGAGGACGAGACACCCGCCAATTTCGGCCATGAACTCTTTCCCGACGATCTCACCCGCATCGAGGACAACATGATGCGGGCGATCGAGCGCGTACCGGTGCTCGGCTCGACCGGCATCCGGCGGGTGATCAACGGCCCGATGATCTGGTCGCCCGACAGCGCCGTGCTGTTCGGCCCCATGCCGGAAATGAAGAACTATTTTTGCTGCAATGGCATCATTCCCGGCTTCTCCCAGTCGGGCGGCATGGGCAAGCTCGCCGCCGAATGGATGATCGAGGGCGAGCCCTCCCTCGATATGTTCGCCTGGGACCTCGCGCGCTTCGGCTCCTGGGCCGACAAGGCCTTCACCAAGGCCCGGGTTCGCGATCAATACGGCCATCGCTTCAAGATCCACTTTCCCAATGAGGAGCGCAGCGCCGGCCGGCCCGTGCGCACCCGCCCCATCCATGCGATGCAGCAGGAAATGGGCGCGGTGTTCGGCTTCAACTTCGGCTGGGAACATCCGCTATGGTTCGCCGTCGCGGGCGAACCCCGGGAGGAGACGGCCGGTTTCGCGCGCCAGAACTGGTGGGAGCCGGTGGGGCGGGAAGCGCGCATGCTGCGCGAGCATGCGGGCATCATCGATATCTCCAACTTCGCCAAATATGAGGTCACCGGCCCGGGTGCGCGGGCCTGGCTCGATGCGCTGTTCGCCAATCGCATGCCGACGCGGACAGGCCAGATCTGCCTCACTCCCCTGATCGGCCGGCGGGGCGGCGTCGCCGGCGACTTTACGGTCACCAGGCTTGCCGATGATCGTTACATGATCTTCGGCTCCGGCATGGCGGAACGCTATCATCAGCGTTTCTTCAACGCCGTGCCCCTGCCGGAAGCAACGCTGTTTCGTTCGATGACGGAGGCCATGTGCGGTTTCAGCGTCGCCGGCCCCAAGGCGCGCGCCCTCCTGCAGAGCCTGACATCCGATGACCTTTCCAACGACTCCTTCCCTTTCATGCGTTCGCGCCTTCTCAATCTGGCCGGCATCGAGGCCGTGGCCCTGCGCGTTTCCTTCACGGGCGATCTCGGCTGGGAGGTTCATTGCCAGGCCGGCGACCAGGAAGCGCTCTATCGCGCCCTCCTCGCGACCGGGAAGGAGCTCGGCGCCGGTCCTGTCGGCGCGAGAGCGATGACGTCGCTTCGCATCGAGAAGGGCTATGGCAGCTGGGGGCGCGAATATTCGCCGGAATATTGGCCTCAGGAATCCGGCTTGGCGCGTCTCGTCAAGCTGGACAAGGGCGATTTCCTCAACCGCGACGCCTATGCGGCCGTCGCCGACCGTCCGGCGCGGGATCGGCTCGTCACGCTGGCCATCGAGGCCGAGGATGCCGATGCGACCGGCGGCGAACCGATCTTCCTGCCGGACGGCACTCCGCTCGGCCAGGTTTCCTCCGGCAGCTATGGCTATTGGGTCGGCCAATCCTTGGCCCTGGGTTACGTCAAAGCCGATCTGGCCGGTTACGGCGATGCCGTGACAGTGGCCATATTAGGGATCCCGCATAAGGCGCGCATCCTCGCCGAGCCTGCCTTCGACCCAGGAGGCGAGCGCCTGAGAGGCTGAAGCCCCGTCCGGCCATGACCGTTTGCATATCGCGCACGCCGGCTGGCGCGACGCCGTGGCGATCATCGAGGATCATGGCCGGTTCGCGGGTCAGATTTGTGTTTCGGAACGGGTGGCCGTCACCTCCCAGTGCCGGTATGAAGGCTCGTCCGTCGGTGCGATCTCCGTCGCCAGCAGCACATAGCAACCGGGACAGAAGACCTGGCGCAGGCCAATCGGCCGATCGGTGAAATGCGACGCCGGGGCTCGCACACCGGGACCCGCATCCTGGGAAGGCCGCTCGCGGCGGATGGCGTTGGCGAAGGGGTTGCCCACACCAGCCCCCAAGGGATGATCGCAATGATCGCAAACGATGGTCCCGTCCGCCTGCTGCCTCACATTGTCATCGATCTTCATGGCTCTCACTCCGCAGCCTGGTTCGGGACGGGTTCGCCGACGCGTTCGCATCGGATCTGCCTGCGGCGCCGGCGGGTCGCCAGTTCGTCCGCGCTGCCATCGCCATTCAGCAGCACACCATAGATGTCGTTGGCCGCCTTGGCGGACACCTTGCGGGCCTCGACGTCGCGGGCAACGAGAACCGCATCGCGCAGGAGCGGATCACCGTAACCGCCGCCGCCCTGCCAATGGGTGTAGTAGACATCCTGCTCGCCCAGATGCGTCTCCAGATGCGCTTCCAGAATGTCGGCGGTGCCGCCAGCCTCCTCCAAGGTCGCGGGAATGCGTCCGGCCGCGAAGAGTTCAGCGACACGGGCATTGCGCTTGAGAACATCATATTGGGTGCCGGCAGGATAGCCGCCGCTGATGCCGGTTGCCTGCGGCAGCGCCTTGCCGGTAGCTGAGACGACCAGATGCACGCCCCCGATCGGGGAATCATGCGGGATGAAGCAGCTCGATCCGCCCATGCCGCCGCGAAAACGGCCCGGTCCGCCGGAATCCGTTTCCTCTCGCCGCCACAGATAGAGCATGGGGAAGCTGAATTCGTTGATCTCGACATCGGCGACGCGGCCCATCGGGATACAGTTGAGACCACCGGTATCGACCCCGTCCTGATCGACACGGGCGCCGAGGCCCCCGGCCATGGAATCGCAGATCATGGTCACGAAGGGGTTCCCGCGCTGGTCGAGCCCGGCGAGCACGGCGAGGTCCCAGGTACCGCAGCACACGCACATCAGCGATTTGCGGTGCTCGGGATGCACATCGAGCATGCCCGCGACGCATTCGGACACCACGTTCTGCGTCGCCCAGGCCGAAGCCACCGAGGCCTTGCCAATGCCGGCCGGGAAGTTGCAATTGTTGATGGTGCCGGGCTCACTGACGATCTCGAGGCAGCGATAGAGGCCGCCCGGCGACCAGGGAATGTCGCCGCACAGCATGGTCAGCACGATGGGCATGATGCCGCCGCGAAGGCCAGCGAAAGTGCAGTTGGCAAAGCCCTCCGTTTCCTTGTCGGTGCCGGTGAAGTCGAACTTGAGGCTATCGCCCTGCTTGGTCATGGTCAGCAGGATCTTGTAGAGATTCCGGTCGCTGTGGCGGAAGGAATCCTGGTGGGCAACGCCGCTCCACGTGCCATCCGGCAGCGCCTGCAGCTTGGCACGCAGCCGCGCCTCGGCATCGTTCATCATGCGCTTCATCACCGCCTTGACGGTGAGCGCGCCATATTTGGCAATCAGGGCGGCGAGGCGCTCCTGGGCGATGTTGTTGGCACCGATCTTGGCCCGCAAATCGAGAGCAATCAGGCGCGGCACCCGGGAACGGCGCAGATACATGTCCTCGATGTCGGAGCGGATACTTCCGCCCTCGACGATCTTCACCGGCGGGATCGGCGTCGATTCCCAGAAGACGTCGCGCCCCTCCACCGACCAGCTTCCCGGCGAGACACCGCCGAGATCGACCTGATGGCAGACGACGGCGGTCCAGGCGAATACCTCGCCGTCATGGACGAGCGGGGCAAAGACGGTGACATCGTTCTGGTGCAGGCCGCCGCCAACCCAGGGATCGTTGCACAGGAACATGTCGCCGGCCTGGAAGCCGGGCTGCCTGGAGCGCTTCTCCAGCGTCCATTTGACCGCCATGTCGACGGAAGCGGCAAGCTGGGTGTTGTAGAGCCCGACGACGACGGAATCGCCGCATTCGTCGAGAATGGTCGCGCCGAAATCGTTGCAGTCCGTCACCACGACGGAGCCCGACATGCGCTTGAGGCCGTCGCCCATCTCTCCGGCGACGGCGGCGAGGCGGTGGCGGATGACCTCATAGGTCAGGGGATCGACGGCCTCGATGTCCTTGTCCGTCACCTGGTGCAGCTTCGCGCCCGATGCGAGCTTTCGGGTCTCGTCGGGTGCCTTCGGCTGATAGGCGAAGCGCTCCGACCCTGCGATTTGAATGAGCGGCATGGTTTTCTCCCCCTCAGCCCGGTTCCGCGACGCGAATGGCGAGATTGCCATAGGCGTCCACCACGCCGGCAAAGCCTTCCGGCAGCGCGACGGTGGTGGTCGGTGTCTCCACTACGGCCGGTCCCGTCAGGTTCGACCCGGCGCCCAGGCTGCGATAATCGTAGATCTTGGTGTCCTGCCAGCCCTTGCGCGTATCGAGGAACACCTTGCGTATCGAGGAAGGAATCGGATCGGCGGTCGCGCTTTCATGCGCGGCGAGATCGGCCCGGATCGGCAGGATGCCGATAGCGCGCACCCGGTAGGTGATGATCTGCAGGCCGGCGTCGCTGAACCCGGCACCCTTGCCGTAGATGCGTTCATAGAGCTGCTCGAAGCTGGTGCCGATGCCGGCGATCTCCGCCTCCCCGAGCGGCCCACCCGGCACCGGAGTGGTTACCTCGGCCATCTGCATGGTGTAGCGCAGCTCGGCTTCCCGCTCATAGACCACATTGGCAAAACGCAGCTTCTGTTGGACCAGGCGTTCGGCGAGCTCAGCTTCGAGCTTGCCGAAATTGCCGTTGAGCGTGGCCGGCTCGATGGGGAAGTTGCCCGGATCCGACATTTCCGCGGTCAGCACGATGTCGGAGGAGGCGAGCCCATAGGCCGAAAACACCGCGGCGGTGGAGCCGAGCGGCACCACCACTTCCGACACGCCGAGATCGGCCGAATAGTTGACTGCATGGACCGGACCTGCGCCGCCAAAGGAATAGAGCACGAAATCGCGCGGATCATGCCCGCCATTGACCACGACGCTGCGCACGAGGTCGGCGGTCTGGGCATTCTGGATGGCGTAGATCGCGGCGGCGCCCTGCTCCACCGTCAGGCCGAGCGGCTCGGCGATCCTGGTACGGATCGCTTCGGCAGCGAGCTCCTTGGACAGTTTCTTGCGGCCACCCAGGAAATTGTCGCCATTGATGATGCCGAGCACGAGATCGGCATCGGTGACGGTCGGTTCCTGCCCGCCCTCGCCGTAGCAGACCGGACCGGGACGGGCACCGGCGCTGCGGGGGCCGACACGCAGATTGCCACCGCCGTCGATCCAGGCGATCGCGCCGCCGCCGGCGCCGATGGTGCGGACATCGACCATCGCCGTGTTGATCTGATGCTGGTGCAGCACCGTGGTCGTCGTCGTGCTCGGCTTGCCGTCGCGCACCAGTCCCACCAGGAAGGTGGTTCCGCCCATGTCGGTGGAAATGATGTTCTTGTGGCCCAGGCGCTCGGCCAGGCGCAGGCAGCCGATCACTCCGCCGGTGAGCACCGAACCCAGCGTACTGACGGCGTGTTTGGGCGCATCGGCCGCCTGCACGCAACCACCTGAGCCCTGCATGACCAAGAGGGAGCCTTCGAATTCCTTGGCGCGCAGTTCTTCCTCGAGCGGGGTGAGATATCCCTTCAGCACTGGGCCGATCTGCGTGTTGATGATGGTGGTGGCGCTACGGGTGTATTCGCGGATGCGCGGGCTGGTCTCATGCGACAGGGCGACATAGAGCTCCGGCGCTTCTTCCTGGATGAGCTCGCGAATGCGCCGCTCGTGCACCGGGTTGCGGAAAGCCCAGAGCAGCGAGACGGCAATCGCCCGCACGCCGTCATCGCGCAGCTTCCTCACCGCAGCACGGACGCCCTGCTCGTCGAGGGGAACGATGACTGCGCCCTTGTGGTCGATGCGCTCGTCGATCTCGATCACGTCGCGATGCGGCACCAGCGGCGCGGGCTTGTTGGTGCGCGAGATGTTCTGGACGGCGCTCGGATCGAGGCCGGCATAGCGCCCTTCCAGATTCATGATGCGGATGGAATCGGCATGGCCTCGAGTGGTCAGGAAGCCGACACGCGCCACGTCGCCGGTGACGACGGCGTTGAGCGTAGAGGTGGTGCCGTGAACGATGTAATCCGTCTTCGATAGAAGGTCCTCCACACTGCTTCCGACCGTGTGTGCCAGTTCTCCAAGGACGTTGATGAAGCCGCGCGAAAAGTCGGGCGGCGTCGAGTGGGCCTTGGCGGAGACCAGCACGCCATCCGTGCTGGCCAAGAAGCCGTCGGTAAAGGTACCGCCGGTATCGACGCCGATTACATATGTCATGGATCCTCCCTTTGTTTTGTTTTTGATTAGACAGCACCGTCACGCGGAAGCGAAACGCGCGTCCCCTGCTTGGTTGTCAGCACACAAAACTGGAATGCGGCCGGGTTTGTCCTGAAGGTTTCGCCTTCACTCTCCGCCTGCCTTGAAGGCCCGCGGATACTCCCTGGCTCATTAAACAGCATACATAAATTCAGTATGCTGTCAATATGGCCGCGACGCTCTACCGGCGCCAGCTCATCCGGGCGGGCCGGCGCCCCCGCCCTTACCCCTTCGGCAGTATGATGTTGATGGTCTTGGTCTCGGTATAGCCCAGCATCTCTTCGATGCCTTCCTCTCGCTCGATCCCGGAGCTTTTCATGCCGCCGAAGGGAACGCCAATGAAATGCGCCGCAGAACCGTTGATCCAGGTGTGGCCGGCGCGGATCTTGCGTACCATCCGCAAGGCGTCGTTGATGTTGTTGGTCCACACCGCCGCCGTCAGGCCGTATTCGGTACTGTTGGCCTTCTCCACCGCCTCGTCGAAGCCCGTCCACTTGCCAACCGACAGGATCGGGCCGAACACTTCCTCCTGCCACAGCCGCATGCCCGGCTCGACATCGGCATAGACGGTCGGCTCGACCCAGTAACCCTTTTCGAACATCGGACCATAGGGACGCTTGCCGCCGGTCATCAGGCGTGCGCCATCCGTCTTGGCGCTCTCGAAGAAGGAAAGCACCTTTTCCAGCTGCACCCGCGAATTGACGGGCCCCATGCCGGTATCGGGCGATTGCGGGTCACCGAGCCGGATCGCCTTGACCTTGTCGACGACACGCTCCAGCACGGCGTCGTAGATGTCGGCATGCACGAGGAGACGGCTGGTTGAACCGCAGGATTGGCCCTGCCACGCGAAGTTCATGCCACGGACCGCTGCATCGGCAATCCGGTCCGGATCGACGTCCGAAAAGGCAATGAAGGGATTCTTGCCGCCCAGCTCCAGGCTGACATGCTTGACGCCGACCTCCGCCGCCGCACGCTGGATCGCCCGCCCCGTCTGCGGCGAGCCGATGAAGGCGATGCGCTTGATCAAGGGATGCTGGACGAGAGCGTTGCCCACGACCCGGCCGTCTCCGGTGACGATGTTGAAGATTCCGGGCGGTAGCGCCTCCCGCGCAATCTCCGACAGGATCATGGCCGAGAGAGGGCTGGTTTCCGGCGGTTTGACTACGACGGCATTGCCGGCGGCCAGCGCCGCCGCAGTCCTCGCCACGGCAAACATCAGCGGGTGATTGAAGGGGGCGATGCGCACCACCACGCCATAGGGCTCGCGCAAAGTGAGGTGCAGATTTTCATGCGTGGAGGGGATCGTCGCGCCCTTCAGCTCATGGGCGAGGCCAGCATAATAGTCGAGGCTGTCGACCGCGAAGCCGACGTCGCCGCGCATGGGCGTGATGGTGTTTCCGGTATCGGCGACCTCGACCTTGAGGATCTCCTCCGAGCGCGCCAGCAGGGCCTTGCCGAAGTCGCGCATCGCGCGGCTGCGTGCCAGCGGCGTGAGCGCGAACCATTCGGGCCAGGCGGCATCCGCCGCCCTGACAGCACGGTCGACATCCCCAACCGTCGCGCGCGGAACGCGGCCGATGACCTCTTCCGTTGCAGGGTTGATGGACAGGTCGAACTCGCCGCTGCTGGCATGAACGAGCTCGCCGCCGATCAGCATGCGATCCGCATGGGTGACGTAGTTCATCGGATAGTGCTCCTCCCGTTCGACGGACCCATCAGCAGGCCTGCCTTTGTTCTTCACCATTCCGCCTGTCGGTCGGCGAAGCCGGGACCCTTGCAGCCCTACCATCGCGCAGGCTGCGCCACAGGCCCCCCATGACGACATGGTATATGGTTCATTCGATAATTGACAGTATACGGATTATCAGTTAACTGTCAATTATCGAATGCCCGACCGAGCACTACCGGGATCGCATCGCCCGAGGCCACCTGCCCAAGGCCGCGCGATCATCCGATGCCGTACGGACCGCACCGGTTCCAGTGAACAAGCCAATGGAGAGGAGACACCGAAAATGCAGCACAAGACCGTCATTGCCGGCGCGGGAATCGGCGGCCTGGCAGCTGCGCTCGGCCTCGCCCGCAAAGGCCATGCCAGCATCGTGCTCGAGCGCGCTCCGGCGCTGGGCGAAATCGGCGCCGGCATCCAGCTCGGCCCGAACGCCTTCCACTCCTTCGACTATCTGGGCGTCGGCGACGCCATGCGCAAACTGGCGGTTTATGTCGACCGCCTGCGTATGATGGACGCGCTGACGGCCGAGGAGATTGCCTCGATCGACCTGACCGAGCCGTTCCAGAAGCGCTTCGGCAATCCCTATGCCGTCATCCACCGCGGCGATATGCACCGGGTTCTGGTCAATGCCTGCCGCACCGATCCGCTCATCGACCTGCGCACCGGCTGCGCCGTGACCGGCTACGAACAGGACGGAACCGGCATCACGGCCCTGCTCCAGACCGGTGAGCGCATCGCCGGCAGCCTGCTGATCGGAGCCGACGGGCTATGGTCGAACATCCGTACCCAGCTCGTCGGCGACGGCGCGCCCCGGGTGACGGGCCATACGACCTATCGAAGCGTCATTCCCACCGAACAGATGCCGGAAGACCTGCGCTGGAATGCGGCAACGCTCTGGGCGGGGCCCAAATGCCACATCGTCCACTATCCGCTATCGGACTGGAAAAGCTTCAACCTCGTCGTCACCTACCACAACGACGCGCCGGAACCGGTTGCCGGCAAGCCGGTCAGCCAGGAGGAGGTGCTCATCGGCTTCCAGCATGTCCATCCGCGGGCGCAGGATATCATCCGTCACGGCAAGGACTGGAGGTTGTGGGTGTTGTGCGACCGCGATCCGACCGACAGGTGGACGGAAGGACGGGTCGCGCTCCTCGGCGATGCCGCCCATCCCACTCTGCAATATATGGCGCAAGGGGCCTGCATGGCGCTGGAAGACGCGGTCTGCCTGTCCGACGAAATCGCCGCCCATCCCGATGATCACGAAGCCGCGCTCACCTCCTATCAACGTCGCCGCGTGACCCGCACCGCCCGCATCCAGTTGATGTCGCGCGAGGTGGGCGATCACATCTACCATCCCGCCGGCGTCCATGCCCGATTGCGCAACGAGATCATGGCCGCCAAATCGCAGGAGCAATGGTACGACGCCCTGCAATGGCTGTATGGCGCCAACGGCCTTGGCGTAGCGTCGGCCCCACAACCTGTCGCGGCGGCCTGACCGCCTCGCACCGATCCAGCTTCACAACAATGCTTCGAGGACCAACCCATGTGTGTCGATAAATCCCACGCTTTCGAGGATGCCGCCGGCGTCATCGTCGCTGACCAGGCAGGCGCCGGAGCAGCCCCGTCACCGACACTGGTCGAGGACCTGGTCAACGCCAACCACATATTGTTCGATCAGGGCGTCGTGGACGCCTTCGGCCATGTCAGCGTGCGCCACGATCGCCGCCCGGACCGCTTCCTGCTCGCGCGCAACATGGCGCCGGGACGGGTGGCGGCCGAGGACATCATCGAATTCACGCTCGACGGCGAAGCCGTCAATGCCGGGGGACGACGGGTCTATCTCGAGCGCTTCATCCATGGCGAGATCTATCGCCGCCGCCCCGACGTGACCGCCGTGGTCCACAGCCACTCACACGCGATCGTGCCCTTGAGCGTGTCGAAATCCACAAGGCTGCGAGCCTTGTTCCACATGGCCGGATTCATCGGCCAGGCTGCCCCCGTCTTCGAGATCCGCGATGCGGGCGGCGACAGCACCGATTTGCTCATCAGCAACAACGCGCTCGGCCGCGCGCTCGCCGAACAATTCGACGCCAGCGACATCGTGCTGATGCGTGGCCATGGCTCGACAGTCGTCGCCCAATCGCTGCCGCAAGCCGTCTACCGGGCTGTTTATGCCGAACTCAATGCCCGCTATCAGCTCGAAGCCAGTCGTCTTGGCGATGTGACCTATCTCAGTGAGGGCGAAGGGCGCACGGCCGCGCAGAATATCGAGGCGCAAGTGCACCGGCCCTGGGACCTATGGGTCGAGCAGGCGAAGGCACGTCGCAAAGGGAGCTGACGAACGTCGAGTTCGGACGATGGATGGATTGGCGAGGCGGCTGGCGTTCGCCCGTTACCAATCTGCGTTCGGGGCCTTGCCTGGTAGGCTGCTTTGATTTGCCTTGGCCGATGATTTAACTATCGTCCGGCGGAAATTGGGTAGCATTTCGATGACAGAACTCTATGGCATGCCGGGACACCTGATCCGGCGCGCGCAGCAGATATCGAGCAGCATCTTCGCCGAGGAGTGCGATGGCTTCAATCTGACGTCGGTGCAGTTCGCGGCGCTGTTCACCATACGCGCCAATCCGGGCCTGGACGCGACCCGGCTCTCGAGCCTGATCGCCTTCGATCGCTCCACCATCGGCGACGTGCTCGAGCGTCTTGAGGCGAAGAAATGGATTCGGCGGCGGGCCAGCCCGAGCGACAAGCGAGCCAAGCTGCTCTACCTCGCGCCGGCTGGCGAGAAACTCCTGAGCGACGTCGAGCCGGCCGTCCGCCGCGTGCAGGAACGCCTTCTCGCTCCCCTGCCGCCGGAGAGCCGCGCGACGATGATGCGCTTGCTGACCGAGCTCGTCAGCCTCCATAACGATAATTCGATCCCCTGAACGCGCTTTCCTAATCCACGTCCGCCGACCATCGTGATGGAGCAAAGCGTTCTCGATTTAATTGACAGTATACATAATATATGTATACGTACTAAAATAACCCAACCGAATTGGGCAGGCTCGCCAAGCCATCACCGGACAGATCGGTCGTGAAGGCGATCTTGCAGGGCGGTGCCACCCGATTTCGGCAATTCTCAAAGAACGATTCCGGTCGGCTCCCTGCCGGATAAAGACCGGCAATTCGGGGAGAAACGAGACCATGGCGAGCCCTTCGCTCAACGTTTCGCGGCTGATCGACGAAAGGCCGATCAGCGGGCTGCAGATCGCGGTGATCGGCCTGTGCGGCCTGATCAACTTCTTCGACGGCATGGACACCCAGTCGATCGGCGTGGCGGCTCCGTTCATCGCCAAATCGCTGGGCCTGACCATCCCCCAGCTCGGCCCCGTCTTCTCGGCCGGTCTGCTCGGCGCAGCTCTTGGCGCCATCGGCTTCGGCGCTATCGCGGACAGGGTCGGCCGCAAACGCCTGTTGCTGATCGCCGCGGTGCTCATCGGCGTCTTTACCCTGCTCACCGCCTTCGCCCAGTCTTTCAGCAGCTTGATGCTCTGCCGTTTCCTCGCTGGCATCGGCCTGGGCGGCGCCACGCCCTGCTTCATTGCGTTGACTGCCGAATATACGCCGGAGCGCCACAGGGCGACCTGCGTGACACTGATGTGGTCCTCCTTCCCGCTCGGGGCGATGGCCGGTGCCTTCATCAATTCGCGGCTGATCGAGCATTTCGGCTGGCAGATGATTTTCTATATCGGCGGCATGCTGCCGCTGGCGA
Source organism: Labrys sp. KB_33_2 (assembly GCF_052114505.1). Taxonomy (NCBI): domain Bacteria; kingdom Pseudomonadati; phylum Pseudomonadota; class Alphaproteobacteria; order Hyphomicrobiales; family Xanthobacteraceae; genus Labrys; species Labrys sp. KB_33_2. The sequence goes on along the minus strand of NZ_JBFREW010000018.1, from coordinate 74,329 downwards.
TTGCCGTCATCCTGGCGATTTGGCTGCCGGAATCACTGAAATTCCTGATCGCACGCCGCAATGACACGGCCGCGGCGCGACGCATCCTCAGGCGCATGGGTCTTGCCACCGTCACCGACAGCACCGTGCTGACGGCCGACGGCGACAAGACCGAACGGGCCTCCTTCGGCTCGGTTTTCCGCGGAGGACGCGCGCTCGGCACGCTCCTCCTCTGGGGCCCCTTCTTCACAGGGATGGGCGTGCTGACCCTCACCGTGCTGTGGACGCCGTCCCTGATGGGCATGAACGGCATCTCGCCAGCGGACGGTGCCTTCGTCGTTGCCTTCAACGGTCTCGGCGCCTTCTTCGGACAGGCCATTGCCGGCCGCTGCATCCAGCGGTTCGGCATCATCCCGACCATGGTGCCGGCCTTCATCCTCGGTGCAGCCGCCACGGTCGGCCTGGGCTACAGCGTAGCGTCCGTGCCCTCGGCCGCCTTGTGCATCGGCCTCGTCGGCCTGTTCCTCGGCATCGGTACGGCCGGCGCCATCGCCATGGCCGCAGAAGTCTATCCCACCGCCATTCGTGCCACCGGCGTCGGCCTGAGCATGGCGGTCGGGCGGTTCGGGCAGGTCTGCGCCCCCTATTTCGTCGGCCAGATGCTCGCCATCGGAGCTCTGCCCAGCGTGATCATGATTACCGCCGCCGGCGCGGCCATCATCGGCGGCATCTTCGTGCTCTTCTTCAAGCTGTGGCTCTCGCACAGACCTGCCACGGCCGCCTCCGAACTGAAGGCGGCGTCCTGACATGGCCATCGTGACCCCCGTCCAGGATGCCGGCACCTATGACTTCGTCGTCGTGGGAGGCGGCTCTGCCGGATGCGTGCTGGCGCACCGCCTGACCGAGGGCGGCGCCAGCGTATTGCTGCTCGAGGCCGGGCAATGGGACCGCGATCCCCTCATCCATATCCCTGTCGGCATCGGCAAGATCTTCCCGCAACGCTTGCACGACTGGGGCTATTTCATGGAGCCAGATCCCGGCATCGACGGCCGTGGCATCGAATGCGCCCGTGGCCGGGTGATCGGCGGCTCGTCCTCCATCAATGTGATGGCCTATGTGCGCGGCCATCGCAGCGACTATGACCGCTGGGCGCAATCGGGCCTCGACGGCTGGTCCTATGCCGATGTGCTGCCCTATTTCCGCCGTTCCGAAACCTGGGAAGGCGGCGGCGATGCCTATCGCGGCGGCGAGGGTCCGCTGCGTGTGCAAAGGACCCGCTATCGCGACGCCATTCTCGGCGATTTCATCGAAGCCGGCCGCCAGGCAGGCTATCCCGTGACGAAGGACTACAATGGCGCACAGCAGGAAGGCTTCGACTACGTCCAGGAAACCATCCACGCTGGCAGACGCAACAGCGCCGCGACCGCCTATCTACGCCCCGCCCTGGGCCGGAAGAACCTGCGCGTCATCGTCAGCGCCCGTGCCGATCGCATCGAAATGGCGGACGGCCGCGTCACCGGTATTCACTTCAGCCAGGGCGGTCGCCCCCAATTTGCCCAAGCGCGGCGCGAGGTCGTCCTGGCCTGCGGTGTGATCAATTCGCCCAAACTGCTGATGCTCTCGGGTATCGGCGGCCCCACGCATCTGGCCGGGCATGGCATAACGGTGAAGGTTGCCAGCCCCGGCGTCGGCAGCAATCTGCAGGACCATCTTTCGGTGATGGCGACCTACCGCCGCAAGAGCCCGAGCCTGTTCCAGCGCGAAATGCGTTATGACCGCCTCGCCGTGGCTATGCTCAAATCGCTGCTGCGCAAGGACGGCTTTGCTTCAGACGTGCCGATCGGCGTGACCGCCTTCCTCAAGACGCAGCCGGACCTGACAGCCCCCGATGTCCAGTTCCTGTTCCTGGCGGCGCCCTTCCCTGCCCGGCCCTATCTGCCGCCCTTCACCAGACCGGTGCCGGATGGCTTCGGCTGCCGCGTTGCCCTGCTGCGCCCTGAGAGCACCGGCTCGATCACGCTCAGCTCAGCCGATCCCGAGGCCAAGCCGTACATCACGCCGAACTTCCTGACCTCGGAGCGCGACCGCGACACGCTGCGCGAGGGGCTGCGCATCCTGCGCAGGACGATGAACCAGCCGGCGATGGCACCCCATATCGTCCAGGAAAACGCGCCGGGCGCTGCCGCCCAGGACGACAACGCGCTGGATGCGTTCATCCGCGCGACGTCTGTGACCGTGCATCACCCGGCGGGAACCTGCCGGATGGGCGCCGCGCAGGCTTCGCGGCGCGTCGTCGACGGGCAGTTGCGACTGGTCGGCGTGGACGGGCTCAGGATCGCCGATGCCTCGGTCATGCCGGACCTCGTGGGCGGCAACATCAACGCGGTCGTGATGATGATCGCGGAAAAGGCAGCCGACATGATGCTGGGCAGGCCCGCCTTGGCCCGCGCCGCCGATGCGTATGAACAAACCGTCATTGCATGAAGAAAAACCGGCGATGCTACGCAGCGTCGCCGGTTTTTTTGATGATTTAGTCCGTAATTATTTGCCTGCCCCGGGGGCCGTAGAGTTGGGGAAGCCGAAGCGCCATCATGCTTCCCAGTCGGGCTGCTTCCTCGGATGGGCGTCGGCGAAGGCGGGAAGCGCCTCGCAGGCGGCATGAACAGCCAGGAGGCGCGGCATGGCCGATAGATCGGCGCCGAAGCGCTGGGCCGAGAAGACCTGAGGCACCAGGCAGACATCGGCTAGGCCGGGAGCCTCCCCGAAGCAGAAGGTGGAAGGCGCGCGACGGGCAAGTATTGCTTCGCAGGCGGCAAGACCATCGATGATCCAGCGCTGGCACCAGCCATCCAGCGCCGCCTGATCGGCAGCGAAGCCGGTCTTCAGATAATCGAGAACGCGAAGGTTCTGCAGCGGATGGATATCGCAGGCGATGACCTGCGCAAAGGCGCGCACCTCGGCACGCAGGTTCGCATCCTCGGGAACCAGCTTCAGCCCTGGCTGCGTTTCGTCAAGCCATTCGATGATGGCAAGCGACTGGGTGAGGCGGAAGTCGCCCTCCTCCAGTGTCGGCACCAGCGCCTGGGGATTGAGGGCGCGATAGGCCGGCGCCTTCTGCTGTCCGCCATCCCGGCGCAGATGCACCGACGTGAAATCATAGGTCACGCCCTTGAGGTTGAAGGCGATGCGGCAGCGATAGGCCGAGGACGAACGGAAATAGCCGTGAAAGCGGATCATTCCGCTGCCCCGATCGTGAGCTCGATCGGGTCGAGACCGTCGATGCCGCCGGTGATGACATTACCGGTCACCACGGCACCGACGCCGGCCGGCGTTCCGGTCATGATCAGGTCGCCGGGCTGGAGATGGTAGTAGTGCGAGAGATGGCTGACGATCTCTTCCACCTTCCAGATCAGGTCGCTGAGATGGGCCTCCTGCTTGATCTCGCCATTCACCGCCAGATGGATGCGCTGGGGTCCGATGGCGGCGAAATCAGCGACCCCGGTGATGGGGGCGAACACGGCGGATTGCTCGACATCCTTGCCGAGATCCCAGGGGCGCTGCTTGGCACGCGCTTCGAGCTGGAGATCGCGGCGCGTCATGTCCAGGCCGCACGCATAGCCATAGATGGCCTTCTGCGCCGCGGCGACGTCCGCCTTGAAGACCGGCGCGCCGATGGCAATCACCAGCTCCATCTCGTAGTGGAAATTCGACGTGCCGGGCGGATAGGCGACCACCGCACCACTCTGCTCGGCGGTCAGCGCCGATTTGGTGAAATAGAACGGCGCCTCGCGATCCACCTCGACGCCCATCTCCGCGGCATGGGCGGCGTAGTTGCGGCCCACGCAGAAGATGCGGTGAATGGGATAGGCGGCCGCCTCGCCCTTTACCGGCACCGTCGGCCAGGCGGGCGAGGGAAACAGGTTCGCACTCGTCATCGGATTCTTCCCTTGCTGTGATGTCGCCTGCCCTCAGGCTCGGAATTCGAGCGGCAGGTCGCGCAATCGTGCCCCATTGTCCAGTTCAAGGGCTCCGTGCCAAAGTCGGCGTGCCCGTTCCATCGCCGTGCCCCGCAAAGGCCGTGCGTGCCCCTCAACATCGGCCACAAGCGCCTCCCAGGCGGCACCCGGCAGATCGCGCCAGACCACGTTGAGATGCACGGCCGCGTGGTCGAACAGATGACGCAGGGCTCGGGCGGGCAGCGTGGCGCCGAGCTCGATATCCTCGATCCGCCCTGCCTCGTCGTCATAAAGGGGTGGGACCGCCTCGCCTGCTGTCGCCGCCTCCATCTGCCGGCTGATCGCCCGCGCCTGATAGGCGACGTCGCAGATGACATGCGCGCGGGTCCAGCCGGGAACGCGGGATGGCGCGTAGAGCGCGGCGTCCCCGAGCTCGCTAAGCTTGCGGGCGAAATAGGCCGTGCCCAGCCGCGCCAGCCGCAGATCTTCCGCCGGCGCTTCCGGCGCATCGTAGCGCGCGCCGAGCCCCTGCCGCTCCTGCAGGGCTCGGCGGGCGGCGTCGAGGTCGCTCATCGCTCCCCGTCCTCGACCAGCGTGCGATCAAAATTCAGGCGCTCGATGATGGGTGCGTCCGAAAAGCGGAACAGGTCGAACCGGGTTTCGGCCTGCAGTGACCAGGCGATCCAGGAAGGAACCACGAAGATGTCACCCTTTTCGAGCTTGTGCGTCACGCCGCCCATCACCACCGCGCCGCGACCGTCGAAGACCTGGAACACCGAGGAACCGACTTCCCGCCGCACCGCCGTCTCCACGCCTTCGCGCAGGCGATGGAATTCGGCGCGGATGGTCGGCATCACGTCCCCGCCGGTGGTCGGGTTGACATAGCGGATCGCCGCGTGACCCTGCTCCACCGTGGCCGGCTGGCCCTCCTCCTCGAGCAGCAACTGCTCGGTGAGCGCTCGGTCGGTGTAGTCCCAACGATAGGCGCCGATGGGCGAGGAAACGGTGTTTCGCAACCCCGACAGCGGGCGCAGGCCCGGATGGCACCACAGCCGCTCGCTGCGCGAGAACTGCGGCGTGGCGTAGTCGGTCACGCGCTCCGAACCGAATTCGAAGAAGCCGACATCGTTCTGGTAGGAGAAGGGAATGTCGAGGCCGTCGATCCAGGCCATCGGCTGGTCGGTCTCATTGTGATGGCCATGGAAGTTCCAGCCCGGCGTCAGCAGGAAATCGCCCCGGCTCATGCGCACCGGGTCGCCATTCACCACCGTCCAGACGCCCTCGCCCTCGACGACGAAGCGGAAGGCGTTTTGCGAATGGCGATGTTCGGGTGCGGTCTCCTTTGGGCCGAGATACTGGATGGCACACCAGAGCGTGGGCGAGACATAGGCCTCGCCACCGAGGCCGGGATTGGCGAGCCCGATAGCGCGGCGCTCGCCCCCGCGGCCAACCGGAACGAGGGCACCCGAGGCCTGCGCCAGCGGAAACAGATCCGACCATTTCCACACATGCGGCACCGCCTTCGGACGGGGATGGCGCGGCATCAGATCGCCAAGCTGCGTCCAGAGCGGATTGAGGTGCTGGTCCTTGAAGTCGGCATAAAGCTGGCGCAACGCCGGCGTGTCTTCAGGCTGCATCGCATTGGCCATTGTCGTTCCTCCCGATGAAAATAGTACGTATACTTACTATTTGATTTTGTCAATGGTTGTCGCGCATGCGGAGCGCTGCTAAAGCGTTTTGCGATGTGGCGGTCACGCCAAGAATCGCAAAGACGCTCTAGCCAATCCGTTGGATTGGCTTGGAACCAAAGAGCTAGAGCAAGCAAGCGTTGCCGTCTCAACGCGCTTTGCTCGAGGAAGCGGATATGGCGTTCATTCACCACCTTCCCGGGCACCTGATCCGGCGGCTGCATCAGCTTTCCGTCGCGACCTTTACGCAGAAGACACAGGAAGCCGGTTTCGATCTGACCCAGCTTCAATTCGCCGTGCTGTCCGTGCTGGCGGAGAATCCGCAGATCGATCAGGCCACGCTGGCCACGCTTGTCGACATGGACAAGGTAACGATCGGGGATGTCGTCTCGCGGCTGGAGGCGCGCCAATTGATCCGCCGCCTCGTCAAGGCATCGGATCGGCGCGCGCGCATCCTGACGCTGACCCCAAGCGGCAAGGCCCTGCTGGAAGAGGTGCGGCCTCTGGTGGTCGCAATTCAGGCAGAGATCCTGCGCACCTTGACGCCCGAGGAGCAGACTGGCTTCCTGGCTCTGGTCACCAAAATCTGCAGACCGTCGGCCTGAGAGGGCCGCAGCTCAAACGACAATCGGCCGCATCGGACTCGATTGACCGCGCCGAAAAAGGCCGAGTGCCTCCGATCGCGGCGCTCTCAGCGCGCTCGATGGCAAAGCACCCGCCTCATACTGGCGACCCTGCCCTATTTCTTGGCGGGCAGGAGCGCGACGGCTGCCTCCGCGGTCAGCAGGCGGAAGGTCAGGCTTTCCTGGAAGTAGAGCTGGACCGATGTCGCCGAATGGCTGGCATAGCCGATCGAGATGTCCTGGCCCACGGACAATTCGAAATCACCGCCTCGCGTCGTCAGCACCAACCCGCCCTCGATCGCCGGGGCCCAGATGATTCCCCCCTCCACCAGGCGCTCGACATGCTCGAAGACCGGATAGCCGTCGTCGCTGCCGCCGGTGGCAGCCGTATAGGCATCGGCTCCCAGGACGAGCGCATAGGGCCCATCCACCCCCGCCAGCCGCAACTGGCTCACTGCCTGTGCGACGATGTCCGGATAGCTTTTCACCTGGGCCGGAAGCATCAGGGCCGGATTGGAGAGGCCCTGACGGATGCCCTCGATCCCGGCCGCGGCAAAGCCATCGAAGACCGCGCGATCCTCGGCAAAGGCGAGCTTGCGCGCCGCTTCCTTCACCGGCGACCAGTCCGAATCCGCCGCACCACGCTCCACATCGTCGATGGCCTGGCGTGCCAGCTCGAAGGGAACACGCAGTTCCACCAAGGCCTTCACCTCCCGCTGGGCGGCTTGGACCCCCTCGTCCGGCCCTGCAAGCGGAAGGATATGACCGGTTCCCACCGCCGATGTCGCCAAGCCCTGCGGGCCCTCGACGTCCACCACGCGCCGGCCGGCCAGATGGCGCTTGAGGGTGCGCGTCGCCTCCTCCTCGATCTGCGCCCAGGCGCCGTCGGAGATCGGTGCCAGCTCCCGATGAAGATTATTCATGGCCTGCTTCCTTCTTGAGCGATCCAATACCGAGCGAGCCGTCACCGCCAGCCGGCCGCGAACCAGGGCTTTGCGTAGGCTCGATATCTGCGGGGACCGGTTCGGCCGTCGCCGGCGCGGCAGCATCGGCCGCCACATCGTCCAGGAACGTCGCCGACGGCACGAAGAACAAGGAGCCGGTCACCGCCCGACTGAAATCGAGCAGCCGGTCGTAATTGCCCGGCGGCCGGCCGACGAACATGTTCTCCAGCATCTGCTCGATCCGGCTGGGCGAGCGGGCGTAGCCGATGAAATAGGTGCCGAACTCGCCCTTGCCGACGTCGCCAAACGGCATGTTGTCGCGCAGGATCTCCAACGCCTCGCCATTCTCCTCGATCGAGGTCAGGACGTTATGCGCGTACGGCGCCTTGAGCGCATCGTCCTGCTCGATGTCGGACAGCTTGGCGCGCCCGATGATCTTCTCCTGCTGCTCGACGGGCACCTGGTTCCATCCGGTCAGATCATGCAGATATTTCTGCACGATCACATAGCTTCCACCGGCGAAGGCGCCGTCCTCCTCGCCGATGAGGGTGGCATCCACCGCCGCCTGGTCGACCGGGTTCTCGGTACCGTCGACGAAGCCGATCAGGTCGCGGTCGTCGAAATATTTGAAGCCATGAACCTCGTCGCTGCCGGCGACGGCGTGCCCGATCCGCGCCATGATCTGCGTCGCCAGTTCGAAGCAAAGGTCCATGCGCCGGGCGCGGATGTGAAACAGGATGTCCCCCGGGGTCGAGACCGCATGATGGACGCCGCGGATCTCGCGAAAGGGATGCAGATCCTTCGGCCGGGGCGCTCCGAACAGCCGGTCCCATAGATCCGAGCCGAAGCCCATCACACAGGACAGCCGCCCCTCCAGATCCCGGAACCCCACCGCCCGCAAAAGCCCCGACAGATCCGCGCACAACGCCCGGACCGCCGCCTCCGGCTCCCCGCCGGGCTTGACCGTCACCACCAGGAAAATGGCTGAACGCGAGAGGGGAGCAACGACCGGCTGCGAAACGCTAGAGGGCAAACTCGACTCCATCTTCAATTCATTATGCGGCCAGCAAGCACTAAGGCCGTCAAAGACTCAAGACGATGCCTCACCATATCCCGAGCCTCATTCACAGCGGGCTGCCGAATCTCAACCGCCTGCAGCGGATGCCGGAGCGGCTTCTCTTATCTGCACCCTGACGAGATCGATGTGAAGAAGGTTACGGCGCTCTTCTTTGATAATCTGCAACGATGCTCACACCGGCCGGGTCTGGACGATATGTCTGCGCCGAGGCGCCTGGAAAGACAAACCATGCAAACATGGCTTCTACCACCTGTCGGCAACGCGGCGATACTCATGACAGTCCTTGGGGGATGTAGAACCGGTCTGCCATCCAGCGTCGATGCGCGTCCGGTCACGGAAGGAATTGTTGCTCCCTATCGCGGGCGCAGTTTCGTCGCTATCATCATACCAATGCGGCGTCGGCCGGAATTGCGCGGATAGTGTCGACGCAAGGCATGGTGATCTATTTTCGGTAAGACCTTTGGATATGAGCGACGATACAAGACAGCTTTTCAGGCAAAGTATCGACCTTGAGAGCAACGAACTGCCCGACGGCTATGTCGTCTATGACCGGGGGCGCGACAAGGTCCATTTCATCAATATTACGGCGGCTATATTGTTCGAACTGTGCGACGGAAGAAATACCGTCGCGGCGATGGCAGAATTCCTGCAGAAGCATTTCGAATTGCCCTATGTCCCGACGGCGGAAGTGGAAGGCTGCCTGGCGGATTTGCAGTCCCAAGGGCTGATAGAACACGCCCAGGCTGAAGCCGTTTAGGAGAGTTTCAAAGTGGCAGTCCGATCCAAAGGCACGACCTCGGCGCGAAGCGCCTGTCCGTCCGTGCTCGTGCTCACGCCCGTCAAGGATGCCGTTCCGCACCTCGACCGCTATCTCGGCCTGCTCGACAGGCTGGATTGGCCGAAATCGCGCTTGAGCATCGGTCTCCTCGAAGGTGACAGCGTGGACGGTACCTGGGACAAGCTCCAGGAACTCAAGCCAGGCTTGTCGGCGCGCGCAAGACGCCTGTCGCTGTTCAAACGCGACCATGGTTTCAAGATTCCAACGGGCGTGCATCGCTGGGCACCCCAGATTCAGCTCCTGCGCCGCCAGATTCTGGCGCGGGCCCGCAATCAACTTCTGTTCCGGTCCCTGCGCGACGAAGAGTGGGTTCTCTGGCTCGATGTCGATCTCGTCGACTATCCGCCCGACGTCCTGCGCCGCCTGATGGCGACGGGATTCGAGATCGTGCACCCCCACTGCGTGACCAGGCCGGGCGGGCCGACCTTCGACCAGAATGGCTGGCGGGAGCATGGCACCAAGATGCTGTGCGACCTGCGGGAGAGCGAAGCCGTCCGTCTGGACGCGGTCGGTGGAACGATGCTGCTGGTCAAGGCGGACCTGCATCGTGACGGCCTGATCTTTCCGCCTTTTCTCTACGGCCGCAGCAATCCGAGGATCCGTCCCCAGCATCCGATCTGGGGACAGGGAGAGATCGAAACCGAAGGCCTCGGCATCATGGCCCAGGATATGAACGCCCAGTGTTGGGGGCTGCCCAACCTGGAAATCCTGCACGCAAACGGCTGAACGCCTGTTGGCTCAGCCCGTCCCTGTGGTTCTTGCCGGTCATCGCGGCAGATCGGGGGGCAGCTCCCCCGTGAGAGCCAGTAGCCCGGCAAGGGATGACGGCTCCCGGGAGTTGGGCTCATAGACGCAGGAGGCCGCCAGGATCGCCAGGCCCAGAATGCAAATCATGAACCGTTTCATTGGAAGCCTCGCTGGGCGCGGCGATGCCACGCCCTCTCGGTTGGGTGTGGAAGACGCAACGTGACGGTAAGCTCGCTTCCTCAGACGAGGGAGAGCTCCACATCGATGTTGCCACGCGTCGCCTTCGAATAGGGGCAGGTCTGGTGAGCTTCCTCGATGATGGCCTGCGCGAGCTCGCGATCGAGGCCGGGCAGGCTGACCTTCAGGCGCGCCTGCAGGAAATAGGCGCCCTCGGTGGTGCCGAGATCAACCTCAGCATCGACAGCCGTATCGGTCGGGAGCTTCAGCTTGCGCTTGCCAGCCGCAAGGCCCATGGCGCCGATGAAGCAGGCCGACCAGCCCGCCGCGAACAACTGCTCAGGATTGGTGCCCGGCTGGCTGCTGCCGGGAGGCGACAGCTTGATGTCGAGCCGGGCATCCTCGCTGCGTGCAGCCCCGTCACGGCCGCCGGTGGTGTGGGTCCGGCCGGTATAGAGAACCTTGTCGATCTTGGTCATGATACACTCCTGTCCATCTTGGGTTGTCGATACCGCCACCTGCGGCATCGGAAAGACCGGAGTGTCTTGAAGGGGGCGTTTGTCCGCCATGTTTCCGAAAACCCCGGAAGTGTAACAAACGGTAGTTTCCGGGGAGATCGACATGCAGGCATACCGCAAGGTCGGAAAGCCTTGGAGAATGCTCCGGCAGTCAGCGGATGATGACTTCCGCCGCCAGCCCCCCGCCGTCGCGATTATAGAGCCGGACCGCACCGCCGATGGTGCCGGCCAGTTGCTGGGCGATGGCAAGGCCGAGGCCTGTGCCACCGGTCTCGCGATTGCGGGACTGTTCCAGCCGGAAGAAGGGCTGCATGGCAGCCTTCAACATGTCTTCCGGGATGCCGGGCCCGCGATCCATCACCGTGATGACAATGTTGCCCTCGGATCTGCGCTCCACGCCAATCTCGGCGGCACCGGCAAATTTCAGCGCATTGTCGATGAAGTTCGAGAGGATGCGCCGCAGCGCATGCGGCTTGGTCGATGCGACGCCGTCGACACAGCCAACCACCATAACGGCCTTTCCGGTATCTTGATAGTCGTAAGCAATGCTGTCGATGAAGGAGACAAGGTCGATGCGCGCCGCTTTCTCGCCGCTGCTGTGCGAGCTGCGCGCATAGGCGATGCCGTCCTGGACCAGACGTTCGATTTCGCGAAGATCCCGCACCAGCTTGTCCTTTTCCACTGACTCATCGGCCATGTCGGCGCGCAGGCGCATGCGGGTGATCGGGGTTTGCAGGTCATGGGAGATCGCGGCGAGAATCTGGACACGCTCTTCGAGATAGTGAGCGATGCGCTCAAGCATTGCATTGAAGGCTCGGGCCGCATGGGCGACTTCGCTCGGGCCGGCCTCGCTGAGCGGGATGCTTTTCGCATTGGGATCGAGGGCGTCGGCCGCCGCCGCGAGTTCACCGAGCGGGCGGATGGCCTGCCTGACGGCAAACCAGGTACAGAACAGAAGGAGCGCCATCTGCAGCATCAGCACGTAAGGAAGCCAGTCTGCGATCGGCATGACGCCGCGCGGCGTGATCTCGATGGTCAGGGGGCTACCGTCGCTCAAGGTCAGATGGGCCTGCAGGCGGTTGCCCTCACCCGGTATGGCTTCGATGCGCAGGGGGAAACGGGAACCGGCTGCACTCTCCAGTTTGGCCGCGATCTCCTGGCCATGGGTGGAGGTGTTGGGCACACCGGGAAGGCCCGGCCCCAGCGCGAGGTTGTAGTTGCCGCGGCTCAGCCAATCCAGCAACTCAGGCCTTTCGCTCGCCGGCGTCCGGTCGAGAACGGCGATCGAGGTCGCTACATCGTTTTCCAGCGTGCGCAGCATCAGCGCCTTCGCCGACATATAGCGTTCGGCGTAGAGGACACCGAACGACAGGCCATAGGCTATCGCCAGGCCTGCAAGCAGGATCAAAAACAATCGGGCGCGAAGGCTCTTGGGCCACCACAGCGGGCGGAACGCGCCGTCCACCATCATGGTCGGGGCTCCGAGATCTCCACGGGAACGGAGAGAACATAGCCTTCGCTGCGTACGGTCTTGATGTAGGTCGGCTCGCGCGCGTCATCGCCGAGTCGCTGGCGCAGACGACTGACCAGCAGGTCGATCGAGCGGTCGAACAGGTCGGCATCGCGGCCTTGCGTGAGGTTCAGGAGTTGATCGCGGTTGAGGACGCGCTGGGGATGGTCGATGAAGACGCGCAGCAACCGATACTCGGCCCCGCTCAGCGCGATTTCCGTGCCCTGCCTGTCGAGGAGATGGCGGCCGACGGTGTCCAGCCGCCACTCGCCGAAAGTCAGAAGCTGGCCGGCCTCGCTGATCTGCAGATTGGGCGGCAGCATGCGGGTTCGCCGCAGGACGGCGTTGATGCGTGCCAGCAGTTCGCGGGCGGCGAAGGGCTTGGGCAGATAGTCATCGGCACCCATTTCCAAGCCGATGATGCGGTCCATCTCGTCGCTGCGGGCCGTCAGCATCAGGATCGGTATCGCCTTATGCTTTCCGGCCCGCAATTCGCGGCAGAGCACGAGGCCATCCTGGCCCGGCATCATCACGTCGAGCACGATCAGGTCGACCGTATTGGCGTCGAGGAAACTGCGCATCTGGCGTCCATCGGCAGCGGCCGAGGCACGAAGGCCGTTCTTCTTCAGATAGCTCGATACCAGATCGCGAATTTCGCTGTCGTCATCGACAATCAATACGTGGTCGACATGTTCCATGCCTGAACTTCCTGCTTGCGCCAGTCACTCATACCTGCGCTCGAAAATGCCGACGCATTCGAGCCGGGTATTACATCGCAACACCATGTCTTCTAGAGCAACGTCTTCTAGAGCAATGCGCGTTTTGTTGAAAACGCGCATTGCGCCAATTCGTTGTTTCCAAGCCAATCCATCGGATTGGCTGGAGCGTCTCGGCGATTCCTGGTGACGCCATCAAATCGCCAAACGCTTTTGGGTGCTGGAAGTCTCATACGAGAAGCAGAAATCAGGGCCACGGCAATACGAAATTAGGCCAACGCGATGTATCCTGGATGTGTCCCTTGCCGGTGCTCATTGCATATGGATGTAGGATCCGGCGGGCGCGGATACGTTCCGATACAATCGAGGCTCTATCGGTCACTTCTCGGATTTTGTGTCGTCGTGTCGCCATCCAAGCCCCGGCCTACACGCCGGTACAATCGCCCAAGGCCTCGGACACATTCACGATACGCGCGCACGCCACATCAGCCTCCTTGCTCGTCGGCCCTCCCTGCCATCGTGGGTCCGGCACTCCGTTGCACAGGAGACAATGATGGTTCTTCTAGCCATTGCCTATTTCGGCGGCGTGCTGACCATTCTCAGCCCCTGCATCCTGCCTATTCTCCCCTTCGTCTTCGCCGGAACCGGGCTGCCTTTCCTCTGCGGCAGGCTGCCCATGCTTGCCGGCATGGCCGGCAGTTTCGCACTGGTTGCGACACTGGCGGCTGTCGGTGGGAGCTGGGCCATCCAGGCCAATGAGTTCACGCGCCTGGCTGCGATCGCGCTTCTGGCCCTCTTCGGCCTGAGCCTGATCTCGCCGCGCGTCGCCAACGCGATCACCCAACCGATCGTCGAGTTCGGCAACCGGCTGCACAGCGCTTCGGCGGCCTCAGGCAAGCGGACGGCCGCCAGCTCGCTCGTCCTCGGTGTGGCGACAGGCCTGCTCTGGGCGCCCTGCGCCGGCCCGATCCTTGGCCTGGTGCTGACCGGCGCGGCCCTGCAGGGCGCCAATGTCGAAACGACGCTGCTGTTGCTCGCCTATGCGGCCGGTGCCGCCACCTCGCTGGCCGGCGCCCTTCTGGTGGGCGGCAGGCTCCTTGCCGCCATGAAGCATTCGCTCGGCATCGGCGAGCGCATTCGGCAGGGTCTGGGCGTGGCAGTGCTCTTTGGCGTCGGCACCGTTGCCCTAGGCTTGGACACCGGCGTGCTGGCGCGGCTCTCCTATGCCGGCACGGTAACCATCGAGCAGGCCATCCTCGACAGGCTGCATGTGGATCCGCGAACCGCCATGGCGTCCAGCCTCGCCTCCCGCGGCATGCTGATCGCGAGCGCCAAGGCACAGACACCCTTCCGCAGCGATCTTCCCGTCGAGGGTCAGGCTCCCTCGCTCGACGGCGCCGTTGCCTGGCTCAACTCGCCGCCGCTCAGCACGGAGCAATTGCGCGGCAAGGTGGTGCTGGTCGATTTCTGGACCTATTCCTGCATCAACTGCATCCGCACCACGCCCTATATCCGCGCCTGGGCGGACAGGTACAAGGATCAGGGCCTGGTGGTGATCGGCGTTCACGCCCCCGAATTCGCCTTCGAAAAGAAGCTCGACAATGTCAGGCAGGCGGTCCAGGATTTCGGTATTGGCTATCCCGTGGCTGTCGATAACGACTATCGCATCTGGCGCGCCTTCCAGAACAGCTATTGGCCGGCCTTCTACCTGATCGATGCCGGGGGCCAGATCCGCTACCACCAATTCGGCGAGGGCAATTACCGCCAGACCGAACAGGCGATCCAGGACCTGCTGCGGGAAGCCGGCAGGGACGGGCTGGCGAAAGAGGCGGTCGCGCCCGCGGCGAAGGGAGCGGAGGCCAGTCCCGACCTCGGCAATCTCGGTTCGCAGGAGACCTATCTCGGCTACAGCCGCGACGATAATTTCGCCTCGGCCGAGCGCGTGTCGCCTGACGCGTCACGTGACTATTCGGTGGCGGATCCCGGCCTGAACCAATGGGGCCTGTCGGGCACCTGGACCGTCGGTCCGGAAAAAGCGGTTCTCGACAAGGCGGGCGGTGGCATCGCTTATCGCTTCAGCGCCCGCGACCTGCACCTGGTGCTCGGTCCCGGCGCTGCCGGCAAGCCCGTCCGCTTCCAGGTCACCGTCGACGGCAAGGCGCCCGGCCCCGACCACGGAGCCGATATCGATGCGCAAGGAAACGGCCTGGTCAGAGAAACGCGGCTCTACCAGCTCGTGCGCCAGTCCGGCGGGGTGTCGGCGCGGACCTTCGAGGTCCGCTTCCTCGACCCCGGCGTCGAAGCCTATGCCTTCACCTTCGGATGACGGCTTCTGCTCCAACCGCCATCCGGCCGTCCGGAACGCACAGCTCCCTGTATCGAGACGGCCGGGCATCGATATGGCGGTGAAAGAAGTGCATCCCTTCAAAATTTTTCTTGAACATTCGTTCCCGAATATTTAGACCATCGATATGGCAAGACTACGGGAATTCGACACCGACGCCGCGCTCGACGCCGCGATTGGCGTGTTCAGGGAACATGGGTTCGAGGGCAGCTCGGCCCAGATGCTCGTTGACGCCATGGGCATCGGCCGGCAAAGCCTCTATGCCGCCTTCGGCGACAAGTGGCAGCTCTATTGCTCGGCGGTGCGCCGCTATGGGCTGGGAGAATGCTCCGCCCATTTCGATGCCCTGCGGAGTGGCGCGCGCGGCATGGACGGCATCAAGGCGATGCTGCGCCGGGTGGTCGACAGCGCCGACCAGTCCTGCCTCGGCACCGGCTCGGTCTGCGAGTTCGGCGCTTCCCGTGCCGATCTCGCCGAGATCAACGCTTCCTTGGCCAGAAGCCTGGGCGGCGTCCTTGCCGGCCGGGTCCGCGACGCGCAACGCGAAGGCGATGTGGCCGCCGGTCTCGATCCGGAAAGAACGGCCGAGTTTCTGATCGCCAGCATCGCCGGCATTCGTATCGCCGGGCGCAGCGGCGCCGACCATGGGATTCTGGCCAGCCTGGCCGACATGGCCTTGAGGGCTCTGCGCTAAGTCTTTTTTTGCACAATTCAGGAACGGTCATTCAATATAGGAGTCAATCAATGAAAGCCGTCGTCATGAACGGAATCGGCGGAAGCGACAGGCTGAGCCATGTCGAGCGCGCCGAGCCGGCACCGCGTCCCGGCGAAGTCCTGATCGAGGTCGCCTTTGCCGGCGTCAACTTCATGGATATCGGTGTCAGGCAGGGCATGGCCTGGACAGAGGTCCCAGATCCCAAGATTCTGGGCGTGGAAGGCGTCGGCCGCGTCCTGGCATGGGGTGATGGTGTCGCGGACTTCAAGCCGGGCCAGCGCGTCGCCTGGGTCTATGCACCGGGCAGCTATGCGGAGCGGATCGCGATCCCGGCCGGCGCGCTGGTGCCTGTACCAGACGCGATCGATGACCGAACGGCCGCTGCGATCATGATGCAGGGGCTCACGGCCAGTCACTTCGCCACCGACTTCTATCCGGTCCAGCCCGGCGACACTGCTTTCGTCCACGCAGCGGCCGGTGGCGTGGGGTTGCTACTGACACAGATCATCAAGCTGCGGGGTGGCCACGTCATCGGGCGGGTTTCGACACCGGGCAAAGTGGCCATGGCCAAGGCAGCCGGGGCCGACCATGTGATCGTCGACGCCGAAGGGCGGTTTGCCGAGGATGTCCTGCGTCTGACCAAGGGAGAAGGCGTCTCTGTCGTCTATGACGGTTCGGGTCCCACTACTTTCCAGGGCTCGCTCGACATAGTGCGCCGGTCCGGCACGTTCTGCTGGTATGGCCCGGTTCTGGGCGGCCCCGGCCCGCTCGACATCATGAGCCTGCCGAGGAGCATCAAGATCGGCTACGCCGTCTTTTTCGATCATATCCACACGCCCGAACTGCTGCGCAGGCGCTCGACCCAATTGTTCGACTGGCTGGCCGAGGGCAAGCTCGAGGTTCGGGTCGGCGGCGAGTATCCACTGGCGGACGCAGCCAAGGCCCATGCGGACATGGAAAGCCGCAAGACCACCGGCAAGCTGCTGCTCGTCCCGTAAACGCCGGGAGCGCCGTCTTTGCCGAAGCTCCGATCGGACCGGTCCCGAGGACGCCGGCATCTTGGTCTTCCCTTGTCGGGCCGCTCCATGCTTTGCTTGGCCGAATCCGATGAGGAGACCGACGTGGGCGCAGACAGCATTTCCGCATTCGCAACAGCCGCCGAGCTCGGCCGCCTGCTGGCGGAGGGCCGTGTTACCTCCGAGGCGATCACACGTCGCGCGCTGGAGCGCATCGCCGCCCATGACGGCGCGCTTCGTTCATTTGTCGCCGTTTTCGCGGAAGAGGCGCTGCAGGCTGCCATCGCATCCGACCAGCGCCGCCGCCGCGGGGAGGCGCGGGGCTTTCTCGACGGTGTCCCCTATGCCGCCAAGGACCTGTTCCACGTCAAAGGCTGGCCGACGAGGGCCGGCTCCAGGGCGCTGGGTGCCGAACCCCAGGCTGTAACGGCCAACGCCGTGACGCGGCTGGCCGAGGCTGGCATGGTGCTCGTGGGCAAGGTCCAGACCGTCGAATTCGCCTTCGGCGGCTGGGGCACCAACCACGTCACGGGCACGCCACTCAACCCGCGAGATCCGGGCCTGCCCCGGGCGCCCGGCGGTTCCTCCAGCGGATCGGGCGTGGCGGTTGCCGCCGGCCTCGTCCCGGCGGCGCTCGGCACTGATACCGGCGGCTCCATCCGCAACCCGGCCGCGATGTGCGGCATCGTCGGCTTGAAGACCACCGTCGGCCGGATCGGGCGCGGTGGCCTGCTGACCCTCGCCCCCTCGTTCGACAGCGTCGGCCCTCTCACCCGTTCGGTCGAGGATGCTGCCCTCCTCTTCGCCGCCATGGCCGGGCGGGATCCGCTCGATCCGGCGACATTCGGCGCACCGCCGGTCGCCCTGTCGAGCGCATCGGAGCATGATCTAGCCGGGCTTCGCCTGCGCGTCCCCGCGGCGTCCGACCTTGCCGGTGTCGAGCCGCTGGTGCTCGAGCGGTTCCGGGCTGCGCTCGCCGACCTCGCGGCCCTCGGCGCGGACATTCGGGAAAAGGCGATGCCCCGGGCGCCGGAAGCCTATATGACGCTGACCGGCGAGCTGATGTCGGCCGAATCCTGGCATCATCTCGGCCGCTATGCCGGGCCGGACGACGGCCTGGTCCATCCGGACGTGCGATCGCGCATCCTCAAGGGCAAGGAGATCGACGGCGCCCGCTACCAGAACCTGCTGGAGCAGCGGCGTGCCGCACAGATCGAGTTCGCCGGTTATCTGGAGGGCGCGGATGCGCTGCTGACGCCCACGGCGCCGATCCTGCCGCCGCCGCTTGCCGAGATCGACGAAAGCAAGACCCCGCTCGGCACCTTTACGCGCTTCGTCAACCTGATGGACATGGCCGCCCTCAGCGTTCCGGCAGGCCTGGTCGGAACAGGCCTGCCGACCGCCCTGCAGATCGCGGTGCCGCGCTTCGAGGAAGCCCTGGCCTTGCGCATCGGCCGAGCCCTGGAAATTCGCCGGGGCGGGTTGTTCGAGCCGCCGACCGCCTATGAGATGCCTTGAGCCGCGCCGTTTCCTGGTCGTGAGGCAAACATCCCAACCCCACTTGCACGGGCACTGGGGATGGGCACCCGCCCGGAGGGGCGAGCGCCGGTAGGACTAGCTCAGCGCAGCGACCTGAAGGCGGCACGGACTTCCTGCACGAACAGCTCCGGCTGCTCCCAGGCCGCGAAGTGACCGCCATTCCCGGCCTCGCTGAAATAGACGAGGTTGTGATAGCAGCGCTCCGCCCAGCTCCGGGGCGCCCGATAGATCTCGCCCGGGAACACCGTCACCGCGACGGGCAGTTCGGCAATGTCGACGGCATTGAAATTGTTGGAGTGGTCCTCCCAATAGATGCGCGCCGCCGAAGCGCCCGTCTGGGTCAGCCAGTACAGGGAGATGTCGTCGAGCATCTCATCCTTGGTCAGCACCTTCTCCGGATCGCCGCCGCTATAGGTCCAGGTCGCGAATTTCTCATACATCCAGGCGGCCATGCCCACAGGTGAACCCACCAGGGAATAGCCGATGGTCTGCGGCCGTGTGACCATCATGGTCGCATAGCCCGAACTGTCCTTGTAGAAGAGGTCGAGGGCATCGAAGGCCCGGCGCTCGTCCGGCGTGAGACTTGCCGGCGCCGAGCCACCCGCCGTCAGGATCGCGGCGATCTCCTCGGGCACGGTCCCCGGCATGTTGACGTGGATGCCGATCAGGCCGGGCACCTTCTGCAGCGCCATGCGGTGGGAGATCACCGAGCCGCAGTCGCCGCCCTGCGACACATAACGCTCATAGCCGAGACGCCGCATCAGCGCGCCCCAGGCGCGGCCGATATGGTCGGAGCCCCAGCCCTTGGCCGTCGGCTTGCCCGAGAAGCCGAAGCCGGGGATCGAGGGCACCACCAGATGGAAGGCGTCCTCGGCCTTGCCGCCATATCTGGTGGGATCGACCAGCGGATCCATCACCTTCATGAATTCGAGGATCGAGCCCGGCCAGCCATGGGTCATGATCATCGGCATCGCCTTGGCATGTGGCGAGCGGATATGGATGAAGTGGATGTCGAGGCCGTCGATTTCGGTCACGAACATCGGCAGCGCGTTGAGCCTGGCCTCGACCTTGCGCCAATCATAGGATTCCGCCCAATAGGCGACCAGCGGCTTCAGCCTTGCCAGTGTCACCCCTTGCGAGAAGTCGGACACCGTCTCTTCGGGCCAGCGCGTGGCGCTCAAGCGCCGGCGCAGATCGACGATGTCCTCCTCGGCAATGGCAATCTTGAAGGACCTGATATCGTTGCCGGCTTCCGCCGCGTGCAAGGCGGTGGGGATCAGGCCGACGAGCGCCGCTGCGGCGGCCGATTTCAGCAAACCGCGTCGGGACGTGTTGAAATCATGCGAAGGCAAATTGCTCGAAGAAGACGAATTGTTTGAAGACATCTTGTTTGAAGACATGGGGCAACTCCATTCATTTCACGGCAGCCCTCCTGCCGGTGCCCCGTCTTTGGCGATGCCATGTTTGCCCGATATGTCTCCGCCGCCCTCGATCCGCATCCTGCCGTATCCGGCTGGCTTGCCGATACATTGCCATACAGGCAGGCCGGCGGCGGCTGTGGCCGATTGTATCACTCTGTATCGAGGCGGAAGGGGCTTACATAGCCTTTCAAATCCAGCCGATGGCGACATAAGGCCGATACAGTGTTGCGGCTTTTTACGGCCACAACTTCAGCAATCGGGATTCATGTCGATGTCGGAACAAATCGATCAATCGCGCCGCGGCCTGCTCGGCACACTGGTGTTCGGTGCCGTTCTCGCGCCGCTCGGCGCAATCGGTGCCGTCAGCGCACAGACCAAGTCCTCTTCGTCCGCATCCGGCCGCGGCACCCATACCGCCTTCGCCTCGCTCAAGCAGATCAAGGCCGGGGTGCTCGATGTCGGCTATGCCGAGGCCGGGCCAGCCGATGGCACTCCCATGCTGCTGCTGCACGGTTGGCCCTATGACATCCACAGCTATGCCGACGTTGCACCGATCCTGGCGGCAGCCGGCTACCGGGTGATCGTGCCCTATCTGCGCGGCTATGGCAGCACGCGCTTCCTCTCGGCCGAGACGCCCCGCAACGGCCAGCAGGCCGCGCTGGGCAGCGACATCATCGCCTTCATGGATGCGCTGAAGATCGAGAAGGCAGTGATCGGCGGCTATGACTGGGGCGCCCGCACGGCCGACATCGTCGCGGCCCTCTGGCCCGAGCGCTGCAAGGCGCTGGTCTCGGTGAGCGGCTATCTCATCGGCAGCCAGGAGCTGAACAAGGCGCCCCTGCCGCCCAAGGCGGAGCTGCAGTGGTGGTACCAGTATTATTTCGCCACCGACCGGGGCGAGGCCGGCTATGCGAAATACACCCATGATTTTGCCCGGCTGATCTGGGAGCTCGCCTCGCCGCAATGGAAGTTCGACGACGCGACCTTCGCACGTTCGGCACAGGCCTTCGACAATCCCGATCATGTCGCCGTCTCCATCCACAATTACCGCTGGCGGCTCGGCTTGGCGCAAGGCGAAGCCAAGTATGATGAGTTGGAAAAGAAGCTCGCCGCCCTGCCGACGATCACCGTGCCGACGATCACCATGGAAGGCGATGCCAATGGCGCGCCGCACCCGGAGCCATCAGCCTATGCCAAGCGGTTCTCCGGCCGCTACGAGCATCGCCTGATCAAGGGCGGCATTGGCCACAACCTGCCGCAGGAGGCACCGCAAGCCTTCGCCCAGGCGATGCTCGACGTCGCCCGTTTCTGAACCAGGTGAAGGACTTCCACGATGAAGACCTCAGTGACCATGCCTTTGGCCGGTGCCTGCCTCGTGGCTGTGGTCGTCGCTGCGGCCGGAGCGCTCGCCCAGGATACGGAAGCCCCGAAGAGCGCATCCAAGCCGGCCTCGCCGATCTACGGCGTCACCATTCCGAACGGCTACCGGCAATGGGAATTGGTGGCGCCGGCGCTGGAGCACGAGCCCCTCAACGAGCTGCGCACTGTCCTCGGCAACAAGACCGCGATCGACGCCTATCGTGCCGGGACCCTGCCCTTCCCCGACGGGACCATTCTGGTCAAGCTTGCCTGGAAGCATGTGCAGTCGCCGGAATTCGAATCCGCCTTGGTACCAGGGCCGGCAACGACGGTGCAGGTCATGGTCAAGGATTCCAGGAAATATGCCGCCACCGGCGGCTGGGGGTTCGGGCGCTTCATCGACGGCAAGCCTGTGGACCTAGCCCAACACGAGACCTGCTTTGCCTGCCACGAGGCGCGCGTGAAAGCGCGTGACTATGTCTTTACCAAGCTGGCGCCATAAGGCGCCCTGCTCCTGACGATCCGGGAATTCACATGCCGCCCCATCTCATCCTCTTCGCCGTCGCCGCCTTTGCCTGGCGCCTCCTTACGCTCGCGATTTCGGCGCGGCACGAAAAGGCCTTGAAGAGGGATGGCGCGCAGGAATATGGCGCGAAGAACAGCATCCTCCTCGCGGTCTTTCACGTGATCTATTACGTCTGCGCGGTCGTCGAGTCGACGGCCAGATCGCATCAGCCGAACGCCCTTGTGTCCGCGGGCGGCATCGCGATCTACATCGCATCCACTTTCGTCCTCGTTTCGGTGATTCGTTCGCTCGGCGGGCTATGGACGATCAAGATCATCATCAGCCCGCAGCATCGGCGGGTTCAGAGCGGCCTGTTCTCGTTCGTGCGGCACCCCAACTACTTTCTGAATATCCTGCCCGAACTCATTGGTTTCGCACTGGCTCTCAACGCCTATTGGACGCTGGTGATCGGCATTCCCCTCTATTTCATCCCCCTGGTGACCCGCATCCGGCAGGAAGAAGCCGCGATGCGCGAGACCTTCGCTCCCGATCTGTAAACGCCCGATTTCATCTTCCCGCCCGAGATCCGGTGCGGGTGACAACCCGAAGGAAAGTCCGATGAAGAAGTTCGTGAGAGGGCTGGCCGTCGCTGGCGCCCTGTTGCTGAGTGCGCCCGCTCTGGCCGAGACAGCCAAGCCAACCGTGGTTCTCGTGCATGGCGCCTTTGCCGACGCCTCGAGCTGGAACGGCGTGATCCAGCGCCTCGAAAAGGACGGCTACCCCGTCGTCGCCGCCGCCAATCCGCTGCGCAGCGTGCGCGGTGACGCCGACTCCGTGGCCAGCCTGATCGACAGCATCAAGACGCCCGTGGTCCTGGTCGGCCATTCCTATGGCGGCTCGGTCATCAGCGAGGCCGCCGCCGGAAAGGCCAATGTCCAAGCCCTCGTCTATGTCGCGGCCTTTGCGCCGGAAACGGGCGAGACCGCCATCGGGCTCAGCGGCAAGTTCCCCGGCTCGACGCTCGGGCCGACACTCGCCCCGCCGGTGTCGACCTCGGGCGGCGGCAAGGATCTCTATATCCAGCAGGCCAAATTCCCCGACCAGTTCGCCGCGGACGTTCCCAAGGCCGAGGCGAAGCTGATGGCCGCCACGCAGCGGCCGATCACCGAAGCCGCGCTCGGCGAGGCCTCGACCGAGCCGGCCTGGAAGACGATCCCCTCCTGGTTCGTCTATGGCGACAAGGACCGCAACATCCCGCCCCAGGCCCTGGCCTTCATGGCGGACCGCGCCCATTCCAAGCAGACCGTGGTGGTCAAGGGCGCCTCGCATGTGGTGATGGTGTCGAACCCGGCAGTTGTCGCCAAGCTGATCGAAGCCGCTGCCCAGGCTTCGCCGGCAAAATAGGCTGCCTGTGCCTGCCAGGCATATGGGCCTCGCGTGCTATCAATGTCCCGCAGCGTCCGTCGATGCCGAGAATTTCAATGAACGGAAACCGCCCGGGTTTCGGGCCTGGACGGTTTCATCCAAGTTCAGATCGATCAGTTTTCAAAGAAGGCCCAACGCGTACCATTCCACTGGAAATAATAGGAGCGGCCAGCATACATGGCATAGCTATATCTACCACCGCGCGACGATGTAAAATATATCGAAAATTGGCGGCAACCATTTACGACCGTGGAACTGCCTGTCCAGACCGAATAACTCACAGAATTGCTTTCACTGCCATCTGGATAGGCGCAGGTAACGGAGAATGGAAGCAATACGCTGCGCCCGCCACTGTTGATCGCACTGATCCGGACACCGCCGGCTTGGGCAGGTATCACGGCCAAACCCAAATTAATCGCCGCGAACGTGAGTACACAGGCTGCTTTGGCGCAAAGAAAGCGGATCATCGTTCATACCGTTCGGAAAGATACATCTTTGTGGTTGAAGCCTTGGGCCTCCGCTGCAGAAGGCTTGTCTAGTCGCCGGCCACCATGTCCGTAAAACAGGAGGCAATGGCTCTATTGGCACCGAGTTTCATTGCCCATGCGAAAATCGCAGGCGCTTCGCTCTTATCGGCGACGCCTCCCCAGACATCCTTGAATTTAGGGGCACCGGACGAGGTCTCGAAAAAGAAATAGCCCGGATCAGCCACGGGTACGTTCGCATATACCACGGTCCAGCCGGCCGCCTGCATGAATTTCGTAACGTCAACCTTGGATGGTCGAACCTTCGCGTTGAGGTTCCCTGCGATAAGCTTCGCATAGTCGGTTCGCCGCTGTTTTGTCAGATGGGTATCGACTCCGTCGCAGGGGGACGCCGCAAAGGCTGGGGCAGATATCAGATAGAACGCGCCGATAATCGAACCGAATGAAGCGACTTTTCTGAAGGTAGGCACCATAAAAATATTCTCCATACTGAGAGTTTTTATTTAAAAAATAAAGTCTTTATCGAAAAGCTATAAAATAATTACCATTAGTTTTTGTTAAATTACACAAAACATATATTATTTTTGATAATATCATTTAACTAAATTTATTATCTATTTTATCTAGACACCGATGACAATATTATCTACCAGAATGTTCTCGGTTTGTAATAAGCCGATGCGAAATTTGTCGTTGAAAGCGCAGGTAATGATCGGATCGTGATAAATCGCAAGAATGTAGTAGTTTTCTGAAAGGTTGCGTGCAGCGCATGGGGGAAGCCGAATGAAGCGTATCGGGCCGGCCTCTCCAGCATCGAAAAAGCGGCATTATGCTATCCAGGCTGGAACTTGATATTCGAGATCTTATGGGTGCCCTGAAGTCGACGCCGGTCATTCGTGACGGGAGTGTATGGGACCCGCATCAGTCAACGCTCATCGGCGATTCATATATCAAGGTGGATGAAGCCTGCGTCCTGTGCATCCTTAGTGTACATGTATTTCAGCCATTCATCAGCCGCATTATACGTGGCGACTACATAACGATCCAATATCTGCAGGTCAGCGGAAACTATTTCCACCACCATAGCGGGCAGATTCAACAGGTTCACTCAGGATCGGTCTCGCTGACTGCGGCTCCGATGTCTGTCACCGAGATCCGTCAGCTTCGCCCGTCAGCATCCACCATCGCCACGAGAGCCATCTGCATTCATATCGCACGTGACCATCTTGTCGGGTCGTTCGGACTGCGGCCCGACTTCTGGCGCGACGAATATCGCGACGCTTTCTTCAATGTGGGAGCGTCTTCGCTTTCCATCGCGACGCCCCTCACGCCCGAGATGTGGATCATCCTCGACGCCCTGATCGACTGCAAGTTCGACGAGCCGATCCGCAGCATCTACCTGAAAGCCAAGGCCGTCGAATTGCTGGCTCTGACCGTTGTGCAATTCAACAATTTCGATCTCCCAGGCGGCACCGCGCAGCTTGCTTCGGCAGCCAGAGATCAGAGACTGATCGATATCGCCGCTCTCATCTATCGTCGAGAACTCAACAATCCTCCATCGGTCGAAGAATTGAGCCGACGTGTCGGGATCAACCGCAACAAGCTCACGGCCGGTTTCCAATCGGCTTTCGGACTGACCCCCGCTGATTTTTCACGCCGGCTCCGTCTCGAATGGGCCGCGCGGCGGCTTTCCGAGGGGCTCGATATCAGGCAGGCCGCCGCGGAGGTGGGCTATGACAGCGTGCCCGCATTCGGGCGCGCCTTCCGGCAGCATCACGGCAGGGTACCGTCCGAACTTTCTCCCCCGCCGGCCGATTGACTGAAATTACCCGGATAGCTGGCTGCCTGAAGCGGCATCGCACCGCCCGATCCCCACTACCTTTTTCCTTTCGATGTCGTCGAAAGGGCCGCAGCGTCTTACCCAGCCGGGGATCGAGATTCCGCCAGAATTACCAAGAAAAGGCCAGAATGACAAAAAGGTGCAATTTTGTGAAATCCAGTGATATCAAAGGGTTAGTTATAACTTGAACCCTTGCGGGCCGAAAGGATAGCTCTCGGATGGGGGTAATATTATGAGGTCGGCGTTCGCCATGCGTAGCCCGGCTTCGATCTGTGGGGCATGGCTGCGAAGCAGCCAATCATCCGGCATTCCAGCGCGAGGAAGCTCCGTGTCGATTCTGCTTTGGAGGAGTGCTTTCCTCCAATGGCCGGCTTCGATCACCGCGCTGAGGAGACGCCTGGGATACGCATCAGATCGAGGTTCGCCAGAGCTGCGTCGGGTCACGCCGCCTCTTTGCGACAGTCAGATCGTCCTGCTGCCCCCAGGACAAGGTGTTGAACGGGCATGCTCAGAGGCGTTCCGGACGAATGGGGTCCAAAATACGAGTCCGATGGGGGGGCGATGACGCGGTCCCACACTGGTCCGAATGCGATCGGGTATACGGCGCCCGTGCATATGGCCCTGGTGCTGCTGACGCCCCAGCCAGGCAGGGAACTCGCGCTCAACAGCGATCGCAGGACCGTGGGTGTGGCCCCTGCCGGCTCGCTTGAGATCATTCCCGCCTCGGCTGAGGTATTCGCCTGCTGGAAAGTCGAAAAGCAGAGCCTGCTGGTCGCGGTCGATCCCGGCCGCCTGGCGCGGCTGGCCGGTGCGGAGTTCGACAAGGATTGCTTCGAGCTCCACCCACCACAGCTGGGAACGGTCGACCGCCACGCCCATGCCCTCGCGCAATCCATGCGATATGAACTCGAGAACGCGGCTCTGAGCTTCGAGGAAAGTCTTGATGCCCTGATCACGCTGTTCTCCACCCATCTCCTGCGCAATTACTCATCGCTAAGGCCGCACTCGTCTCCTTCCCTCAATGGGGGCCTATCTCCGGCTACCTGGCGCAAGGTAAACGACTTCATTCAGGCGCATCTGAGCGAAACCTTGTCTCTCGAAAAGCTCGCTTCGATCGCACATTTGTCGCCAAGCCATTTCGCCCGGGCCTTCGGGCAGACGGCCGGACAATCGCCCCATGGTTATGTCGTGACGTCCCGATTGGCGCGGGCTCGTGAATTGATCGTCAACACCGACTTGCCGTTGAGCCAGATCGCGTCGAGTGTCGGTTTTGCCAATCACTCCCACATGACGATGCGGATGAAACGCCTATGGGGTGCGACACCTGCCGAATATCGGCGCCAGCAACGCTGAGACAGCGAGCGTGTCGCCTGCAGCGCCACTTTCTACCCATTCACACCCAGAGGAAGCCATCATTCCAGGCAAACCGGCCCGCCATCGGAACGCCCGAAAGCGCAGTGGCCGCCAAGATGGTTACGGGAATTGCCCGTATACCCCTTGCGCCGCCCGTCCTTCAATTCTCCCGCGCAGCCTTGACGACGCGTCCGAGGAATTCGACCAGCCGTGGCTCGAAGCGTTCGCCGAGGAGGCAGAGGCAATCATGGCGGTCGTAGATGATGTGATAACCGAGTTTTTCGAGAAACTCGCCAATCGCCCGTGAGGCTTCGGCCGTAAGCGCCACATGCTCGAACAGGATCGCCGAGGGACGGTGGCGGTCAAAATCAAAGGTGCGCAAGACAATGTCGTCGCAGCCTTCGACATCGATCACCAACAGGTCAGCCGTCTCGAATCCGGTTTCCCGGCAGAGCGAGTCGAGCCTGCGTGTCGTAACCGGCACGGTCTCGATCATTCCGGGCAGATCATCATATTTGAGTTCGTGCATCATGATGGTCGGCAGCGAGAAGCTGCTCAACACGTCCTCGCCGCGGACAATGTGGAAGTCACGCGTCCCCTCCTCCGGCCAGATCGCCTCATCGCGGAAGATCAGTCCGTCACGCGTGCCGTAATGGGTACGCAGCCGCTCCATCGCCGCCGGCACCGGCTCGACCAGCAGGCCGCGCCAGCCACCCTGGATGACGTGCCGGCTGATGGGATCGCCGCGCATGCCGTCATTGGCGCCGACCTGCACGAAGGTGAGCGGCGCCGCATCGGGCTCGATCATCGCAAGCACATAGTCGACGATCTCGGCAAAGACGTACTTCGTGTTGCGCGGCTCCTTCTGGCAGAACACGGAACTCGAAAGGCCGGCAACGCCGGGATAGGCAGGTCGATTCATCGCTGCTCGTCACTTTCCTTCATCGTGGCGAAGCGGCATCCTACGCCGCAGGACATGAGCCCCTCGGGTGCGACTGTTTGCCGGACGCCAGCGGCCGGTGCGAGGCTGGACGAAGATCATGCCTCCACCGCCCATGATCGTCAGGGTGGCCCCGGACCATAGAAAACCGATGCGGAGATTACCAGGATAATGGCCATCTCCGGCCCGGGAACGAACACGGCCTCCCTCAGGACAACGGCCAGCCGACAGGATCAGAACGTCGCCGTCATGCTGACGAAGAAGTTGCGGCCGGGCTCCGGAAAGCCATAGGCAAGCTGATAGTCGGTATCGAAGATGTTGCGGATACCCGCATCGAACTGCAGGTTCTGGGAGGCCTTGTAGCTGACGTTCAAATTCGCCAGCGCAAAGCCCTCGGTCTTGAAGAAGTTGTTCTCCAGGCGGTCCGTCGACCAGCGCGAACTGTAGAGCTCGAGGCTTGGCCGCACCGTGAAATTGTCCCAGGGGAGCCATTCGACATAGAGATAGGCGATGTTGCCCGGGGTTCCGACCGGCTGTAGCCCGGGCCGCTGGGGATCCATCAGCCTGCGCTTGAGATAGGTGTAGCGGGCTCCCAGCGTCAGGTCGGAACGGGGCGCCCATTCGCCATAGAGTTCGACGCCGTAGGTGCGGCCGTCGCCGACATTCTGGTTCTGGATCTTGTTGCCGCCGATGGAGACAGACTGGATGACGTTCTTGAGATCGCTGTAGAACACCGAACCGCCCAGTTGCACGCCTTCCAGAGGCTTGCCGGCCCAGCCGATCTCGTAATTGATCGCCCGTTCTGGCTTCAGGCTCGGATTGGGCAGGGCATCGCCAAAGCGCGTGCTGAAGCGCTCGAACAGGGTCGGAAAACGGGAGCGCGACGAGACGCTGGCGTGGAACTGCGAAGCCTCGCTCTGGCGGTAGATGCTGGCGAGCTGCCAGTTGAAGGCATGGCTGCCGCCTGTCGGATAGTCGAACCGGCCGAGCGTCGTATTATAGTCCTGCGCTCTCTTGATATCGTTGAGATCGTAGCTGACGCCGGCGACGAAATCGAGCTTGTCGGTGGCGTGGAAGGTGTCCTCGACGGCAAAGGACCAGGTATCCTCGGATGTGCGCTGCCATGGCTCCATGACGTCGGAAACGCCGGGCCGGTTGTGTTGGCGCTCCTGGTGGACGTCACGGC
Source organism: Labrys sp. KB_33_2 (assembly GCF_052114505.1). NCBI lineage: Bacteria > Pseudomonadati > Pseudomonadota > Alphaproteobacteria > Hyphomicrobiales > Xanthobacteraceae > Labrys > Labrys sp. KB_33_2. Next base: position 45,427 of record NZ_JBFREW010000018.1, on the reverse strand, counting down.
GGAAGTGGATCGCCGCCTTCAGCGTGTTCATCGCAATGAGGTCTGTGCCACCTTCGAGGCTGAAGCCATAGGCATGGTCGCGATAATAGCTATCGAAGGAACGTGTCGTCGTCTGGGTCGTATGACTGTAGTCGTCATAGGCCTGCAGCAGGTTGTCGAACGTGTTGTAATAGGCCCGCGTCTTGATGTAGGAGGCCTCGCCGATTGCCGTCTTGGAGTTGAAGGCAAGGCTGGAGATGTTCCAGTAGGGCCATTCCCAGTCGCGCTGATAGGCCGTGCCAGGTGGTAACGGCATTGGCGTGATCCCGCGCACCGGTTCATAGATCGAATAGGGCGCGGCCTTCTCGCCGCCCTGGCGCGTATAGCTCACGACATATTCATCGGTATCGTTGGGCGTAAAGCCGAGCTTGAAATTGGCGCGCCAGTCCTTGACGTTGGTGAAGTTGCGGCGACCGCCCTTTTCGATCGGCCCACCCGCACCGATCGACACCGGATCGAAGCTGCGCGGCAGGAACCAGCCATTGCTGGTGCGGTAGGAGCCGTTGGCCATCAGGTAGAAATGATCCTGCTTGATGCCCACCGATCCGGAGGTGGTGAAGCCCGCTAGGGCACCGGTGTTGCCGGCATCGATCCCCTGCCGCAATTCGCCCTCATAGGCCTTGGTCGGCTTGCGGGTAACCAGATTGATCGCGCCGCCCATGCCGCCGGGACCGCTGAGCACGGAGACATAACCCTTCTGCACCTGGATCTCGGCGAGATCCGGCGTCAGGAAGCGGCCGAAGTCGATACGGTTGTCCGCCGGCAGATAGACGCGGACGCCGTCGATATAGAGGGGAACCTGGAAGCGGTCGAAGCCGCGGATATAGATCAGCCTCTCGTTGCGGCTGCCGCCTGTATTGGAGACTTCGACGCCCGGCGTCGTCGCCAAAGCATCATCGAGCGTATTGCGGTTGCTTTTCTGGATATCCGTAGCGGTAACGGTGCTCCGTGATATCGACTGGCCACCGATGTCGGAATTGCTGGCCTGCGACGGCAGGGTGCCGAGGACGAAGACCGGATCCAGCTCTATGGGCTGTTCGGCCTGGCCCTGGGCCGGTTTCTTTTTCTTGGTATCGGTCGCTTCCTGGGCTCCCGCCCCAGACAGCAGGACAGCATTCGACAGCAGCAATACGGCAACACTCGACAACAGTCGGCGCATCAGGATCCCCCAGCCCTTTAGACGGCTTGCTGCTCCAAAGCCTCCGGGATGGAAGCCGCCCCTTGGAACGCAAACGTTATGCTTGATGGAATACAACGAAGTGCCATGCAATCAAGTCCTCCCCTGCAATTTTGTTTCAGGAAAGGAAAAGTAGCCGTCAAAATCAACCGAAAAGAGATTAAATCACGCCCTCCCTTCATGTTCCCTCGACGATAGGAACGCGAGCCGAGAAGCGTTCCTTCATCGTGCGACGGTCACGATTCCCGGCTGCGATCTGTGGCCGCGGCAGCCAGGCGGGCCTTGACCGGGATATCCATCCAACCATAACGATTGGTGGACTTCCGCGATGGAGACGTTTCGATGCTTCGGCGCTCATTCCTGTCGGCTCTGGCGGCGATGCTGCTTGTCGTTCTGCCACAGTCCGGCATTGCCCAGACGCGGACATTCGTCGACGCGGCCGGTCGCAGCGTCGAGCTGCCGGTCGCCATTCATCGCGCCATGGCGGCAGGACCCCCTGCTTCCGTTCTGCTCTACGCCATCGCGCCCGAGAAGATGGTCGGCTGGGTTCGGGCGCCATCGGCAGAGGAAAAGGCGTTCCTTGCGATTCCCTACCGCGATCTGCCGGCCCATGGACGGCTGACCGACAAGGGCAATACGGCCAATATCGAAGCGGTCCTGGCGCTGAAACCCGATGTGATCATCGATGTGGGAACCGTCGACGGCACCTACGCCTCACTCGCCGACCGGGTGCAGCAGCAGACCGGCATTCCCTATGTCCTGATCGACGGCCGCTTCGCCAAGTCGGCCGATAGCCTGCGCAAGCTCGGCGATATTCTCGGCGAGCCCGGGCGGGCGGACGAATTGGTCCGGTTTGCCGACGAGGCAACACGCCGCCTCGATACAGCAGTGAAAGCCATCCCGGCCGGCGAGCGGCCGCATGTCTATTACGGCCGCGGCCCCGATGGTCTGGAGACCGGGCTTGCCGGCTCGATCAATACGGAGGTCCTGGAAGCGGTCGGCGCAACCAATGTCGCCGATGCCGCCGGTGCCGGCGGCCTTGCCCGAGTGTCCATGGAGCAATTGCTCGCCTGGAATCCCGACATCATCCTGACACTCGACCGGAACTTCCAGGCCAAGGTCGCGACAGATCCGGTCTGGGCCAGCATTACGGCGGTGAAGAACCACCGGGTCTACCAGGCACCGGCTCTGCCGTTCGGTTGGTTCGATGCGCCGCCCGGCATCAATCGCATCATCGGCGTGGCCTGGCTGACATCGGCGCTCTATCCCGGCCGTACGGACATCGACCTTCGGCAGGAAACAAGGACCTTCTACCACCTGTTCTATCATGTCGAACTCACCGAGCCCCAGCTCGACAGCCTGCTCGCTACCGCGACGGGAAAGCCGTAATGGCCGGGCGCAGGAGCCTGCACGAAGCCTTGCCCGGCGGACGGTCTCCGCACGCCTGGGCTTCGTTCCCGATCGCCTTCGCGCTCCTGGTGATCGTGGTACTGATCTCCCTCGGCACCGGAAAATACAGTGTTTCGCCGCCGGATATCGTCAGGGTGATCTGGTCCAGGCTGTCCGGCCTTCCCAGTGGTCTCGATGCGACGATCGACACCGTGGTCTGGCAAGTGAGGCTGCCACGCGTGATCGCCGGATTCCTGATCGGTGCATCCCTTGCGACGGCTGGGGCCGTTTACCAGGGACTGTTTCGCAACCCGCTCGTCTCGCCCGATCTTCTCGGCGTGTCGGCCGGCGCCAGCCTCGGCGCGGTCGCGGCCATCTTCCTTGGCTTATCGGTTGCCGTGATCCAGGCCATGGCCTTTGCCGGCGGGCTTGCCGCTGTCGGGCTCGTCTATATCGTGGGATCCTCGATCCGCCAGGGCGATCCGGTCCTGCTCCTGGTCCTGGCCGGCGTTGCAATCGGCGCGCTGCTCGGCTCCAGCATCTCCCTGCTCAAGGTGCTCGCCGATCCCTACAACCAGTTGCCGGCAATCACCTTCTGGCTGCTCGGAAGCCTTTCCAGCGTAACCCCAGCGGACGTCGCCTCGATCCTGCCGGCTATCATCATCGGCCTCGTCCCGATCATTCTGCTGCGCTGGCGCATGAACCCGATGGCCCTCGACGACGAGGAAGCCCGCGCACTCGGCCTGGCAACGGGCCATCTTCGGCTCATCCTGGTCGCAGCCGCGACCTTGATGACGGCGGCAGCGGTCTCGGTCTGCGGCATCATCGGCTGGATCGGCCTCCTGGTGCCGCATGTGGCACGTATGATGACCGGACCGGAGTTCTCGCGCCTGCTTCCGGCCTCCCTCATTTTGGGAGGCGGCTTTCTCATCGGCGTCGATACGCTGGCGCGCTCGATGGCGCAGATCGAAATACCGCTCGGCATCTTGACCGCCGCGATCGGCGCACCCTTCTTCCTCTTTATGCTGGCGAGGACAAGGCGAGGATGGCAATGATGCTGGAGGCGGTCGATCTGGCCTTCGGATATCGCGGCACGCTTGTGGGGAGCGGTGTAACCCTGGCGGCCCGGCAAGGCGAGGTTCTGTGCCTGCTCGGGCCCAATGGCTGCGGCAAGACCACCTTGTTCAAGACGCTGCTCGGCCTGATTCCGGCCCAGGGCGGGCGGCTGACCCTGGACGGACGCGACATCCGAGCTTTCAGCCGCGCCGAATTTGCCCGCCGCATCGGCTATGTCCCACAGGCGAACGCCGCCTATTTCCCCTTCAGCGTGATCGACGTCGTCCTGATGGGCCGGGCAAGCCGCATTCCCACATTCGCGGCCCCCTCCAGTCACGATCGCGAGATTGCCTGGGATGCGCTCGATATGCTCGGCATCCGCGAACTCGGCACGCGTTCCTACACGCAGATCAGCGGTGGCGAGCGCCAGATGGTGTTGATCGCCCGTGCCTTGGCGCAGCAACCGGCCCTGATCGTCATGGACGAGCCGACCGCCAGCCTCGATTTCGGCAATCAATCCCGCGTGCTCGAACGCATTCGTGCGATGGCAGGGTCAGGCCTTGGCGTGATCCTCTCCACCCACGATCCCGGTCACGCCTTCGCCTGCGGCGATCGCGTTGCCCTGATGCGCCAGGGGCGGCTCGATGCAGTCGGCCCACCCTCCGACGTCATGACGCCCGCCCTCCTGGAAAAGCTCTATGGCGTTGGGGTCGCCATCGAGTTCCTGGCATCGGCCGGCCGGCACATCTGCGTTCCCATCCTTGCCGCTGCGCAGCTTCCCGCCACGGCAAGCCAGACAAGAAGGACCTGAGCATGGTTCGCGAAAGCGAAATTAGACAAAACGAGGTGGCGGTTTCCCCTCCCGAGCCGACCGATGCGGGGCTGGTCTTCATTGGTCGCATCCTGACGCCATGGACGTCGAGGCTGATGGCCCCGCGGCAGGGCCGGCCGGATGGGCCGGTCTGCCGCATCGAGATCTTCAAGCCATGGCAGGCGGCGCTCGACGGGATCGAGCATTTCGAGCGCCTGGAGGTCCTCTACTGGCTGCATCTGTCGCGCCGCGATCTCGTCCTCCAGAGTCCGGCCAATGACGGCACCACCCATGGCACGTTCGCACTTCGCTCGCCGGTCCGCCCGAACCCGATCGGCACCTCGATCGTGACGCTCGTGGCTCGCGAAGGATCGACATTGCTGGTCCGCGGGCTCGATTGCCTCGACGGCACTCCCTTGCTGGATCTCAAGCCCGATCGCACCCTGTTCAAGCCGATCGCACCCGAGCAACCCGGCGATCGGGAGACGCAGGCCTGACGCCCGCCTCTCCCCAAGGCGCGCTGTTTTATGCGAAACGCTGCGAGGGGGCGGGACGCTTCTATCACGGCCACAGCTTTTCGCGCGACCATCCCACCGCTTCCCGCCGGTAGCGCAGACGCCGATGCCGACGTTCCGCATCGCCTTGCCAGAATTCCACCTCCTGCGGCGCCACGATGAAAAGGCTCCAATGCTGCGCAACCAGATCCGGTCTTTCCCACATGCGATCCTGCTGCAGTGCAAGCGCGTCCTCCAGATCCTTGGCGGATGTCAGCGGCTCACTTTGCCTGGCGGCGAACGCAATCGCCCGCGCACCCGCCGGCCGGGCGAGAAAGTCGGCATCACGCTCATGCATATCGGCCCGCTCAACCAAGCCACGAATACGCACCTGGCGTCCGAGCCGTGACCAATAAAAAGTCAGGGCCACCTGGGGGTTGTGCGCGATCTGACGTCCTTTCGGGCCCTGATCGGTGGATGCAAAATGCCAGCCGCGATGATCGAGATTCTTGAGGATGAGAACACGCGCATCGGGCGCCCCTTCCTCATCGACCGTCGAGAGTACCATGGCATGCGGTTCATCCACGCCGGCCTCGACGGCATCGCGGAACCAAGAGGCAAACAAGAGCCGCGGTTCCCCCGGCACCCCATCCATGTCGAAGGCCGGGAGGGGACCGGCGAGCGACTTCAAGGCACGTAATTCGTCCTTCATCATCCCACCTCACGGCCTCGATATGATCAGCCGCAAGGACCCTTCGAAGAAAGGCTGGCTGCGGAGTTCGCCATAGCGCCTGTCCCAGGTTCCATCCTTCAGGTCGCGGCTGAGATCGGCAACGAATCGCTCGCCGACGGCAGGGTCGACGAAACTCCACGCCGAGTTGGCAAGCCGTGCGCCGGGCTCGAGCAGACGTTCCGGCCTGCCGTAATAAGCCTCGCCGAACCCGTCGATGCAGCCCAGCGGGATGGGCACCGGCCTAACCTCGATATCGCCTGCGAGCGCATCGGCAATGGACGCCATGCTTGGATAACGCCGGGCCTCGACGGCGATCATCTCCGGGACGTAGGCCTGCAGCCAGGAACGTTCCAGCGCATCGGGATCGCAGCTGAGAACCAGGACCGGCCCACTCGTGACGCGGCGCATCTCCCTCAGACCTTGCTTGAGATCCGCCCATTGATGGACCGTAAATGTCGCCATGCTGGCATCGAAACTCCGGTCGGGGAAAGGTAGGTGTTCGGCCGTTGCATCGAGTGCCGTCGACAGATGAGCCGGCCGCTGCGCCCGCATCGAGGCAGAGGGCTCGACCGCCGTCACCTTGCGGTCGACCGGTTCGTAGGAGCCCGCGCCGGCGCCGACATTGAGTACGGTTGCCGCGTCGCCCAGGGCCTCCAGGATGAATTGGGCGATGCGGGGATCCGGCTGGCGATAGGTCCGGTAGCCGCTACCGATCACGCCATAATTCGCATCGCCGGCGCTGCCGTCTTGGTATCTGCCATGCATATCCCGTCTCCCGTGTTTGCATGGAACAAGGCGGACGGCCCACTCGCCGGCCTGTCTTCCTCCGTTCCAAAAATGGCTGGTCTCTTCTGTCGAGAGATAGAAAACACCATGATTTACATGGTGAGAATCGATATGATCGAACACCCAATGTTCGGAAAAAGCACATGGCAAGGCATATTCCCTCGCTGAACGCGTTGCGTGCCTTCGAGGCGGCGGGCCGTCATGGCCTGATGACGCGCGCAGCCGACGAACTCAACGTCACCCACAGCGCGGTCAGTCGCCAGATACGGCATCTGGAGCAGGTGCTGGGCGTGCCGCTTTTCGAAGGCCCGAAGAACAGGCTGCGCCTGACTGACGCCGGCACGACATTGCTGTCCGGCCTCGTGAAGGCTTTCGACCAGATCGACATGTCGGTTCGCTCGGTGGCCGACATCGAGCAAGGCCCGCTCGATATATCGTGCCCCGGAACGTTCACCATGCGCTGGCTCATTCCGCGGCTCTATCGCTTCCAGGCCGAATATCCCGAAATCGAGGTGCGTCTGACGGCATCGTCCCGCCCCGTCGATTTCAGCAGGGACGGTTTCGACGTCGCCATACGCGTCGGGGCAGTTCCATGGCCTGAAGGAGCCGAAATCATCGAGCTGTTTCCCGAACAGACCGGTCCCGTGCTCGCGCCGCCGCTGGCGGCGGCATCAGCCAGTGGGCTCGACGCCATCCCACAGCTCCACACCCGCACGCGCCTGCGGGCATGGGGCGACTGGCACTCGCGCTCGGGGCAATCGATCCAGGCCGGGCCGCGCGTCGAATACGAGCATTTCTATTTCATGCTGGAAGCGGCGAGAGCCGGCCTCGGTGTCTGCGTCGCACCCTGGCCCTATGTCAGCGAGGACATCCATTCCGGCCGGCTGCAAGCACCGATGGGCTTCCTCGACAGTGGCCACGACTATGTCGCCCTGCGCCGGGCGAGACGCAATCGCAAGTCCAGCCTGTTTTGTGACTGGCTTCGCGCCGAAGCCGGCGCCTTTCTGAAATCCGACCCGCCACCGTCGAACATCTGAGGGCGCCATTCAACGGCACCCTCGGCGTTGAAGATCTCGATGACAGGGCGCAGAAGCGCCCTATCATCATATCGCTGCTCCCGGCGGCTCGGGCGGCCCCGTCAGAGCCTGGCCGCCACCGCCTTGGTCTCGGTGTAGTGCTCCATGACTTCCTTGCCCATCTCGCGGCCCCAGCCGGATTGCTTGTAGCCGCCGAACGGCCAGGCCGGGTCGCCGTAATTATGGGTGTTGATGCAGATGGTGCCCGCCTTGATCTTGCGGGCCATCATATGGGCGACCTTGAGATTGCGGGTCCAGACGCTGGCCTGCAGGCCATATTCGGTGTCGTTGGCAAAGCGCGCGACCGCATCGAGATCGTCGTCGTCATAGGATTGGACGCAGACCACCGGCCCGAAGATCTCCTCGCGCACCACGCGCATGCTCCGATTGGTCTGGGCCAGCACCGTCGGCTCGACGAAGTAGCCCTGATTGCCGATGATGCTGCCACCGGTCACGACCTCCGCCCCTTCTTCCCGGCCTGATTGCAGGAAGCCGGTAACTCTCTGGTGCTGCTCCTTGGAAACCAGCGGGCCGAGATTGACGCTCGGATCCAGGCCGTGGCCGACCTTCAGCTTGCCTGCCGCTTCCGAGATGCCCGCGACCACCCGGTCATAGATCGACTTGTGGGCGAACAGACGGGACCCGGCGGTGCAGCACTGCCCCTGATTGTAGAAAATCGCATCGGCCGTGCCGGCGATAGCGAGATCGAGATCGGCGTCGGGAAAGACGATGGCGGGCGACTTGCCGCCGAGCTCGAGCGATACGCGCTTGAGGTTGCCCGCCGCCGCCCGCACGATGATCTTGCCGACCTCGGTCGAGCCCGTGAAAGCGATCTTGTCGACATCGGGATGCTCTGCAAGCGCTGCGCCGGCGGTCTCACCGAACCCGGTCACGATGTTGACGACACCGGCCGGGAATCCGGCCTCCTGGATGAGCTCGCCGAAGCGCAAGGCGGACAACGGGGTCTGCTCCGCCGGCTTGAGGACGATGGCGCAGCCCGAGGCAAGAGCCGGCGCCAGCTTCCACGCCGCCATCATCAAGGGAAAGTTCCAGGGAATGATCTGGCCGACCACGCCGACCGGCTCGCGCAGCGTGTAGGCGTGCCAGTTGCCTGCGCTCGACACCGGTATGGTCTCGCCGTTGAGCCGTGTCGCCCAACCGGCCATGTAGCGGAACATGTCGATCGAACCCTGGACGTCGCCCCGGCGCGCATTGGTCACCGGCTTGCCATTGTCGAGTGCTTCGAGCTCGGCGAACTCGTCTGCATGCTGTTCCAGCAGGTCGCCGAGCCGCCAGACGAGTCGGGACGCTCGGCGGGCGAAATCCGCGACCAGGGTCCCGTCTCGAAGGCCCGGCGCGCCGCGGCAACTGCAAGATCGATATCGGCCTTGTCTCCGGCCGGCACCTCGGCGATCTTCTCCTCGGTCGCGGGATCTTCGACGGCGAAGGTCTTGCCGCTCCGGGCATCGACCCATTCTCCATCGATCAGGAGCTTGTGCCGCTTGGCGAGAAACGCCGCCGCGGCGGAACCGAGCGACGGCTTGCGGATTGCAATATTCATAAAGTCCTCCCTTGTTCAAAGATTTATCGGCATTGATTGTATTCAATTGGATACAACGCTGGTGCCGAGCCTGTGTGACGGCACGCCAATTTCGCTAACGCTGAGCGAGCGAGGGATTGGACTCCAGCGGCGATCCACGAACACCGTAATAGTCAGACATATATAGCGATAGGCAAAATACCGCCGGATGGCAACCGCTCTTCTCCGGCGGCATCGGGCGGGCGTCGACAAGGAAAGCCTGGTTTGGTGTCTTGGCGGACGCTGTCATCGATGGCGCCTGGCCCGGCAACCCGAGGACGACCTACGCCCCTGCCAGGGCGGCCAGGAAATCGGCGTGCTTCATCGGCTTTGAAAACATCGGATAGTTCTTCTCGACAGCCAGCCTCTGCTCCTCTTCGCTGAGGGTGGCCGTACAATCCGTCAGCGTGATGACGTCGTACCCCTTCTCGTAGCCTGTCCTCATGGTCGACTCGACACAGCAATTGGTCAGGAAGCCGCCAAGCGCGATGGTCGAGATGCCACGGCTGCGCAGGATGAAATCGAGGTTGGTGGTGGCAAAGCCGCACAGCCCTCGTTTGCCCTCGACGACGATGTCTTGCGCTGCCGGCTTCAGGATCTCGACGATCTCGGCGCCCCAACTTCCCTTCCTGAACGACTTGCTGTCGACGACGCCCTTGAGGATGCCATAGGGGCTGGGGCTGAGTTCATGATAATCCTCGGTGAAGGTGATCGGCGCATAGACGATCGTCGCGCCAGCCGCTCGAGCCTGCTTCACGGTCTCCACCGTGTTGGCCAGCATGTTCGTCTGCTCCATCACGGGCTTGACCGCCGCGTGCAGGGTGCCACCCTCGGTGGTGAAATCATTCTGGTATTCGATGAGAACGACGGCAGTCGATTTCGGATCCATTGTTTCTCTCCGGATGGCAGGGATCGAGTCCGCCTGGCGACGGCAGAGCGCTAGCCGGCAGCGCTATATATCACTCAATATTGCGCTTCGCGCGAAATTCCGCCGCCCCTTGCCATTGGCATGGTCGTTTGAAGCCGGCACGCCGGTAAGCGCCTACTACCGGGGAAACCGTTCCGATCCAGTTTCAATCGATGGCGATCATCACATCCGAGGCCTTGATGGCCGCATAGGCGTCTTGGCCTTTCTGGAGTTTCAGCGCATCCACAGCCTCATTGGTGATCGAAGCGGTCACGATGGTGCCGCCGACGTCGAGCCGCACATGCGCGGTCGTCGCCCCTTTTACGATATCCACGATCTTGCCCTTGAGCGTGTTCCGTGCGCCGATCTTCATCGAACATCTCCAATGCAGAGGAAGGGCGGAAATTTGCCGGCACCGACAATCGCGCTGACAGCTTTCTACGATGCCACTATATCTTGTAACGAACCAGATAGGCGAAACACGAACGCTGGCGAAACACCGTGCCGTCCCTGAGCCTGCGCATAGATCTTGACCCTGAAGGCCGCATTGGCCCCGGAAAAATCGAGCTTCTCGAGAACATCGCTTCGCTCGGTTCGATCTCGGCGGCCGGCCGTGCCATGGGCATGTCCTATCGCCGTGCCTGGGATCTGGTAGAGGAAATCAACCAGATCTTCGGCAAGCCCGTCGCCACGCGTCAGATCGGTGGCAAGAATGGTGGCGGGGCCGTACTCACGCCTCTGGGCCTCGCCCTCATCGCTCGCTTTCGCGCCATCGAGCGGGCCGTCAGCGATGTTGCACGTGATCACATCACGGCCTTGCAGAACGAGATCGCACACCAACCAGCCCATGAGGCTCGGGCAGCGCCATCGGCGAGGATAAAGACGAAGAACTAGGCTCTTGGGTTCAGTTCAACCTGACCCGCTTCATTGAACAGAACTCGACCCGGCATTCCGCCTGCTCGATGGATGTCAACGCCTGTCGACATATCAGGGTCATGCGCTACGCGCACAGGGGCATACTCGTTGCGGCAGCATCCTACTTCGCCGCAATGCTTGTTCCTTCTTTCCCTCAACTCAATTCGGGATCTGAGTGTGAATTGATCCAGGGTTTCAGTCACCTCGCCTTCATCGCGTGCAATTGGTCATGACTGATCAAGACGTCATCCGTAATACGGGATGCATGATTGAAAAAATACACGCAATGCGTGTGCATGATCGGTGATAGACTTCGCCGTCGGTGTGCGGCTCACCACGGCCACCGGCACGGCCCTGTCGGCGCCATTCACCTAGTCCGACAGGGCCACCCTCTCTCGACCTTGCAGGAATCGAGATGAAGCACTTTGAAGATCTGCACGAATGCTCGGTCAGCCGCCGTGACGCTGGCGTGAATGACGCATCGAGGGCCATGCGCCGCCGGAGCGCCCCGCACGATGACGGCCAGCGACCACGGCTTAACTCGCTTATCCCAGGTCCGGCTTCGGAGACGCTGCAATGGCCGCCATCGATCCCCTCACCGCCGGCGCCGTCCTGCTGGCAACCGCCGCCACGGATGCGGTCTATGTCATGTTCACCGCTGCGGTGGTGGCCCGCAAGCGCGTGCCGGCCGCGACCTGGAGCAGTGTCTGGTATCTGCTGTCGTCCTATGCGGTCATCAGCTACACCGAGAACTGGGCCTATGTCGCTTTTGCAGCGCTAGGCTCGTGGCTCGGCGCCTATGCCTCGATTACCTTCCTACACCGCCCGCCTGGCGGCCCGCCCGTTGGTGCGGCACCAGACTAGACAATCGACAAGGGAGGGCCGTCATTGCCGGCCGTATCGCCTCACGAAATCCCGAGGTCCTCGGACCCTGGCACGCAAGCTCGAAGTCAACGCAGTAGATCTCGGTGTCGCGTTGCGTGTTGAGCCATCCTCCAATTCGATCCTGCGCGCCGGTCCATCATTCACTGACGGGCCAGCTCGCAATTCCCCAGAACAGGATTGTAATAAATTACTTCCGTGATCTAAGCTGATGACCGAAAGTGACCCACGCAGTCATGGAGGCAACGCTATGAAAGCGGCTCTTTCGCGCAGGGATTTCCTGAAGGCAGGCGTGGCTGCCGGCGTGGCGATCAAGATATCATTCCTGGGCCCCACCGCCGATGCGCGATTGATCGAGACGCCGCCGCGGCCAGGGCCGGATTGGCTGAACGGCCGGGGCAAGCCAAGATACCGCCTCGATGCGATCGCCAAGGTTACCGGTGAAAAGACCTTCTCGCGCGACTATCGCGCCCGCGATCTCGAAGGGTGGCCCAAGGAGCAATCGCATGCCTTCCTGCTGCATGCGACCAGAACGGACCTGGCGTTTGACGGCATCGACCTCAAGGTGCTGGGCGAGGATCTCAAGCCGGACCGGCTGGTGCTGTACCAGGATCTTGTCGCCGACGGCATCGAGATTCCGGTGCCGGGCTTCTATGGCGACGTTTTCCTTGTGCCGAAAGGGCAGACGGCACGCCTGCTCGGCCAGCCCGTGGCCCTGCTCGTCTATCACGATTTTGCCCGCTACGACGCCGCCAAGCGCTTGACGCGCTTCGATGACACTGTCGTGCGCTATGGTGGCAAGGCAGCCTCGACCACACCAGGTCCCTATGCCTCCGCGCGCTATGTGCGTATCGACGGCGGCGATCCTTTTGCGGAGGATCGCTATTCATCGCTGAAGGACACCGTGATCCGGGCAGGTTTCAAGGACGACGAGCCGCAATGGCCACCGGCCGGCAACGCTGACGCCATGGCGCGCGGCATGGCCGCAGCAGCCGAAATCGAGCGCGAGATCGCGGCCGCGGGTGATGATTCCCTGGTGCTGAAGCGTAGCTACTTCTCCCAGTCGACCGACGCCTCGGCCATGGAGGCCGACAATGGCAATGTCTGGTACGATCCGGCAAGCGGGATCCTGCATGCCATGATCGCGACGCAGTCGCCTTATGAGGTCGCAGAAGTCGCGGCCCAGATGGTGTCGAAGTCGAAACATCCTTTGAAGGAGGTCGATCTTCGGGTCGGCTACACCGTGGGCTATGGCACCAAGGATCACACAATCTTCCCCTTCTATTGCGTGCTCGCCGGGCTCTACGGCAATGGCCGCCCGGTGCGGCTGGCAAACGACCGCTACGAGCAGTTCCAGATGGGGCTGAAGCGCCACGCCTTCTGGATGGACAATGTGCTGCTGGTGGACCGAAAGACCGGGCAGTTCTGCGCCATGACCGGCCGCTACAAGAATGACGGCGGCGGGCGCGAGAATTTCTCGGCCTCGGTCGGTGCTGTCGGGGCAACCGCCGGACAATCGATCTATTACCTGCCGAAAAGTGATTTCTCGGCGGCGGCGGTTGCATCGCGTGCCGTCGACGCAGGCTCGACCCGAGGCTACGGCACGCTGCAATCGATGTCGGCGACCGAGATGATGGTCGACGAGGCGGCCGAATTGATCGGCATGGACGTCATGGATCTGCGGCTGAAGAACGTTCTGCGTTCCGGCATGAAGAACACGCAAGGCGCCATTCCCGCCGGGGCCATGCGTCATGAGGAGATCATTCTCAAGGCACGCGAACATCCCTTATGGAGCGAGCGGCAGAAGAAGAAGGCAGCGTTCGAAACCGCCAATCCGGGCAAGAAATATGGCGTTGGCTACGGCCACGTACACAAGGATTACGGCACCGGCGCCGAGGCTGCCTTCGCTGCCATCGAGTTCGATGCCAAGGGACGCCTGAGGCTCGTCCATGTCGCGCATGAGATCGGCACCGGCGTGACCACCTCCCAGGCCATCATGGTGGCCGATATGCTCGGCGTGGCACCGGACGACACCGAATATGGCAAGGTCCGCTGGCCGCAAATGCCGCTCGAGACCACCGACCAGCCCTATACCATGTCGCAGGCCGAGGAAGACCAGCGCAGGCAGAATCCGCGCTGGACCCCCTCCTTCACCTCGCCCATGAGCGCTTCCAACAGCGTCTATTATCTCGGCCATGCCACGCGCGAGGCGGCACGGGCCATTATCGACCTCGCCATCTGGCCAGCGGCGCGGGCGCTGTGGTCACGCGGCATCGGCGGCGGCCAGATGGCTCCGGAGGCGGTGCGCCGTGACGACCTCAGGCTTGCCGGCGGGAAGGTCAATGCCGCGGGCCTGCAGCCACTTTCCTTTGCCGAGGTTGCGGCCGAAGCGCATCATCAGGGGCTCGTCACCGGGGTGACGGTCCACACCTTCAATCGCTGGCAATGGGCGGAGGCGGAGTTCGACCTCGGCGTGATCGGCCAGCACCGTTTTGCCATCGACGCGCTGGCCGTGCGATATGGCGATGGTGCGCCAGCCGAACGCAAAGCGCTGATGACCTTGGATGGCTGGCAGTTCGTAGATCGCAAGGCGGTGTCCTATCCGCCTGTCCAGCGCAACAATGCGGGCGTGACCTATTATACGCCCATGGCTACCCTCGCCGAGATCGTCGTCGACACCGCCACCGGTGAGATCTCCCTGCTGTCGCATCATTCCATCATGGATTGCGGCCGGCATATCGTGCCGGAACTGGTCTCCGGCCAGATCCAGGGCGGCCTTGCCATGGGTATCGGCCACGCCCTCAAGGAATATCTGCCGCTTTACGAAGACGGCCCGGGCGACGGCACCTGGAACTGGAACCGCTACGAGCTCCCGATGGCGAGGGATGTTGCCGTGTGGTCGCAGACCGTCGAGATCCTGCCGGCGCTTTCCGAGACCGACCCGCCCAGGGGCATGGCGGAGGTGGTGATGATCGCGGTCGTCCCCGCCATTGCCAATGCCGTCGCACACGCTATCGGCAAGCGTTTCTACAACCTGCCTATCACGTCGGAAAAGATCCTGGAGGCGCTGGCATGACACTCGCGTCCAAGCAACTTTCGCTCACCATCAACGACAAGGCCGTCGGCCCCATCGACGTGCCCGAAACCATGATGATGCAGGATTTCCTCTACGAGTATCTCAACCTGACTGGCTCGCGCATGGGCTGCGGCCAGGGCATATGCCATGCCTGCACCGTGATCGTGGAAAAAGATGATGGCGTGCTCGAGGAAATGCGCACCTGCATCGTCGGCGCCCAGTGGTTCGCCGGCCGGAAGGTAAGGACCGTGGAGGGGCACGCCAAGCGCGACGCCAACGGCGCGATTACCCAGCTTTCACCTGTCCAGCTGGCCTTCATCGAACATTTTTCGTTCCAGTGCGGCTATTGCACGCCAGGCTTCGTGACGGCAGCGACCGTTCTCCTGGACCAGCTCGAACGCAAGCCGATCCCGCGTGCCGAGCTCGAGCAGACGATCACGGACACACTCGGCAGGCATATTTGTCGCTGTACGGGCTATGTACGCTATTTCGAGGCGGTGCGCGATCTTGCTCTCAATACCCCTGGCTTGGTGAAGGCGTAGCGCAGCCATGATGAGAAAACTGCTCTGGACGATCGCCGGCGGAATCGTGCTGGGGGCGGCCGTCGCAAGTGCGATCTTGCTGAGCCTGTTCGAAAAAAGCGTGGTTGCCAAGGATATTGAGCAGCCGCTTACGGCCGATGAGATGAAGACGTTCGCCAAGCGGGGCGCCTATGTCGCCGTTGCGGCCGACTGCTATGCCTGCCACACGGCCAAGGGCGGCGCGCCCTGGGCCGGCGGCCTGCCTTTCCAGACCCCGTTCGGCACGATCTATGCAACCAACATCTCGCCTGACAAGGACAATGGCATCGGTAATTGGACGCGTGCGGAATTCCATCGGGCCGTGCGCGACGGGGTAGGCAAGCAAGGCCACCTTTATCCGGCGATGCCCTATGCGTCCTACCGCAAGATGACAGCCGAGGATGTCGATGCGGTCTATGCCTTTCTGATGACGCGCGAACCGATGAAGGTCGAGAACAAGAAGAACGAGCTGAACTTCCCATTCAACATCCGCCAGACCTTGACGGTCTGGAATCTCGTCAACCTGTCCTCCGATGTCTCGACGGCAGATCCGGCACGTTCTCCCGTCTGGAATCGCGGGCGTTATCTGACCGATGCGCTTGCCCATTGCGGGGAATGCCACACGCCGCGCAATGTGCTGCAGGGCATGAGGAAGGATGCTTATCTCCAGGGTTCGGTCATCGAGGGCGCGCACGCGCCAGACATCACCAGGAATGGCCTCGAGCGCATGGGCTTTACCTCGCTAGTGCTCGCTACTTTCATGAAATCGGGCCTCTCGGCACAGGGCGCGATGACCGGCCAGATGTTCGAGGTCGTACATTTCTCCACGCAATATATGACGCCTGACGACCTCAACGCCTTGTCGGCCTATCTTTTCGATCTCGACGACGCCTCGAAAGGACAGACGCCGACACCATCGCCCGCGATCTCGGTGGCGCCCGAGGTCACGGCTTCGGCCAAGCCGACCTATCTCGCGCTCTGCTCGGGCTGCCATGGCGCCGAGGGCCAGGGTATCCCGCATGTCGTGGTGCCACTCGCCACCAATGCGACCCTGCGATTGACCAGCGCGCGCAATCTCGTGCGTGCTGTGGTCGACGGCATTCCGGCGCAGCGCTTTCCCGGGCTGGAGCGCATGCAGCCGATGCCGGGCTTCGGCCATCAGCTCGACGATCGCAGCCTGGCTGATCTGGTGAACTGGATGCGCCAGACCTGGGGCAATCAGGAGTCCAAGCTGACAGCGGAAGACGTCAAAAAGCTGCGCGAGAACCATTGAAGCGTTTCTGGCGCAGACGAACGCTCAGCGGGCAAGATCGAAATTACCGTATGGCTTGCCTTAACCATACAGATCGGCGGAATTGTCTGAAACTGTTCCTGTCCCCCTCGAATTCGCAGCTGTATGTGGTTGTCCTCAAGCCGCATGGACGCTTTGGTCGGAGATTGCGGAACGGCACCCCATCACGTCAGGAGAGGTCAAGGCATGAACACGTCGCCATCTCCGCCTGGCGTGGGGCCAGTTGACGGCTCGACCGTGCAGATCGGTGCCCTGGTTCCGCTAAGCCGGCCTGGCTGGGTCGAGGCAGGCCGGCATTTGCTTGCCGGACTCGAATTGGCCGTTGGCGAGGTCAATGCGGCCGGCGGGATCGCCGGAAGGCCGCTCGAACTGCTGGTCCGAGATACAGCGGCTGACCCGCAACGAAGCGTGGCGGCGGTCGATGAATTGGACCGCTTGGGCGTGGCTGCCCTGGTGGGGGAGTATCACAGCGTGGCCGCTCGCGCCGCGGCGGGCAGGGCCGATGCCCTCGGCCTGCCGTTTCTCTGCTCGTCTGCGGTTCTCGACGCACTCACCGAACAGCCGATACACGGGGTCGCGCGCCTCGCCCCGGCACAGTCCCACGGCTGGCAGGTCTATGCAGACTTTCTCCTCGGCGCAGGCCACAGTCGGATCGCCGTAGCAGCCCAGCCAAGTGTCTATTGGGCCTCCGGAGCCCGCATTCTGCGGGACTATCTGTCTCCACGCGGCGTCACCGCCATCGAACTCGACATGCACTCGCTTATCCCCGCTGCGATGTGCGACAAACTCGCCGACATGCGCACGACAGCCCTGCTTTTGCTGGTCGGGTATCCGGAGCCGGCCGTGTCGATCGTCAAGGCCGTTCGCCGCGATCAACGTCTCGCCACGATGATGATCGGTGCTCCGGCCGGGCAACCGGAGTTCGCCGAATGGGCGAGGTTGCTGGGTGACGAGGGCACCGCCATCCCGTTCTTGCGCTATCTGCCCGAGCGCCTCGGCCCGCTCGGCACCCGCATCGAGACGGCCCTGCGCGAACGGCTGGCCGAAGCTCCCTCCTTCGTCGCCTTCGAGGGCTACGACACGATCGCCGTTCTCGCCGCGGCGTTGCGCGGTCACGGCGTGGACCGGGCGCGCATTGCCGGATCCTGGCCGAGCGTAGCCGTTGAAGGCACCCGCGGGCGGATCCAATTCTCCCGCGCGCCGGGCATCGGCGTTTGGCAATGGACTTGGCCGCCAGTCCACGTGGTTGACCGAGATCCGGCGGCGCCAGATCGTTTTCGGATCCTTTACACCCCGTAGGAAGGCGCTGAGGTCCTGACGACGCATTTCGCGATAAACGATGGAGCGGTCGAGACCAAGCTGTTTTGCGTCCTCTGTCTATTGGGGCGTTCCCCCCGAGAGTTTTACCGCCATCGCCCTTTCTCGTATCGAGGGCGTGCGGCCCGGCCGCTTGCCCTTGGCTCGAATGGTGACAATGTCATTCTCTATGCGCTCCGAGATCCGTCACCCCGCCTGCTGCTGCTGATTCCCCGATCGACGGAAGCTTCGTCGCCAATTAAGCAATAATGATGCCTGGTACCTCCAAGCCCCTTCGCTTCGATCAGCACCGAGTCCACGCCAATGTCGTGATCTGGACCGGGATTTGTCGCTCACCGGTTCTGTTCGCCAACCCGATCACGAGCCGTCGGGCGTGAAAGGGCGGTTCGACAAGACACTTTCCCCGAGAAGCGCGCGCGAGAATTCGTCGATGAGCGCCAATTCCCGATGATGGCGAAAACCGTCGCTGTCAGCCACCGCCAGGCAAACCTCGATCACCCTCTTCCTCGTAGCCAGTGCGGCCGCTTCAAGCTCGTGTAAACTCGTTCTTGCGGCATCGGCCGATGGCCGCATGCGCCGAATCCATTGGCGAGCCCGCTCGATCTCGTCCGGATTCAAGTCGATGCCCTGGGCGGCACAGCAAGCTGTGACATAGTCGAGCATGATCATCACTTCCTCGCCCGACATTTGCAGGTCGGCCCTCGCCACCGAGACGGCGAGCAGGAGGCCGTTCTCCCGCGCGACCCTGCGGATCACGGCCCAGCGTTCCCCTCCCCGTTCATCGCCAGAGGCGGCTGGCGGCGGCTGCTGCCAAGACAGTCCGAGCACCTCCCGATAGAACGCATCCAGGGGTTCCTGGAGCACGCCATCCGCGTCGGCGATCGACACGATCCTGTCGAGGCGGAAAGAGCGCAGATCATCTCGGTCATGGCTGTAGCCGAGAAGCCGGGGAATGCCGTCCCGCCCCGGCTTGACCGACCAGAGCGTAACAGGCCGAAACTGCCGGCGACCGGCGGCATCCTGATATTCGATGACCAGGAGAAGGCCACCGACACCGGATCCCCCCGAGGACCGGTCAGCCCTTTCGGATGAAGGCGCGTTCGGCCGAGGCGGTTGCGTTCTGCGGGGCATCGATGACCTCTCGACCCGCATTGGCAGGCGATACACGATCAAACTGGCGGCCAATCCTGGATCGGAAAGGCCGGCAACGACAAGCATGACCGAGGATCATCGGAACGATTACCGTCGGTCGATGGTTGATGATGAGATGCGCACGCGTCAACCGGACGTGGCAGTAAAGGGAACAGGGATGGTTTTTCCGGTTTCCCGCCCTGACCAACGCAATGGTAGCCGAGCCCTTGTCCTGCCCGTGCGTGTCACCTGTCGCCGGAGAGGGACAGAGGTGGGACGTTGTCGCCAATGGACAGGCGCATTGTCTCGCGGGCGGCAGCGAGATGGGCGCGGCAAGTGCGCTCGATGGCATCGACATCCCGGCTGAGCAGAGCATCGATATAGTCGAGATGCTGATGGATCGCTGCAATGTTGCGGGCCTTCTCGTCCACCTTGTTCCACTGATAATGATAGTGGAAGATGATCGAGATGATCTGGTAGAACTCGACGACGAAGCGGTTCTCGGAAGCATCGTAGATCAGGCGATGCAGCGTCTCGTCTAGGGCCGAGAAGTCGTGGAACCGGGTCTCCGCCACGGCCAACAGGGCCACATGATCCTCTCGGATTGCCCTGAGTTCGGCCCAGATCGGCGCCTCGGGGGGGAGCGTCGCGACCTTGCGGGCCGAGCGCAGCTCGAACAACTCGCGGATTTCCGAAAGTTCGGCGGCAAAGTCGGTGGTGATACCGCGAAAGATCCAGGTGCTGTTGGGCCGCTGCGCGAGCAGGCCGTAATGGCGCATCTGTTGAAGATATTGGCGGATCACCGTCGTCGAGACGCCAAACTCGCGCGAGAGCTGGGCAACGTTGATCGGATTGCCCGGACGGATGTCGGCGCGCAGTATCCATTCCATGAAGGCGCGCTCGACCTGGGCGGAACGCTGCTCGGTTTCTTCTTCCGGGAAGTAGTCGACCGGTCGCGGGCGGCGCAAAACCTCGCGCTCCCCCAGGATCCTGGCATGCTGCAGGTCCCGCAGCACGGCTCGCAGCGTCGTGCGGCTGATCTGCAAATCCTGGGCGAGCCGTGCCTCGGGGCCATCCAGGCACCTGATCGCAGGATCCGACAAGCGCTGGAGCAGGTGATTATAGGCTTTCTTGTAGACGCTCTTCGACCGCAAAGCATGCACCTTGGTTTATTAGACATTTAAAACCAATTGACGCCAACCTACTGCGCGACCATCGTCGCGGTCAAGGGCATCACGCCCCTTCAAGAATGATGGGATCAGGGCACCGCGCCTTTGGGCGCTGCCAGCAGATCCATCCGGGCAGGCAACGTCAGATCAGAGGGCGCCACGCGCGCACTGCATGAGCTATCAGTTCGATTTCACAGCACTGCTGCCCTATTGGCGGGACTTCGCACAAGGGGTGTGGCTTACGCTCCAGCTTTCCGCCTGGTCGACATTGTTCGGCTTCGTGGGCGGCACGCTCTGCGCCATCGCCCGGGCTGATGGCGCACCCTGGCTGCAGCGTATCGTCGGCGGTTATGTCGAGGCGATCCGCAACACCCCGTTGCTGGTACAGATCTTCCTGATCTATTTCGGGATTGCAGTCCTCGGCATCCACCTTTCCGCCAATCTCGCCGCCGTCATCGCCCTGGTGGTGAACATCACGGCCTACACCTGCGAGATCATGCGCGCCGGCATCGAATCCGTGCACAAGGCACAGATCGAGGCCGCCGATTGCCTGGGCCTATCCCGTCGCCAGACCTATTGGCACGTCATCCTGCGTCCCGCGGTCGAACGGGTCTATCCGGCTCTGACCAGCCAATATGTGCTGCTGATGCTGGCCTCCTCCATCACCTCACAGATCTCGGCCGAAGAGCTGACTGCCGTCACCGGCCGTATCCAGTCCGACACCTTCCGCAGCTTCGAAACCTATATCGTCACCGCCCTGCTCTATTTGTTGCTTTCCTTCGTCGTGCGCGGCGCCTTCTGGGCGTTCGGCATGCTGATCTTCCCGCGCAAGCGCCGATTGGGGACATCGCTGTAACATGCCAAGTTTCGGGCTCTATCATCTCGTCTTCCTGCTGCAGGCCGCTTGGTGGACGCTGGCGCTTTCGGCGCTCGCCTTCGTCGGCGGAGGCATTCTCGGCTTCGCCGTTGCGCTGGCGCGCATTTCCGACAGCCGGATCCTGCGCGCGCTCGCCGGCCTGTATGTGCAGATCGTGCAGGGCACGCCTCTGCTGATCCTTCTCTTCCTGATCTATTTCGGACTGGCGATCTTCGGGCTGGATCAACTGCCGGCCCTCGCCGCCGCGGGTGCCGGCCTGACCATCTATGCCTCCGGCTTTCTGGGCGAGATCTGGCGCGGCTGCATCCAGTCCGTGCCGAAGACGCAGTGGGAGGCAGCCGAGTGTCTCGCACTGACGCGCTGGCAGCGCATGAGCCGTGTGATCCTGCCAC
The DNA here is from genome assembly GCF_052114505.1 of Labrys sp. KB_33_2. Taxonomy (NCBI): domain Bacteria; kingdom Pseudomonadati; phylum Pseudomonadota; class Alphaproteobacteria; order Hyphomicrobiales; family Xanthobacteraceae; genus Labrys; species Labrys sp. KB_33_2. Next base: position 23,770 of record NZ_JBFREW010000018.1, on the reverse strand, counting down.
AGGCGATGCGCATTGCCACGGCTCCCACCGTCGGCTTCCTGGTCCAGATCGTCAAGAACACCTCGCTCGCTTCGGTCGTCGGCCTGGTCGAGCTCAGCCAGGCGGGCAAGCTGATCAACAATTCGACCTTCCAGCCCTTCGCCGTCTTCATCTGCGTCGCGCTGTTCTATTTCATCATCTGCTATCCGCTCTCGGTCTGGAGCCGAGGACTGGAGAGGAGGCTCAATGTCGGCCGTCGTTAAGCTCGCCAACGTTCACAAGAGCTTCGGCGCCGTCGAGGTGCTGAAGGGCATTTCCTTCGAAGTCGGCCGTGGCGAAGTCGTCGCCATCATCGGGCAGTCCGGCTCGGGCAAGTCGACGGCGCTGCGCTGCATCGATGCCCTGGAGGTCATTCAATCCGGCACGATCGATGTCTGCGGCCATCAGGTCCACAGCCCGGCGCTCGACAAGCGTGCATTGCGCCGCGACGTCGGCATCGTCTTCCAAAGCTATAATCTGTTCCCCCACCTGACCGCCGAACAGAACATCATGCTCGCACCGGTCTGCGTGAAGTCCCTGTCGAAATCCGCGGCGCGCGAACTGGCACGCGACTGCCTGCGCAAGGTGGGACTGGAGGCCAAGGCCGATCACTATCCCGAGCAGCTCTCGGGCGGCCAGCAACAGCGTGTTGCCATCGCCCGCTCGCTGGCGATGCAGCCCAAGGTCATGCTGTTCGACGAGGTCACCTCGGCCCTCGATCCCCAACTCACCGGCGAAGTCCTGAAGGTGATGGAAGATCTCGCGCGCGGCGGCATGACCATGATCCTCGTCACCCATGAAATGGGCTTTGCCCGCCGCGTGGCAACCAACGTCATCTACATGCATCGAGGCCAGGTCTGGGAGCAACTGTCCGGCAGCCAGTTGGCCAATCCTGTCACGCCGGAGTTGCGCGACTTCATCGCCGGCGAGCTTTGAAAACAAGAAAGGCAAGGGAACCGACATGAAACGTAGGCAATTTTTGCTGGCGGGCGCCGCCATGCTGTTTGCACCGGCCGTGGTGCGTGCCGATACGCTCGACACCATCCGCAGTCGCAAGAAGCTGATGATCGCACTCGATCTGGGCTCCCCGCCCTATGGTACGATCGATGCAGCCATGAAGCCGTCGGGTTCCGATGTGGAGACGGCCCAATTGCTGGCCAGCGACATGGGCTTCGACCTCGACATCGTGCAGGTCACCAGCCCCAACCGCATTCCCTTCCTGCTGACGGGCAAGGCCGATATGGTCATCGCCAGCTTCAGTGTCACGGAGGAGCGCAAGAAGGTCATCGACTTCTCCGATCCCTATGGCGTGATCCAGTCGGTGATTGCGGCCAAGAAGGAGATAGCGATCAAGGACGACGCCTCGCTCTCAGGCCTGCGTGTCGGCACCACGCGAGGTAGCTCCAACGACAAGGAACTCACCTCGCGGAGCACCGGCGCCGAGATTGTGCGCTTTGAGGACGATGCCACCCTCGTCACCGCATTGGTATCGGGCCAGATCGACATCATGGCGACCTCGCCGGGCATCATGCAGACCGCCAATACCCGCGCACCCGACGCGCCTTACGAAATCAAATATGTCCTGCGCGTCTTCCCCTATGCCATCGGCCTGCGAAAGAACGACGAGGCGTTGCGCACCGCGGTGAACGAGTGGGTTCATACCAATCTGCGCAACGGCAAGCTCAACGCCATCTACAAGAAATATATCGGTGCCGATCTGCCGGCAGAAATGCTCAACTGACATGAAAGCGCTGATGATCGAAAGCGAAGGGCGCACGCGTTTCCATGACGTGGCTGCCCCGGTGGAAGGCAATGGCGAGGTGCGCATTGCCGTGCGCCATGTCGGCCTGTGCGGCAGCGACCTCAACACCTATCGCGGGCTCAATCCGCTGGTGCAGCTACCCCGGATACCCGGCCATGAAATCGGCGGCGAAATCATCGCAACGGGCGCAGGCGTGCCACCGGACTTCGCGGCCGGCAAGCGCGTTATCGTCATGCCCTACACCCATTGCGGCTACTGTGCCTCCTGCCGTAAAGGCCGCACCAATGCCTGCCGCTACAACCGCACCCTCGGAGTACAGCAGGATGGCGGGCTGGCCGAGGAGATCGTGCTACCCGCCGGCAAGCTGATCATCAACGACACGCTGGCACCGCGGCATCTGGCCCTGGTCGAGCCGCTTTCGGTGGGCTTTCACGCCGTGAGGCGGGGCCGGGTGAACGCGGGTGAACGCGTCGTCGTGCTCGGCTGCGGCATGATCGGCATGGGCGCCCTGATCGCCGCCGTCGCCCGTGGCGCCGAGGTCATCGCGGTCGACATGAGTGCGGAAAAGCTCGCCCTCGCCCGGCGTTTCGGCGCGACCCATGTCATCGATGCCAGCGCGCGGGATGTGGTTGCCGAGGTCTCGGCCCTGACCGGGGATGACGGCGCGGACATCGCCATCGAGGCTGTCGGCCTGCCCGCGACCTTCACCCAATGCATCGCCCTTGCCGGCTATTCCGGGCGCGTCGTCTATGTCGGCTATTCCAAGGCGCCGGTGACCTACGACACTCAGCTCTTCAACCTGAAGGAGCTGGACATCATGGGATCGCGCAACGCGACGATCGACGACTTCCGCGCCGTGATCGCCTGGCTCGAAGGCATCGGCGATGAAGCCGATGCGCTGATCTCGCGCATCATTCCTTTCGAGGAGGCGGAAGACGCCCTGCCCTTCTGGGACGGCAACCGGGACAGTCTGAAGGTGGTGGTGGCGCGATGAATCTGCAACAAGCTTTCGGATTGGCGGGCAAGACCGCGCTCATCACCGGCGGTGGCTCGGGCCTCGGCCTCGCCATCGCCCAGGCGATGGGTGCGGCGGGCGCCAAGGTCATCCTGGCAGGCCGGCGCGCTGATGTGCTCTCGGAGGCCGCCGCCACCGTTGACGGCGCGGCCTGCGAAGCGGTGGATCTGGCCCAGGTCGACACCCTGGCCGCTTTCGCCACCGGCGTGGAGGCGCGGCATGGGAAAATTGACATATTGGTCAACAATGCTGGCAACACCATCAAGAAGCCCTTCGAGGAGACATCCCTGGCCGAGATCGACCAAGTGCTCGACGTGCATTTGCGCGGTGCGTTGGAGCTCACCCGCACCGTGATCGCCGGCCAGGCCCGGCGCGGCACCGGCAACGTCATCTTCACCGCTTCCATGACGTCCTTCATCGGCCAGCCCTTCGTGATGGGCTACACCGTGGCCAAGTCTGCCCTGCTTGGCGCCGTGCGCGGGCTTTCGGCGGAATTTGCAGCCCGCGGGGTGCGCGTCAACGGCGTGGCGCCCGGCTGGATCGATACGCCACTCTATCGCAAGGCCACCGATAACGATCCGCAGCGCCGGGCCAAGATCCTCGGCCGCATCCAGATGAACCGGGTCGGCACGCCGGAAGAAATCGGCTGGGCCTGCGTTTTCCTGGCCTCGCCTGCCGCCAGCTACGTCACCGGGCAGACGCTCGTGGTGGACGGCGGCGCCCTGGTTGGTTTTTGATAAGGAGAAAGTCTATGCCGATCGCGACCAAGCGCAGCGACGAGGAAACCTTCGCGCTGCTCAAGGAACGGTTGTTCACGGCGGTGGTCGGCGACGTCCTCGACGTCATGGGACTGCGCAAGCAGTTCCTGCCGGCGACCATCGGCCCGCTGCAGCAGCCGATGCGCATCGCCGGGCGCGCCATGCCGGTGCTGGAGGCCGACATCTTCGCCGAGGGAACCGAGCTTTCGGCCGGCCCGCTCGCCAGCAAGCCGTTCGGCATCATGCTCGAGGCGCTCGACGATCTGAAGCCGGGCGAGGTCTACGTCGCCTCCGGCTCGTCCCTGCGCTATGCCCTCTGGGGTGGGCTGATGTCGACGCGCGCCACCCATCTCAAGGCCGCGGGAGCCGTGCTGAACGGCTATGTGCGCGATGCGGCCGACATCGAGGCGTTGGGATTTCCCACCTTCTGCCGCGGCGTCTACGCACAGGATCAGGGCGTTCGCGGCAAGGTCATCGATTTTCGCACCGCGATCGAGATCGAAGGCATCCGCGTGGCTCCCGGCGATCTCGTCTTCGGCGATCGCGAAGGCGTCCTGATCATTCCGCGCGAAGCGGAGGATGAAGCTATCGCCCGCGCGCTCGAAAAGGCCTCGACGGAGAACCAGGTGGCCGTGGCGATCCGCAAAGGCATGAGCGCCTGCGAGGCGATGGCGACCTTTGGCGTGATGTGAGGCCACAACCATGCAGTTGGACCCTCGCCTGCTCCACCTCTCGCCGCTCGACAATGTCGTCGTGGCGCGTGAAGGCCTTGAAGCCAAGGCCGTGCTGATACTGGACGGGCAGGCGTTTACGCTGGCCGAGGCGGTGCAGCGCGGCCACAAGATCGCCTGTCGCGTCATCGCGCCAGGCGAGAAGATCATGAAATACGGTGCGCCGATCGGCTCGGCCATCCGGCCCATTGCGCCGGGCGAACATGTGCATCTCCACAATATAAAGAGCGACTATACGGCGACCCACGTCATCGGCTCGCCAGCGACAGAGGCAGAGTGATGAAAGGCTATCTTCGCAGTGACGGGCGCAAAGGCATCCGCAATGTCGTCGCGGTCGCCTATCTAGTGGAATGCGCTCATCATGTGGCACGGGAAATCGTGCAGCGCTTTCCCGACCAGCCCGTTCACCTGATCGGCTTTCCGGGCTGCTTTCCCAACGCCTATGCCCAGCGCATGATGGAGCAGCTTTGCACCCATCCCAATGTCGGCGCCGTGCTGCTGCTGTCGCTGGGCTGCGAGAGCTTCAACAAATATGCGCTTGCCGAGACAATCGCGTCGAGCGGCAGGCCGGTGGAGACGCTGACCATCCAGACCAGCGGCGGCACGCGCAGCACGCTCGAGGCCGGGCGTGCCTGGGTCGCACGGCAGGTGGACATATTGGCAGGCCAACCCACCGTTCCCATGGCTCTCGACGAGTTGGTCATCGGCACGGTTTGCGGCGGCTCGGACGGCACCAGCGGCCTGACCGGCAATCCCGCGGCCGGACGCGCCTTCGATCGGCTGGTCAAGGCCGGTGCCACCTGCATCTTCGAGGAGACGGGCGAACTCATCGGCTGCGAGGAGATCATGGCCGCGCGCGCCGTGACGCCGGCCCTCGGCGATGCCTTGCGCGGGGCCGTGGCGAAGGCGGCGCAGTATTACGCCACGCTCGGCTATGGCAGTTTCGCACCGGGCAACGCGGATGGGGGCCTGTCCACCATCGAGGAAAAATCGATGGGGGCCTACGCCAAGTCGGGCTCCTCGCCCATCTCGGGCCTGATCAAGCCGGGCGATGTCCCTCCTCGTGGCGGGCTCTATCTGATGGACGTCGTGCCTGACGGACCGGTGCGGTTCGGCTTTCCCAATATTTCCGACAATGCGGAGATCGTCGAGCTGATCGCCTCGGGGTCTCACCTCGTGCTCTTCATCACAGGACGCGGCTCCGTCTCCGGCTCGGCGCTGTCACCAGTCATCAAGATTTGCGCCAATCCCGATACCTATCGACGCCTCGCCGAAGACATGGATGTCGATGCCGGCCGTATCCTGGAAGGGCGCGCCTCGCTGGACGAGGTCGGCGACGAAATCCTCGCACTGATCCAGGACGTGGCGGCGGGCGCGATGACGAAATCGGAAGCGCTCGGCCATCAGGAATTCATTCTCACCTACAAGGCCTTCGAGCCGATCGGTCCGGCTTGCCTGCCTATCCGATGAAACCTTCGACCGGTCCCGCACGGGCGGACACAGCTTACGAGCATTCCATACGACAACACCCGACCCAGGAGGTGAGCTTCCAAAGGCAGCAATTCGCCTAATCGTTAGGCATGCATAAAATTTCGCCCCATCACCGATGGGCGCCAGCCCCACCTGCCAGCCCCGAAAACCCGATCGCCACGCCCGGTGCCTTCCGAGAACGGTCTTTCGCCCGATTGGCACGCCGCTTGCAGGAGCCCCACGGGATCCAACAAGAAGCAAGGGGAAGGCGTCATGTCGAAGCTTGGAAGACTTGGTCATAGCCTGTCGGGCGGCATTGCCGCGATGTTGATCATCTGCGGTGCTGCCAGGGCCGAAGAAGGCACCATCAAGATCGGCATCCTGCATTCGCTGTCCGGCACCATGGCGATTTCCGAGACCACGCTCAAGGACGCCATGCTGATGCTGATCGAAGAGCAGAACAAGAAAGGCGGCGTGCTCGGGCACAAATTGGAAGCCGTGGTGGTCGATCCCGCCTCGAACTGGCCGCTTTTCGCCGAGAAGGCCCGGGATCTTCTCGGCAAGGACAAGGTGGCGGCGGTATTCGGCTGCTGGACCTCGGTCAGCCGCAAATCCGTCCTGCCCGTGTTCAAGGAGCTCGACGGCCTGCTGTTCTACCCAGTGCAATATGAGGGCCAGGAGAGCGAGCGCAACGTCTTCTACACCGGCGCGGCGCCGAACCAGCAGGCCATCCCGGCCGTCGACTATCTGATGCAGCAGGAAGGCGTGAAGCGCTGGGTGCTGGCGGGGACGGATTACGTCTACCCCCAGACCACCAACAAGATCCTGCAGGCCTATCTGCAGTCCAAGGGCGTGGCCAAGGACGACATCATGGTCAACTACACGCCGTTCGGCCAGTCGGACTGGCAGACCATCGTTTCCGACATCAAGAAATTCGGTTCGACCGGCAAGAAGACCGCCGTCATCTCCACCATCAACGGCGATGCCAACGTGCCCTTCTACAAGGAACTCGCCAATCAGGGCATCAAGGCCGAGGACATTCCGGTCGTGGCCTTTTCGGTGGGCGAGGAGGAACTGGCCGGCCTCGACACTGGGCCGCTGGTCGGCCACCTCACGGCCTGGAACTATTTCCAGTCGGTCGATACCCCGGCCAATGCCCAGTTCATCAAGACCTGGCGCGCCTTCACCAAGAATGACAAGCGCGTCACCAACGATCCGATGGAAGCGCATTATATCGGCTTCAACATGTGGGTGAAGGCGGTGGAGAAAGCCGGCACCACCGATCCCGACGCGGTGATCGACGCCATCGTCGGCGTATCGGTGCCCAACCTTTCGGGCAGCTATTCGACTATGATGCCCAATCATCACATCACCAAGCCGGTGCTGATCGGCGAGATCCAGGCCGACGGCCAGATGCAGACCGTCTGGCAGAGTTCGGGGCTGCTGGTGGGCGATGAATGGTCCGATTACCTGCCTGATTCCAAGGACCTGATCGCCGATTGGCGCAAGCCGCTTTCCTGCGGCAATTTCAACGTCGCCACCGGCAAGTGCGGCGGCCAGGGCACGAACTAGGCTCCGGCATGCTGTCCCGCAAACCCTCCCGTCTCCGGTTGCGCTCCGCCATGCGTGGGTGTCGTTTCCTCATCCTGGCCCTGTGGGCCTGCCTCCTCATGCCCGGCCTCGTCCATGCCGATGAAGCCGGCATACGGGCCAGCCTTGCCAAGCTGGCCGGCGCAGGAAATTTCCAGCAGGTCGAGGCGGTGGTGCGTGACCTGGCCGGGAGCGGCGATGCCCTGGCGGCCCGCCCGCTCGCGGCGCTGGCGGACGGCAATCTCTACTGGCGTCAGTCCGACAAGGCGATCCTGATCGCCTCGGGTACCGGCGATCCGCTTGCGGTCGCCGATCCGGTCACCGGTACGGGGCAGGGGACCGCAGGCAAGGGCGAACTCGTCAGGATCAAGGTCAACAACGCCATCAGGCGGGCGATAAGGGAAGCGAGCGGCTCGCTCACGCTCGCCTCCAGCGACAAGGCGGCGCGCCTCACGGCCGCCGCTACCCTGATCCAGACCCCTGATCCCAGCGCGCTCACGGCCCTCGACAACGCCATCGGCAAGGAGACCGATGCCACCGTCAAGACCCGGTTGGAGACCGCGCGCGCTGCCGCGACCTTGTTCTCCGACAGGCCCCAGGCCGACAAGAGCGCGGCCATCGGGCTCGTCGCCTCGCTCGGCACGCGTGAAGCTGCCACGCTGCTCGGCCGCTTCGAGGCCGGTGCCGACGGAACCTTGAAGGACGAGGCCACCGCCGGTATCCGCGCCATCGATGCGCGCTTGAAAATGTGGGATCTGGCGGAGAACGTCTGGTACGGCGTCTCGCTGGCCTCGGTGCTCCTGCTGGCCGCCATCGGCCTTGCCATCACCTTCGGCGTGCTCGGCGTCATCAACATGGCGCATGGCGAGATGGTGATGATCGGCGCCTACACCACCTTCGTCGTGCAGGAGGCGGTGCGCGCCTATGCGCCTGGTCTCATCGACATATCCCTGCTGATCGCCCTGCCCCTGGCTTTTCTGGTCGCCGGCGCCGTCGGCGTCGTCATCGAGCGCGGCATCATCCGCTTTCTCTACGACCGGCCGCTCGAAACCCTGCTGGCGACCTGGGGCGTTTCGCTGATCCTACAGCAGGGCGTGCGCGTGATCTTCGGGCCGACAAATCGCGAGGTCTCCAATCCCGGCTGGATGTCCGGCAGCTTCAGCGTGGGCGAACTGAACATCACCGCCAACCGGCTGTGGATCTTCGCCTTCTCGATCGCCGTGTTCATCGCCCTGCGCCTCATCCTCAATCGCACCCGCTGGGGCTTGCAGATGCGTGCCGTCACCCAGAACCGGCGCATGGCCTCCTCGATGGGCATCCGCACGCCGAAGATCGACGCACTGACCTTCGGCCTCGGCTCCGGTATCGCCGGCATCGCCGGCGTCGCCCTCAGCCAGATCGGCAATGTCTCTCCCAATCTGGGCCAAGGCTACATCATCGATTCCTTCATGGTCGTGGTGTTCGGCGGCGTCGGCAATCTGTGGGGCACGCTCGTGGGCGCACTGACGCTCGGCATCGCCAACAAATTCCTCGAACCCTATGCCGGCGCGGTCCTGGGCAAGATCATCGTGCTCGTCTTCATCATCCTCTTCATCCAGAAGCGCCCGCGTGGCCTGTTCGCGCAGAGGGGACGGGCGGTGGAAGCATGATCCTCGCAACCCTGCTCAAGAACGGGCTCGACCGTCGCCTCTCCATCCTCGTTGCCCTTCTCGTGGCGGCGGCCGTGCTGGTGCCGGTCCTTCACCTGGCGGTACCGGCAGACAGCGCCTTCCACGTTCCCGCCTATCTCGTGGCGTTGCTCGGCAAATATCTCAACTACGCCCTGCTCGCCCTCTCCCTCGACCTCGTCTGGGGCTATTGCGGCCTTCTATCGCTCGGCCACGGCGCCTTCTTCGCGCTGGGCGGGTATGCCATGGGCATGTATCTGATGCGCGGGATCGGCGATCGCGGCGTCTATGGCAATCCCGTCCTGCCCGACTTCATGGTGTTCCTGAACTGGCAGGAACTGCCCTGGTTCTGGTACGGCTTCGACCGGTTCTGGTTCGCCGCACTGATGGCGATGGCCGTACCCGGCCTGCTCGCCTTCGCTTTCGGCTGGTTCGCCTTCCGCAGCCGCGTCAACGGCGTCTATCTATCGATCATCACCCAGGCGATGACCTATGCCCTCATGCTTGCCTTCTTCCGCAACGACATGGGCTTCGGCGGCAATAACGGGCTGACGGATTTCAAGGATCTGCTCGGCTTTTCCCTGCAGGCGCCGGGCACGCGCGCGGCCCTGTTCGCCGCCAGCGCCCTGATGCTGGCCTTGTTCGTCGCGCTCACCGCTATGATCACCGCCTCCAAGCTCGGCAAGCTCATGGTCGCCGTGCGCGATGCCGAATATCGCTCCCGCTTTCTCGGCTGGCGGCCGGAGAACATCAAGCTGTTCGCCTTCACCTTCTCGGCGGTCATGGCCGGCATCGCCGGCGCGCTCTATGTCCCGCAGGTTGGCATCATCAACCCCGGCGAGTTCTCGCCGGCCAATTCGATCGAAGTGGTGATCTGGACCGCCATCGGCGGCCGCGGCACCCTGATCGGGCCGGTAATCGGCGCAGTGAGCGTTAACTGGGCCAAGAGCTGGTTCACCGCCGCCCTGCCCGATTTGTGGCTGTTCGCCCTCGGCGCCCTGTTCGTCGCCATGCCTCTCCTGCTGCCGAAGGGCCTGGTCGGCGCCTTCGCACATTGGCGTCGATCCTGGTCCGCTCGCAAGGTCCCCGCGAGCAAGGCGCTTGCGCCCGCCCAAAGCGAAGCCGCGGAGGAAGCGGCCTCATGAGCCAGCAACCGCAAAGCATTCTCTATCTCGACGGCGTCAGCGTCAGCTTTGACGGCTTCAAGGCCATCAACAATCTCTCGCTCATCCTGGAACCTGGCGAGATGCGCGCCATCATTGGTCCGAACGGGGCCGGCAAGACCACGATGATGGACATCATCACCGGCAAGACCCGTCCCGATACCGGCGAGGTCTTCTTCGACGGCGAACATGATTTGACCAAGCTCGATGAAACGGACATCGCCAATCTCGGCATCGGCCGCAAGTTTCAGAAGCCGACCGTGTTCGAGACCCATACGGTCGAGGACAATATCGCCCTCTCGCTCAAGGGCAGGCGCGGCATCTTCGCTGCCCTGTTCGACCAGCGCTCGCGATCCGAGGCGGAGCGCATCGACGAGATCCTCGCCACCGTCCGTCTCGAACAGCGGCGGGGCGACAAGGCGGCCGGGCTGTCGCACGGCCAGAAGCAATGGCTGGAGATCGGCATGCTGCTGGCCCAGAACCCCAAGCTCCTGCTCATCGACGAGCCCGTAGCCGGCATGACCGACGCCGAAACGGCGCAGACCGGTGACCTCCTCAGGCAGATCGCCCGCTCGCATTCGGTGGTCGTTGTCGAGCACGACATGCATTTCATACGCGAACTCGGGGTGAAGGTGACCTGCCTGCACGAGGGCAGCGTGTTGTCGGAGGGGCGGTTCGACCATGTCTCGGCGGATCCGCGGGTCGTCGAAGTCTATCTGGGGAGATAGAGGGTCATGATGCTGTCCGTCAGGGATCTGACCCTGCATTACGGCGCGGCCCAGGCGCTGCGCGGCGTCTCGCTGCAGGCCGAGGCCGGCAAGGTCACCTGTATTCTCGGCCGCAATGGGGTCGGCAAGACCAGCCTGATGCGCACCATCGCCGGGCAGCATCGGTCGAGCGCCGGTTCCATCAGCTTCGAGGGCAAAGTACTCGGCCGCAGCCCAGCCCATGACAGGGCCAGGCTCGGCATCGCCCTCGTGCCCCAGGGCCGCGAAATCTTTCCCCTGCTGACGGTGAAGGAGAATCTGCAGACCGGCTTTGCTCCGCTTAAACGAGCCGATCGCAGCATTCCAACCCATATATTCGACCTGTTCCCGGTGCTCGCGCAGATGCTGCAGCGCCGGGGCGGCGACCTTTCGGGTGGCCAGCAGCAGCAGCTTGCCATCGGCAGGGCGCTGGTGACCCGGCCCAAGCTTTTGCTGCTCGACGAGCCGACGGAAGGGATCCAACCCTCCGTGATCAAGGATATCGGCCGGGCCATCGCATTCCTGCGCGATAAGATGGGCATGACCATCCTTCTGGTCGAGCAATATCTCGATTTCGCCCGCGAACTCGCCGATCGTGTCGTCATCATGGATCGCGGCGAGATCGTCTTTTCCGGCGACGCCGCCGACCTGGACAAGCCCGATGTACGCCGACATCTCCTGCTCTGACCTCAGGAAGGCTCCGCTCCGTCTCGAACGGGCCGAGGGAGTCGCGCGCCTGGCCTTTCGCCGACGCGCCGGGGCCACCAGGCTCGAGACCCTCTATCAGGAAGGATGCGCCAAGGCGCGGTTGCCGCGACCGCTGCCCGGCGCGGAGCCAGAGGCGATCCTCATCAACACGGCTGGCGGCCTGACCGGCGGCGACAACCTCTCCTTCGAAATCGTGGCACGGCGGGCATGCTCGGCCACCATCACCACCCAGGCCTGCGAACGCATCTACCGCTCGACGGGCGAGGATGCGGTGGTGGTCAACCGGCTGGTCGTCGAGGCCGGCGCTCGCCTCGCCTGGCTGCCGCAGGAAACCATTCTGTTCGACGGCGGCCGTCTTGTCCGCTGCCTCGAGGCCGATCTGGCCGATGGCGCCGAACTTCTCGCCGTCGAGGCGGTGCTGTTCGGGCGCGCCGCCATGGGCGAAGTCGTCCGCAGCGGTGTCCTGCGCGATCGCTGGCGCATCCGTCGCAACGGCAGGCTGATCTTCGCGGAGGATTTCCGCATCGAGGGCGATATCGCCGGGCGCCTTGCCACTGCCGCGGCGTTGGGCGGGCAGCAGGCCATGGCCACGGTTCTCGCCGTTTGCCCGGAGCCGGAGGAACGGATCGAACAGGTGCGCGAGATCATCGGCGGCCATGGCGGTGCCAGCGCCTGGGACGGCAAGCTCGTCGTGCGCCTCCTGGCTCAGGACAGCCTGGCGCTCCGACATCGCCTCGAGCCTGTCCTTTCTTATCTGCTCGCCGACCGCCCGCTGCCGAAAGTGTGGCACCTCTAACCTCCGGAACTCGCATGAACCTCACGCCCCGCGAAAAAGACAAGCTCCTCATTGCCATGGCGGCGATAGTTGCCCGCCGGCGCCTCGAACGCGGCGTCAAGCTCAATCACCCCGAGGCGATCGCCCTCATCACCGACTTCGTGGTCGAGGGCGCGCGGGATGGCCGCTCGGTCGCCGAACTCATGGAAGCGGGCGCGCATGTGCTGACGCGCGAGCAGGTCATGCCGGGTATCGCCGAGATGATCCACGACGTGCAGGTGGAAGCGACCTTTCCGGACGGAACCAAGCTGGTCACCGTGCACGAACCCATCCGATAAGCGCTTTGCTCTAGAGGCTGCCAAGGAACGACCATGAAGAAATATCTCGTCGCATTCGCCGCCGTGCCTGGCGCCATGCTCGGCGCCACCCCGGCCCTGGCCCATCTCAACCCGGCCGAACATGCCTCCTTCTCCACCGGCTTCCTGCATCCGCTTTCAGGCGCGGACCACGTGCTGGCGATGGTCGGCGTGGGCCTTTGGGCTGCCCTGCTCGGCGGGCGCGCGTTGTGGGCCGTCCCGACAACCTTCGTCATCGTCATGATGGCCGGCTTTGCCGCAGCCCTTGGCGGCATGCCCTTGCCCTTCATCGAGCCGGCGATATCAGCCTCGGTCGTGGTGCTCGGCCTGCTGGCCATGATGGCGTTCAAGGTGCCGACGCCCATCGGCATGGTCGTGGTGGGGTTCTTTGCCCTGTTCCATGGCTTCGCCCATGGCGGCGAGTTGGGCAATGCCAGCGCCACGTCCTTCCTGGTCGGCTTTGCCCTGGCGACGGCCTTGCTGCATGCGGCCGGCATCCTGCTCGGACCGGGGATCGCCCGTATCGCGGGTGACCGGGCCGGCAAGCTTGCCACGCAATTTGCCGGGGGAGTGACTGCCCTCGCCGGTCTCGCTTTGATCGTGGGAGGCTAGACCATGATCCCGGGCGAAGTCATGCCGATGGCTGGCGATATCGTGTTGAACGCCGGCGCGGAGGCGACCGTTCTCGTCGTCGCCAATTCAGGCGACCGGCCGATCCAGGTCGGCTCCCACTATCATTTCTTCGAAGTCAATGCGGCGCTCCTGTTCGACCGCGACGCGGCGCGCGGCATGCGGCTCGACATTCCCGCCGGCACGGCTGTTCGCTTCGAGCCCGGGCAGCAGCGGCAGGTGCGGCTGATCGCGATCGGCGGCAGGCGTCAGATCTTCGGCTTTCAGGGCAAGATCATGGGAGCGCTGTGATGGCCACTTCTCTTTCACGCGCCGCCTATGCGCAGATGTATGGGCCGACCGTCGGTGATCGCGTCAGGCTTGCCGATACCGAGCTTTTCATCGAGGTCGAGAAGGACTTCACCATTCCCGGCGAGGAGGTGAAATTCGGCGGCGGCAAGGTGATCCGGGACGGCATGGGCCAGAGCCAGGCGAGCCGCGCCGCGGGCGCGGTCGATACCGTCATCACCAATGCGCTGATCATCGATCATTGGGGCATCGTCAAGGCCGATGTCGGCCTGAGGGACGGCCTGATTACCGCGATCGGCAAGGCCGGCAATCCCGACATCCAGCCCGGCATCACCATCGTCATCGGCCCCGGCACGGAGATCATTGCCGGCGAGGGCAAGATCCTCACCGCGGGCGGCGTCGACGCCCATATCCATTTCATCTGCCCGCAGCAGATCGAGGAAGCCCTGATGTCGGGCGTCACCACCATGCTGGGCGGAGGCACGGGCCCCGCCCACGGCACGCTCGCCACCACCTGCACGCCCGGGCCGTGGCACCTGGCCCGCATGATACGCTCCTTCGACGCCTTCCCGATCAATCTGGGGCTATCCGGCAAGGGCAATACCTCCCAGCCGGACGCCCTGGTCGAGATGATCGAAGGCGGTGCCTGCTCGCTCAAACTGCACGAGGACTGGGGTACGACACCGGCCGCCATCGACAACTGCCTCAGCGTGGCCGACGAATACGACGTTCAGGTGATGATCCACACCGACACGCTCAACGAGAGCGGCTTCGTGGAGGACACGGTCGCCGCCTTCAAGGGGCGTACCATCCACGCCTTTCACACCGAAGGCGCCGGCGGCGGCCATGCGCCGGACATCATCAAGGTGTGCGGCCTGCCCAATGTGCTGCCGTCCTCGACCAACCCGACCCGGCCCTATACGAAGAATACCATCGCCGAGCATCTGGACATGCTGATGGTCTGCCATCATCTTTCGCCCGCGATCGCCGAGGACATCGCCTTCGCCGAAAGCCGCATCCGCAAGGAAACCATCGCGGCTGAGGACATCCTTCACGACATTGGCGCCTTCTCCATCATTTCTTCCGACAGCCAGGCGATGGGCCGCGTCGGCGAGGTCCTGATCCGCACCTGGCAGACGGCGCATAAGATGAAGCTGCAGCGCGGCCGCCTGCCCGGCGAGAGCGGCGACAACGACAATCTCAGGGTGCGCCGCTATATCGCCAAATACACCATCAACCCCGCCATCGCGCAGGGATTGTCGGCCTATGTCGGCTCCATCGAGATCGGCAAGCGCGCGGATCTCGTCTTGTGGAATCCGGCCTTCTTCGCGGTCAAGCCGGACATGGTACTGGTCGGCGGCACGATCGCCGCGGCCCCGATGGGCGATCCCAATGCCTCGATTCCGACGCCGCAGCCGATGCATTACCGCCCGATGTTCGGCAGTTTCGGTGGTGGGCCGGCGGCCTCTTCCTTGACATTCGTCAGCAAAGCCGCGCTCGCCAGCGGCCTGAGGGAGCGGCTCGGCGTCGCCAAGCCGATGGCGGCGGTGGAGAACACGCGCAGCGGCATTTCCAAGCGCTCCATGGTCCTGAACGATGCGCTGCCGCACATGGAAGTCGATCCCGAAACCTACGAAGTCCGCGCCGATGGCGAACTCCTGACCTGTCCGCCGGCGGCAGAATTGCCAATGGCCCAACGTTATTTCCTGTTTTGACCATGCTGCACGCCACTTCCCACTGCCATCACGACAGCCGGCTCCCCGTCGGCACCATCACGCTCGATCACAGGGGCCGTCATCTGCGCCGCAAGCGCCTCGTCACCGATCAGGGCGATATCGTCATGATCGACCTGCCCGAAGCGGTGCTGCTCGCCAGCGGCGATGCCCTGGTGCTGGAAGACGGACGCACCATCACCATCCTCGCCTCCCCGGAAGCGCTCTACGAGGTCAGGCCCGGCCGGCAATGCCCGCTCGCCCATCTCGCCTGGCATCTCGGCAACCGCCATCTCGCTGCCGAAATCGGCGCCGATGTCATCCTGATCGAACGCGATCGCGTGATCCGGGCCATGTTGGAGGGCCTCGGGGCCGAAGTCCGGGAGGTGGTCGCAGCCTTCCAGCCCGTGCACGGCGCCTACCATGCGCATGGGCACGGCCACCATCACAGCCATGGGCACGGTCATGAATGATAGGACGGCGCATCTCGTCCGGCTTTTGAGCTGGCTGTCGCCGGCCTTTCCCGTCGGCGCCTTCGCCTACAGCCACGGCCTGGAACGGGCTGTCCATGACGGGCTGATCGAGGATCGCTCCACGCTGGTCGATTGGCTGACAACAATCATCCAGGCCGGTTCCGGCTGGAACGATGCCGTCCTCTTGGCGCAGGCTTGGCGCTTGACCTCCCGCGGAGAGAGTTGCGCCGATATCGCGGAGCTCGCCGAGGCTATGGCCGGCACGCGCGAGCGCCATCGCGAAACCACGCTGCAGGGCGAGGCTTTCGCGCAAGCCGTCGCGCACTGGACCGGGGAGCCCCCCGAACCGATGCCCTATGCCGTCGCCATCGGCCGGGTCGCCGCGCGCCATGGCATCGGGCTCGAAAACGCGCTGGCCGGCTTCCTTCACGCCTTTACCGCCAATCTGATCCAGGCTGCCATCCGGCTGGTCCCGCTCGGTCAGCGCGACGGGGTGCTGGCGCTCGCGGCCTTCGAGCCGGTCATCCTGGCCACCGCAAGGCGCGCCTCGCTTGCGATGCTCGATGACCTCGGTGCCTGCACCCTGATGTCCGACATCGTCTCGATGCGGCACGAAACCCAATATTCGAGGATCTTCCGCTCATGACTTCCAGCCCAGGCTCTCATGTCAGTCCAGGTCCCCATTCAAACCACGGCCCTTTGCGCGTGGGCATCGGCGGCCCGGTCGGCGCCGGCAAGACCACCCTGACCGAAATGCTGTGCAAGGCGATGCGCGAAAGCTATTCGGTCGCCGTAGTCACCAACGACATCTTCACCAAGGAAGACGAGCTCATCCTCAACCGGGTGCAGGCGCTTCCCCAGGACCGCATCATCGGGGTCGAGACTGGTGGTTGTCCCCACACCGCCATCCGCGAGGACGCTTCGATCAACCTGTCGGCGATCGCCGAAATGCGCCGGCGTTTTCCCGATCTCGACGTGGTCTTCATCGAATCCGGAGGCGACAATCTGGCGGCAACCTTTTCGCCGGACCTCGCCGATCTCACGCTCTACGTCATCGACGTCGCGGCGGGCGAGAAGATCCCGCGCAAAGGCGGCCCCGGCATCACCCGCTCCGATCTCCTGATCATCAACAAGATGGACCTCGCCCCCCATGTCGGCGCCGATCTCGACATCATGCGCGCCGATACCGAGAAGCAGCGCGGCAAGCGGCCCTTCGTGTTCACCGATATGCGCCGGCGCGTTGGGCTCGCCGACATCGTCGCCTTCATCGAACAGCAAGGCGGCCTGACGGCATAGGTCGCTCGACGTGACAGATGCCGGTTGCAAGGCCGTGCCAGGCATCCGGCCGTTTCCTACCGCGTCCTTCAGCGCTCCAATCGGGTTGCCGGCCTTTTGCCAGCTGGCGACCCTTTCCAATCTCGGACGATATCGATCAAGGGCGCAACGGCCGGATTGCGGGATTCACCCGGAACCGAGAGAACGACCCTCAATGTCGGCGCAGCCGCGAGCGATCTCGGTATGACATCCACAGCCGCCTCGTCGCATATCGACGCCGGCACCAGAGCCACGCCCAATCGTGCCGCCACGAGCCGGACGATGGTGTGCTGCAACTGGGGTTCGTAGCGAAATCGCGGGACGATGCCAGCCTTCTCGAAATAACCCGCGATGGCCTCGCGCAGCGTGGGCGCCACGGTTGCGGGCGCAGCGATCAAGTCCTCCGTTTCCAGATCGTGAGGAGTGATGCGGTCCCGCCCGGCCAAGGGATGCTCCCTCGGAACGATCAGGCACAGATGGTCCGTGATAACAGGCACGCTCCGCAACTGCGGAAATGGCCGGCCGGCAAAGGTAATGGCCGCGTCGAGTTCGCCGCCGAGAAGCCTGTGCTCGATATCGGCAGGCGTCGTCTCCAGGAGGACGATCCGAATGTCCGGTCTCAGCCCGGCGTAGCAACTGACGATCTGTGGCACGATGCGATGGGCGGCATGCATCATGAAGCCCAGGCGCAGCTCGCCCTTCTGGCCTTCCGCAACCAGCCTTGCATCGCGGCAGGCATCCTCGAACTGGGCCAGCACCATACGGGAATCCGCCAGAAATCTTTCCCCCGCCTGGGTCAGAGTGACGTGGCGCGAGTTTCGGTCGACCAACTGCACGCCGAGTTCGCGCTCCAGATTGGCGATCTGCCGGCTGAAAGGCGGCTGGGTCATATGCATTCGCGCAGCTGCCCGGCCGAAGTGAAGGGTCTCGGCGAGAGCCACGAAATACCGCATCTGCCGGGAATCCATCAATACCTCCAATGCATGGATAATAGCTTCGCATTGGATTGGATTATATCGATCGTCTCTTTTATGAAAGGCGACACCACAATCGGCGTGCCATGCTTTCCGATCTCCTCATCGTCCTGCCTGTCTTCGCGCTGATCCTCGCCGGCTGGCTTGCGCGGCGGTGCAATGCGCTTGGCCCGCATGCCACGCGCGAGGTGAACCGGCTCGTTGTCTATCTCGCGCTGCCTGCCCTGTTGTTCGACATCATGGCCAACGCAGACCCGGTCCAGATCTGGCAGCCCGGCTTCATTCTGGCTTTTGCCCTGGGCTGCGTGCTCATCTTCTCCGTTGCATTGTGGATCCGCCTGAGACAGGGCAGCCATCTGGCGGATGCGGCGATAGACGGCCTCAATGCCGGTTATGCCAATACCGGCTTCATGGGGTTCCCACTGGTCCTTGCCGTCATCGGCCAATCCGGTATGGCTCCAACCCTGGTCGCGACGATCGTGACTGTCTGCGCGCTGTTTGCCGTTGCCATCGTCCTGATCGAGGCCAGCCTTCAGGCCCAGGCGCGCCGAAGGGATATCGCGTGGAAGACGCTGCTCGCGCTGATCAAGAATCCATTGCTGGTCGCGCCGGCCCTGGGGGCGGTGGTGATGGTTGCGGGTTGGCCACTTCCTCAGACACTCGATCAATTTCTCAAATTGCTCGGCGGTGCCGCCTCGCCATGCGCACTCATTGCGCTCGGCCTTTTCCTGGCGGACAATGCCGGAAAAGGCGCCGAGGCCGGACGCAAGGTAGAGGCCTTGCTGATCGGGCTGAAGCTGGTGGCTCACCCCGTCGCAACCTGGGTGATTGCCGGGCCCATCCTCGGCCTGGAACCGGATGCGGTCCGCATCGCCGTCCTTATCGCAGCCCTTCCGACCGGCACGGGCCCCTTCATGCTGGCCGAATTCTATGGCCGCCAAGCCCTGGTCACCAGCCGTGTGGTGCTGGCAACGACGGCCTTGTCCATCGTGACGCTTTCTTTGTACCTTGCGGTATCAGGGTAAACTAAGGCCGTATCGACACCGTCACTCGGCGAACCCGCGCGCCTGTCCACCGACAGCGCCCACTCTCCCTTGACCGGAGCTCGCCAATCAGCGCTTGGCCTCTGGCAGGCTTCCCATGGACGACAATAGCGCCTGCCAGCGGCGCAGGCAGGAAACACGGTCAAATCCGCTCTCGATCAAGGCACGCGCATTGCGCCCCTTCTGCACCAAAAGCTCAGGCCGATGGCGCCATTCGCGGACGACTTTCGCAAAACCCGCGCTGTCGCCGGGCGTGATGACGGCACCACAATCGAACCGGTGGATCAGGTCGGAAATTTCGCCGTCCGGCGCCATGACTGCAATCATGGGCTTTCCGGCTGCAGCGATGCCGTAGAACTTGCTCGGCACGATCAGACCTTCCAGGCGTGGATTGAGCGATAGCCAGTGAATATCCGGCACCGTCAGGGASTGTGGCAATGTGCCGGCGTCCTGATAGGGCAGAAATCGAAACATCCGCTCCAGCCCTTGGTCGGCAACGGCCCGCTTGAGATAAGAGGTGAGATAGCCATCCCCGATGAACAGGAACGCGATCCCGGGCTCGTCTCGAAGCAGGCGCGCGGCGCCTATGAGGGTATCGACCTCATGCGCCCGGCCGAGATTGCCCGAATAGCCGATCACGAACTTGTCCTGTAGGCCCCAGTCACGGCGTAAGCGGTTGGGCTCAGGGCCAGCCGGCACGATGTGCTGGTCATCGCACCAGTTGCAAATCGCCGTGACCCTGGCGGTCGGTACGCCGAATCCGGCGATCATCGCCTTCATCCTTTCGCCAACCGCTACATTCACGGCCGCACGGCGAAGACTGACGTTGCGCAGCCAGCGCAGGATGCCCCCCAAGACCCCCTGGCCGGCCTTCACGCCAAGCTCTGCTGCGACTTCCGGATACACGTCTTGCAGCCAGTTGATCTGCCGGAGGCGCTTCACCGCAATGATGGGCAGCAGCGAAACGCTCAGCAGCGGCGGATCGGTCTTGACCACAACGATATCGCCAGCCCGTGCGCGTCGCAAAAGCTCCCAGGCCAGAGTCGCGTGAACAGCGATGGCAAGGGCAGCCCGTCTGAGGAGCGATGAGCCCGCTTCCACCACCGGACCGACACGATGGATCGAAACACCGGGCAATGCCGCATCCGGATCCAGCCTGCGGGCGGGTTCGTCATAGCGGCCAGCACCGGTAAGGGCGGTCACGTCCCAACCCTGCTCGGCAAGGAAGGCCGCCAGATCGGAGGCGATTTGGCTGGTCGCGGACGTATCGGGATGGAAATAGCGATTGACCAGGAAAACGCGGCGCTGTTTCAAAGCCATGCTGGATCGCTGCCGTCCCGGTCAGCGTCGATAGTTCGGAGGAGAGTGCTGCTCCGCCAGGCCCCGAGCCGGGGCCTTTCTGCCCCTGCGTGCGGCCATGGCGCGACTGAGCGCGGCAATTCCCCTCCTTTCGCCGCCGAACACGAACATCATGGTCATGACGGCGATTTTCAGATCCAGCCCGAGGGATGCGTTGTCGATGTAATATTCATCGAGTGCGTCCTTCTCCTCGCTGGTCACGAGATTGCCGCCATTGACTTGCGCCCAGCCACTGATGCCTGGCCGTACGGCCAGGCGGAGCCCGGGATTGGCAGGTTGGTCTGCCGGCAGAAGGGGGCGCGGGCCGATCAAGGACATCTCGCCGGCGAGGACGTTCAACAATTGCGGGATCTCGTCGAGGCGCATCTTGCGGATGAGCCGACCGATCGGCGAGAGACGCTCGGCCCCGGGAACCACGTGCCCCTTGGCATCATAGGGGGCGTGATAGGTGCGGAACTTGTAGATGAAGAAATGCCTGCCGCTACGCCCTACCCGCTGCTGCCAGAAATGCAGGGGACGCCCGACGTCGAAAAGCACGAGAGCTGCGACCAGCAGCCAGACAGGGGCCAGCAGTACCATGAGTATAACCGAAGCCACGATATCGATGACGCGCTTCGCACCGAAATAGCGTGGCAATCCGGCCGCAGGGTCCGCCGCCGCCTCGCGAGCCACGACCGTCGGCAATGCCTGTGCCCGCCGCGCGGAAGCCTTGGGCATGAGTTCGAGCGCCTGTGCGACGCTCTTGAGCGCAATGCCTCGACGATCACATTCATCCGTGATGAAGCGAAGGCTGGCCGTGTCCAGTTGCTCGGGTTCCATGGACAGCCACACCGCCTCGATGGTCACGCCATGCAGCGCATATTCGTCGACGATCCGCCCGAGATCACCGACCCGCCCGGCCACGTGCACGCCATTGAGCGACCTTCCCGTCGCCGACGGCCCCTCGTCGAGAACCGACATGATTTGCGTGGTGGCAGGCGATTGGCTCTCGATGAGCTTGATCACGAGCCACGCGAACTGGTCCGTGCCGACAAGGATGACCTTGCGAAGATCGGTGATATTGCGCTTGGCGCTGACCCTGGCCCGCTCGTGAGAGACAAGCCTCGAGAAGGCCCGCCCCCCTGCCAGGCCTGCGCCGAGAACGAGCGAGTAGATGATAGGGGTCGACCGCGGTATGCCATCGAGCCGCGTGAGCATGAAAAGAAGCAAGGCACTGGCGCTGATCGTCAACGCGATCACCGCGCAGATCGCATAGAGATCGGGGACCGAAAAGGTATTCTGGATTGCATCCCCGGCGCGAAAGATGAGCAGGGCCGGGATTGCGAATGCGATCGTAACGAAAACGAAAAGATAGGGCCCCGGTAGGTCGAACGGCATATTCGGCCAGGCGAGAAGGTCGACATCTCGCAATGCCAGAGTCAATAACGGCGCTGCAATCACCCACAATACGTCGAAAAGCGATAGACGTATTTTACGCGGACTATATGACGTCGGGATTCGGGACCGCATTCAACGCTCCTTACAGGTCCAGAATAGATATGGCCACAACAACGTCAAGCGGCCAACCCAGAAACACAACCGACAGTTGCGGGGTGATCGCGAAGAAACGTCGCGGTTCCCAGGCTACGGCCCTCAGCCATGATCCTGGACAATCGGCCCCGCTGCTCCTCATGGCGTGGCACTCAGGAAGCGTCGCCCGGCTTCTTCCAACACGACTGCGGTGAGGCGGGAAGTAGCAAAGGCGCCGGTATCGACATTGATCCGATTGGCGTGCGTTTCCGGCTGGGAGACGGGTGAATGGCCGTGCACCACGATCTTGCCGAAGCTGCCCTCGAACTTCAAAAACTCGTCCCGGATCCATAGGAGGTCTCCGCCTGCCTGGCGATCAAGGGCAACATGTGGCTTCACGCCGGCATGGCAGAAGAAATAATCCCCGCATGCATGGCTTAGAACGGTGTCTTGCAGGAATCGCCGATGGGCGGGGGGCAGTTTTCGTTCGAATTGTTCGCGTGCCTGGCGGTAGCCGCGTCCGCGCAAGGCCTCACTGACGTCGACCCCATAGGAGTGCAGCGTTTCCAAGCCACCGAGGCCACGCCAGCTATCGAGAACCGAGGGATCATCGAGAAAGGACAACAGCAGATCCTCGTGATTGCCACGCAAGGCCTTGATGGGGACGCCGAACCGGCACGAGGACAAGTGCTCGATCACACCGGCAGATTCAGGGCCTCTGTCGACATAATCTCCCAGAAAAATCACGAGAGGTTCGGTGATACCGCCCTCGAGGTCAGCCAAAATCCGTTGGTCCATCCGCAACAGCAGATCCCGGCGGCCGTGAATGTCGCCAACGGCGTAAATTCTCGTTCCAGGCGGGATAGTCGACACACCTTCCCCCTCTGGCAACGCCATCATCAACATTACGAGTTATAACCAAACAGCGTTAAGATTACCCTTGATGCTTGAGCTATCAACACCCTTCTTCATCAGCCAGATGAATTTGTTCATTAACGAAACGAAATAATGCACGAGGAAAACCGGAGAAATTATTGGACAAAAAAACACACTTACGCCTATCGTTACGGCGTCTACGTATCCGATCTCAGGCGCGAGGGGTTGTGGGTGTCGCGTATGGGTATTCAATCGAGGCAGTGTTCGGCGCTCGTCCTGGTTTTCTGCCTACTGCTTGCATCATGCGCGAACGACACCGTTGGCGTCGCCTCGAAAGCCGACCAGGAAGCTCTTATCCAGAAAACGGCGGTCGCAGCCCCGAATATCCAGGCCGGCGACAAGATCAGGGTCACGGTCTTCGGCGAGGACCGTCTTACGGGGGAATACCAGGTCGATCCAGCCGGCTTTGTGTCCCTGCCACTCGCCGGTACCGTGAAGGCAGCGGGCCTGAGCAAGCAGCAGATGGAAAAGACGCTCGCCACCAAATTCAGCGGCGAGTATCTGCGCGACCCGAAGGTCACCGTGGACCTGGCCAGCTTCAGGCCCTTTTACATTCTGGGGGAAGTCAACAAACCCGGGGAGTACGATTACAAGAGCGGCCTGAATATCATGAGCGCCCTGGCTGTAGCCGGCGGAACCACCTACAGGGCAAGTACGTCCACCATCGACATTCAGCATGTGGGTGAAAGCGGATTCAAGAAATACCCGATTTCGTCGAACATTCCCGTTCTGCCGGGCGATCTCATCCGCGTTCCCATGCGCTACTTCTAGAG
>NZ_JBFREW010000017.1:0-165012 GCF_052114505.1 Labrys sp. KB_33_2 | reverse complement strand
CCATGCAGCAGGTCGATCGCCTTGTTGAGCTGGGTATCGTCCTTCTCGTTGGCGGGCACATAGGCCGAGGAGCCGCCTTCCTCCGACTTGTTGTCGGCATCCGGATTGGCCAGATGGCCCTTGAGACCGGATTCGCCCTTGGTCTGGTCACTGCCCTTGAGGTCGTCGGGCACGTTCTCCTGAACCACGATCTCCGGTTCGATGCCCTTGGCCTGGATCGAGCGGCCGGACGGGGTGTAATAGCGCGCCGTGGTCAGGCGCAGCGCGCCATTGTCCTGCAGCGGAATGATGGTCTGCACCGAGCCCTTGCCGAAGGAGCGCGTACCCAGGATGGTGGCGCGCTTGTGGTCCTGCAGGGCGCCGGCGACGATCTCCGATGCCGAAGCCGAGCCGCCATTGACCAGCACCACGATGGGTTTGCCCTTGGTGAGATCGGGGCCGCTCGCCGTGAAGCGTTGCACGTCGTCGGCCTGGCGTCCCCGCGTCGAAACGACCTCTCCTCGTCCCAGAAAGGCGCCGGAAACGGATACGGCCTGGTCGAGCAGGCCGCCCGGATTGTTACGCAGGTCGATGACAAAACCCTTGAGCTTGTCCGGGCCGATTTCCTTGCTCAGCTTGTCGATGCTTCTCTTCAGGCCGTCGAAGGTCTGCTCGGTGAACTGGCTGATGCGGATATAGCCGATATCATTGCCGAGTTTCTCATCTCTCACCGAAGCGACCTTGACGATGTCGCGCACGAGCTTGACGTCGAAGGGAGCTCCCTTGCCCGCCCGCAGGATCTTCAGCGTGATCGGCGTGTTGACGGCGCCGCGCATCTTGTCGACGGCCTGCTGCATGCCCATGCCCTGCACCGCATCACCATCGAGCGCAGTGATCACGTCACCCGCGAGGATTCCAGCTTTGGAGGCGGGCGAGTCATCGATCGGCGATACAACCTTGAGAGCATTGTCCTCCATGGTGACCTCGATGCCGAGGCCACCGAACTCGCCCTTGGTCTGCTCCTGCATGTCCTGGAAGCTCTTGGCATCCATATAGCTCGAATGCGGATCGAGCGAGGTCAGCATGCCGTTGATGGCCGCTTCCACCAGCTTGCCATCCTCGGGCTGCTCGACATAATCCGAACGCACCCGCTCGAACACGTCGCCGAACAGGTTGAGCTGCTTGTAGCTATCCGCCAGGGACGCCTGGGCACGGCCGACAAAGGAAACAGGGGATTGCGTCAGCGCGACCGTGCCGAGAGCGCCAAGGGCTGCTCCCGTCAACATGAGGGCAAGATTACGCATGGGGGAACTCTTCTGTTGGAAGCCAAGCTTGAGTCCAAACGAACTCGGTGCGCCTTCCATCCCCACTTCACTTTGCCCCGGGTAAGCGCCAGCGAAAATGATACCTCGATTATGGCCGCATTTTGTTGCTCGTTCGGCGCCATCCAACCAATGAGCTGCGTCGCAAACGCGTGCTTGGACAAAAAGGCCATCGGATACGGTATTCGGTCAGCGAGGAATTCGAACCGATTGGCGAGCAGTCGTACCGGATCACAGGCATACCTCGCCTGCCGTTTCCGCATCATGTGAACCATTTCGATCCCAGACTGTCGCTGCGCTGGCAGTCGATTTGAGGCTGGGCACGGCTTGGGTCCGCATCGGAGACATGGCGGACTGTGAGGCGGCCGAGCACCAAGGCCTTCCGATCGCGAAGTGGTTTCTCTGAAACGTGTCTGGTGAAAACGCGTTTGCGTTCCATCCGTGAATTTGCGACACAATCCTGTGAGTTCGCGCTATCGTGTTCCCGGTCATCGGGCGCTACGGTCTTATTTGGCTGCTGCATGATCCTCTTGGTTGGCAACGGTCCCATCTCTCCTGACGCCGTGTCCCTTATCGATCAGGCCAACTTCGTTGTCCGGTTCAACGACTGCCGGTCTTATGGCGAGCTACCGGGCCCTACACATGCCGTAGCCGTCTGCAATACCGGCCGATCCGGCCGCTCGTTGGCGACCTCTGCCAAATGGCGATCTCATCTGGCGATCCGCGAGGCCCGCGAATTTTGGTGCGTGCGCAGTCCAGCCAAATTTCTCGAATTAAGGGATTCCATCATAGATCAGTGGCCCGGCCTTGCTGACTTTTGCGACGATCACACATCGAGGTTCGCCGCCTATTCCGCCGCCCTTGGCAAGAATTTTGTCGTTTTTGATCACAATATCCATGATGAAGTCGACCGCAATCTGGCGGATTTTGCCCCCCCGCGCTATGTGGTACCGAGCAGCGGAATGCTTGCCCTCCACTATGTTCTCCGACGTTTCCCGGACCTTCCTGTCATTCTCACCGGCTTTACCCACCAAGGGTGGAAGTGGCATCCTTTTTCTGCAGAAAAGACCCTCGTGGACCACTATATCCGTCTTGGTCGGGTAACTCGCCTTTAAGAGAGCCCAGCCCATGAGCGGCTATGTTCCAAGCTCAACTCGTCGCACTCTTCAGGGAGTGGTTCATCGGGGCCATGGCGGCCCGACGGTCAAGCAGCAACCTACGCACGAAATTCCTGACAGTCCCGCTTGCCGATCCCAATGGTCTCACGAGCCGAGTCCGCGTTACCTATTAAGCACCCATGCGGAACAACCCTTGCGAGGCCCGCGGCCTTGTCGCCTCCAGCATGACGTAGTCATGCTTAGCCGCCCCGGCGAACCTCATTGTTGAGTAGATATTGGGCACAAAAGACAAAAAGTATCGACCGGTAGCTTAATTCCAAATTAAAATTACAGTATTACGATGCATAAAGAATTTTTGGCCAAATAATCCAAAATATCAATTTTTATACCAAGGTAAAATTATCAAATCCGAATGAAAAATCAAAAGTTATATTACAAAATTGGAATGTACCTGCAAAAATATTGCTGGGCCACTGACAACACGATCCGGTCCATGCAACCAGCTCGCATCAAAGAATAAACTATCTCCTGGTGTCAATGCATAATACTTTGTATCATGCCGATATATCATCTCCCCTTCCAGCACATAAACGAGGAAATTTCCCTTCTTTTGCACCAATTCGAAACCAATACCACAATCTTCCAAGAGAATTATAGATGAATTTAATTGAAAATGACTTGAATCATTCTTGATTTCACCAAGTAGATAACTTGCACGCGTCTCAAGTAGATTACGATTTACGGGAGAAGTCGCGTGATCTCGCCTTACGAATATGGCGCTTCGATGCTGTTCGGCGCGCCGCATCAGCGTGGAGAGAGAGACGCCAAGAATTCGAGAGAGGGACTGTATAATTGTCAGCGACGCCGTAATGGTGCCATGCTCGATTTTTGACAGTGTCCCCCCCGATATCCGTGCTGCACGAGCCAAGTCGACGGCCGAAATTCCCTCGCGTTCTCTGCAGGCTCGCAGTTCTCGTCCAATTACAACCGGAAGGCGTTCCTTCTTTCTCCTGATTGACAACCGACCCTCCCGATCGAATGGTGCTGCAAATTCATCCATGGAAGAAGCAATTGGCTCAGGCCGATATAGCCTGGGCCTTTGTCACGCCCATGGATGACGGTGATCAGAACTTTGGTAACCGCGACGCGCATGGCTGTCTAAGCCAGACCGCCGAGAAGAACGACGCCGGCAATTGCGATGAGAGCGCCCGTGGAACGAACCATGAGCTCGCCCCGCCCCTCCCGCAGATTGCCGATTGCAAGGCCCGTTCCCACGCCAATTGCATGCAGCAAAGCCGTTCCAAGCACGAAACCCACGCCATAGGTGAAGCCTCCGACATTTTCTGGCATCTCGGCTCCATGCGCATACCCATGAAAGATCGCAAAAAAGCCGACAAGGGCCATCGCCACGGGTATGGCAGCACGCAATCGCAAAGCAACGATCGCCCCCAGCACCACCACGGAAAGACCAATGCCCAGTTCAACGAACGGCAAGGTCACGCCAACAAGCCCCAAGGCGCCGCCGAATGCCATGACGCAGACAAAACTCAGGGGTACGAGCCAGATTGCCCGCCCGCCCAATTGGGCAGCAAACAGGCCGACAGTGACCATGGCCAGGACATGATCCGGTCCACTGACAGGATGAAGGAAACCATGCGCGAGCCCGCTGGTCGCTCCAACACCCGTATGGGCATTGGCCGTGGCTGTCATGGCGCCAACAAGGATCGCGGCAAGCAATGGGGCGGTGCACCGGGATTTCATGGGCATGTCTCCTTTATAAAATCAGTCAACGTCCCCGAGGCGTTATTTTCTCCGGGGCATGGGCGAATGGCCGAATGCGGCTTGGCAACACAGTGAGAACAGCCGATCGGAGGCCTTACGAGCCGCAATCGCATCTGCGGCAAGGCAGCGAATGCCCCAGCCGGCCGCATTGGGGAGCGCACTCACACCAATGATCGAGCCGCCCTCGACATGCGAGCTCTGCAGGTCGGCTTGGGACGGCAGACGGGAGGAGGGCCCAAGAATGAGATAGCTTGCCATGACCTGCCAGCGGCCCATCGGAGAAGCCCGATCGCGTAGCGCATCGCCGACGAGCTGGAAGCAGTCCCGCACGGCCAGCCTTCCGCCACGATCCCGGATCACCACGTCCGAACTGAGCCGATCGAAACAGCGCCCTTCGGCCCTGGGGTCATGCATGCTGAAAGCATCGCAAAGGAACAGGACTGCGTCATCGGCCAGGCTAGCCTCCAGCCCGGCTGCAAAAAACGCACCAGGAAAGAGCACGAGCGGGTCAGGCGCATAGGCCAGGAAACCGCCGCTCTCGACCCGGATGGCGGTATTCTGACGAGCGGGCTGGCCCTGGCAGTCATGGACGATCGTGGCAGCTTGGGTCGTTATATGGGCGGCGGCACCTGCTGCAACGCGAAATCGGCAGGAGAGCCGCTCCCCTCGATAAAGGCCGCCGGATGACGATTGCTGGTAGAGCGTGAGTAGCGACGGAATGTCTGGATCCAGCCGAAAGGGCCGGGTCAAATGAAAAGGGTAGGAGACAAATTGGCGTGCAAGCGTCGTTCGTGCGCCGTGGCGAACGAAATCCAGTTCGAAGCGGCCGCGGGACTCGGCCATTGTCCGCAAGCCCGGGTCGAGATGCAATGCTTGAGGCTGCCAATGCTGCGTCATCGGAACAACACTTCGGCCAGAATACGATCGACAATTGCATCGATGCCCTCGGCTTTGCGGCAATTGGTCAGCACCAGGGGGCGACCACGGCGGGCGGCAGCGGCCTCGCCTGTCATGCGATCGAGATCGACACCGACATAGGGAGCCAGATCGCTCTTGTTGATCACCAGCAGATCGCATTTGAGCACGCCCGGGCCATTCTTGCGGGGAATGTCGTCGCCACCGGCGACGTCGATGACGAACATCCACCAATCGACGAGGTCCAGCGAGAAGGTGGAGGCCAGATTGTCGCCGCCGCTCTCGATCAGGATCAGTTCGGCATCGGGAAAGAGCAGCTCCAGCTCGTCGGCGGCGGCAATGTTGAGAGTGGGATCTTCCCGAATGACCGTGTGCGGACACGCCCCGGCCTCGACAGCCGCAACCCTCGCCGGATCGATCAGGCCGGAACGCCGCAGACGCTCGGCATCTTCCGCCGTCACGAGATCGTTGGTGACGACCGCCAGCGAGACACCTCTTGCCGCAAAGGCAGGGATCAGCTGTTCGATAAGCGCCGTCTTGCCCGACCCGACCGGCCCGCCAATGCCAACCCGGGCAGCGCCCACGCGGGTCGATGGCCGATCCTTCAATAGATATGTCGCGTCCATGGCGTCACCTCAGCATATAGCGTTGTGCCAGCGGCAACTCCCGCGCCGGCTCACATGTGGCAAGCTCGCCATCGACAAAGACATCGAAGGTCTGGGGATCGACACGTATCTGGGGGCAGACGTCGTTATGGAGCATGTCCTTCTTGGACAGCTGCCTCGATCCCCGGGAGGGCAACAGCGCCTTCTTCAAATCGAGCGTGGAGGCCAGCCCACGGTCGATTGCGGCCGGATTGACGAAACAGGCCGACAAGGCCTGTTTGGCCCGTCCGAACGCTCCCCATTGCGGACGCAACAAGAGAGGTTCGCAGGTCATCAGCGAGGCTGCGCTGTCCCCCATCGCGCCCCAGGCTATGAAACCGCCCTTGATGACCAGTTCGGGCTTGATGCCAAAGAAGGCCGGGCGCCAAATCACGATATCCGCGATCTTGCCGTCCTCGAGCGAACCGACATGGTCTGCGATGCCAAAGGTGCGTGCCGCATTGATGGTGTATTTCGCGACGTAGCGTTTGATCCGCTCATTGTCGCCAAGACGCGTCTTCTCCTCGGGCAGGCGCCCTCTTTGC
The DNA here is from genome assembly GCF_052114505.1 of Labrys sp. KB_33_2. NCBI lineage: Bacteria > Pseudomonadati > Pseudomonadota > Alphaproteobacteria > Hyphomicrobiales > Xanthobacteraceae > Labrys > Labrys sp. KB_33_2. The sequence goes on along the minus strand of NZ_JBFREW010000017.1, from coordinate 158,707 downwards.
TGCTTCATCTTGTCGGCGAGCTGCCAGGTCCTGCAGATGACCTCGTTGATGCGGCCCATGCCCTGGCTGTCGGATCCCAGCATCGATATCGCGCCGATATCGTGCAGGACGTCTTCGGCGGCGATCGTCTGCGCCCGGATGCGGCTTTCCGCGAAGGCCACGTCCTCGGGTATGGACGGGTTGAGATGATGGCACACCATCGTCATATCGAGATGTTCGTCGAAGGTGTTGACCGTGTAGGGATTGGTGGGATTGGTGGAAGATGGAAGGCACCATGGCACACCGGCGACGCGGATGATGTCGGGCGCATGACCGCCTCCCGCACCTTCGGTGTGGTACATGTGGATGGTGCGCTCCTTGATGGCTGCCAGGGTATCTTCCAGGAAGCCGGACTCGTTCAGCGTGTCGGTATGAATTTGGACAGGAAAGTCCATATCGTCGGCGACCGACAGGCAGGTATCGATGGAGGCGGGCATCGTGCCCCAATCCTCATGCAATTTGAGGCCGAGACATCCCGTTTCGATCTGCTCGATCAGCGAGGCGGGCTTGTGCGAATTGCCACGGCCGAGGAAACCGAAATTGATCGGCCATTGTTCGGCGGCCTGCAGCATCTTGCCGACATTGAAGGCGCCGCCGCAATCGATGCCGACGGTGATGGGCCCGAGCGAACCGCCCAGCATCGTGGTGATGCCCGAGGCGATTGCGTGTTCGCAAAGCTGGGCGCTGTCGAAATGAACATGGACATCGAGCGCCCCGGCCGTGGCAATGAGGCCCTCGCAATCGCGCACCGTCGTCGCCGCCGAAACGATCAGACGAGGATCGACATTGTCCATGATCGCTGGATTGCCGGCCTTGCCGATGCCGACAATGCGCCCTTCCTTGATGCCGAGATCGCCCTTGACGATCCCGAGCACGGCATCGATCACGGTGACGTTGCACAAGAGAAAGTCCAGCGCCCCTTTGGCGCTGGTCACACCCGCGGCAAGACCCGCACCATCGCGCAATGTCTTTCCCCCACCGTGGAGACATTCGTCGCCATAGGTGGCGTAGTCCTTCTCGACCACGGCGATGAGCGAGGTGTCACCCAGCCGGAAACCGTCGCCCAGGGTTGGTCCATACATCGCGGCATAATCGCGCCGGGAGAGAGAGGCCATATCTGTCTTCTCCTTTTCAAGCGCCACGAAAGCCAGCGCCGCGGGCGCGTTCCAGGGCAGCCTCTTTGACTTTGGGATCCCGGGCCGAGCCATTGGACAACGCGTTCAGCCCGGAGAGCGTCTGGCTGCCGCCAAAGGTGGTGAGTTCCACTTCCCTTTCCTGTCCAGGTTCAAAGCGCACCGCCGTACCGGCCGCGATGTCGAGGCGCATGCCGAAGGCGGCGGCGCGGTCGAATTCCAGTGCCCGGTTGACCTCGAAGAAATGGTAATGGGAGCCAATCTGCACGGGACGGTCACCCGTGTTGACCACCCGAAGCGACCGCTTTTCCCGGCCGGCATTGAGCTCGATTTCGCCTTCTTCGCTGACGATTTCTCCCGGCTCAAACGTGTCGTGAGGACCGTCGGGCGCGGGGCGCAGCGGGTCGTGAACCGTGACGAGCTTGGTGCCATCCTTGAAGGTCGCCTCCACCTGCAACATGGGGAGCATCGCGGCTACGCCTGACATGACATCGTCCTGCGTGAGAATTTGCGACCCCAACGCCATCATTTCCGCCACAGAGCGCCCCTCGCGCGCACCCTCGAGGATCTCGTCGGAAATAAGGGCCACGGCTTCCGGATAATTGAGCCTGAGACCTTTGGCGCGTCGTTTGCGGGCGAGTTCTGCGGCCGTGAAGATGGTGAGGCGTTCCAATTCAGTGGGTGTCAGCAACATGAATGCGCTCCCTCCTTGATCAGGCTAATTGGAGAACAGCCGCTGACCGCCATCGCGTTGAAAGGCGACGGCGATTTCAGTCAACGGATTGAATGAACGGATCGGCTCGTTGGCAGCCACCGGTTCCCGGCAAATGGCAGCAATGACCGGCAGGGCCGAGGTGAGGATGGCCTGCGCCTCGATGGCGCCGATCAGGCCCAATCTGATCGCGGCGGTGCTAAGCGATGCGGCAGCCTGATAGCCGCTCATCGATGCAGCCGCGGTTTCGTTGAGCCCGATCGCCCCCCAGAGCAAGCCCTGCACGACCGCCAGGTGCCCGCAGGCGGAACCGTCACGCACCAAGGTTCGATAGTCCGACGCTCTGGACGTGGCGATACGCGCGTGGGTCGTCAGCAGCGCCATGCCGTTGCGACGCGAACCGATCCTGAGGCCTTCCACGAGGGTCGACGCCTCGACTTCGAGATCCAATTCGGTAACGCTCGACAATTCGCCTGCACAACGATGGGCCCTGATCAAGGCGACTCGATCGGCGCCGGCCCAGCGATGGCGGAGCTGGGTAAGCACGAACTCGGCCAGGTCCCAACCGCCCAGCATCTCTCTCAAAAGGGCGGAGGCTTCCAGTCCCTGTGAGAAGGCAAAGCCCCCCGACGGGAACTGGCTGTCGGCGTGCTGCAGAGCCACCAGCAATTGCTCCGGATCGGCCGTGTTCATTGCTGCTCTTCGGTCGCGAGAACACGCCCGCTCCTAACCAGCGGTTCTATGCGCGCGATATAATCGGCGGCCGGGCCATCCAGCGATACCAGCAGGTCCCTGCCCTCGAAACGCACGCGCCAATGCAGATTGCCGGCATGATATCCAAGTTCCAGCGCCTCTTCGGCGGCACGCGGTAAAAGCCTGAGCCAGCGCTGTTCGCCGGCTTTGACGACGATGGCTCTCTTCGCTTCCATGAGCAGCACGGCCCCGTCGAACAGCTTCTGGTCTCTCGGAAGCGCGATAGCGAGTTCTTCACCACGTTCGGTCCGGGCGAGCAGGCGTCGACGATCGAGATCCCCGACCGCGATCTTGACCACTTCCAGATCACCGTGATGTTCGAGATGATGAAGATGCTCATGCAGGCCGGGATCCGTGCTGGCGCCGACAAGGCTCTCGATGCGAAGCATGCTGGGTTCCTCCCATTGTCTGGTTGCAGCGCCTGTCCTTGCGGTGCGCTACAGGCTCATGTGTCGATGGACGACTTCTTGGGTGAGTTCGCTGGTCGGTCCGGCCGCCGCGACACGCCCCTTTTCGAGGATGGCGAAGCGGTGGGCCGCCGTTCGAGCAAAGCGGATCTTCTGTTCGACCAGGATGATCGTCAGGCCATGATCGCGGTTGAGGGCGATGATCGCTCTCTCGATATCCTCGACGATGTTGGGCTGAATGCCCTCGGTGGGCTCGTCCAGGACCAGGAGACTTGGATCGGTGGCGAGAGCGCGAGCGATAGCCAGCTGCTGCTGCTGGCCACCCGACAAATTGGTTCCGCGACGGCCGAGATGGTCCTTCAGGAATGGAAAGAGGCTCCACACCAGCGGCGGCACCTCGACCTTGCCGTCCGTGCGCGCGTTGCAGCCCAGAAGGATATTGTCGAGGACGCTCATACCGGGAACGATTTCCCGCCCTTGCGGCACATAGCCAATTCCGCGCCGGGCGCGATCATGGGTCAGAGACTGGCTGATTTCGCTGCCCTGAAATTGGATGCTGCCCGTGGTGCGTACCCCGATTCCAAGAAGACTGCGCAGCAATGTGGTCTTGCCGACACCGTTCCTCCCCAGGAGGCAGAAGGTCTCGCCCTTGCGGATCTCCAGGTCGAGATCGTGGATGATGTGGCTCGTGCCGTAGAAGGCATTGACGTGGCTGATCTTAAGCATGGCTGAGCGTCGCCGAACCGAGATAGGCTTCAATGACAGCGGGATTTTTTTCGATGTCACCCGCCGTTCCCTCCGCCAGGACCGCGCCTTGATGGAGAACGGTAATGGTGCGGCAGATCCTGCGAACGAACGCCATGTCGTGCTCGATGACGAGCACGGTGTGTTCACCGGCCAGCGACAGCAGGAGTTCGGCCGTCTTGTCGGTTTCGGCGGCTGTCATTCCCGCCGCTGGCTCGTCGAGAAGAATGACCTTGGGATCCTGGCTGAGGACCATGGCGAGTTCCAGCCATTGAAGTTGTCCGTGGGACAATTCCCCAGCCCGGCGCATCATGAAGGAGGTCAGCCCCGTTCGGTCGGCGACCGCCAACTCCCTGTCGGTCGGTCGGCGTGAGAAGCGCCGAAACAAATTGTTGCGAACCTTGACGTACCGGTTGCTTGCTATCTGCAGGTTCTCGAGCACCGTCATTTCCTTGAAGACGGTTGGTGTCTGGAATTTCCGCCCGACACCACTGCGCGCAATCGCGGCCTCACCAATGCCGGTAATGTTGCGGTCGTTCAGCCAGATCTCTCCTTCGGACGGCAATACCTTTCCGCACAACAGATCGAGCAGCGTCGACTTGCCGGCGCCGTTTGCGCCAATAATGACCCTGAGTTCACCGTCTTCGATGGACAGGTCGACATTGCTCACTGCCGGAAAGTCATCGAAGCGGACGGTGAGTTGGCGAGTCATGAGAATAGGTGGTTTGGTAGCCCTCGATTGTGCGGCCGCTATTCTGGTCACGGCGTTCATGGATAGGCCTCCCGCCCGGAGGCACGCTTGCGAGGTGAACGTTCGAGCCCCGCCTTGATGACGCCCGCAATACCGTTGGGCATCACCAGCACCACGAAAACGAACAATCCGCCCAGGATGATCGGCCAAACCGGCTGAAACACCGCATTCTCGCTGGCGTAGGACCCGACGAAGTTCACCAGCAAGGCGCCGATGCAGGCCCCGAGCAGCGACGCCCGTCCGCCCGTTGCTGCCCAGATCACCATCGAGATGCTGAAGGAGGTCGCCATCAGGGAGGGCGAAGCGAACTCTGCCGTGAGCGTAAACAACATGCCGGCCAGCCCCGCAATGATGGCCGAGAGGCAGAACACGAACAATTTGTAGCTCTCGACGTCATAGCCCAGATAGCGGGCACGCGCCTCGTCCTCGCGGATGGCCTTGAGAATCTGTCCGATCCTGGCGGAAAGGAGCAGGCGTAGCCCGAGCACGACCAGGAACAGCACACCGGCGACGGCATAGTAGACACTGGGTCCGTAGGGATCGAATTCAAAGCCGGCAATCGTCAAGGGCGCAAAATTGGCCAGGCCATTGAAGCCGCCCGTCAAGGGCTGATTGTTGATCACCAGCAACTGTCCGATCAGGGCAAACGCCAAGGTGATGATGCTGACATAGACGCCCGTCGTCCGCCGCTTGAACATGACATAGCCAAGCCCCGCAGCCAGGGCGCACGGCACCAGCAATCCTGCCATCACCCCGATCACGAGCCATCTGAACGGGATCCAGAGAAAAGAGCCGGGAGTCACGCAGCACAGGTCGCGCACGGCGTCTGGCTGCATATTGAGCAACATGAGCTCCGGCACCGGGTTGTTTTCCGGCGCGGCCAGCGTGAGCGACATTGCCAGCATATAGGCGCCCATCCCGAAGAAAAGGCCCTGGCCCAGACTGAGTATTCCCGTGTATCCCCAAGCCAGGCTTATACCGACGGCGCAGATTGCGTAGACGAGATAGGTTGCAACCCGGTTGGTCCAAAAGCTGCTGAGCAGGAACGGCAGGGCGAATACCACCGCGAAGAACACTATGTAGGCGGCAATGGAAATATTTCGGTATGTCATGCGCTCATCCATGATCGTGGGGGTCAGCGGCTCTTGGTCACGAACAGACCTTTAGGCTTGAACAGCAGGATGAGGATGACCACGACAAACAGGACGGTACGGCCATACACATCATTGAGCCAGGTGGCGACGAAGCTCTGGACCTCGCCAAGCATTCCGGCGGCAGCAAAGGTGCCCAGCAACTGACCCACCCCTCCGGCAACCACCACGAGAAAAGCATCGACGACATAGGAGGTTCCCATATCCGGGGACACCGTCTTGAACCCGGAAACCAGGACGCCGGCTATCCCGGCAAGTCCGCAGCCATAGGCAAAGGCGAGTGCATTGACCCGCTTGTCGTTGACACCGCAGGCGGCTGCCGTGTTCCTTGCGACCGAGACGGCCCTTAGCTGGCTACCGAAGCGTGTTCGGTGGAGGAGACACCAGGTCAGGGCTCCCAGAAGCGCAGCGACACCAAAAACGAATGCCCGATAGACCGGTATGTTTGCGCCGAGCAAATGCCATGTCTGCTGCAATTCGGCGGGAACCGGAACATTCTGCAGATCGGACCCAAGTCCATCGATGGTGAGCCCGAACAGGGCCAGCCCGAAATGGATGCGGATGAGCTGCTGGAGAATGAGCGCAATACCCCAGGTCGCCAGCAAGGTGTCGAGCAGGCGCCCATAGAGGTGGCTGACGACCGTGCGCTCGATGACGAGCCCGAAAATCGCCGTGACGATGAATGCCAGAGGCAGGCACAGGTAAATGTTCAAGCCCAGATGCCGGGTTGCCAGCACGGTGACATAGGCCCCGATCATCACCATCTCGCCATGGGCGAGATTGATGACTTTCATGGTGCCGTAGATGATCGCAAGGCCAAGCGCGACCATGAACAGAATGGACCCGATGCTCAGTCCGATGACGAAGGTTTCCATCTCAAACCCGATCGCAGGTTGCCGGCAGCCAGTGCAGGTTCTGCACCGGCCTGGCTTCCGACCAATGATGCGTTAGAGCGATGCGCCGCTTGTGGTGCAGATACGCTTTTCCGCGCTTTCCCCGACGCTGGAATAGGGTAGAGGCAGTAGCGGTTCGGGATATTGATCGACGATGTCGAGCAGGCCATCGGCCCTCGTCTTGCCGATCCGCGGCGTCAGGTAGCTGTGAAGGTTCTGCGGGTCGATCGTGACCTTGCCCTGCGGTGCCTCGAAGGACATGCCGCCGATGCTCGAAGTCACGCCCTTGGCTGTGAATTCGCCTGCCTTTTCCGCCGCCATCGCCCACATGTGAACGCCGATATAGACAGCCTCCATCGCCGCGTGGGTTACCGCGTCAGCACCGGCATAGGCTTTGAAAGCCTTCACGAATGCCTGGTTCTGCGGCGTTTCGACAGTTTGGAAATAGGGCAGGGAAACGTAGCTGCCGAGGGCATATTCAGGCCCCATTGCCTTGATTTCGACTTCGGTCGTCGTCGACGAACACAAAGGCAGCTTATCGAAGCTGTAGCCCTGATTGCGCAGCTCGCGATAGAAGGCAACGATCGAATCCCCGACGACATTGGAGAAGATCACATCAGCCCCGCTGGCCCCGATCTTGGACACCATCGACGCCCATTCGGTGTGACCGAGCGGGAGATATTCATCACCGACCACGTCCATGCCGATCTTCTGGCAAATCGTTTTCGAAGTCTTGGCCATGCCTCGGGGAAAGGCATAGTCGGAGCCGACAATGAATAGTTTGCTGCGCCCCAGTTTCTTCTTCAGCCACGGCAGAGAATTCTCGAGTTGCTGATTTGGGACAGCCGATCCGGCATAGAGTACGTTCTTGGAGCACTCTTCCCCTTCATACCAGGTCGGCCACACCAGCAGGCCCTTGCGACGCTCGACCACGGGTAGCACCGCCTTGCGGCTGGCGGTGGTGTAGCAACCGAATATGACGGGTACTTGGTCTTCCATCACCAGCTTGCGCGCCTTTTCGCTGTAGGTGCGAGGTTCGGAAGCTGGATCCTCGATCACCGGACGCAATTGCTTACCGAGCACGCCTCCTCTGGCATTGATCTCGGCGATTGCCATCTGGGCGCATTGATTCATCGATTTCTCGACGATCGCCGTCGTGCCCGTGAGCGAATACATGATACCAACCGGCACCTCTCCGGCTGCCCAGGCCCGATCGCCCAGCCGCAGAAGGGCTGGCGCGGCCAGTCCCATAGCTGCCAATCCGCCCACCTTGAGAAAGGTGCGCCTTGTCTTGTCGTTCATTACCCCTCCTCTGCGCCTCGATGTGCGCGTCCTTGTCTTCGTGCCGCCCCTCGCGGCCGTGCAGGATCATTCGGAAGTCATGCGGGCGCCTGAGCGCACCGCGGTCGTCGCGGACGAAAGCTCCGGATTCGGAGAAAGACCGCGATCGAAAAACGATGAAATGAACTCCTCTTTTTCAGTCGAACTCGACCGCGCAAGCGGGCACGAGCCCAAGCACCGTGCTTGGACAAAAGTATTTCGGATGAGGATATGAAAGCATCGCCTCGCATGCTCCGGCTCGAACATGCTCAGTGTCGCCGATACGGTAGGACAGGGAGGCCAACAGCCTTGTCGGCCTAACCAAAACAAAAAAGCCCGCCACCTCCGAACAGGAGTTTGCGGGCTACCCAGCCAAATGGTGCGGACGACACTGTCCTGCACCAACAATGACGCCGTTTCACCGGACGTCAACTAAGTTTCATACTAGGCATGTCTTTCTTTAAACGTCAAGAGCTCATAGGCATTGATAATTGCAGCGGCTACATCGTCCATCGCCACGCGCTTGCCCATCGCCTGCTTGCGGATGCTCTCATAGGCTTCCGGCTCGCTAAGCCCTTGTGTTTCCATGAGAATAGTCTTCGCTCGCAGGATCCTGTTATTACCGGCCACCTTGCGTTCGAGCTTGCGTATCCTCTTGGCCGCGCTCTGGCGCTCCATCCAGAGAGACCGAGCTATGATCAAATTGGTGAGCAATCCAAAGGGACGAATGGGCCGCTCAATCACCGCCAGCGCACCGCATTCGAGCACCACCTGCAGGGTACTGGGATCCTCGAAGGAGACGACCGCCAGCACGGCAGGATCAGAGGGTTCGACAGGCCTGAAAAGCCGCAGGATCTTATCGCGATTTTCTTGCTCGATGGAGACCAAGACGACGACGGCCGTCGAGCTGATTGCCTGCGGCAACGGCCACGTGATCTCACAGCTGCATCCGATACGGCGCAGGTGTTCGACCAGTGTCACCCCCTGCGCGTCGGGAGGGTGTATGACCTGAACCCGCAGGCCCTTGAGGTCCTTGAGCAAATGGGCTGACATCATCTGCTCCCATCAGGCCTTGCGACGCGTGCCGGTCAGGCTGGTGGCCCAGCCCTCGTGAGCGGCCGTCACGAAATAAGGATCGGGCCTTACACGTGCCTCCGATTCCCAGATGATGTCGAACTTGCCTTGCGGGTTGAGCCTGCCGATGCGCGCCCACAGTTCCGTGTGATGGTTGTTGGGATCGATACGAACCCGCCCCTGCGGCGCGTCGAATTCCAGCCCCGCCAGGTTGGGCACGAGAGCATCGGCATTGTCGCTCCCTGCGCGTTCGAGTGCCGCCGCATAGAGATATATCTGAAAATAGGCGGCCTCAGCACTGGCAGTCACCGGTGCCGCCTCGCCGAAACGCCGTTTGAACGCAGTGACGAAGCGTTTTGCGGCAGGTGTATTCAGCGTCTCGAAAAATGAAGCAGCCGTCAGGTGTCCTGCCGCCAACCCCGCCGGCATGAGCGCGACTTCCGCCTCAGTCGTCGCCAAGCTGGCGATGGGCATCGAGCTTGGGTCAAAACCGGCCTCCCGGTAGGCCTGATAGAGGAGCACCGCACCCGTGCCGACAACGTTGGAGACGACAACATCGGGCTTGAGATCTTTTATCCGCTTGATGACCTTGTCGAAATCCTTGCTTACCGCTTCGATCGGGACATAAATCTCGTCGAGTATCGTTCCATTCGCCAAGGTAACAAGGTCGCTTACGACACGATTATACTCATAGGGAAAAACATAATTCGAGCCTATCAGCAGAAATCTCTTGCCGTAATTCTCGATCAGATATTGCGCAAGTTGAAGAGCATTTTGATTTGACGAAGAACCTGTATAAAAGCAGTTTCCAGAATATTCAAAACCCTCATAAAATGTCGGATAGAACAGTAATCCCCTATACGCCTCAACTTCCGGAAGCACAGCCTTTCGGGCAGTCGACATATAGCAGCCAAAAATAACTTTAATTTTATCTTCGGTCAGAAGCCGAATCGAAAGCTCACGATATTTACGGGCAGAACACTCGGGATCATAGAATGTCGGCGTAATTCTTCGCCCGAGCACTCCTCCCGCTGCATTGATCTCCTCGGTAGCGAGGAGGGTCGCATTTGCTTCGGCTATTTCCGCGGCGGCGGTTACGCCGCTCCTGGAAAACAGAACTCCAATTTTCCAATCGTCGTTGGTCACAATTATCACCTGAGGACAGAGCACAGACAGGAAATACGCCTGTCGGGCCGGTCGACACAGGCGAGAACGGGAAACGCCGCTGTTTCTCTAGCCACAGCAGTATACCGACGAGGTTATTCGTGCAATGCGCCACCCCGGTTAGGACCGCAAGGCCCCCGTCAGAGATGCTTGTATATGGTGGTTCGCGATAATCCGAGCATCTGCGCCGTGCGCGTGACGTTCTGGCAGGCGCGATATGTCGCCCTGATTTCGCGGCAGATCCGACTGGCCAGGCCGCGATCCCGACAGGCTGGGCAGGTATCGCCCGATCCCGCTGCGGTATCGGCAAGATCGGTCTCGTCGATGAACCCTGCGCGCCGGCGTAAGAGCAGGCGCTGCAGCACGCTACGGAGCTCACGGATATTGCCGGGCCATTTACGTTGGGCCAGCCTCGCGATGGCGGCATCGGTAATCGCCACGCCCGGGGCCAGTCCCTGTAAGAGGTGCTGGACCACGAGCGCAAAGTCGCTGCGGGCCGACAGGGGCGGCAGATGCAGGACGAGGCCGTTGAGGCGGTAGAGCAGGTCGGCCCGGAAGATTCGCTCCGCCACCATCTCCCCCAGATCACGGTTGGTGGCGGATATGATCTGGACGTCGACCTTGTAGACTTTCAGCCCACCGACCGGCCGCACTTCCATGGCATCGAGAAAACGCAGCAAAGCTGTCTGGGCCGAGGGTGGCACATCGGCAACCTCGTCGAGGAACAAGGTGCCTCCATCGGCCTGCCGCGCCAGCCCGATCGATCCCTCCGCTCGGGCGTTGGTGAAGGCGCCCTGCTCATGGCCGAAGATCTCGGCGACGAAGAGTTGTTCGGCCAGCGCGCCGCAATTGACGGCAATGAACTCCCCGCTCCGGCCGCTCACCTCATGGATATGACGCGCCATCAGTTCCTTGCCGGTGCCCGTCTCGCCGGTGAGATGAATGGGCATGCCCATGGCGACGGCCTGCCCGACATCGGCCATGGCGGCCCTCAGCGTGGGGTCCACACACACAAATCCAGGGGCAGATCCGCCCTTGTCATGGACAGGCACCTGCGGTTCCCGGCGCGGGTTGCGGACCGCGAGCCCGGGAGCGATCTGACGGCAGACCATCAGGACCTGGCTGCCTGCAGCATCCCGGATCGGGATGACGCCTCCCCTCAGGAGGCCATCCAGTGCCTTGGCAAAGGACATTTCGAACAGGGTGTCGAAACTCGTGCCCGCTCCGATCGGCAAGCCGGAGAGCAAGGCGGAGCCGGGACGGTTCAGCGCCGTGACGACACCATCGCGCGAAAGGGCCAGCAGCCCCGCAGACAGCGTATCGAGATATTCGGCACGCGGATGGAAGGCCAGGATGAATCTGTCGGCGCATTCCTGGAAGATCAACCCATTCTCGATCTGGGCTGCGGCCATGCGCACCAGCGCGTGCGTATGCTGCTGCCGCGCCTCGTTGGCGCAGGAGGCATCGAGCAAACCCAGGACCTGCCCATGCGAATCCAGGATGGGTGCCGCCATGCAGCTCAGATGCGCGTGGCAGGTGAAGTAGTGCTCCCGGCCGAAGACGCCGACCGGCTGGCTGCTGTCACTGGCCAGCCCGAGGGCATTGGTGCCCCGTCGCGCTTCGTCCCACAGGCTGCCGGGAATGATGGAGCGCCCCGCAGTGCTCTCCGTGAAGGCCTGATCGCTGATGGTGTCGAGCACCATGCCGCTCGCATCCGCCAAGGCGATCATCAGATTGGATCCGGCGATCTGGGCATAGAGCACCTGCATCTCGGCAAGGGCCAGCCGGCGCAGGCCCTCCATTTTCTGGCGCCGGCGCGTCACCGTCGCAAATGGCACCACCTCGCCGCGAGGCTGGAGGCGCGGGTCGAGGCCCAGGTCCCGGCAACGCTGCCAGCTTTCGGCGATCGGCGCCGGCAAGGTGCCACCGGGCAGGCGATCGCCGCGTTCGAGGGCATTTCGCGCCCGATCCATCCCCGACAAGATCTGCATGATCAACTCCTTGGCTTCGACCTTCTGTCCGGCCCCGCCAATGTCACGGAAAACTGTCCGCGAATTGGACACTCAGTCCGCGCGACTGTTCAGACCAGCGACATCCCGGGATTCATGAATTCATCCATCTCATTGATATTGCTTGTATATTCATCGCGGCACGAGGATTGCTGTTTCCCTTGCGAAGCACGGACAAGACCGGGCTCGCGGAGGAAATGACAATGAAGGCGCAAGTACTCACCCGTTACGACGACGAGCTGAAGGCCGGCCAATGGGTCGATCTTCAGGAGGTTCCCGACCCCAGGATCGAGAAGTCGAACGACGTCATCGTGCGGATCGGTGGAGCGGGCGTGTGCCGCACCGATCTCCACATCATCGAGGGCGTCTGGCGTCCGCATATGGATCCCAACGGCGACCAGTTGCTGCCGCTGATCATGGGGCATGAAAATGCCGGCTGGGTGGAAGCGATCGGCAAGGAGGTCGAGGGCATCAAGGTCGGGGATCCCGTCATCGTGCACCCCAAGATCTCGGGCGGCACCTGCCTGGCTTGCCGGCGCGGCATGGACATGCATAGTCCGGGTCGCTTCCCGGGCCTGGACTGCAACGGTGGCTACGCAGAGTTTCTTTGCACCTCCGAGCGCAACATCGTCCCGCTTCCCAAGACGCTCGCCCCCAAGGAAGTCGCTCCCTATGCCGATGCGGGCCTCACCGCCTATCGTGCTGCCAAGAAGGCGACGCGCCATCTCCTGCCGGGCGAAAGCTGCGTGGTGATCGGCGCCGGCGGCCTCGGCCATATCGGCATCCAATGCCTCAAGGCCATGTGCGCCGCCGATGTGATCGTGGTCGACAAGTCCGACGCCTCCCTGGCCCTGGCGGGCAAGATCGGAGCCGACAAACTGGTGAAGGCAGACGGGAACGAAGTGGAGGCCGTGCTCGCACTGACCGGCGGTGCCGGCGCCGAAGCCGTGATCGACTTCGTCGGCGAAAAGGGCACCACGGCCAAGGGCCTCGCCATGACCCGATCGGCCGGCAGCTATTATGTCGTGGGCTATGGCGAGGACATCAGGGTCCCCACCGTCGACATGGTCATCACGGAAAAGAACATCATCGGCAATCTGGTCGGCACCTGGGCCGAGCTCGTCGAACTGATGGCCCTGGCCGACCGTGGCCTGGTCGAACTGACCACTGTGGAATATCGGCTGGCCGACGCCAACAAGGCTCTCCAGGATCTCAACGCCGGCAGGATCCATGGTCGCGCCGTCCTCATTCCATGACGAGAAAAGCCCTGGCCTCCCCTTGATCGGCGGGGGCCGGACCCTCCCATGGCCGCGCCCGGACAATCGGGACGGCGGGAGGGCGACGGCAAGGCTGAAAGGGCGAGCCATGTGCAAGGTCCTCACGAGCCAGAGCCCGCTCCATTTTCGCAAGGCGAGCCGGTCGATGCGGATCGCCGGGCATTCGACGACGGTGAGGCTGGAGGAGGCGTTCTGGCAAGTCCTAGACGAAATGGCGCTCCGGGAGGGGCTCTCGACCTCCAGGCTGATTTCGGTGCTTTACGAGGAAGCCCTCGAGCGCCATGGCGCCGCTCCCAATTTCGCCTCGCTCCTGCGTACCGTCTGCCTGCTCTACCGGGGGATGATCCCGCCGGAGGGCTGACAATTCGAGGCAGGCCGGGTCGCTCCGGCCTCCTCTCCCCCACCTCGGCTCTCCACCTCAGCTCGCTTGGGCGACCTTGGCGATCCGATCCTCGGCGATCCATCGCGCCGTCAGGATCAGCGCTCCCATGGCAAAGTCCTTGTCATGGGTGTCGATCATCTCGCGGGCGAGATTTTCCAGCTTTTGGAAGAACAGGTCCTTGCTGTCTTCCTCGCGGGTCGGCTCTGTCGGCATGTCGTCCTCCTGTTGATCGGCGCTTTGCTGCACCTATTTGAAGAGCTGGGGCGGAAAGGTGAGGAGAGCGGCCTGGCCCTCGGTATCGCCGACGGCGAGATGACGCCCGTCCGCCGACCAGGCCAGCGCGGTAACTTTGCCGCCGAACGGTCGCACGAACAGTTCGTCGCGCCCACCGAGCCGCGCCACCACGATCCGGCCATCGGCATAGCCGGCGGCCACCAGATCGCGCGTGGGATGGGCGGCAACCGCCTCGACCAGGATCAGGCCGGTATGGCCGGTCAGCAAGGCTTGGCTGGCAGCCTCGGTCTTCGTTCCCCAGGCTGCAATACGATAGGCACCCGATGCCACCAGCTGGCCTCCAATGCCCCAGGCCAGTCCCCGCACCGGCGCGGGAAAGTCGAGGATGGTGTCGGTGCGTCCAAGCGAAACATCGACGATGCTGAGGCCGCCAATCTCCAGGCCACAGGCAATGCGGTCGGCCTGCCGATTCCAGGAAAGGCTTGATGATAGCGAGGGCAGTGTCACCACGCGTTGAACCGACACGCCCCCGTCCAACGCCATGATGACGAGGCTGTCTTCACTCAGTCCCGCCAGATATCGGCCGTCAGGTGAGAATTTGAGCGATGTCGGAATGGGCACGGGGCGCGAACGGCCAATGACGTTTGCCGCCTGGTCCAGGAGGCAAAGCTCGTCGCCGTCCGACAAGGCAGTCAAACCCGATTGCGCCGCATGGTCGAGAGCCAGGACGGGCCGGCCAAGGCCAAGAAAATCCTCGCTCGACTCTCCCTGCGCCGAAACCCGCCTCACCACGCCACCACCCGTCCGGACAAGGAAGCCTCCTTCATGAAAGGGCATGACAAAAGGGGCATCCTCCTCTTGAACCGCGAATGCGGTCAGGGGCGCCGGCGGCTTGGTGCGCGGCAGGATCCTCATCTGTCCGAGGTCGCCGCTGACCCGGATACGGCTTTCCGGTCCCTCCGCTTCCGCGACGGGCGCCAGAGCGATGGTTCCGTCGACAGCTGCAAAGGCAACGCAACCTCCCTGCCGATCGAAGCTCGCGCTTGCGACGGGTGCCGGCCGCTGCCAGCAGCGGCCCAGCAGATCGAACAGAGTCGGGTTCTGTCTGCTTTGCTGGTTCATGATGTCCTCCCCTCTCGCGCCATCGCCTGCCGGAGCAGAAGATCGAGATCCTCGATCTCCTGTTCGGCCTTTGCGATACGCTCGGCACATTCGCCCTGCCGCCCGGCGGCCGCGTCGGCACTCTCGCGTGTCGTTCGCAGATCGCGTTGCAATTCCCGCGCCAACTCTCCCTCCGCCGGCGCCTGCTTCAATGCCAGCTCGAGGCGCAGCATCTCCATGTCGAGGCCCGCAAGGAACTGGGTCAGCTTCAGGGCTTGCGCGTTGAGAGCGGACAGACCGGCAACCAGTTCGAGCCGGCGGCCCAGCAGATCCTGCGGATTGGGTACTCGCTGGGTCATTGCCGTCTCTTCTCCTCGACCGCTCCAGGCCTTTCCCAGCCGGACAACAGGTTCGGCAGCTCTGGCAATTGGGCTTCGAACTGGCGTTGAGCCGTCTCCACATGGCTCCTGAGCTGGTCCCAGATGTCGACGCGCAGCAAGGAGGTGGTATCGCCGGTCAGGCGTTCAATGTCCTCCACCCGAAACTGCCGGGACAGGGAAACCCCCGAAAAGACGAAATCGCGCAGCGTGATGGCATGCCGTTCGACGAAAGCATGAAGCAAGGGATGGGTCTCTTCCGTGATCCCCGCCAGCATCAGCTCGGCGATCATGAAGTCGTGGAAATGGCGCTGCAGGCGCAGCTGGCTTTCGCCCAGAAAACGCATGGAGAAGATCAGGTCGCGCGGCATCAGCCGGAGCAGATCCATGATCACGTCGCTGTCGTCGGGCCCATCGAAAGCCGATGGCGATCGAGGATTGTCGGAAGAGGACATCGGTATGGCCCTACATCGGTAAGCTGTCACAATGCCGACAGGATAACCCATCAAACTAAGTTGTCCATAATATCCGTTACAGAGAAACATAATAAATAAACCGGATTCATGAATAGATAGATAGTTTTACATATGTAAATTACACTTGTAACATTATGTTACACTCGCGACACTCCCGAGAATGACCGATCCATTCAGGGCGCCTGAAGCTGCACAATTTAGAGCTTGTCGCGAGTTGGCACGGTCCTTGCTGTACCATTTCCCATAAGAAGCCCATCGCGTTTCGGCGCGATGCCAAAAGAACGAAGGAATGGGGAACCCAAGGTTGGAATGCACGTGGCGCAGCATGCCTTACGCATGCACGCGCCAGGCTTTCAGCACCGCTCCAGATACCTTTGCCGTGATCCACTCGAGCGGCCGGATGGAGGCATGCCTGCTTCCAGGCGGACCGCCCGCACTCATCGGCGGCGATACCTGCCGCTCCCCGCCCGGACCATGGGGGTTCGTGGCGCAATCTGGTGGAGGCTCATGGCTATGACGTCTTTGACGCTCAACAAGATAACCTCGCAGCGCGGCATCTCCGTCGGCGAGGCGACCAAGAAGATATCCGATCTCGGCTGGAACCCGACCTATGTCCAGGAAGCGATGACCTTCCCGACGGACTACAAGATCAGCAAGGCGCCGCGCGATCCGATGAAGCAGGTGCTGCGTTCCTATTTCCCGATGCAGGAGGAAAAGGACAACCGCGTCTATGGCGCGCTTGACGCCGCCTTGCGCGGCGACATGTTCCGCAATGTCGAGCCGCGCTGGGTGGAGTGGATGAAGCTCTTCCTCGCCATCATTCCGTTCCCGGAAATCTCGGCCGCCCGCTCGATGGCGATGGTGGCAAGGCTGGCACCCGGCGAAGACCTGCGCACCGGCTTCACCATGCAGATGGTCGACGAGTTCCGCCATTCCACCATTCAAATGAATCTGAAGAAGTGGTACATGGAGAACTATATCGATCCAGCCGGCTTCGACATTACCGAAGAGGCCTTCGGCAAATGCTATGCCACCACGATCGGCCGCCAGTTCGGTGAAGGTTTCATCACCGGCGATACCATGACCGCGGCCTGCATGTATCTGACCGTCGTCGCCGAGACGGCCTTCACCAACACGCTGTTCGTCGCCATGCCCTCGGAGGCCGCACGCAATGGTGACTATGCCCTGCCGACAGTGTTCCTTTCGGTGCAGTCGGACGAGAGCCGCCATATCGGCAACGGCCACTCCCTCCTGATGGCCGCTCTCAAGGAGCCGGAAAACCACCTCCTGCTCGAGCGCGACCTGCGTTACGCCTTCTGGCAGAACCACGCCATCGTCGACGCCGCCATCGGCACTTTCATCGAATATGGCACCACCAACCGCGACAAGAACAAGGAATCCTACGCGGAGATGTGGCACCGCTGGATCTTCGAGGACTACTACCGCACCTACATGCTGCCGCTGGAAAAATACGGCATCAAGATCCATCACGACGACGTTCAGGAAGCCTGGAAGCGCATCACCGAGAAGTTCTACGTCCACAAGGTGGCCCAGTTCTTCACCGTGGGCTGGCCGCTCAACTTCTGGCGTATCGAAGCCCAGACGGACAAGGACTTCGAGTGGTTCGAGCATAAATATCCGGGCTGGTATGCTCAGTTCGGCGAATTCTGGAAGTGGCACGACAAGCTCAGCCACAGAGGCGAGAAGATCCTCACCTTCAACGAGGAGGTGGGCTACGTCTATCCGCACCGCTGCTGGAGCTGCCTGGTCCCCTGTCTGATCCGCGAGGACATGGTCGTCGACGAAATCGACGGCAAGCTGCACACCTTCGCCCATGAACTCGACCGTTGGACGGCAGTGGAGGCCTTCTCCGACGAGTACCAGGGACGTCCCACCCCGGCGATGGGCCGCTTTAGCGGCAAGCGCGAATGGGAGACGCTGTATCATGGCTGGGATCTCGCCGAGGCGATGAAGGATCTCAACTTTGTGCGCTCGGACGGCGAAACCCTGATCCCGCAGCCGCATCTGCGCTTCGATCCCAAGGAGATGTGGACCCTCGACGATGTCAGGGGCCACACCATCCTGTCGCCGCTGACGCTGCTGCGTGAGATGTCTCCCGCCGATCGCGAGAAACATCTGGCCGAGTATCGCGCCGGCTTCACCATCAACCCCTGTCACTGAACCCGCCAATCCGCGGATACCGTCCAGCGGTCTCCGCGACCGGACGGATCACGCCCCCTCTCCTCGCCGGGAGGGGGCACGGGACAGTCTTGGAGAAAGGACCGATGAGCGTGGCCCATACCGTGCGCCTGGAACCCGTCGGCGTCGAATTCGAAGTTGAGAACGGCGAAACCGTGCTGAACGCAGCCTTTCGTCAAGGCATCGCGCTGCCGCACGGCTGCAAGGAAGGGCAATGCTCGGCCTGCAAATGCGTCCTGCTCGACGGCGAAGTCGACATGCTGAAATACTCGACCTTCGCGTTGAACGACATGGAGAAGGACAGCGGCCACGTCCTCCTATGCCGGACGATCGCCTATTCGGACATGGAGGTGGAACTCCTCAACTATGACGAGGAGGTGCTGGCGAAGTCGATCGCGGTAAAGACCTATCGCGGCCAGATCACGCGTATCGAGCGGCTGACCCACGACATCCGTGGCATCGAGATCAGTCTCAATTCGCCGATGAAGTTCTGGGCCGGCCAATATGTCGACATCACGGTCACCACGCAAAAGGGGGAGACGCTTACGCGCTCGTTCTCCATGGCAAATACGCCGGACCAAACCCAGGCCCTCTCCTTCATCATCAAGAAATACCCCGAGGGAAAATTCTCAGGCGAACTCGACGCCGGAGGAATCCAGGTCGGAGCCGAGGTCTCCATCGTCGGGCCTTATGGAACCTGCTTCCGACGAGAAGAGCGCGAGGGCCCCCTGATCCTGGTCGGTGCCGGGTCGGGCATGTCGCCGGTCTGGTCGATCCTCAACGATCACCTGGCCAGCGGCGAACAAAGGCCGGTCTATTTCTTCTACGGGGCCCGCACGCAAGACGACCTGTTCCATCTCGACCGGATCTCGGCCTTGGTCAAGCGTTACCCGGAGGTACAGTTCATCCCCGTGCTCTCCCATGCCGGCGAGGACGGTGCGTGGTTGGGCGAACGCGGCTTCGTCCATGAGAGCGTGGGCGCCAAGCTCAGGGAACTCGCCATCGATGGGCAGGGCGACGTCTATGCCTGCGGCCCGCCCCCCATGATCGATGCGCTGCAGCCCGTCCTGTTCATGAACGGCTTCGAGGTCGAGCACATCTTCTTCGACAAATTCACCACCTCGTCGGGCGCAACCTCGTCCGGCCACTAAGGACCGCCCTCACCTCGGGCGGATCGTCGAAACACACCACAACCAGGGAGTGAATACCATGCCTGCCATTTCGAGTTCTGTCGGATCCGGCGCAGCCGGTGCAGCGATCTTCGCCGACTCCGACAGCCGCAAATACCGCTATTTCGATCCCAGGGGGCAGCGCGCCACCCATTACGAGGATGTCACCGTTGATGTGCAGCCCGATCCCGAGCGCTATCTGATCCAGAACTGGATCATCAATTTTGCCGACGGCAAAGGCGCCTACGTCAAGGGCAACACCCTGGCCCAGAGTTCGAACTGGCACGCCTTCCGGGCGCCCGACCAGGAATGGGAGCGCACCCATTACCAGCGCCAATCCAAGATCGAGACGATGGTGCAGAGCGTGATCGCCAATGGCCGCAAATTCGGCGCGCCCAAGAGCTTCGACAAGGCCTGGATCAGCATCCTGCAGCACCATCTCGGGGCCTGGAAGCATGCCGAATTCGGACTGGGCACCTCGCTGATGCAGGCCCAGCGTTACGGCTACACCCAGATGATCAACAACGCCACGCTGACCAACTCTTCCTACAAGCTGCGCCTGGCCCAGGACATCACGCTCTATCTGGCCGAGATCGGCATGGATATTCCCGGCTGGAACGACGAACTGGGCAAGAAGACTTGGCTGGAAGACGGCGTCTGGCAGGGCGCCCGGGAAGCCGTCGAGACCATCATGGGATCGGAGGACTATCTGGAACAGTATTTCGCCATCAACATCGTCTTCGAGCCCCTGGTCGGCGAACTCTTCCGTTCCGGCTTCCTGATGCAGGTGGCAGCCGCCAACCACGATTTCATCACTCCGCCGGTGATCTCGGCGGCCGAAGCCGACTATGAGCGCAACCTCGCCAATACCATCGACCTGATCTACCTGCTGGCGCATGACGAAAAGCATGCTCAGGGCAACCGCCAGCTGTTCAAGGCCTGGCTGAAGAAGCACCGCGCGCTCGCAGACAAGGCAGCGCTGGGGCTGCAGCCGATCTGGTCGATGGCGCATTCCAAGCCGGTCTCGTTCGAGGATGTTCGCGCCGTCTCGCAGGAGCGGATCGGCCAGATCCTGCGCGAACTCGGCCTCGACGACTGACCGGCCGGCAACCATCACAGGGAGAAACGACCATGTCCACGGCAGCACGCGATTCCTCGCACGCCAATATCTTCAAGTCGATGAAGGACATCACCTTCGAGCAGACCATCTCGCATCAGTGCGGGGTCACCATGAACGACTCGGTTGAAGCGCGCGCCATCGCAGAATTCATGGGCAAGAAGAATGGTGTGACCGTCACCTATCAACCCGCGCTGATCCGCATCGACGGCAACGGCAAGCTCATCTTCATGATGGACGAGATCAGCGAGTATCTCGGCCGCGAGATGACTGCGGAGATTTTCGAAGTCAATACCTCCACCCATTATGGCCGCATGGTCAGGGTCGACGACAATACAGTGATCCTGTTCGGCGATATGGACGAGGTCTTCGAATACATCTGAGCACGACGGCAGATCTCGGGCGATGCGCCCTGAAGCGTTTTGCGATTTGGCGGTCACGCCAAGAATCGCAAAACGCGTCGAAACAAAGAGTTAGAGCAAATAAGCGTTCACGCTTGAACGCGCTTTGCTCTAGGGCGCATCGCCCTTCCCCCGCCCATGCACAGCCGAAAATGAGTAACCGATCATGCCAAGCAAAATGAAGGCCGCGATCTTTGTCGAGAAGGGGCGCATCGTTCTCGATGACAAGCCGATCCCCGAGATCGGTCCCGCCGACGCCCTGATACGTGTCACGACGACGACGATCTGCGGAACGGATGTCCATATCCTGAAGGGAGAATATCCCGTCGCCAAGGGCCTGACCATCGGTCATGAGCCCGTGGGTATCATCGAAAAGCTCGGTTCCTCGGTACGCGGTTTCAAGGAAGGCCAGCGCGTCGTCGCAGGCGCCATCACCCCCTCGGGCTGGAGCCATGCCTGCCTATGCGGCTGTGGTTCGCAGGACGGAGCCGGCACCAAACATGGCTGGAAGGCCATCGGCGGCTGGAAGTTCGGCAACACTATCGACGGCTGCCAGGCCGAGTTCGTCTGCGTGCCCGATGCCATGGCCAATCTCGCCCCCATCCCGGACGAGGTCAGCGACGAACAGGTGCTGATGTGCCCGGACATCATGTCGACCGGCTTTGCCGGCGCCGAAACCGGCGGCATCCGGATCGGCGACATCGTTGCCGTTTTCGCGCAGGGACCGATCGGCCTGTGCGCCACGGCTGGCGCCAAGCTGATGGGGGCGACCACCATCATCGCCGTCGACACGGTGCCCGCTCGCCTTGCCATGGCCAAGCGCCTGGGCGCCGACATCGTGGTGGACTTCAAGCAGGAAGATCCCGTCGAGGCCATCATGCGTCTGACCGATGGCCGCGGCGTCGACGTGGCGATCGAGGCGCTGGGCACGCAGGTAACCTTCGAGGCGGCCCTGCGTGTCCTCAGACCCGGTGGCGTGCTGTCGAGCCTGGGCGTCTATTCGTCGGATCTCAAGATCCCGCTCGATGCTTTCGCAGCCGGCCTCGGCGAGAAATCGATCCGCACCTCGCTCTGCCCGGGCGGCAAGGAGCGCATGCGCCGCATGCTCGACGTCATCGGGTCGGGTCGGGTGGATCTGGGCGGGCTGGTCACGCACCGCTTCAAGCTCGACCAGATCGAAGAGGCCTACGACCTCTTCGCCAATCAGCGCGACGGCGTGCTGAAGGTCGCCATCACGACCTGAGAGGTACCCGCCACGAAGGCAGCAGTGGGAGAGACAACCATGCTCGATGCTTCACACGCATCCTGTGTCGAGGCCGACATCCCGACCGTGAGAATCGGCCGGTGGGGGCATGAGCCCGGCGCCAGCCCAGAAGACGCGGAAACGGCGGCGCGCGATGACCATGCCTGCAACGGCGCTACGCCCGAGGGGTGTGCGGGATGCCCGCTGCGCACCGCCCGGATGGCCCGCTTGTCTCCCGGCCATACGCCTGGCGGAGCTGCAGCGCGCCCGACCTCGCTCCGAGAAATCTCCAAATAGTCAAATTAAATCAAAACTTTAGATCTAAATACCAACGGAGGAAGCCATGTATATCACGCCCGAAGGCAAGGAAATTTTCGTCGTTGATGGCCACACCCATTTCTGGGACGGCAGCCCTGAAAACCAGCGCAACATTCACGGCAAGCAGTTCGTGGAGTGCTTCTATGCCTATCACACGGCGCTCAGCCCTAAGGAACAGCTGTGGCCCAAGGACAAGTTCGAGAAATACAGCGCCGACGATCTCTATCGCGACCTGTTCGTCGACGGTCCTGATGATGTCGCCATCGTGCAATCGACCTATCTGAAGGATTTCTACAAACAGGGTTTCAATACCCTCGAACGCAATGCCGAGATGGCCAAGCGCTATCCCGAGCGCTTCATCGTCAACGGCTCCTTCGATCCGCGCGATGGCGAGGCGGCGCTCGAATACATCCACTTCATGAAGGAGACCTACGACATCAAGGGCGTGAAGATGTACACGGCCGAGTGGCATGGGGATTCCCGCGGGTGGAAACTGACCGACCCCAACGCCTATCGCTGCTTCGAGCTTTGCGAGAAACTCGGCATCCGCAACGTCCATGTCCACAAGGGCCCGACGATCATCCCACTCAGCAAGGACGCCTTCAATGTCGGCGACGTTGATGACGCGGCCACCGACTTCCAGAACCTGAACTGGATCGTGGAACATTGCGGCCTGCCTCGCCTGGACGATTTCTGCTGGATCGCCGTGCAGGAGACCAATGTCTATGGCGGCCTTGCCGTCGCCCTGCCCTTCATCCATTCGCGTCCGCGCTACTTCGCCGAAGTGATCGCCGAGCTCCTGTTCTGGCTCGGCCCGGACAAGATCCTGTTCGGCTCCGACTATGCAATCTGGACGCCGCGCTGGCTGGTCGAGAAATTCTGGGCTTTCGAACTGCCCGAGGACATCAAGCGCGAGCGTGGGGTCGATCTCACACCCGAAATCAAGGAAAAGATCCTGGGCCTCAACGCGGCGCGGCTCTACGACATCGACATCGCGACCAAGAAGGCGGCCCTGGCCAAGGCGCCGCTGTCGATCGCGGCGGAGTGAAGCGCATGATGAGCGCTGCGCTCCGTGGTCGCCGCCAGGCCGAACTCTGGCGGCGGCTGTCCGAGGTCAACGATCCCGAACTCGACGAGCCCGTCACCAATATGGGCTTCGTCGAGCGTGCCGAGATCCTGGACGATGCCTGCGTGGACGTCGAGTTCAGGCTGCCAACCTATTGGTGTTCGCCCAACTTCGCCTTCTTGATGCTCGACGGCGTGCGCGAGGCGATCGAGGCACTGTCCTGGAAGCCGGCCTATCGGATCCGGCTGCAGGATCACATGTTCGCCGATGAGGTCAATCGGGGCATCGCGGTGGGCAAGAGCTTCGGGCAGGTCTTCGGGGAGATGACGGGTGATCTCGACCTTGAGGCCCTTCGCGAGACGTTCCGTGCGAAGGCCTATAAGCGGCGGCAGGAAGCCGTGCTGCTGGGTCTGCGCCAGGCCGGCGTCAGCGACGACGTCATCCTTGCCATGGATCTTGCAGCCCTCGACGCCGCCCAGCCGATGGGGCCGGAAGCGGCGGCCCAGAAGCCGCGCTATCGCCAGGCCCTGCTCGAGCGCCATCCCCAAATCGGCCGGGGAAACGGCGTCTTCCTGACCTGGGAGGGCATCCCCCTCACCGCCGCAACGCTGGCTTCCTATCTGGGAGACCTGCGCAGCCTGCGGATCAACATGGAGTTCAACGGCGCCCTGTGCCGTGGGCTCAAGCAGACCCGGTACAAGCAGGCCGACTTCGCGGACGGCGAACCCACACTGGTCGACTTCATCCTCGATCGCGTGCCGCCTGCCGCTGGGGAAGCGCCAGCCCTCAACAGCTGAATCGACGCCTCGTCGCCCGAGGTCAACAACAACCACCCGCGAGGGTGGAAGGAGGAGCCATGCCCAAATTGATGCTTCACAATTCGCACGCCCGCCGGGCGCTCGCCCGCGGCGTTCACCAACTCGCAGCCGCCGTGGAACCGACTCTCGGTCCCAAGGGCATGAATGCCATGATCGACCGGCCGATCGGCACGCCGATGGTGACGCGCGACGGCGTCTCCATTGCCTCGGAGATCGAATTGCACGATCGCTTCGAGAATATGGGCGCGCAGGTGGTGCGCGAGGTCTCGATGCAGACCAACGAGATCGCCGGTGATGGCACCACCACCGCCATCGTCCTGGCCAATGCCCTGGTCCAGAAAGGCGTGGAAGCCAACGAGCAAGGTGCCAAGGCCGTCGACCTCGTCAAGGGCATCGATCTTGCCGTCGACGCCGTGGTGTCGTCGCTGAGATCCAGCGCGCGCCCGGCTCGCGAAAACGGCGCCCTGGCGGCCGTCGCCAATATCGCAGCCACCGACGCCAGGCTCGGCGCCCTGGTGGCCGAGGCCTTCGAGAAGGTTGGTGCCGACGGCATCATCACCACCGATTTCAGCATCACCACCGAGACCACGCTCGACGTCGTCGAGGGCATGTCCTTCGACCGCGGCTATATCTCCCATCACATGGTCACCGATGTGGAGAAGATGCAGGCGGTGCTGGAGCGCCCGCTTATCCTGTTGACCGACCTGAAGATCAAGGACCCTACTTCACTCGACGCAGTGCGGGCGATCGCCGACAAGGCCGGCAGGCCGCTGCTGATCGTGGCCGAGGAAGTCTCGCCCGAGGTGATCGTAACACTGCTCGGGCGCAACGGCGCCGGCAAATATCTCATCGTGCATCCGCCCGAATACGGCCATTGGCGCAAGGCGCTGCTGGAGGACCTGGCCATCATCACCGGTGGGCGCGTCGTTGCCCGTGACCTGGGCGGTAGGCTCGAACAGATCGAAGCAGCCGATCTGGGCGGCGCCGAAAGGGTGCGCACGAGCGCGACCCACACGGCGATCATCCATGGCGCCGGCGACAAGGCGGCGATCGCCGCACGCCGCACCCAGGTCCAACATCAGTTCGAGAACGCGCCGCCCAATATCGAGCAGGACAAATTGCGCGAACGCCTCGCCAAGCTCTCCGGCGGCACGGCGGTGCTCCATGCCGGCGGGGTCACGCCCGTCGAGCAGAAGCGCACCATCCAATTGATCGAAGACTCGCTCTCGGCCGTGCGGGCTGCGCTCGATGAAGGGGTGGTCGCCGGCGGGGGCGCCGCCCTCGCCCAGATCGGGCCGGTGCTCGATCCCCTGCTTGCCCGGCTCGACGGGGATGTCGCGGCGGGCGTTCGCCTGGTGAAATCGGTGCTGACGCGTCCGCTCTGGCGTATCGTCGCCAATGCCGGCGGCGATCCCGAGGCGGTGGTGGCGAAGGTGTCGAGCGTCAATGGCGGCTTCGGCTACAACGCCGCGCTCGGCGAATACCAGAACATGTACGAGGCAGGTATCATCGATCCCGTTCGCGTCACCTGCGCCGCGCTGAGCAATGCGGCCTCGGTCGCCAAGCTGATTCTCACCACAGAGACCCTGGTCGGCGATCTCGCCGAGGACGAGGATCCCACCGCGGGCCCGGCCCTCGGCGGCGGCGCCGAAAAACTCGGACGCGCCTGAGCGGCGCTGCTGCCAGGCCGAACCATACAAGGGCCTTTCACATCGAGACCCCGGACAAGGCGACGCGCCTTGTCCGGGCAGGCCGAGTACGGCCTTGCGCCGGCTCGCCCCCTGCTCGCAGGCGGCACAGTTCAGACAAAACCGCGGCGGATGCCGTATTGATCGAGCTTGCGGTAAAGCGTGGGACGGGAGACGCCGAGCCTGCGGGCTGCCCGGCTCAGATTGCCGTCCTCGGCAGCCAGGACCTGGCGGATCGCCTGTCGTTCGGCTTCTTCCAGCGTTCCCGAAACCACCGGCAACGATGAGGCCTGGGCGTGGCCATCGCTGCATGTGGAGCGGATGATCTCCGCCGGCAGGTCGGAAAGGCCGACATTGCCGCCATTGCTGAGCACATGCAGCTTCTCGACCAGATTGCGCAGCTCACGCACATTGCCCGGCCAGCGATAGGCCATGAGGTGATCCAGTACCTGCGGCGTAAACACCAACGGCTCCATCTGCATGCGGGCAGCAATCTTCTGGTTGAAGTGGTCGAGCAGCAACAATATGTCCTCCCCGCGCTCGCGCAGCGGCGGTACGCGGATCGACACCGTGCTGATGCGGTAGAAGAGATCCTTGCGAAAACGCCCCGCCTCCACCTCCTGCTTGAGCTCGCGATTGGTCGAGGCCACCAATCGGACATCGATCGGCCGGCGCCGGCTGTCGCCGATGCGCGTCACCACGCGGTCTTCGAGCACACGCAACAGGAAAGGCTGGATATCCAGCGGCATTTCCCCGATTTCGTCGAGGCTGAGCACGCCGCCATTCGCAAGCTCGAACACACCCGGCTTGCCCTCGCGGCTGGCGCCGGTGAAGGCGCCGGGAGCATGCCCGAACAGCTCGCTGCCGAACAGTTCGCGCGTGATCGCCCCGCAATTGACCGCAACGAACGGAGCGTTCGCCCCCGATGGGCTGCCTTGCTGAACGAGCCTGGCAAACAGCTCCTTGCCGACGCCGGTCTCCCCTTCGATCAGCAAAGAGGTGACGTCACTGGACTGGGACACCCGACAGGCAATGTCGACGGCTGCCCGCAAGGCCGGGCTGTCGCCGACGATGGCAGCTCTCGCCTCGTTGAGGCGCGTGGATGCCGGATTGACGGCCGACACCAGGCTCGGCGCCGAAACGGGCGGAAACACCAGCGCCGCACCGCGTAGATCTCCATCCAGCTCGAGCCGATTGACATGACAGGTCTGGAATTCCTGCGGCAGTTGGCTGACCATCCTCTCCAGGCTGTCGGCAGCCGTCAATTCGACAAGTCTCCTGGCCTGGGCTCCCGAGAAGGAGGCGAGGAAGCCGCCCTCGATCGGCCTGGGCAGATTGGCCTTGTAGATCACCCGGCCATGGCGGTCGACAATCATCAATCCGTCGGAACGGCGATAGCGCGGCGCCGAGGTGATGAAGGCTTCGAGCAGGCGCGTGCGCTCCTCGCTCTGCTGGTCGGCCAGAGCCTTTTCGATTTCCCGCGCGGCCGCTGCGACCAGGGCGGTGTTATGGGGTCTGAAGATATCGGGATGGCCGGACAGATCGACCACGCCGATGATGCGCCCGTCGAAGGGATCGCGCACCGGTGCACCGGCACAGGTCCACGCCTTGATGCCCGCGCAGAAATGCTCGGCCGCATGCACGAAGACGGGTTCACCAGCCCAGAGCGCCGTACCGATGCCGTTGGTGCCCACGACATCCTCGGTCCATTTGCCACCAATCGCCAAATGGATGTCCATGCCATCGCGCAAGGTGCGCTCGTCGCCGACGGTGTCGATGAGGGTGCCCTCGCCGTCAGCGAGAACCAGCATGGCGCCGGTGCCTTCAAGCAACCGGCCGATCGTGAAGAAGGATCGGCGCGCCGCTTCCAGGAGTTCCCGATTGAGATAGGCCAGATGCTCGACCTCATCGCGCCCTCCCCTCAGGGGAGCCTCATTCTGTTGAGCGTCGATGCCGCCCGTCGCGCAACGATGCCAGGAGTCGTGAATGAGGGAACGGACCGGCGAACGCGCACGATCCTGATCCGAGGCACCGGAGAGCAGGTTCTCCCAGGCTCGCATGGTCCGTCGTTCGTCATAGTCGAGGTTCGCCACGGACAGGTTTTGTGCCTGCCGACCGGGTTGGGCAACGCTGGTGCGGATGTCGTCCAGATCGATATCGCGTGTCATGCGTGCTTCACATTGCTTTCTCGAGTAGCACCTCTAGTTCATGTGAGTTCCAATCGGACGGCGCCCTTCTTGCGAAGTTCGAAGGACGCCGCCATGCCGTGGCCAAACGAACATCAAGAGCACGCTGTCTCCGCCCTATCAGGCAGACAAGGCAAGAGCGAGGCTCCGGAGCTCATTCGAGCTCCAGCCGGTGGCCGATTTCGGCAACAAGCCAGTCTTCGGAATGATTGCCGGACAATATCCGGTTGTCGAGATCCGCAATGAGGACGGCGATCTGCTCCTCGAGAGGCGCAAAAAAACCATTCTCACTGGTCGCCAGCACGAAGATCTCATTCCCGTCACGCGCCGTGATCTGGCCGAGATGATGGAGCTGGCGGCTGGTGTTTTCATCCACGATGATGACACGGCCATTGAGACTGACCCGCACCCGCGCGAGGGCCTCCTGGGCAGCAGCAGCCCCGCTCATATCGTGGAAGATGAGCCCTCTCGGCTGAGGTTTCGGCTTGGCTGCCCTGCCCGCGGAGTAAGCGCCGCCGCTGAACTGATCGGCAAGACGCGTGATGGTAGCCCGATTTTCCGAAAGAAGCCTGCGAAACGCGGCATCCTCCCGGCGCGGACCATCCCGCTTGGAAATGATCTCGACCACGAATCCCTCCCAGATTTCATTGGCCAGAACGGCGGCATTTCATGCTCTGAAACGAGCATATTCTTTTTCCGGCCGCCCCACCAGCGTCACCTTATAGGCCAGGTCTTCGCATCACGGGTAGTAGAGGAGTACGACATTGGAGGTTCCAGCCGCAGCGTGTGCCGGACCATCAAGGCGAGCCGAAACGCGATTATCGCAACCGCGACTGCTCACGAAACTGACGTGGTGTAAGGCCAGAAATTCGGCGGAAGGCGCGGCTGAAGTGTGCGGGATCCGTATAACCGGAAGAAAATGAAACATCGATGATCTTGGATTCAGTGTCGCGCAAAAGCTTACTGGCGTTCTCGTATCTGACGGCGTCGAGTATATCCGAATATGCAAGTCCGAGATGAGAGAGCTTACGTTGAAAGGTTCGCGCGCTGACGCCTGCCATCTCCGCAACGTCAGCCAGAGCCGGAATTCCCTCGTCGAGATAGGCGGGCAACATCAGCTTGAGGAGTTCGACGATATCATAGGCAGCAGGACCGTCCTCGTTATCGTCCGGCGGAAGACCTAATTCGGTCGGACGCCGGGAAAGACTGAGATACGAGATCGGCAGGCTGATCCAGGCGGCAGGCTGGCCTGACAGAAAGCGCACATTTGGCCAGAAAGCCTGTGTCGCCGGCCCCGGCGTGTAGCGCGCTTCGAAGGCGATCGTTGCCGGCATCCAGTCGAGCCCCGCGAATTGCCGGACGATATGTATGGCGAAAATATTCTGGATCCACTGTGCGTGCTCCAGATGCAAGAATCCGTTCGTCCTGGCGAGCCTGCTGCAAATCCGCACGTGATCGTCATCATGCTCGAGCCACATACTCAGAACCGTATCCTCTCGCGACGCCCATCTGCAAGCGTGCCGCAGCGCCACAAGCAGCGTGGGGGAGTGAGCGATCAGGGTCCGGGTTTTTCCCCTCATGTGAGAGTAGCTGATACGCTGCGTGGCCAGAAAGCCTAAATCTTCGATACCCTGGCTTCTTTGCGCGGTTTCCGCAAAACGGAGTGTCGGGAGCAACGGGATATAGAGATCGCTCTTGTCCTCCAGAGACGACGGCAGTCGGAATTTTTCCAGAAGCGAACTGGTCGGTGCACCAATATCGTCAAGAATTCCGATGAAGGGCAGAAGAAACTGGCAGCGCGTCAAAGGGATGTTCGCCATCGGATCTCGCCGCAATGGTAGATTGATACTTCTAATTAGGCAGAGTTTCGTGAGATTCGCTATCGGCGCCAACCAAGAATATCCCCTAGAGCAAAACGCGTTTCGACGCGTCTTTACGAATCCTGGCGCTTGCTTCCAATCGCAAAACGCTTTGGCGATTGGCGCGAAATGGCAAGACCAGCGATCGGCCAATGTCCGAAATGACCTGAACAAGGTCCATCTGTCGGTCCGGAACGTCGGCCATGCCGCCCTTCGTGCGGCGGTCCCTGCTCTCGGGAGCGTATCGACGACGGTGAAATGCCAAGGGAAAACAGTGCGCTATCTCGCTATCGGGGTGATTACGGCATCATTGGCAACGCCAGCTTGGGCATCCGATTTCTCACAGCCTCCCTCGCCGCACCAGCCCCTCATCGCATCGGGCCCGAGCTTTTTCATCACCAGCTATATCTGGGCGACCGCGATCGACGGAAAGAGTGCAACATTCCCCCCGCTTCCTGCCGCCGCCATCAATTTGAGCTTTCGCGATGTGCTCAAAGAGCTCAACGGCGCGATGATGGCCTCCCTGGAGATGCGTATCGGCCGCTGGGGTTTTCTGGTCGATGGGCAATTTTCCCAGGTCACCTCTGCGGGGGCGCTGCCAGGCCCGTTCTTTTCCTCGGTGAAGCTGCGTTCCCAAACCACGACCGTACAGGGCTCCATTCTTCATCGGGTCTATGACGGCCCGACCGTTTCACTGGATGTGGGCGGCGGCGTGCGGTTCTGGAACCTGAACAACAAGCTGGAGATCCTGCCGGGCCTGGCCAATCTTCGTATCGATCATCGCGACTCCGAGATGTGGGCAGACCCCATCGTCGGTGCCCGGCTCGGGATCAAGCTCAGCGGCCCGTGGAGCTTGACGGCAGCAGGCGATATCGGCGGTTTCGATATCGGCGCCAAGTTCACCTGGCAGGCATTGGGCAGCGTCAACTACGCCTGGAGCGAGAGCTTGACGTTGAAAGCGGGCTATCGAGCGATCCATGTCGATTATCGCAATGGCGGCTTTTCGTACAATGTGACACAGCACGGTCCGGCCTTGGCGGTAACATACCGATTTTGACCGATCGGTCTATTATATAGACGATGTTAAAGGAATGGAAATGTTTATGACTGGGAATGCGGTTCGGGCGGCAAGTGTTTCCGCGCTTGCGCTGCTCGCGCTCTGCGGGCAGGCCTTCGCGCAATCAAGCGAGGCCCAGCCCAATGTCACCGATCCGCATTTCAAGATCGCGCCGGGCTATCTGAAGAAATCCGACCTGCCCAACAGCCTGCTCCTTCTGGGGCCGCCACCCGAGAAGGATTCGGCAGCGCTGGCCAGGGACGAAGAGGCGCGCAAAGCGACGATCCCCATGCGAGACACCGCGCGCTGGAAGCTCGCCTATACCGACGCCGATCTCGCTTTCCCGCAGGCGGCCGACAATTTTTCCTGCGCGATGGGTATCAAGATCGATGAGAGACAAACCCCACGGCTCTATGCGATGATGCAGAAGATGTTGTCCGATCTCGGACTGTCGACCTATGGCGTGAAGAACAAGTACAATCGCGTCCGCCCCTTCGTCGTTCACAACGAGGCGACATGCAGGGCGGATCAGGAAGCTATTCTGCGCACAGACGGCTCCTATCCGTCAGGTCATACAGCGGCTGGTTGGGGCTGGGCCCTCATCTTCGCGCAGATCAATCCCGAACGTTCCAACGAGTTGCTCAAGCGCGGCATCGCCTTCGGACAGAGCCGCGTGATCTGCGACGCTCACTGGCAGAGCGATGTCGATGCGGGGCGCATCATGGGTGCGGCGACCGTTGCGCGGTTGCAGACCAAT
The DNA here is from genome assembly GCF_052114505.1 of Labrys sp. KB_33_2. NCBI lineage: Bacteria > Pseudomonadati > Pseudomonadota > Alphaproteobacteria > Hyphomicrobiales > Xanthobacteraceae > Labrys > Labrys sp. KB_33_2. The sequence continues at coordinate 126,832 of NZ_JBFREW010000017.1, read as the reverse complement.
GCGGCCTTCCTGGCCGACCTCAAGGCGGCAAAAGCGGAAGTGGAAGCGGCGAAGGCCAAGCACGCTGTTCCGACAGCGGACTGTGCGGCCGAGGCTACGGCCTTGTCCGAATAGTAAGCCGATTCCGGCCGGGTGAGCCGTACTCCTTCGCGTCCGTTCGACACCGAACGTCATGGGCTCGCAAGAAGAGCGAGCTCCAGCTGGCGGAAAACCACACGAATGACGGCTTTATCGCAAACTCATCGTCAATGGTTGTTGGTGCATGAGGGGCATTCGATTTCAGGGGTGCCCTTCAATGTTTTCAGGGCGTCACTTTGATCGCTCGGTGATCCTGCTGTGCGGTCGACCATCGTCGGATCAAGCAGGGTTTCCGACCCGCACTCGGATGTAGATCACGCCCCATGCGCGGAGACGATCCGCTCCAGCATCGAGATGGTTCACATGATGCGCAAACGACAGGCGAGGCAATGCCTATGATCCGGCGCCGTCATTGGCCGGGCAATTGGAGACTTTGGCGGCTTGAGCCGGTGCTGGCTGGCCTTGTCGTGACTGCATATCGCCGCTGCGACAAAGCCAACCGCCTTCTCCTTCCCCGCAGAATAATCCCTTGAGGGCTCAGTTTAACGGGCTCGCCTCCGGAACCTTCCACTTCCCGCTGACAATGGATTGCTCCGGACGATAAAGCCGCGTGGTGTAGTTCCAACCCTCGACGATCGGCAGGCAGTTCGGGATTTTGCCGTCACAGCCGCCGAACTGAATTGTCGTCGATCCGTCCGCATTCTTCTTGGCTGTAATGCTATTGACCGAATAGGCGTTGTAGGCGTTCTTCTCGAAGAAGCCCTTTGGGTTGTAGACGCTGACCGACCAGAAATCCTTCACCGGCACATTCGCCGGCACGCTGAGGGTGTGGACTGTTTGGCCATCGTTTTTCGCGGGAGTGAAGCTCACATAGATGGCGTCCCTGTCCGGAATACCGCCCCATCCGGCGGCTGTGCCAATCAGGTGCTGGATCGGATCGACACTGCCGCGAGCTCCAAAGGCGCCCCGAAAAGACGTCTGATATTTTGCCAAGGCAAGCAATGCATTGCGAATATCCGTGAGATTGCCTTCGTCCCAGTTCGGAAGATCGAGCCTGCCTGCCTCGTTCTGGCTGACCTTGATCGCGTCCTGAAGCCTGTGGACCTCGTCGAGATCCTTCGGATCGTTGGGATCGACCAAAGTCCGGACAGCCACGAAGGCATATCGGGTGCCAACCGATTTCTGCGTCAGCGTCACCGGCTTCGTGCCGTAGGCGACGATCGGCAGGTAGTGGTCCTGGTCGACCACCATCATCGACATATAGCGCTTGCCTGCGTCAGGCAGCGAGAGTGTTACCGGGCCGCCGGCGAGATCAAACACCGCAAACGAATAGAGCGTATCTCGGTTCATGCGAATGACCGTTTGATTGTCGATCGACGCGGGCTCTCGGGAGTGCTGAAACTTGCCCAGTCCGCCTATGACCTTTGCATTCATCGCGAGGTAATGGTCGGTCTCAGCTCGGAGGAAATTGTCCATGGTGACCGGCATTGTACTGCTTGCCGTCTGGGCAAATGCTCCACTGGTCAGCGTAACTGAAGCAAAGGCGAGACCGATCCCAACCAGGCGGAACATAAACAAACCTCTTCATTCAAGGCCGCGCAGAGTAACGATGTGGTGCCATTCCACAGAGCGCGGCGCGGGGCATCTCAAACGCTGTCCAACCCATCAAGGTCTGATCAGCAGACGAACTTTGTTCGGCCCTTTTCGAGCATAGGCAGACCACCCGTCTTGCCATTTCGCGCCAACCGCCATCCGGCGACTGCTTTTCTTCCATGAAGCGCCCGAGATGGGTTCCTCCCTACCGCCGCTCACCAAAACCTCGGAGAAATGGCGGGGCTCTTGCCGGTCAAGCCCCGAGCATCCGCAAGGGCATAATCGTCTGCGGCGCAGGTAGGCTAAGCGCAAGTGAGACCGGCAACAGGATCAGAAGCTTGTTCTTGAGCGAGTATGTGAAGATACGCGGCGAATGGATGGATACCGGGCCGTCGCCGCGTTGGAGACGGCTGTCGGGGGCAGCACAAAAGTCGGGGTCGTCCCGCGTGTGAGGCATGCGGATCAGGCGGTCGCCGTCTTCTCCAGCAGATGGAGCAGATCCGGATGATGTTTGGCGGCAACGTCCGGATGAGAGCGCAGGCGGCTCTTGAGATGATTGATGCCCACCTCTCTGAAGATCGGATTGAGTGGGTCGACCGTCACGCCGCGCTCGCTGCCCCGAAGCGCGTCCGGCAGCGGGATCACCGGTATCCGGGCGTGATAGCGGGCACCGAGGAAGAAGGCGACCGAAAAGCGTTCCGTGCCGCTCGGCGGTGTAACGACATCATGAACGTCGGCGCGCACGAAGCCGTTCGTCGCCATTTCCAGAAGTTCACCGCTGTTGATAACGAAGGTACCGGGTACGGGCGGTGCATCGATCCAGGCGCCTTCTTCCGTGCGGATCCGCAGGCCCGGCGTCGTATCCTGCAGCAGGACGGTGACGAGGCCGCCATCCTTGTGCGCGCCGACCCCCTGGTCGCTGCCGGCAGCCTCGCGACCCGGGTAACGGATGATCTTGAGAAGCTGCGACGGCGAGGGCTCGTAGATCTCGGCAAAGGCGTTTTCAGCCTGGCCGAGCGCAAGCGCCATCGCCTTCAGCACATCGATGCCGATGCGCGTGACTTCTGCCTGATAGCGCAACAGCAGCGGCTTCAGCTCCGGCTGGGCTTCCGGCCACTGGTTCGGGCCATAAAGCCTGTTCCACGGCGTGTCGGGACCCGCTTCGACAGGTTCGCCTTCGGTGTTGATGTCGAGCTGTTCGCGCCAATCCCGCTCGCCTCGCGTGCGCTCGTAGCCGGCTCGGTTATAGCCGCGGAAGTGCGGCGACCTCACCATCTCGATCTTCAGCTTCTCGTCTTCAGGCAGTGCGAAGAAACGCTTTGAGGCAGCCAGCACATCGTCGATCAGGCTCTGGGGCACGCCATGACCGGTCATGTAGAAGAAGCCGTGCTCATGCAGAACGCCTGTCAATTCCTTGATGAAGGCATCTCGTTCGGGCGGAGCGCCGTGGAAGCGTGAGAAATCGATTGTCGGCAGATGGGCCGCAGGGGCGCGGGTCGTCATGTCACAACTCCTGGAAGACAGGTCTGGCTCAAACTGCAAGCGGGGACCAACGCAAGCAAGGGGCATGACGATTGGTCGAAATGGAAGCCTTTGAACACGATGTGCTGTCCAGAAAACAGAGGAAACCTCTTCTCAGATGCCCTCTATCGAAAGGTTTGCGACGCAATCGCTTGGCCAAGCACGCCACCTGCGCGACGAACGGGCCTGCCTTCCACGCGCTGTACCGGCACCGCTGTCACAGGTTTCTCAGCTGCGCGCAGAGGTGCAAGGGCTTCATCGGCGACCGCGTCGTCGGTAATGATTTCGTCGATCTCCGAAACCTCGCAAAGGGTACAAAAACTCGGCGAGGTAAATTTGGAGCTGTCTACGAGCAGGATCTTGCGTCCCGCCGATGCAATCATGGCGCGCTTCAGCGAGGCCACTTCCAGCGACGCCTCGGTCAGGAGGGTGCCGGTAACAGCCGAAGCCCCCATTAAACAAAGATCGGCATGCAACGTGCGAATGAAGCTCTCTCCAGGTTCTCCAGCAAGATGCCTATAACCGGCCCGGATGCTTCCGCCGGGCATGATCGCCCGCCAAGACCTGATGTCGGCGGCGAAATCTGCGATTTCGAGGCTGTTCGTCACGATCGTCAGGGGAAGATCTCGCTCGGCCGCAGCCCGCACAGCCTCCATGACGGTCGAGGAACTGTCCAAAATGACGCTGTGCCCAGCGCTCAGTCGTGATGCAGCCTCCCGTCCGATTGCCAACTTCTCGGCGCGCTGCAGTTGAGCGTTGAGCGAATTCTCGCGCTCAAAGGTCGCTCGTGCAGGCTGAACCAGATGTGCACCGCCATGGGTTCTCTCAAGATAGCCTTTTTCCATTAGGTATTCGAGATCGCGCCGCGCGGTGGATTGAGACCCGCCTGTCGCATCAGCCAGCTCTTGGACGCTGGCTGCGCCATTCGCCCGCAGATGCTCCAGGATGATCGCCCTGCGCTTCGCGGGAACCATGTCTACTCGTTTGGTCGCCGATTCCATGGCCCTACCTTGGTTGTCCCTGCCGCCTCCCCACAAGCATACAGGCCTGCGCGCTTCCCGCTGCCACTAACAGGTCGTGTACCCGCAATCTATGACCAGACCAGATCCGATCATTGCGCCTAATCCTTCAATTTCTACCATTATCGATCAAGTAAGCAATCGAAGTCTTGCTGATGATGACACCATCGCTGCCGGAACCGTGACAATCTGCATCACTCACATTGATTTTCATGCTCCCCTCTCGTCATTTGATCATAGTCTCCGGAAATGAGGAGAAAATATGAAACCAAAAACGGAGATGGCGTCGATGCCCGACCCAGCCCCGAAGGAGGATAGATCACCGGCCAATTCACTCAACTTTGGCATAAATATCGAAGATATCGCGGTGCATCAAGAGCTTGGACATGGAAGCTCTCCCAATTTGACTGCGCTAATTAGATAGAGATTGACAGAGTTTGGAATTTTGCTTTTATGGCAAGCGAACCAAAGCGGTGCCGTCAACGAGGATCACCCGGTGTCAGCCAGACTTGATCAAAAACCGGCACATAGTCGCACTGGCCGCGATGAGCACTCTGAGTTCATTTTCACCGGCAACGCGGATAGCGATGTCGGGGCCGATGTAACTGACGCTGGCTTCGACTGGCCCTCCAAGCCGCTACCCCGACGCAATCGTCCGAGGCTCATCAAACAGGTCATAGAGATCGATCGGCGAGACATCGTCGACATCACGCCGGTCTCTCAGCCGCAACGTCTTCGCTGCCTCGTTTCAATGCGCACATAGCGAGGAAGGACCACAAGCAGTTACGGCACCGTGCGCGCGCCTAAACATAAAAATATCCATGAGGAGGAAACGTTATGCGACGCAGAGCCTTTCTTGGCACAAGCTTGCTTGTGTTCGCCTTGTCGACCGTGTCGGCATTTGCGCAGCAAAAGGAAGTCACGGTGTGGTCCTGGTTCATCCAGAGCACCATGCAAAAGTCCATCGATGCCTTCGAAAAGGCGCATCCGGATATCAAGGTAACCTATACCTACTATAATTACTCGCCAGAATACATCACAGCGCTTAAAGCGGCTGCCGCCTCGAACAGTCTACCCGATGTCATCGGCCTGCAGCCGGGCTCCCTGACCCAACAATATCGTGACAATCTGGTTCCGATCGACCAGCTCGCCGCGAAGACGTGGGGCGACGGCTGGAAAGACAAGATTTTCGCCGTCAACCGCAAGCAGATGCAGATGGGAAACCCGGCCGGAGACAACAATAATTATATTGTTCCGCAGGAATCGCAGGTTCTTTGCATTTGGTATAACAGAAAACTCTTTGAAAAATTGAACATCGCCGTACCCAAGACATATGCCGATTTGAAGGTGGCTTCCAAGGCTCTCACCGATGGTGGCTATATTCCGATGTTCCAAGGGGCCGCTGACGGCTGGCAGAACGAGAACGTATTTCTGATGCTCGCCAACCAATTCTCGCCAGGAATCGTCGACAAGGCTCAGGCTGGCCAGATCCCCTGGTCGACCCCCGAACTGATCTCTGCAATGAAGGCCTGGAAGGGCTTGTTCGACGACGGGATCTTCCAGCAGGGCGCCCTGGGCGCGCATGCCTATCCCACCGGCGCTCAATTGTTCGCGCAGGGTCGCGTAGGCATGATGGCACTGGGTTCGTGGTGGATGCAGGAAAGTAAATTTCCGCCGCCGCTTTCCGAATTCGTCCAGAACATGGATGGCTTCGACTATTTCTATCTTCCGCCTGTCAGAGACGGCGGATCCGCAAGCCCGCCGGTGGGCGGCATCGACATCGGCTATGGCCTGACGAAGAACGGCGCGAAGAATCCCGAGGCCTGGACCTTCCTCTCCGAGTTGACCAACGGCGTCGGCTTGCAGGCGGCGTTGAACGACCTCAACGATCTGCCGGCTTTCGAGGGGCATGAGCCCAAGGGCGACATCACCGATCACGTCAAGCAAATGTCGGCTCGATTCATGGCCGACCTGCCAAAGGCCGAGAACCAGCGATTTGCCTCGCCCGCCGTTGCCGAGGCGTTGGACAACGCGCTCGCTGGCGTCGCAGATGGCAGTGTTCAGCCAGAGGCGGCATTGGCCTCCGTACAAGCTGCGACGGACAAAGCTCTCGGCAAGTGACCATCAAGCTGAACAGCCCAGGGGCCGGGTGCGGCGCGCCCGGTCCTTCCCGGAGATGAAAACATGGCAGCAAGAACCGGGATGACGGGACATGCGATCGCGACGACGAAGCCCTCCTCTTCAACGAAATTGCTGCGCCTCTACAGCTTCGTGGTCCCGGCGGTAGCGCTGTTCGTCGTCTTCATCGCTTATCCCATTCTCTGGGTTCTGGGCCAAAGTGTTTATGTCAAGGATGCGGCTGGCGCAATCTCGTTGAGCGCATTGGCGAACTACATCGCCGTATTCCGCGACCCGACATTCTGGTTGGTCGTCCGCAACATGACGCTTTGGGCGATGATCACCATCCCGGTACAGATGTTGATTGGCGGCCTGCTCGCCTATTTCATCGAACGGCATACACATCGTCTGCGCGGCTTTTTCCGCACGATGTTCTTCCTGCCGGTGGTGACATCGGTTTCCGTCGTCAGCCTCGTATGGGTCCAGATCTACGCGCCTTACTATGGCATCGCCCAGGAATATCTGAGGCATGTCGGGATCACGATGTCGACCTCGCCCATCGGCGATGCCAAGACGGCAATATATGCCCTTATCATCGTGAATATCTGGCAGTGGACCGGGTTTTCGATGCTGATGTATATCGCGGGCATTGCGAACATGCCGAGCGAGATACTCGATGCGGCCCGTATCGACGGCGCGACTGGCTGGCGCCTGGCTGTGAATGTCGTGATACCGATGCTTGCTCCGGCGACCAAGTCGCTGCTGTTGCTCGGCATCATCGGTACGCTGCAGACCTTTCCGATCGTCCATCTGATGACCGGCGGCGGGCCCAACCATGCCAGCGAGGTATTCGGCACCTACATTTTCAAACAGAGTTTCATCCTCAACGATGGCGGAGGAGGAGCGGCACTCTCGGTTATCGTCTTGCTGCTCGCCCTGGCGCTTTCGCTGGTTCAGATCGTTCTACTCGGCACCCGCCTCGCGCCTGCCTCGAAGGAGCGACCGTGACAAGCCTCACCCGAAGCCAGATCCACTCTTTTGCCGTTCACTTCGTGCTGTTCATCGTGCTGGCGCTTTGGATGGTGCCGCAAATCTATATGCTCTCGATCGGGCTGCGGACCCCGGCACAGGCCTTCGACGCTTCTCTTGTCACCTGGCCTGTCACCTTCGACAATTTCGTGACGGTAATAAGGGACAATCCTCTCAGCAGGATCTTCTTGAACAGCCTTATCGTCACGGTTGCGACTGTGGCGATCGTCGTCGCGGTTTCCTCGCTCTTTGCTTTCGCCTGCGCTGTACTGCGCCTGAGGGGAACACTCTTTATCTATACAGCCCTTTTGACCACGCTGATGGTGCCCCTCGCCTCGCTGGTGCTCCCGCTTGCGATCCTTCTCAAGAATTTCGGCTGGATCAACACCTATATCGGGCTGATCATGCCCTATGCCGCGCTTGGCGTGCCCTTCGCCATGGTGATCCTCAAGGCTTTCATGGAGGACTCTCCGCAGGAGCTCTTCGAAGCAGCACGTGTTGACGGGTGCACCCCCTGGCAGACCTATTGGCACGTGGCGCTGCCATTGGTGCGACCGGCCCTGGTCTTCGTGACGATCTGGCAATTCATCGTGACATGGAACGAATTCTTCCTGGCGCTGATCGTATTGACCAAGGCCGAGATGAAAACGCTCACCATCGTTCCGATGCAGTATTCCGGCCTCTATATGGCCAATCCAGGCGCTTTGTTCGCGATCCTGACTCTGATCGCGCTTCCCCTGATCCTCCTCTATGTGCTGGTGCAGCGAGCCTTCGTTCGAGGTCTGCTGGCTGGTGCGGTGAAAGGCTGAGATATGGCCACGCTGTCGATCGACAACATCACCAAGCGGTACGGAAGCTACTCGGTCATACCGGAACTCTCGCTGACCATACCCGATGGAGAGTTTTGCGTGCTCGTTGGGCCCTCGGGCTGCGGGAAGTCCACCCTGTTGCGGATCATCGCCGGGCTCGAGCCGATTTCATCGGGCCGTATCCTCATCGACGGTGCCGATATGAGTGCGGCCGAGCCGACAGAGCGCGGCGTGGCGATGGTCTTCCAATCCTATGCACTCTACCCGCACATGGATGTCAGGCGGAACATAGGCTTTGGGTTGGAAATAGCCCGCACACCGCGTAGCGAGATCTCGGACCGGGTTGGCAAGGTGGCGGACAAACTGCGCCTGTCCAGCTATCTTCGTCGCAGGCCTCGGGAGCTTTCCGGCGGGCAACGCCAGCGCGTTGCGATAGGACGAGCGATTACACGCAAGCCCAGGCTATTCCTTCTGGATGAACCCTTGTCGAACCTCGATGCGGCTTTGCGTGTCGGCATGCGGCTCGAGATCGCCCGCCTCAAGGCCGAACTTGCATCGACCATGATTTACGTCACCCATGACCAGGTCGAGGCCATGACGCTGGCCGACCGCATCGTGGTGATGAATGCGGGCCGCATTGAGCAGGTCGGCCCGCCGCTGGAGCTCTATGAAAGGCCGGCCAATCTCTTCGTTGCCGGTTTCATCGGCTCACCGGCCATGAACCTCCTGAAAGGCAGGGCCGAAGCCCTTGCCGACGGGCAAATATCCATTGCGCTGGAGATCGGGGCCCATGTGCCCGTTCCCCCGATCGCAGGCTTGAAGCCTGGCGATCTGGTGACTTTGGGCATCAGGCCCGAGCACGTGTCCTACTCCCTTGACGGGGGGGCCGCTGATTATATCGGCCAAGCCCACATGGTCGAGATGTTGGGCAGCGACACCTTTATTCATCTGCGTTGCAACGACGAAGCCCTCGTTATCCGCGACAGTGCGGGCCGCCGCGCCCGAGCGGGGGATAGGATTGCTTTGTCCTTCCCTGCGGAGGCCTGCCACTTGTTCAACGCCGCTGGCCTACGCGTGTCACAGGCAAACTGACGAACCGGCTTCGTGCCGCCGCCGAGGCAGCGCAAATGCCTCGGGCACCACAAAAACTTGCAAAGGAGACGACAAATGACCGACTTCAACGGGCGCACTATCTTGGTCACGGGTGGTAGCGGCGGGATCGGGGGAGCCACCGTGCGCCATCTCGTCAAGGCCAATGCCAAGGTCATCGCGAGCGGACGTTCGCAAAGCGCGCTGGACGCGATTGCGAAGGAAACAGGCTGCCGCACCCTGGCGTTCGATCTTGCATCGGAGCAAGAGATCCGCGGCGCCCTGGAAGGGCTCGATCTATGGGGGGCCGTCAATTGCGGCGGCTTTGGCGGAGAGATCGCCACCCCGATGGATACCGATATCGCGATCTTCGACAAGGTGATCAGCATCAATGCCCGCGGTGCACTGATCGTCACCAAATACGCCACCCAGTCGATGGTTCGGCTTGGCGAGGGCGGCGCTATCGTCAACGTTTCCAGTCAGGCTGCCCTGGTGGCTCTCGACGGTCACATCTCCTATGGGTCGTCCAAAGCCGCACTCGACAACATCACGCGTGTCTCGGCACTTGAGCTCGGCAAATACAACATTCGCGTCAACAGCGTGAACCCAACGGTGGTCATGACGCCGATATCATCCGGACATTGGAGCCAGCCCCACGTTGCTGAGCCTTTCTTGAAGAACATGCCACTGGGCCGTTGGGCAACGGAGGACGAAATTGCCGCTCCCATCGTGTTCCTGCTGAGCGATGCGGCATCGATGATCACCGGTGTCTCGCTTCCAATCGATGGCGGCTATAGCTGCAGATAGGGAAAAGGCACCGTCACGGAGACGTCCGGGCTGGGTTAAGGGCGGGGACGACATCCATTTCCTACGCCCGCCCTCGCATCCCGCCCAGGGTCGTTCGGCATGCCATCTGGCAGTACCTTCGCTTCTCCTTGAGCTACCGCGATATTGAGGACCTTCTGGCGGAGCGAGAGCTCGACATCTCCGACAAAACTGTCCGTCGTTGGGTCGCCGAGTTCGGGCCGCGGTTTTGCGAAGGGGCTGCGGCGTAGGCGACCCAGCCCAACCGGTGGTTGGCATCTGGACTTGCTGGCGCAATTTTCATGCCCAGCCTCCGTTTCCTTGTCCCCCTCTGCTGATGAGTCGCCTGGCGCTGCAGGGCCCGCGAGCAACCGGTTGGAGGTCAGAGGCTGATATTATGGCGGTGCGACGGAGCGGTGGCTGCGTTCAGGCGACGCCTGCGCAATTCACGAAACGAAATGAGTTTTCCCTGGTTTTCATCCCACAAAGCCAGCCCGGCGCAGTGCAGGCTTTGGACCAGCGTAAGCCTGCCGACGGTTGCCAATGCCGGATGATCGATCAAAACCTGCGGAAGGCGGTAAAACGGAACACGACTGCATAAATGATGTACGTGATGCACACCTATATTACCGGTGAACCACGCCAAAGGAGGTGGAAGTTCATAATAGGAACTTCCATGAAGCGCTGCCTCCTGCACATTCCAGTCACCGTCATGTGCCCATTGGGTATCCTCGAATTGGTGCTGCACATAGAAGAACCAGACCCCGATCGAGGCGGCGATCAACATCACCGGGCCTTCCACGAGAAGAAATGACTTGATCCCCACGAGCCATAGCATCGTAACGACCAGCGTTGCGATTGCTGCATTTGTTCCCATCGTGCTGAACCAGGGCTGCCATCCGGCACGCATGAAACCGAATGGCAGGCGCTGATGCAGCAAAAACAGATAGGCCGGCATGAAGCCAAACAAGACGATCGGATTTCGATACAGGCGATAGCCGAGCTTGCTGTAAGGGTTCAGGGCAAGATATTCAGTGGTTGTGAGGGTGAAGATATCTCCCACGCCTCGATGCTCGAGATTGCCCACGGCTGCGTGATGCGTCGCGTGGGCCCTGCGCCAAAAGCCATAAGGCGTCAGTGTCACCACACCGATCACCCGGCCGAGCCAGTCATTTGTCGCGCGTCGGCGAAAGAACGCTCCATGTCCGCAATCATGTTGGATCATGAAGAGGCGTACGAGGAATCCGGCAGTCGGTATAGCCAGAAGAAGACACAGCCAATAGCCGATGCCGAGCGCTAGCCACATGAGCCCCCACAGGCCGATGAACGGAATGGCTGTGACCAACACCTCGAAGACACTGCGTGAGGTTGCGGGCTCACGATATCGGCCCAGGATTAAATTCCAGGATCGCGGAGCCTGGTTGAGGGCATCGATGTCTTTGTCGTCCAACATCCGAATTCTCAAATAAATGGACGGTGGACACTTCACGCAACGGCCACAGCCGTTCGCTGCATCTGCGTTCCACGCGGGCAATCCGAACCTCAGTTGTAGCTGGCAGCCATCCGACAGAGTAGCCTCGGAAACTACTCAGGGCGCAGGAAATCGGCCTCACCTACCGAACTCCCCTCCCTATGAACTCCTATCCTCGGATCAATTTAGTTCCGACTGCGGGAATAGCCCCTTTGTGAGAAATGCGATTTCGGTACGATTGCGGGCCTTGATCTTTTGCATGATATTGCGGACATGCACCTTGACCGTGCACTCGCCCACATTGAGACTGTACGCAATCCGCTTGTTTGCCTCTCCCTGGCGCAACAGGCGAATGACGTCGAGCTGCCTATCGGTGAAGAGATTCTGGTCCTGATCGTCGCGCGCCCTCGGATCTGAAACCGACGCAGCAGCAGACCGGAACGCCGTAAGGCTACCGGCCGGAACAAAGATTCCTCCTGCGCGTACCAGACGAATGGCTGCGATAGCCACGTCGAGATTTGCGCTCATGGATATATAGCCTTTTGCCCCCTGTTCGAGCGCTTCAACAATTTCAAGCGCTTCCTCCCTGTCGGACACGACAATGACTTGTGCTGCAAAGGCAACTCGAATGACAAAGGCCACATTGCGGCGAATCGCAACTCTGGTCGGCTCAAGCCCCGTGGCACATAGGAGAACAATCCCGACCGGAACGTTGGGAGCTATCCCATGCCAATGCTCCACATCCCGATAGCTAGTAAGCATCAAGTCCGCATCGCCAACTGCGAGGCAATGCGCCAAACAATCGCGGAAAAGAGTATTCCCATCGATAATGGCAACACTGGTTTTAGGGTGGTTTTTCGACACAGAATCCAAGCTCTGATCCTGGGACGAGCCGGAAGCCGAATTGCCCTCGTCTCGGATTTCTGGCGAAGATACTGTTTTATTGAAATGTTTATCTATCATCGGCGACGTATTCATGGCCTCAGTCTCCGTCGGACTTCTCGTGAATGCCCAGCTCGAACGCTCACACGGGCTAGCAATCACAGCAGGCGACCTACCGGTCCTGCTATCCTATGCGTCAGCCTTTACGAGGCGGTAGGTTCGGAAACTACTCAAATCCGCGCCTCCAAGCCGGCCCTATGCTTTGACGAATTCAGGGCCGGGCGCCCCCTGGAAGGGCTTGCGAATACATGCCTTTTACCTTGCTTCCTGGACGCAATATCAACGCAGGTGCGTCATTTGAATGCGAAGGGAGCTTTCCCGGCGCGCGGGCCTTCTCAGCAGGATCCGCGATTGATCATATCTGGGATTTCTCCAAAGCTGGGCACTTCGTAGCCTTGCCTACTGTTTCTCCAGCCTGGCCTGCGACGCGCGATTATTCCGCCACGACGTGCCAAATGCCGCCCTTACCGTCCCCGGCTTTATCACCCGCTTTCTTGTCTTCCTTATAGAAATACAATGGCTTGCCGTCATACGACCATTGCATTTGGCCGTCCTTGCGCTTGGCCAAGGTCCAACCCTTCGTCATCTTCTCGCCCGTTTTACCCAAATAGGGCGGCCAGTTCTTGGCACAATCGTCATAACAGCTCGAGACTCCTGCCTTGTCTTTATCAAAGACATAGAGCGTCATGTCATTTTTGGCCTTGAGCATGCCCGCGTGAGCGGCAGGTACGAGTAGGCCCAGTGCAGCGCACAAGGCGGCAGCGCCCGTCAGATGGATCTTCATGACGATAATCCCATGCACCGCGTTGCCCGCGGTGTGAAGGCGTGCAGGTGCCCATTTCTTCTTCGACGGCACGAGCCTGCAATTATCCAGCGTATGTCGCCGGCAGGAGCAATTACAGGCTCGGAATCTACTCAGGCCGGCGTCCAAGCGGTCATTGCGACAACCGGCGTCGCCACCAGGATTTCGTGATAACATGACGCGCCACCGGATTTGTGGAGGACCTCGCGAAAGCAAAAGCGCCATGCCGACACATGACCTACCCCGGGACCAGCGGGCAGTTCGCCAATCCAGGCAGCGCTCGCTGCCAAAGCGAGGTCCTCCGAGCGGGAACGACGATTTTTTGGTTGTCGGGATCGGTGCCTCGGCCGGCGGGCTGGATGCTGCAGCCGGTCTCATGAAGGCCCTGCCTGCGAATAATGGCATGGCCTTCATCCTGATACAGCATCTCGATCCCACGCATCACAGCATGATGGCGGATCTGCTGGCGGGCCACACCTCCATGGTCGTCGGACAGGCTGAGGAGGGCATGCGGCTTCACCCCGATCACCTCTATGTCATTCCGCCCGGCACCTACCTCTCGGTCGCCAACGGCGCTCTTCGCCTTTCGGAACCCCAGGCCCGCCACGGCGCGCGCCTGCCCTTCGACTTTCTGCTGCATTCCCTGGCAGAGGGATATGGCGATCGCGCCGTCTGCGTGATCCTGTCGGGAACCGGAGCCGACGGCAGCGTCGGGCTGAAGGCCGTGAAGCACGAGGGCGGTCTCGTCATCGCCCAGGATCCGAATGAGGCCGGTTATGACGGTATGCCGCGCAATGCAATCCTGACAGATTCGGTGGACCTCGTGCTCCCTGTTGCCGAGATGCCCGACGCGCTGGCCCGATATGATCAGCGGATGGCCCTTCCAGGCACAAAAAGCAATTTGGGCCTGGAAGGCTCACCCAAAAAGGGGCTATCCCAAATCCTCGAACTTCTTCGCACCAGGACCGCCCACGATTTCAGGCTCTACAAATCGGGAACGCTGCAGCGCCGGATCGAACGGCGCATGGCAATGGCTGCGATCGAGCCCGAAGGCATGGAGCGCTATCTCGATCTGCTGAACAACGATGCGGGCGAACTGGATCTGCTTGCCAAGGATCTTCTCATCAACGTCACCAGCTTCTTTCGCGACCGACAAGTATTCGATTTTCTGGCTAAGAAGATCATTCCGAACCTCGTCCGCAACCATCCACCCGATCGGCCGCTACGCATCTGGATCGCCGGCTGCAGCAGCGGCGAGGAGACTTATTCCCTGGCGATGCTCTTTCGCGAAGAAATCGCGGCTGCAACGCCCAATCTTAAATTGCAGGTCTTCGCCTCCGACGTAGACCCGGACGCCGTCGCGAGCGCACGCGAAGGCCTTTACCCAACGACGATCGAGACGGATGTTTCACCGAAACGGCTGGCGCGCTTTTTTGTGAAGGAAGAGCAGGGCTACAGGGTTTTGCCCGAGTTGCGCGCAATGGTGGTCTTCACGGTGCAGGATGTTCTAGCCGATCCCCCCTTCTCCCGCCTCGACCTGGTCTCATGCCGCAATCTTCTGATCTATTTGCTTCCGGAAGCGCAGGAAAAAGTCATCGCGCTCTTCCATTTCGCGCTGCGGGAGGGCGGGTTTCTCCTTCTCGGCAATTCGGAGACCATGCTCAACGCCGCCGATCGTTTCGAGATGATCTCCAAGCCCGAGCGCATCTATCGCCGTATCGGTCGCACTCGGGCGGGAGGCCTCGACTTTGCGCTGAACGCCGGCGACGGCTTGCGGGTACCGGCCCGCACGGGGCAAAACAGCGCGCCCTCTAGACAAGCCGCCCTTGCCGAACTTTGCCGGCGGATGGTGCTGGAGACCTACGCGCCTGCGGCCATCCTGATCAACCGGGAGCATGAGTGCCTCTATTATCTGGGGCAGACCGATCGCTATCTTCATGTGCCGGCGGGGTCCCCCACACGCGACCTGCTGGCCATGGCCCGGCAGAACATACGCATCAAACTTCGATCGGCCATCCAGCGCGCCAGCCAGGAGAATGTACGGACTGTCGTCGCCGGTGTCCGTTCGAACCGCGACGACGGGGGATCGTTCCGTATCGTCGTGCAACCCGTTCAGAGCGGGGGCGAGGATCTCTTGCTGATCTGCTTTATCGACGAACCGGCTTCTGCCCGAAGGCAAAGGCGCGGGAATGCGTCCCATGACGCGCCTCGGATCGCCGAACTCGAAGAAGAACTGGAAGCGACCAGGACTGAGCTGAGCTCCGCCATCCGCAATCTGGAGACTTCGAGCGAGGAACAAAGGATCATCAACGAGGAAGCCCTCTCCGTTAACGAGGAATACCAGTCGACCAACGAGGAGCTGGTAACGTCTAAGGAAGAACTGCAGTCGCTCAACGAGGAACTGACCGCCCTCAACAGCCAGCTCCAGGAAACACTGGAACGTCAGCGCACGACCTACAACGATTTACAGAATGTCCTCTACAGCACCGATGTCGCGACGCTCTTTCTCGACACCAATCTCAACATCCGTTTCTTCACGCCGGCAACCAAAGCGCTCTTCAGTGTCATTCCGACCGATGTCGGTCGACCGCTCGCCGATTTGAGTTCGCTCGCCGCCGATGGTGCGCTTCTTGCGGATGCGCGAACGGTGCTGGACACTCTTCATCCCATCGAGCGGGAAATCAAAGCACGCAACGGTAGCTGGTACCTTCGGCGTATCTTGCCCTATCGCACCCAGGACAACGGTGTCGAGGGCGTCGTCATTACCTTTGCCGACATTACTGAACGCAGGCACGTGACGGACGCGCTGGAAACGGCCAGGCGGGAGGCACAGCGCGCCAATATCGCCAAATCGCGCTTTCTCGCTGCTGCAAGCCATGACCTCCGCCAACCTCTTCAGGCGCTCAGCCTGATGAGGAGCATTCTGGAAAAAAGCATCAGGGAGGACAGGAAGGAAGAAGCGTTGGTGCTGGCCGCGCGGCTCGATGATACGACCATTGCGATGTCGGGCATGCTGAATTCCCTACTCGACATCAATCAGCTCGAAGCAGGCACTGTTCATGCCGAGAAGGCGAGTTTTCGGGTCGCCGATCTGCTTGAGCGCTTGAAGGACGAATTCACCTATCATGCGCAGGCACAAAACCTCGTCCTACGTGTCATTCCCTGTGGCCTTGCCGTCTATAGTGACCCGCGTCTGCTCGAGCAGATGATCCGCAACCTGCTGTCAAACGCCTTGAAATATACCAGGCGTGGCAGAGTGCTGCTCGGCTGCCGCCGTCGCCAGGACAAGCTAAGCATCGAGATCTGGGATACCGGCGTCGGAATTCCCGACGAAGAACTGCAGGCAATATTCGACGAATACCATCAGCTCGACAATGCCGCACGCGAGCGCAGCCGCGGTCTGGGGCTCGGCCTGTCTGTCGTTCGACATCTGGGTGAGTTGCTCGATCACCGGGTGCATGTCCGCTCGCGTCCGGGCAAAGGCTCCGTCTTTGCCGTGGACGTCGTGCTCCAGGCAAGGCCGGTGGCGGTGCCGGTTCAAGACCGGCAGTCACCCCCGGCCGAAGGCAAGGTCGTGGCTTCCCCTTGCACGGGCACCATTCTGATCATCGAAGACGATCCAGAGCTACGCGATCTCCTGGGCCTTCTTCTCGCGGGTGAAGATCATCAAACGGCAATGGCGGCGGACGGGCTCGATGCCCTCGGATTGATCGCACGAGGAAGGGTTCGACCAGACCTCATCCTAGCGGATTACAACCTGCCAAATGATCTGGATGGGCTCGGGGTTACGGCGAAACTACGGGCCCAGCTTCATCGGAATATCCCGGCCATTATCCTGACCGGTGATATATCGACAGCAACACTGCGCGATATTGCCAGCCATGATTGCTTCCAGCTCAATAAACCAGTGCGGCCAAAGGAACTGGTACAAACCATCCAGCACCTTCTTCATGCATCGCAGGTGTCGATACCTAGACCTTCGCAGCCCCGCGACAACACTCAGGCTGGCAGAACTGCTGGTCCGGTCATCTTTGTCGTCGATGACGACAGCTATATCCGCGACGCAATCTGCAAGATGTTTGATGAAGATGGATATATCGTAGAGGCATTCGCGACGTGCGAGGCGTTTCTGGAGGTTTACCTTCCGGGCCGCGAAGCCTGCCTTCTGGTCGATGCATATCTACCCGGCATGAGCGGGCTCGAATTGTTACGACATCTGACTCACCAAATCCATCGGTTGCCGACCATCATGATCACCGGCAACAGCGATGTGCGCATGGCCGTTCAGGCCATGAAGGCAGGTGCCCTGGATTTCATTGAAAAGCCCTTCGGTCACGGCGAGTTGGTCGCCAGTGTCAAACGGGCCCTTGAGCGGTCGCGCGATGCCAGCACCTTGTCCGCATGGCGGGAAGCCGCTGCAGCTATTATCGCCACACTGACCAGACGGCAGCGACAGATCATGAACTTGGTTCTCTCCGGCCACCCCAGCAAGAATATTGCGGTAGACCTTGGAATCAGTCAGCGGACGGTCGAAAATCATCGTGCCTCGATCATGAGGAAGACGGGCTCGAAATCGCTTCCGGCGCTGGCCCGGTTGGCGCTAGCGGCGGCGTCCATCGACTCGTAACGAGCCTGTCCGTCGGCCTATTTGTGGTGTGGAGCCGACCTCTTTGAGCGTCCCCTTTTTCAGATTTGGGCTTTCCTGTGAAGGTACGTCCACGTTCCCCGCACTTTCACGTACGTGTTGCTGATCCGCGCTCCCCTTCGGCTCGTCCATGTGCCACTTGCCGGTCAAGCTCGTTTGCGCCGGTTGAAGCGTTTCAGAAGCAACGGCGAGGAGTGAACGACCCAGTGATGGATCGTCCGGTGATCGACGCCGATGCCGCGTTCCGCCACCATCTCTTACAAGTCGCACAGGCGCAGTCCGTAAGCCAGGTTGCAGCGCTCGCAAAGCAGGAGAAGCGAGCGGTCGAGATGGCGGCCTTTGAATACAAAACGCCCTCCATCGGACGCATAGCGCTCTCATGTTGCACATCGCCGACCGAGACGTTTGCAACACCACCCTTGAAGGGCGGTGGCGGCAGTCTTGCTCGCTACCTCCCACCGGTCGGCGCTCAGTTCAGATATTCGACCTTCAGATGCTGGATCGTGCCATTGAAGGCGAAGGGCTTGCGATCGAAATACGCAAGCGAGACCGGGGAATAGCTGTCTCGGCCGACGTCAAAGGCATCATTGGCAGTAAAGGTACCCGCTGCCGAGCGTGGGACATGGCCCTTGCTGACTTCTTTGCCGTCAACGCGGATGACGATGTCGAGAGGCTCGGGGCGAGCGCCACTGGCCTTGCGCGTTGTTTCGACCTCAATCTTAACCCTCCCGGTCGGCAGCGGGGCTGACGTCTCCAGCCGGGTCCGTTCGATCTCGAACAGATTGTACTCGTAGTAGAGCTTCCCGTCCTCGACCCACAGGGCGATACCGCCCGAGACGGCCCCAAGTGCGTAAAGCACGCCCTTCGAGTCGGGCTGCAAATCCGCATCGATGGTGACGAGGTTGCTGCGCGATCCGAGCTTCGGCGCGGTGAACTCGGGAACGCCAACGACTTCCTGCGTATAGTTGAACGTCTTGGCGGGATTGGATGGCTGGTCTTCCGGATGGAAGATCGCGGACCATAGCGCACCGCCCACCGGATAGACCTTATTATCTTTCGCGCTTACCTCGAAAGCCTTCTTCAGCTCGTCGAGTTTGCCGGGATTGGCGGCGGCGACGTCCTTGGCCTGCGAGAAGTCCTTCTTGAGATCATAGAGTTCCCAGACATCGTTCTTCGGCGACCATTTCATGATCGAGGGATCGACGCCCGCTTGCCAGGGCACCCTCGGCCCGAATGCCGACGCGATCCATCCGTCCTTGTAGTAGGCGCGACTGCCCATGACCTCGAAATACTGCTCCTTCTTGTGGTCCGATGCCGTCGGGGACATAAAGGAATAGACCATGCTGGTGCCGTCGAGCTGATCTTGGCTGACTCCATCGACGAGCTTCGGCGGTGTGATGTGCAAGATCTCGTAGATCGTCGGCACGATATCGTTGACGTGATGGAATTGCGGACGCGGCGTCTTGTCCGCCTTGATCCTGCTTGGCCACGACACCGCGAGCGGCGTACGCGTTCCACCAAAATGCGCGGCAATCAGCTTTGTCGACTGATATGGCGTGGAGCCAGCCCAAGCCCAGCCGGCATGGTACATGTTGTCCACCTTGGGTGACCCGAGCACGTCCAGCCCGCCGAGTTCGTTCATGGTGCGAATATGATCCTTGATCTCGGACGGAATGCCGTTCTGCGCCAGGAACTCGCTGATCGTGCCGTTCTGGCCTTCCGCACTCGAGCCGTTATCGCCCCAGATGTAGAAGACGAGCGTGTTGTCGCGGATGCCGAGCTCGTCCAGAGCATCGATCAACCGGCCGGCCTGCGCATCGGCATGTTCGGTGTATCCGGCGAACACTTCCATGAGCCGGCGCTGGAACGGCTTTTCGTCCTCGGGAATGTCGGCCCATGCGGCAAGCGTCTTCGGCCGCGGCGTCAGTTCGGTGTCTTTCGGGATCCAGCCGAGTTCTTTCTGTCGGGCGAAGACGCGCTCGCGCGTGACGTCCCAGCCTTCGTCGAACTTGCCCTTATATTTGTCCGCCCATTCCTTGAAGATGTGATGCGGACCATGGGAGGCGCCGGGGGCCCAATACATGAAGAAGGGCCGATCCGGCGTCAGCGCGTGGACCTGCTTCATCCAGGAGACGGCCTTGTCGGTCATGTCTTCGGTGAAGTGATATTCTGTCTTCGCTTCGGACGGATTCACCCGGACCGTGTTTTCGACGACCGCAGGCTCCCATTGCGAGGATTCTCCAGCAAGGAAACCGTAGAAGTAGTCGAAGCCGATCCCCTGGCCGGCGGGCCAATTCGTATAGGGGCCGACGGCCGTTGTCTCGTTGGCCGGCGTGTTGTGCCACTTTCCGAAGGCGCTCGTCGCGTAGCCGTAATAGCCGAGGACCTTCGCCGCAGTCGCGGATGTGCGCGGGATCCGGCCGGAATAGCCGTCCCAGTCGTTCGCCAGTTCGGTGATCTGGCCGGAGCCGACGCGATGGTGATTGCGCCCGGTCAGCAGGGCCGCGCGGGTGGGTGAGCACATCGCAGCATTATGGAAGCGGTTATAGGTGACCCCGTCCCCGGCGACGCGGCTCAATGTAGGCGTATTGATCACGCCGCCGAACGTGCTCGGCAATGCTGGACCGACGTCGTCGAGCATAATCACGACGATGTTGGGCGCATTGGCGGGAAGATGCGACTTCGCCGGCAGGGGGCTGTAGGTCGATTCCGCGATCGTTGGCCCGGCCTTGCTCCCCGAGGGCGTTGACGGAAACGGCAGCGATTCCTGGGCCATCACGGGCGATCCCAACATCAGGAGCGTCGTGCCTGCGCCCAACCAGCGCGCTCTGAATTTTTGACTAGGAGGCCGTTTCATTCAATTCTCCGTTCCGGACAACACATCTGAACCCGACATGGCTTGTCGATGTATCGATCGCCTCGGCATGTCGGGCTGCCGGTCGATAGCGGCGGCAGTAGTTCGGAGCGCACAGGTGCGATCCGCCCTTCAAAACCTTCCGCGGGATTTTTATGTGGGGGAGACACGGATCATAGCTGGCGGACTCGAGCCCTCCGCGAGGGTTTCTGGGTATGCAGCAAGCTTTCGTCGCGTCCGCCTCGTGCTTTGGGGCGAACCAATCGGACGTCCACTCCCAGACGTTTCCAATCATGTCGTAGAGACCGTACTCGTTGGGCGGAAAGGCCCTTATGGGCGACGTGCGGGAGTATCCGTCGAGATTGCGATTGACCGTCGGAAACGATCCTTGCCAGGTATTGGCCATATGCCGACCATCGGGTGTCAGTTGCGAGCCCCAGGCATATTCGGCCTGTTCGAGACCCCCTCTGGCGGCAAATTCCCACTCTGCTTCCGTGGGGAGATCCTTGCCCTTCCATCGGGCATAGGCCACTGCGTCGTGGTGGGTAACGTGGACAACGGGATGATCATCCAGCCCCGCAATGCTGCTGTGCGGTCCATAGGGTTGGCGCCAGTTGGCGCCCTTCAGGAAAGACCACCATTGCGACCAGTCACGGAGATCGACGCGCCCGGCCGGCTCCAGGAAGACGAGCGACCCCGCATACAGCAGCTCCGGCAAGATGCCGGGATAGTCCCGAGGGTCGGGCGCGAATTCGGCAAATGTGCGATGCCCAGTCGCGACTACGAACTCGGCAAACTGTGCGTTGGTGACAGGGGTCTCATCGATGAAGAAGTCCTCGACGCTGACACGATGAGCCGGCTTCTCTTCGGGGTAGTGATGATCCGAGCCCATCCAGAAGATTCCGGCTCTCACGAAGATCATGCCATCGTGCGCATGCTCCGATGACACGTCCCCGTGAACCGCCTCTGCCTGCATAGCCAGCCTTCCCGTCACTCTGCATCCCGATCGCTCTCATGAGGCGCCAGACGCCGAAGCGCGACGCCGGCGCGAGGACAGACACCGGCTGCTCGGCGGGCTCCCGCAGATCGGAGGCCGGACCGCCCCGCACACGCAAGCCGACATCAAGCCGACATCAAGCCGATGGCGAGATCGCACGCCGTTGCGAGCATTTCGTGCATAGGTAGGCCGCCCGTCTTGCCATATCGCGCCAATCGCGTCCCGCTATGCTCCGTCGACGAACGCGACCGGGTCGATCCTGCTCGGCCTTGTAGCGGCAATCGCCTGCGGTACTTTCGTAGGCTTCGTCAACGGTTTCGTCATTGCGAAATTCCACATCAATGCGCTCATCACGACACTGGCCACGATGCAGATCGTGCGTGGCCCTGCCCTGATTGCTTCCGACAGGCGCGCCGTCGGCATCAGCTGTCGGTGACTAATACAGGCAGGATCGACCTGCCGTTCGACATCGGCTTTCATCCCTTCTTTCCGCTGACACCGCAGACAACCCTTCTTGCACCGGCCACCGCATGGTGGACGGAACGAGATGCACATCTACCCGGCTCCAGAGGCGCCCTTGTCAGCGACGTCGATTTCTCTACCGCACGCCGACTGCCCGATCGCCGGCTGAACAATTGCTTCGAAGGTTGGAATGGCAGCGCACGCATCGTATGGCCCGAGCGTCAACTCGGCGTCGATATCGCCGCCGATAGCATGCTCGATCGCTACATGCTCTTTGCGCCCAACGGCAAGCGCGACTTCTTCTGCCTGGAGCCGATGAGCCACAGTCCCAATGCGCTGAAGCATTTCGAGACCGAGCCGATGGGATTGGCGTTGAGAACAGATCGGCCCGGTCAATGCACTGATCAACAATGCCGGGGTCAATGTATTCTCCACGCCGCTCGATGCGAGCGAGGAGCAATGGGCACTTAACTTTGACGTCAACGTCAAGGGAGCTTGGAACTGCAGCAAGGCGGTATTGCCGGGGATGATCGCAAGCGGCGGCGGGGCAATCCTTAACATCGCGTCGACCCATGGCTTCACCATCATTCCGCACACCTTCCCCTATCCTGTCGCCAAGCACGCTCTACTTGGACTGACAAAGTCGCTGGCGCTCGAATATGCGGCGCAGGGTGTTCGTGTGAATGCACGGCCCCAGGCTATGTCGAAACACAGAAGGCCATCGACTACTGGAATGGTTTTCCCGATCCCGCCTCAGCGCGTGCCAATACGATGGCGCTCCATCCCAGCGGCCGCATCGCCTCGGCACGCGAGATAGCACTTGCCGCAGTGTTCATGATTTCCGACGAGTGCCCGTTCATGAACGCGGCGTGCCTCGTCGTCGACGGCGGGCTCAGCCAATTGCAGCACCCGGCCTGAACTTCACAGAGGAACGCTCAAGACCAAGAGACGATTCGTTCACGCCATCCTGGGCGATTGACCGGAAGGCGTCGACCATGCTGCCGCGGTGGCGATCCGAGCCGATGGTCGACGGCATGGGACCAACGCCGCGCTGGCGACCAGAATTGAAATTCGCGTTGAAGGTCTCGCCGGCGTTCCAGACCGCGGCGAGGCTCCAGTCTCTCGGCACCGTATTTCACCAACTATCGCGACACACAATGAAAGCGTGAGACTTACTTCGCCGTGACGGCTGATGCGACGTGCGCAAACTCACGCGCAATGCCCCAAAAAGCTCGAATGGCCTTTGCCTCGCTTCGCTCGCTCAGGCAGACCAGCGCTTCTTCCATCAGCATCGGAGGGCCGGAGATCGGGATCCTCGTAAGCCGGCTATCATTGCCGAACTCGGCTTGAGAGACAAAGCCGAGGCCGGCGCCCGAGGCCACGATCTCGCGAACCGCTTCCCGCCCCTCTGCCTCGATTGCATATTTTAGCTTTATGCCGGCATCAGCCGCCCCATCCTCCAGGCGCTTGCGTGTCTTGGAGCCGCGCTCGCGGATGACAAGCGGCAACGCGGCCAGATCGGCAAGGGAAAGTCTCTTGCGCCCGCCAAGGTCGAAGTCGGTTGCAGCGAAAGCGACGATCGGCGTAGCGTGGAGCGTGATGATCTCGAAGTCGCGACCCGCCGGGGCCTCCCCCACAACACCGATATCCGCATCATAATTGAACAGGCTTTTGATAACCGTTTCCGTATTGCCGGCACGGACGGTGACATGAACCCCCTGATAGCGGCGGCGGAACTCGCCCATGATGTGCAGCACGTGGTGGGCAGCGTCGGCGACGATGCGCAGCGAACCGGTCCGGAGCGAACGGGACTCCGACAGGAGTTCGAGCGCCTGGTTCTCCATTTCGAACATGCGCCGGGTGATGGTTAGAAGTCGCTCTCCCGCCTCCGTCAGTACGACCTGCTTGCGCTGGCGATTGAACAGGAGCGTGTCGTATTCCTCCTCCAGCTTGCGAACCTGGTCGGAGATCGCCGGTTGGGTCAGCAGCAATTCGCTGGCCGCCCGGGAAAAACCGCCCGAAATCGCCACATAATGAAAGGCACGAAGCTGAACATAGCGCATTGACGATCATCCCCAGGGCACGCCGTGTTCGACATATAATCACAGCTTATACACGGATACAAAATAACGATTTTTAGAATAGATTATGCCGGTCCTATATGGTCGCCACCAAACGGCACCAGACGAGGATTGGCCCATGCACGATAGTGCGTCGACGCAAGCTTTTGCCCCTCCCCTGCTCGGAGAGCCCTATCTTCTGACACCGGGCCCGTTGACCACCGCCGCCGAGGTAAAGCAGGCGATGCTGCGCGACTGGGGCTCCTGGGATGCCGATTTTCGCGCCATGACCGTCGAGCTTCGGCAAGGCCTGCTTGCGCTGACCGGAGACAGCAAGTGCGATTATGATTGCGTGCCCATGCAGGGCTCGGGATCGTTCTGCGTCGAGGCGATGCTGGGATCCTTCGTCCCCAAGGACGGCAAGGTTCTCGTCCTCGCCAATGGCGCCTATGGTCTGCGGGCCGCCGAGACCATGCGCTATATCGGCCGCGCCTACACCCTCATCGACAAGGGCGACTACCTGCCCCCGCGTGGCGACGAGGTCGCGGCCGCGCTCGATGCGGATCCGGCAATCACTCATGTCCTCGCCATCCATTGCGAAACCAGCTCCGGCATCCTCAACCCGGTGGCCGAGATCGCCGCGGCCGTGGAGAACAAGGGACGCAAGCTCCTCATCGATTCCATGAGCGCCTTCGGCGCCATCCGGCTCGACGTCAACGAGATCGCCTTCGAGGCCATGGTGTCTTCCGCCAACAAATGCATCGAGGGCGTGCCGGGCTTCGGCTTCGTGATTGCCCGCAAGGACGCGCTGAAGGCAGCACAAGGCAACAGCCATTCGCTCAGCCTCGACGTCCATGCACAATGGGCCACGATGGAAAAGATCGGGCAGTGGCGCTACACCCCGCCCACGCATGTGGTGGCGGCCTTCCTCCAGGCCCTGCGCATGCATGCCGCCGAAGGCGGCGTGGCAGGGAGGGGCGCGCGCTATACCCGCAATCGCGATGTGATGGTGGCGGGAATGCGCGAGCTCGGCTTCGAGACGCTGCTGTCCGACACCTGGCTCTCGCCCATCATCGTGACCTTCTTCTGCCCGGCCGATCCGAGCTTCGTTTTCAGCCGCTTCTACGAACAGATGAAACAAAAGGGGTTCATCATCTATCCCGGCAAGCTGACGGTGGTCGACTCCTTCCGCGTCGGCTGCATCGGACGGATGGACGAGCATGTCATGCGCAACGTGGTCGAAGCCGCCCGCCAGTCTCTTGCCGAGATGAAGGTCGTTTCCGCCGCCCCGCCCGCCGACGCCATTGCCGAACGCGCAAAGCTCGCCGCCTGAGGCGGCCCGTATTGAAGGATCGATCCTCGATGAACCAATTGTCCCCCGTCTCGGTCTCCGCCAACGAGCGCAATTATGCCTGGCCGCGCGTGCCGGCGATCGCCATCTGTCTCGACGGCTGCGAGCCTGATTATCTCGACGAAGCCATCAAGGCCGGCCTGATGCCGGCCCTCGAACGCATCCTGCAGAAGGGAACGGCCAGCACCGCGCACAGCGTCATTCCCAGCTTCACCAACCCCAACAATCTGTCGATCGTCACCGGGCGCCCGCCCGCCGTACACGGTATCTGCGGCAACTACCTCTACAACCCCAAAACGGGCGAGGAGGTGATGATGAACGATCCCAAATTCCTGCGCGCGCCGACGGTGTTCAAGGCGTTCTACGATGCAGGAGCCAAGGTCGCCATCGTCACCGCCAAGGACAAGCTGCGCGCCCTCCTGGGCCATGGCCTGTCCTATGATGACGGGCGCGCCGTCTGCTTCTCGTCGGAAAAGGCCAACACCACCACCAAGGCCGCCAATGGCATCGATGACGCATCCAAATGGCTGGGGCGTCCGATGCCGGAGGTCTATTCGGCGGAACTGTCCGAATTCGTGTTCGCCGCCGGCGTCAAGCTGCTGCGCGAATTCCGACCCGACATCATGTATCTGACGACGACGGACTACATTCAGCACAAATATGCCCCCGGCGTGTCCCAGGCGAACGCCTTCTACGCCATGTTCGACAAATATCTCGCCGAGCTCGATGCTCTGGGCGCCGCCATCGTGATCACGGCCGATCACGGCATGAAGCCAAAGCATCATGCGGACGGTTCCCCCAACGTGGTCTATGTCCAGGACCTGCTGGATGAATGGCTCGGCAAGGATGCTGCCCGCGTCATCCTGCCGATCACCGACCCCTATGTCGTGCACCATGGCGCGCTGGGCTCGTTTGCCACGGCCTATCTGCCCAAGGGCGCCGACCGCCAGTCCATCATCGCGAGGCTGCGCGATATCGAGGACATGACGCTGGTTCTCGGACGCGAAGAGGGATGCCGGCGCTTCGAACTGCCTGAAGACCGCATCGGCGACATCGTCATGGTCTCGGGTGAGAACAAGACGATCGGCACGTCCGAGCATCGGCACGACCTTGCCGCACTCGACGAGCCGCTGCGCTCGCATGGCGGTCTTACCGAGCAGGCCGTGCCCTTCATCGTGAACCGCCCCCTGCCCGACTTGCCGCAAGCGCCGGCGTTGCGCAATTTCGACGCCTTCTACTACGCCACCCTGGCAGCGGCTCAGCCAAAATGAACACGCCCGAGAAAACCATCAAGGTCCGCCATGAACCGATGCGGATCGCCGGCAGACTGGTCGAGGCCGAGGCGACCGTCGAGGTCCGCTATCCCTATACCGATACGGTGATCGGCATCGTGCCGGCAGGGCGGGCCGAACATGCCCGACAGGCCTTCGAGATCGCCGCCGGCTATCAGTCCAAGCTCTCGCGCTACGACCGCCAGAAGATCCTGTTGAAGACGGCCGAGTTGCTCAACGCACGCAGGGACGAGATTTCCGATCTGGTCACCAGCGAACTCGGCATCTCCAAGCAGGACTCGCTCTATGAAGTCGGTCGTGCCTTCGACGTCTTCACGCTCGCCGGCCAGATGTGCATTCACGACGATGGCCAGATCTTCTCCTGCGATCTCACCCCTCACGGCAAGCAGAGGCGGATCTTCACCCAGCGCGAGCCCCTCACGGCGATTTCGGCGATCACGCCCTTCAACCATCCGCTCAACATGGTCGCACACAAGGTGGCGCCGGCGATCGCCACCAATAATTGCGTGGTCGTGAAGCCGACGGAACTCACGCCGATGACGGCGCTGATCCTGGCCGACATTCTCTACGAGGCCGGCCTGCCGCCACAGATGCTCTCGGTGGTGACCGGATGGCCTGCGGAGATCGGTGATGAAATGATCACCAATCCCCATATCGATCTGATCACCTTCACCGGCGGCGTGCCCGTCGGCAAGATGATCGCCTACAAGGCCGGCTACAAGCGCCAGGTCCTGGAGCTCGGCGGCAACGACCCTCTGATCATCCTCAACGATCTCGATGACGCCGACCTCGCCAGGGCGGCGGACCTCGCTGTCGCCGGCGCGACCAAGAATTCCGGCCAGCGCTGTACCGCCGTCAAGCGCATCCTCGTGCAGGAAAAGGTTGCCGACCGTTTCGTGCCCCTGGTGCTCGAACGGGCCAAGGCCATCCGCTTCGGTGACCCGTTCGACCCGGCGACCCAACTCGGTACGGTGGTGCATGAGAAGGCGGCTGCCCTGTTCGAAAGGCGCGTCCACATGGCGGCGGAAGCCGGCGCCCAGATCCTCTACGATCCCGGTCGCCAGGGCGCGCTGCTGCCGCCGATCGTCGTCGACAAGGTGCCGCATGAGAGCGAGCTCGTCATGGAGGAAACCTTCGGCCCGATCGTGCCGATCATCCGCGCCCCGGATGACGACGAAGCCCTGATCGCGCTTTCGAACTCGACGGCCTTCGGCCTTTCCTCGGGCGTATGCACCAACGACTTCAGGCGCATGCAGGCCTTCATCACCGGCCTCAGGGTCGGCACCGTCAATATCTGGGAAGTGCCGGGCTATCGCATCGAGATGAGCCCCTTCGGCGGCATCAAGGATTCGGGCAACGGCTACAAGGAAGGCGTCATCGAGGCGATGAAGTCCTTCACGAACGTCAAGACTTTCTCGTTGCCGTGGTAGCGCCTCATGCCTGAGACCTTTGATCTTGCCGTCGTCGGGGCCGGCATTGTCGGCCTTGGCCATGCGCTGGCTGCGGCCCGACGCGGGCTGCGGGTCGTGGTTGTCGATCGCGATAGCGCCGCCAATGGTGCCTCCATTCGCAATTTCGGCTTGGTCGTCGTCAGCGGCCAGACGCCGGGCCTTTCCTATCGGCGCGCGCAGCGCAGCCGCGAGGTCTGGCTTGCATCGGCAGCCGAGGCGAAGATCGACATTCTCCATCGCGGCATGGTGATCGCCGCCCAGCGTCCCGAGGCGCTCGGCGCCATAGAGGCATTCTGCGCCACTCCGGAAGGCGCATCATGCCAGGTCTTGACTGCAGCCGAACTTGCGGAGTGCGAGCCTTCCCTGGCCGGTTCCGCTGCAATCGGCGGCTTTTTCAGCCCGCATGAATTGCGGGTCGAATCCTTCCTCGCTCTGCCCCGCCTCGTCGAGTGGCTCCGGGCGCATCACGGCGTCACCTTCCGCTTCGGCACGGCGGTATGGGGCGTCGAGCCCGGGCGGCTTCTCACCAGCACCGGGGATGTCACGGCCTCACGCATTGCAGTCTGCCCGGGCGATGATCTCGCCACCCTCTTTGGCGAGACGATCGCAGAGCACAGGGTTCGGCGCTGCAAGCTGCAGATGTTGCGCCTCGCCGATCCCGGCTTCAGGCTCAACTCGGCGCTGATGTCCGATCTCAGCCTCCTGCGCTACGGCGCCTTTGCCGCACTGCCGGAAACGGCTGCACTACGCCGACGGCTCGAAAACGAGCGGACAGCCGCCCTGGAGAATGGCGTCCATCTCATTGTCACTCAGTCGGCCGATGGCTCTCTGGTCGTGGGCGATTCACACCATTATGGCGCGACGCCGGATCCCTTCGCCTCCACCGAGGTCGACGGCCTGATCCTGGCAGAATATGCGGCCCTGTTCCGTGCGTCCCCCCCTCGCGTCATCGCCCATTGGGTCGGCACATACGCATCCTCGTCGAAGGACGAGGCACTTCGGCTGGCGCTCGGCGAAGGCTTCAGGCTGGTGATCGTGACCAGCGGCACCGGCGCAAGCACGGGTTTTGCTCTCGGCGAGGAAACGATCGCCGAGCTTTTTGGTGGCTGAAGAGGGGAGCGGGCGCGGCCCGGCTGTGGAGCACCATGAACCTGATCCATACCGAGGGCGAATCCAATACCGCCCAGGCGCGGCGTGACTGGAACGCCAGGCAGCATCACGCCTCCTCGGCCGCACTGCTGCAGCGCGATGCCGATGTCTTCCTGCATCAGAGCCTTTCCAGCCCCTGCGTGTCGACCATCGCCAAGGCCGAAGGCATCTGGATCGAAGACCTCGCCGGCCGGCGTTACATGGATTTCCACGGCAACAGCGTCCACCACATCGGCTATGGGCATCCGCGCCTCAAGGAAGCCATCCGGGCGCAGATGGATACTCTGCCCTTCGCCCCGCGCCGCTTTACCTGCGAGACAGCTGTCGAACTGGCCGAGACGCTGGCAGCGCTCTCGCCGGGCGATCTTGGCAAGGTGCTGTTCACCACGGGTGGCTCGGACGCTATCGAGGTCGCCCTCAAACTGGCGCGCGCGGCGACGGGCCGGTTCAAGACACTGTCCTTCTGGGATGCGTTCCACGGCGCCGGCTTCGGCGCCTCAAGCGTCGGTGGCGAGGCGACGTTCCGCTCCGGCATTGCCGGCCCGCTCCTGCCGGGCAGCGAGCATGTGGCGCCCTGGGCTCCGCATCACTGCCCCTATGGCACGAATTCGCTGGAGGAGTCGGCCCGTGCCTGCGCCAGTATGATCTCCTATGTCCTGGCCCGCGAAGGCGATTTCGCTGCCTTCATCGCCGAACCCATGCGCGCGACCCCGCTGGTACCCGCGCCAGGGTTCTGGAAAAGCGTGCGCGAAGCCTGCGACAGGCACGGCACGCTGCTCATCTTCGATGAAATTCCAACCGGCCTCGGCAAAACAGGCAGGTTCTTCGCCTCCGAGCACGACGGCGTCACGCCCGACATCCTCGTGCTCGGCAAATCGCTGGGCGGCGGCATTCTGCCGATTGCCGCCGTCATTGCCCGCCGCGACCTCGATGTTGCCGGCGACTATGCCATCGGCCACTACACCCATGAAAAGAACCCGGTCACGACACGGGCCGCGCTGACCACGATCGCCATCATCCGCGAGGAGGGCCTGGCCGAGCGCGCCAGCGAGCTGGGCGATCATGCCATGGGCCGCATGAACGAATTGATGGCCCGTTCCGCCCATGTCGGCGACGTGCGGGGCAGAGGACTGATCTTCGGTGTCGAGCTCGTTGAGGACAGGCAAGGGCTTCAGCCTAATCATGCTCTGGCCGAGCGGGTTTATTATCGCTGCCTGGAAAGTGGCCTGTCCTTCAAGATCAGCCAGGGCAATGTACTGACGCTGTCGCCGCCACTGACCATTGCCAAGGACGACCTCGATCGCGCCCTCGCCATCGTCGAGGGCGCGGTCCTGGCGGGTTGAAGGCGCCATGGTGAAAGCTGTCAGGACGGACCGGGAGCTCGAATGCCCCGGCATCGATGCAGGGCTCAGGGCGCATGGCGCCGAGCTCGTCACCCTGCCGGAAGGCATTTCGGAAGGCGATCTATGCGCGGCCGTGGCCGACGCCGACCTGCTGCTGATGTGCTACACGCCGATCACCGCCCGGGTGATCGAGGCAGCGCTCCGACTGAAGGGCATCGTCAAATATGGCGTCGGCATCGATGCGATCGACATCTCGGCGGCCATGGCGCGCGGCATACCCGTCGTCAACATACCCGATTATGCCGAGGAAACGGTCGCCGAAGGCGCCTTCGCCCTGATGATCGCACTCGCCAGGCGCCTGCCGGCCATCAGCCATGCGGTTGCCGAACAAGGTTGGATCTGGCCCGAGCCACGCTGGCTCGGGCGTGACATCGCCGGAGCGACGCTGGGCCTTGTCGGGTGCGGCAAGATCGGTCGTAGCCTCGCCCGCATGGCCGGCGCCGGCTTTCGCGCAAGAGTCCTGGGCTATGATCCCTATCTCGACGCCACGGCCATGCGCGAAGCCGGCATCGAGAAGGTCGAGGCGCTTCACGACCTGTTGGCCGCGAGCGATTTCGTCTCGATTCATAGCGTCCTCACCCAGAGCACGCGGGGCATGATCGGCTCGGCGGAGCTCGCCTGCATGAGGCCGAACGCCGTCCTGATCAATGTGTCGCGCGGCGCGCTGATCGACGAAGCCGCCCTGGTCGATGCCGTCGTCGGAGGGCGCCTGGGCGGTGTTGGCCTGGACACCTATTCGCTCGAACCTCTGCGCAAGGCCGGCCATCCGATGAGCCCGCTCTACAGTCATGACAACGTCATCCTCCTTCCGCATCTTGCTTTTTTCACGGTCGAAGCCATGCAGCGCCTGGAGGCGGACACCTTGGCCCGCTGCAAGGAAATCTTTCAGGGCCGGCCGGTGACGGTTCGTTCCAACGACCCCCGCCTGCGAGCACAGCGCGTCGGCATTCGTTTTGCCTGAAGCGTTTTGCGATCTGGCGGCAATCACAAGGACATGTCGAAACAAGGAGTTGGGGCAGAGAACGCTCCTGATTGAGCATGCTTTGGTCCTTGAACTGCGCAACGCCGACGCCCTAGTTACCCTATAAGCAAAATCGTTCATTTCATAAGATAAATAGATTTTACTTATCGGACGCTTGAAAACACATTTCAGCAAGGCGTTCGGCTCAGGCCACGGCAAAACACAGGCAAAAACAAGAAAGCCGCCAAACGCTCACATCCGTCCCGAGAGGAGAACGTCATGAAATCCAGGTTCGCCCTGATTGCAGCCCTGATGTTAGCCGGCATGGCCGTACCGGCCCATGCCGATGGCGTGGTCACCATCTATAGCGCCGATGGGTTGCACGACGGCACGCCGAGTTGGTTCGGCGATCAGTTCGAGGCCTTCACCAAGGCGACCGGCATCGAGGTCCAGTATGTCGAGGCCGGTTCAAGCGGCGTGGTCGATCGCCTGGCGAAGGAGAAGTCCAACACCCAGGCCGATGTCCTGGTGACACTGCCTCCCTTCATGCAGAAAGCTGCGGCCGACAGTCTCGTCGAAGCCTACAACCCGGCCGGAGCCGACAAGATCGAGGCCCGCGACAAGGATGCCGAGGGACGTTTCTATGCCCTGGTGAACAACTACCCCAACTTCATCTACAACGCCGAGGTCCTCAAGCAGCCCCCGGCGAAATACGAGGATCTCCTCGATCCCAAATTCAAGCAGAAGCTGCAATATTCAACGCCTGGACAGGCCGGTGACGGCACGGCTTTCATGCTGCAGACCTTCCACGCCTTTGGCAGCAAGGAGAAGGGGCTCGACTTTCTCAAAAAGCTCCAGGCCAACAATCTCGGGCCTTCCGCCTCGACCGGCAAGTTAACCGCGCTGGTCAACAAGGGCGAGCTCTATGTCGCCAATGGCGACATGCAGATGAACCTGTCCCAGCAGGCCGACAACCCCAACATCCAGATCTTCGTGCCGGCAGGGCCAGACGGCAAGAAGACGCTATTCGCCCTGCCCTACTACATTGCCCTGGTCAAGGGCGCCCCCAACTCCGAAAATGGCAAGAAACTCATCGACTTCCTGCTTTCCGCCGATGCTCAGAAGCAGGTCAGCGTCGTCGCCAGGGGTCTGCCGGTGCGCAACGACGTCAAACCGGATGACGAGAACTACAAGAAGCTCCACGCCATGCTGCAGGGCGTCGAGATCTGGAGCCCGGATTGGGCGAGCGTGCTTTCCGGGTTGAAGGACAACGTTGCAGCCTACAATTCGGCCATTTCAAGCAATTGAGGGCCTACAGAACCATGGAAAGAGCGCAGCTGAAAAACGGTCCAGGCACCGAAGCCAAGGCTGCCGCTCCTGGCGGCAGCCGCATCGGATTCGAGAACGTCTCGGTTACTTATGGTAACTTGACTGTTCTACATTCCCTCACACTGACGGTGAACCCGGGAGAGATCGTCGCCCTGATCGGCCCCTCGGGCTCGGGCAAGACGACGGCGTTACGCAGTGTTGCCGGATTCGTCCGGCCCTCTTCGGGCCGGATCATGATCGGCGAGCGCAATGTCACGCATCTCGCCCCCTATGACCGCAAGATCGGCATGGTGGTGCAGAATTATGCCTTGTTCCCGCATATGCGCGTCGACGAGAACGTCGCCTTTGGCCTGCGCGCCCATGGCGCCCGCGAAGACGCCATCCGCCAGCGCGTGCCCGAATGCCTGGGGATGGTTGGCATGTCAGCTTATTCGCGGCGCTACCCGCGCGAGCTTTCGGGCGGGCAGCAGCAACGCGTCGCCATTGCTCGCGCCCTGGCTCCCCGACCGCAGGTCCTGTTGCTCGACGAGCCACTTTCGGCCCTCGACGCCCAGATCCGGCGGGCCATGATCGACGAGCTCGCCAAGCTCCATACCAGCCTACCGAACCTGACGGTGCTCTACGTCACGCATGATCAATCCGAAGCCCTCACGCTGGCCAACCACATCGGCATCATGCGGGATGGCAAGTTGCGTGCCTTCGGCACGTCCCAATCCTTGTTCCGCAATCCCCCGAACCGCTTTGCGGCAGAGTTTCTGGGCCGTGCGAACCTGCTTTCGGTCAAGGATCTGCAGCCGACCGAGAACGGGCATGCCCAGGTCCGCTTCGGCAATACCTTTCTTTTCGCTCGCAACCATCACCGTCTTGCCAGCGGCGATGATTGCCTCCTGTGCGTCCGGCCGCATGACTTCCGCTTCACCCGCACGACCTCCGAGCCCAATGCCCTCGAGGCCATCGTACTCAGCGTGCAATGGCAAGGCGATGTCCAGAACATCACCTTCGAAACGGGCGGACATACCGTCCGCATGACGACGACGCCCATGGCCGATCCACCGCAGGCCGGCGAAAGCGTGCGCATCCATTTCGAGCCGGGTGATGTCACTTTGGTTCCGGAGGACCCCGCCCATGGCTGACATTGCGCTCGGCGCGGCCCCAGCGCGGCGCAATTTCGACGGGCTCTGGATCCTGCCGCCACTTATCGTATTGGCCCTGCTCTTCTTCTATCCCCTCGCCCTCATCATTCGCGCCTCGCTCGGGGACGGTCCACCCTCGCTCGCGACGTTCGAGCAGGTCCTCGGCTCCCGCCAGTTCGTCGACGGGCTCTACCACACCATCGTCATCGCCATCTGCTCCACCATAGGCTGCCTGCTGCTTGGGTTTGTCCTGTCGGTGGTGTTCGCCTTCGTGCCCTTTCCCGGCGCCAGACTTGCGGGTCGGCTGATTGATACGGTGATCGCACTGCCGACCTTCCTCGTCACCCTTGCTTTCACCTTCATCTATGGCTCGGCCGGCATTCTCAACGAAACGCTGATGCATGCCTTCGCCTTGCAGCTGCCGCCCATCGACTTTCTCTATTCGCAATGGGGCGTCGTGCTGGCGGAGGTGACTGTTTACACCCCCTTCGTCATGCGCCCGCTTCTCGCCACCTTCTCCCAGATCGACCATGCCCAGATCGAGGTGGCAAGCAGCCTTGGCGCCCGCCCCCTGCGCATCGTACGAAAGGTCATCTTCCCGGCCGCTCTGCCGGCCCTGGTCGCCGGGGGGAGTCTGTGCCTGCTGCTCACCGTCAATGAATTCGGCATCGTGCTGTTCATCGGCGCCAAGGACGTCATCACCCTGCCGCTGCTGATCTACAGCAAGGCGATCCAGGAGTTCGACTATGCGACCGCTTGCGTCATCGCTGTCGTGAACATCGCGCTCTCGCTCGGCCTCTACACGCTCTATCGCATCATCGTCGCTCATTTCGGAGGCAGCAATGCTGGTGTGGTCTAAAGCCGAGCGCGGCGTCCTATGGGCGGCCGTCGTGCCGCTCTTCCTTCTCGTCTACGGCCTGCCGATCGGGGTCATCGTCCTCGCCAGTTTCAGCGGGCAGTGGAACGACATCCTGCCCTCGCACCTGACTACCCAACATTATGCCGATGCCTTTCGCACGGCTTCCTTCGCATCGCTCAAGGCCAGTATCCTCACAGGCATCATCGCCAGCCTGGCGGCTCTCGCCTGCGGCACCTGGGCAGCTCTGGCCCTGCGCCGTTTCAAACCCTTGCCCAAGCGCGTGCTCGACCTTTTTTTCTTCGTGCCGAGCGCGGTTCCCTCTGTCTCCATCGGCCTTGGACTGCTGGTTGCCTTCAGCCAGCCGCCCTTCCCGCTCAACGGCACGAGGCTGATCGTGCTCATCGCGCATTTCATGCTGATTTCGGCCTTCACCTACGGCACCGTCACCGCTGGGCTCGCCCGTCTTCCGATCGACTGCGAGCAAGTTGCCGAGAGCCTGGGCGCCCGCCCCTTCTACCGGCTGCGACGCGTGACACTGCCATTGCTCACCCCCTATCTGATCGCCGCCTTCAGCCTCTCCTTCGCCTTGTCGATGGGGGAACTCGGGGCGACCGTCATGATCTATCCGCCGGGCTGGGTCACCCTGCCCGTCCGCATCTTCTCGCTGTCGGACCGCGGTGCGATCTTTGATGCCGCCACGCTGACGACGATATTGGGTGCCGCGACCCTGATCGTGCTGATCTCCCTGACGCGCATCTCGAGCAAGGTGCTGTCGAGATGACGCCGGACCTTGCCAAGCCATCCCCATCACTGCGCCAGATTGCGGCGTTGCCCCTCCGCATGAAGGACGGGCGCATCGAAACCTGCCTGGTGACGACCCGCAGCACAAAACGGTGGACCCTGCCGAAGGGCTGGCCGATGAAGGGACGCAAGGATGCCCACGCGGCAAGGATCGAAGCAAAGCAGGAAGCCGGCCTGCTCGGCAAGGCCGACAAGAAACCGATCGGCATCTATCCCTACTGGAAACGCCTCGATACGCATTTCGCTCTGGTCGAAACTACCGTCTACCGCCTCGAGGTCAAGGCGACCTTGAAGAAATGGAAGGAGCAGGGCCAGCGCGAGGTGCAATGGATGTCGTTGGAAGAAGCCGCGCTCCTCGTCACCGAACCAGGTCTTGCCGACTTGCTACGAGAACTTACGCATCGAGCCTGTTCATTCGGAACAACACCTTGAAGTCGCCAAGACTGTGATCTGAACGCTTCGAACTAGGGCAATTTTTTGGCTCAGGTCACCGCGGTCCCCATGATGTCGGTGCAATAGGCTCGGACTTATGTAAATGCTAACAATAATGGCAGTTATATTATAAAAAATTTTAATTCCTCAGGTAGCCTGTCCCGCAAAAGCGAGACAAGCCATCAGACCTTTATACAATATTCTATCTTGAATTCTGATAGTAATCGATTTTACCGTCGGGGCCCTTCCTCCAGGTATAAATTGCGTATCCAATCGTGGTAAGATCACCCTTCTTGTTGTAGGCTAGATCTCCACGAACCGTGTGAAAAGTCATGCCCGAATGCATGACTTCCGCCATCTTCTGAGGATCCGTGGATTTAGCCGCTTCGGCTGCCTGCGCGAAGATCTGCACCGCGGCATATGAGAAAAGAGTATAACCTTCAGGCGTGAACCCCATTGCTTTGAATTGACCGACAAGGTCGGCGTTCTGCGGTTCGTTTTCGAATTTTGGCGGGAAGGTCATCTGGGTTCCGATGACCGCATCACCACCAACCGTGGCAAAATCGGAAGACGTGATACCATCGCCTGACAACATGATCGTTTTCATGCCCTGGTCGCGAAGTTGCCTGAGGATAAGCGCTGCCTCGGTGTACAATCCGCCCCAAATCAACAAATCGATCGATTTATTCTTCATTTTGGTGACGATCGACGAATAATCCTTCTCTCCGGCATTCACACCTTCCATCAAGTCGGGCGTAATGCCGCGCTTGGCCAACTGTGCGACGGTATTCTTGGCAATATCCTGGCCATAGGTGGTCTTGTCGTCGACGACAGCTATTTTCTTGCCCTTGAAATGACTGGCGGCAAAATCTGCCCAGACTTGTGCTTGTTGGTCATCTCGGCCGCAGGTTCGAAAGACGTTCCAAAGCTTGCGGTCGGTGACCTTCTCATTGGTCGCCGAGGGCGTGATCAAAATCACCCCATTGTCCGCATATACTTCCGAGGCCGGGATGGTAACCCCGGTGTTGAAATGGCCGACGATCCAAGTGACGCCGTCGCCTACGAATTTATTGGCGACGGAGACGCCTTGCTTGGGATCTGCCTGATCGTCCCCGACCTCCACCTCAATTTTCTGGCCAAGAACTCCACCTTTTGCATTGATGTTCTGGACGGCGAGCTTGACGCCGTTCTTCAATTGGGCGCCGAACGCGGCCTGCGGTCCCGTCATCGGGCCGGCCACCCCGATCTTGATTTGAGCCTGCGCCGATCCTCCCAGAACGAAAGAGGCCGACAACATTACACCCACGAACCATTTCAGCTTCATATATATTCCTCCCCTGCGGTGGTTGTTCTCTTTGTTTTCAAGTTTCAACGACCTATAACAACGACCTTCCTTGGAAGATCGCCGAGAATATTCTCAAGTCTTCATGCGCGCCTCCCCGGCTCATCGTGGATTTCCCAAGCATCAAGACGCTCCACCGTCCGAAGACGCATCGGCCTGTCTTTTGACTTTCGAAAATTATTGACTGTCCGATCAATAATTGAACCGTGCTTTACCGAGACAGACACGGGCGCCAGAAATCATGGGGCCGCTCCAGCGCAATCTTCGAACTGCTAACGCTCCCCTCGATCAAACGTAGCGTCGCCGATGCCACGTTGCCTTAGGACGTTTCTGGCTATTTTTTCCGTTGGCGTTCGTGGAAGCGGTGTATCGGCGATCTCGATATAGCGTGGGACCATATGGCGAGGCGCCAGCGCCCTGAAATGGTCGAGCAGATCGGGCGGCTGCACCATGGATCCGGGCCTACGCAGGGCCACGATCATGATGTCTTCCTCGGTGAGCGCTGACGGAATGCCGAACGCAGCGCTCTCGACGATGTCGGGATGTTTGTCGGCAATGGTCTCGACTTCATAGACCGAGATGTTCTCACCCCGGCGTCGGACCGCCTCGTTGAGGCGGTGCTTGAAATAGAGCCAGCCATCCTCGTCCATGAAGCCGGCATCGCCGGAATGGTACCAGAGGTTGCGAAGCGTCTGCACCGTCTTGGCATCCGCCCGGTAATAGCCGGAAAACATGCTCCAGCTCTTGTTCGGGCGCGATACGATCTCGCCGATCGAACCGGCCGGGAGAGGCTGGTCCTTCTCGTCGACGATTGCCACGTCCCAATCGGGATGGGGACGTCCGCAGGAACCCGCCCTCGTTTCGCCCGCCGTGTCCAGGGTCACGAAACTGGTTTCGGTCTGGCCGTAACCCGTGACGAGGTGCACATCGAAGCGAGCTTCGAATGCTTGCTTGTCCGGGACCATGGGAATGCACTGGCATATTCTCACAGGATTGCTGGCGTCCTGCTCGGACGGTGGGGCACGCTGGAGTATGACAGCCATGGCGCCCAGCAGATTTGTCGCCGTGGCGCCGCTCTTGCGCAGTTGGTCCCAAAATCGTGAGGCGCTGAAGGCTTCGACCAAGGTCGCGCGCGTGCCGTAGATCAGCGGCAGGTAAACGCCGAACATCTGCGCATCGGTGTGAAACAGCGGCAGGGCCGAGAAATAACTGTCGCGGCCCGTATAGCCGAGATTGTGCGCCATGGCGGTGGCCCAGGAATAACAATGATGATGCGACATCAAGGCCCCCTTGGCCGGACCAGTGGTGCCGGATGTGTAGAGGATGGCCATCGGGTCGGAATAGTGGATGTCGGCCACGTTGAAATCCGGCAAAGGCGCGAGGCATTCCTCATAGCCGACGATGCGGTCGATCCGGATACCGGCGGCCCGTGCCTCACTCGCCTCGGCCCCGAGGAGGATCAGCGTGCGAAGATCAGGAAGGCTGTCCTGGATCCTGGCGAGTTCGGCCAGGGCATTGGCGTCCGCAACCAGAACCTCCGCTCCGCAATTATTGAGATTATGGCGGAGCAGATCTCCTTTCAGGCCCGGATTATTCGGCACCTCGATGGCGCCGAGGATCGAAGTCGCGAACCAGATCGCGACGAGTTCGAAGCAATTGGGCAGCAGCATCGCCACGCGATCGGATTTGCCGACACCCAAGCCGCGCAGGCCCCGGGCCAGCCGGCTGGAAATCTGCAGCATGTCCTCGAAGCTGGCGGACCGCCCGCATATCTCGATGAATTGCCGGCTGCCCAGGCGTTCGGCCTGCTTCAACAGGATTCTTGGCAGCACCCGATTGTCGACATCGTCCTCATGCCGGCCTGGAATGGTGAAGGGAGATGAGACCTCAAGCATTGTCATCAATACCGTCAGAACTGTTTTGCGCGTGCCTGCGCTTCTGCCGAGAGGAAGCCGCGCACCGTGGCCCTAGTCTCGAGCGCCATGGCGTCCGCGAGAGAGGAGTGAAAGCCTTCATTGATGGCGTGCTTGATGTCGGACACGGCGCTGGCGGGGCGCTCTGCGATGACCAAGGCCAGTTTCCTTGCTTCGTCGAGCAAGGCGGCCTCCGGAAAAAGCTTCCAGGCGATGCCGACCTCGACAGCCTTCGCGGCGTCATGGCGTTCACCCAGGATCATCAGTTCCTTGGCAATCTGCGGCCCGACCTGCTTTGTCAGGAGCGCCGTCACGCCACCGGTGACGAACAGCCCGTAGCTGACCTCAGGAAAAAACCAACGCGCATTCTCGGCAAACAACCTGAAATCGCAGTTAACCGCCCATTCGAGAGCTCCGCCCACGCACCAGCCATGCACCGCGGCGATGACGATCTTGCTCGATTGCATGATGCGCAGGGTGATGTCCTGGATGGCATCCACCCAGGCCTGCGTGGCCCCGTCGGAGGCGGTTTGCGCATCGAGATCCTTGAGATCGTCGCCGGAGCAGAAAGCTCGCCCTTCGCCGTGCAGAATGATGACGCGGGTGGCTTCATTGGCCTCGGCTCGCGCGAGAGCCTCGGCAAGCTCGTCCACCAGTTGCCGATTCATAGCGTTGAGCCGTTCCGGCCGGTTCAGCCTGATCCAGGTCAAAGGCCCGTCGTCACTGGAAATGACTGTGGTTGTCATGACGTGCTCCTCATACGATCATCGGTTCGGCGTAGGAGCCCCAGACGCCCCGCAAGGCGCCGCAGATCTCGCCGAGCGTCGCTCTCGCCTTCACCAACTCGATGGTCTTGGGCAGAAGATTGATGTCGTCGGACGTTGCCTGCTCGGCGAGTTCCCGCAGCAGATTCTGGACGCGGCTGTTGTCACGGTTTTTCCGCACGGCGTTCAGGCGGTCGATCTGGAGCTGGGTGCAGTGCTCGTCATAGGGGTGGATATCGACCTCGGCCGAGCGGCTTGCCTCGTCGACATGGCGGTTGACGCCGACCGAAATCTTCTCGCCTCTGTCGATCTTCTTGAAGGTGGCATAGGCCGAGTCGGCCAGCTTTTGCTGGAACCACCCCTCTTCGACCAGCTTGATGGCGCCGCCGCGCTCGTCCACTTCGCCCAGCATCTTCCAGATCTCGTTTTCCATGTCCCGCGTCAGACGCTCGACGAAGTAGGAGCCTCCGAGAGGATCGATCACCGATGTCACGTTGATCTCGTCGCGGATGATCTGCTGGGTGCGGATGGCGAGCTTCATCGCCTCTTCGGTCGGGATGGCAAAGGCCTCGTCGAGGCCGTTGGTATGCATGCTCTGGCAACCGCCCAGCACGGCACCGAGTGCCTGGATGGCCGTCCGCATCAGATTATTGTGATGCTCGACCTTGGTAAGGCTCATCGCCGCGGTCTGGACATGCACGCGAAGCCGCATGGATTCGGGCTTCCTGGCCTTGAATCGCTCCGACATGATCTTTGCGTAAACCCGCCGCGCCGCCCGGAACTTGCAGATCTGCTCGAAGAAGTCCTGGTGGCTGATGAAGAAGAAGGACAGCCTGGGCGCGAAATCGTCGATATCCATGCCTGCGCCGGTAACCTCCTCGCAATAGGCGATGGTAAAGGCCATGATGAACGCGATCTCCTGGATCGCATTTCCGCCGACATCGGACAGATGGTAACCGCTGAGGCTGATCGGGTTGAGTTTGGGCGTCGTCCTGGCGCTATGCATGATCAGATCACGCAACAGGCGAACGGCGGGGCGCACCGGATAGATCCATTCCTTCTGGGCGACATATTCCTTCAAGGGATCGGCCTGCAGCGTGCCTGTCAGTTTGCCGAGATCGCAGCCGCGCTGTTCGGCAACGGCAACGAACATCGCATAGATCACCCAGGCCGACGGGTTGATGGTCAGTGAAACCGAGATCTTTTCGAGGTCGATCCCGTCGAAGAGGCGATCGACATCATCGAGCGTATCGATGGCGACGCCTACCCGCCCGACTTCGCCGAACGCCATCGGGTCGTCGGAATCCATGCCAAGCAGGGTCGGCAGGTCGAAATCGGTCGACAGGCCTGTCTGGCCTGTTTGAATCATGTATTTGTAGCGCTGGTTGGTGGCCTCCGGGTTGCCGAAGCCCGCGACCTGCCGGATAGTCCATGGCCGCCCGCGATACATGGTGGCATAGACGCCCCGCGTGAACGGATAGGCTCCCGGGAACCCCAGCTCGCTCGCGGGAATGTCCGCGACGTCGGCGGCTGTATAGACACGCTTCAGCGCAATACCGCATTCGGTTTCATAGGCCGGTTTTTCCTCGGGCCTCATCGTCAAGGCTGC
Source organism: Labrys sp. KB_33_2 (assembly GCF_052114505.1). Lineage (NCBI taxonomy): Bacteria > Pseudomonadati > Pseudomonadota > Alphaproteobacteria > Hyphomicrobiales > Xanthobacteraceae > Labrys > Labrys sp. KB_33_2. The sequence continues at coordinate 84,750 of NZ_JBFREW010000017.1, read as the reverse complement.
CGCGAGCTGGTTTTCCTCCCATTCGGCTTGCTTTTCCCGAATGGCACCGATCGCCTGTTCCGAGAATAGTTTCATATCGCCCCTACCTCGTTGTCCCAGCCCAGGAGCCGATAGGCGGCCACTGAGGGGTCGGTGTCCCTGTCCACCACGGCCCGCACATGCTTTTCGAGCTCTTCGGCTCCCTGGTTGAATTTGCTTTGGAAAAGATGCCTGGCGGTGGCCAGTATCCGCGCTCTCGACATGACGCGCTGACGCCCGGCCAACTCGCCGCTGTCCCTGAGATGCCGCCAATGCCGGTCGATCACATCCTTCAGATCCTGGACGCGCTCACCCGAAAGCGAGGAGACCGCGAGCACCGGAGGAGGCCAGTGCGCGCTCGTTCCCGTCGGCCCCAAGGCCATCATGCCCTTGAGCGCCGACACCATAGCTGCCGCTTCAGGCTTGTCGGACTTGCTCACCGCATGGATATCGGCGATCTCCAGGATGCCGGCCTTGATCGCCTGAATGTCGTCTCCAAGCCCGGGCGCCGACAGTACCACGATGGTATGGGCGGCCGTCACCACCTCCACCTCGTCCTGCCCCACGCCCACGGTCTCCACGATGATGGGCGAATAGCCGGCGGCATCGAGAATATCGACGGCCTGCAGGGTCGAACGCGCCAGGCCGCCCAGATGGCCGCGTGTTGCCATGCTGCGCACGAAACATTGGAAGGCGCAGGCCGCATCGCTCATCCGCACGCGATCGCCGAGAATGGCGCCGCCCGAAAAGGGGCTGCTCGGATCGACCGCAATCACCCCGACCTTGTGTCCGGCCAAAGCGAAGGCCCGGATAAGGGAAGAGACCAGGGTGGATTTGCCGGCGCCCGGCACGCCGGTAATGCCGACGATATGCGCCCTGCCCGTGTGCCTGTATATTTCGGCCAGGGCGTTCGATGCCTCCGGATAGCCGCCCTCCGCCCGCGAGATCATGCGCGCTATGGCGGGAACGTCGCCGGCGAGGACGCAGGGCACGAGTTCGCTCGAGGCGGTATAGGCCGCACGCTTTGCTGGTCTCGGAGGGGTTGAAATGGTCATAGGCGGCCACGAGCGGCAACCAGGTTGCGGATCGTCGTCACAATCAGATCGGCCCGCGCCTCCTGTGGCACGATCGCGTCGACACCGCTGTCCCATAGGCTGGCATAGTCCTGCTCGGGGATCACCCCGCCGGCGACGACCATGATGTGCTCGGCCTTCTGCTCGCGAAGGCAGCGACCCAGTTCCCGGAACAACGGAACATGGGAACCCGACAGGAGGCTGACACCGATGACATCGACGTCTTCCTGTATCGCGGCGCCGACCACTTCGCCCGGCGATTTGTAGAGGCCGGTATAGACGACCTCCATGCCGGCATCCCGCAGGATGCGGGCGACGATCTTGGCGCCCCGGTCATGCCCGTCCAGCCCGATTTTGGCGACAAGCACCCGGATAGTGTCCGAAGGGCGCGCCACGCTACCGCTATCGGTGTTCGGACCCTGGTCCGTTGGGATTGCCTCGGTCATGGCTGCGTTTCCTTTACTCTGCAGCAATGCCGGGGCGATCCGAGGTCGTGGCGAACACGGCTTCGATGGCGTCTGCAATGATGCCCAGTCCAAGGTCGAGTTCTTCTTCCGAAATCGTCAGAGGTGGCGCGATGCGGAACACGCCGCCCATGCCCGGAAGCTTGACGATGTTCATGCTGAGGCCGCGCCGGAATGCTTCGGCAGCGATCCGCGCGCCAAGCTCATGGTCGGGATCCTTGTTCTGACCGGGCTTCACGATCTCGACCCCCAGCATGAGGCCACGGCCGCGCACGTCTCCGATACAGTCATAGCGCAGCTTGAGTTTCGTCAGGCCGTCGAACAGCCTCGCACCCAGATATCGGGCCCGTTCGACAAGGTTCTCCTCTTCAACCACGTCGAGCACCGCGAGACCGATAGCTGCCGGCAGCGGATCGGACACATGGGTGGTGTAGAAAAGGAAGCCCCTTTCATGTGCTGCCTCTTCGATCTCCGTCGTCGTCATGACGGCCGACAGAGGGAGGCCTGCTCCGATGGTCTTCGATAGGGTGAGGATGTCAGGCGTAACGCCGTCCCTTTGGAAGGCGAACATGTCGCCGGTGCGACCGATACCGGTCTGTGCCTCGTCAAGGATGAGCAACATTCCGCGTTCGCGGCATTTCTGCTTCAGGGCGCTGAGATAGCCCTGCGGCAGCTCCAGCATGCCGCCGCTGGACAGGATCGGTTCGGCGATAAAGGCCGCCAGGCTGCCGGTCGACTGGCTGTCCACCAGATTGAAGGCATCGTCGAGCTCGGTGTGCCAGTCCAGTGAGCCATCGGCGTGCTTGAAGCGTGGGCGGAAGCTGTTGGGCGCGGGTATTGCGAGGGATCCAACCGCCGCAGGTCCATAGCCTCTACGCCCGGCACTGTAGGTCGCCGAGGCGGCGACGCCGGTCATGCCATGCCAGCTCTTCGAGAAGGCGACGATTTCGTGCCTGCCCGTCACCAGCTTGGCCATACGGATGGCGGCCTCGTTCGACTCTGCCCCGGTCGACAGCAACAACACCCTGTCAAGGCCGGGCGCCAGGACGGCGAGGCGTTCGGCCAATTCGACCACTGGACGAGACAGCATGCCGCTGAAGAGGTGCGCGACCGTCTCAACCTGTCGGCTAACCGTCTGGACGATCCGGGGATGCGCGTGGCCGAGCAACGCGCTCATCTGCCCGGACGTGAAATCAAGGATCGGCCTGGCATCGGCGTCGTAGACAAAGGAGCCTTCGGCACGCTCGATGATCGCGGGCTCGAATGTGCCGCCATATCGTATCAGGTGCTTTCCTGCCGACGCCCAGAACGTCTTATCCAAGTTTTTTGACATCTTGCAGCCTCATCAAAGCGCTGGAGCCATGATTACCGGCTGGCGGGATTGCAGTAAATTTGATAGTTGTTGGATTCCGATATCAATGGAATTGATATGCAACCCTCTCTTGACCTTAGGTTGCTGGCGACCTTCATTCGCGCAGCTCATTCGGGAACGCTCAGCGCGACGGCCATCCAGGTTGGTCGCACCCAATCGGCTGTTACGATGCAGATTCAGCGGCTCGAGGAAGCCTTGGGCGGCCAAAGCCTGTTTCACCGGAGCGGCAGCGGCGTTCGTCTCACGGGAAGCGGAGAGCGCTTCCTGGGCTATGCCGAGCGCATTCTCAAACTTCATGACGAAGCCGTCTCGGTGTTCTCGGGTAAGGGCCTGCATGGCTCGATCATCTTCGGCAGCCCGGAAGATTATCTGATCGCCTTCTTTCCGACGCTGCTGAAAAGTTTCGGAGCGATTTATCCCGATGTGGAGATCAAGGTCGTTTCAGCGCCGACGGTCGAGCTGCATCCGCTTTTACGCGCGCGCCAGATCGACCTCGCGCTTGTGTCGATTCCGGATGCGAATGCATCGAAGGACGTGGTGCGTGCGGAACCGCTTGTGTGGGTAGGCAGCAAGCCGACGCTGGAGCTGCATGATTTTGGCGATACGGTGCCGATGGCCTTACCGGCTTCGAACGCCATGGATCATAGGGCCGCATGCGATGCCATGGCCCGCACCGGACTACGCTTTAAAATATCATACGCGAGCAACAGTATTGCAGGCCTGATAGGCGTTGCACGATCGGGGCTCGCAATAAGTGTCATGACTCAAGAAGCCGTGCCTGCAGACCTGTTCATTCTCAAGGCACCTCTTCCGTCCCTGCCCCAGCTAGGCATCTTGATTGCGTTTGCCGAAGAAGAACGGTCGCCCGCGATCGAGGCTTTTGCTGATCACATCCGGCGGGTCCTTCCGTCCCTATAGCTCACGTTTTGGATAACAGTTGAATGCAGTAAGGCGTCATCATTGACCCTCCCTGCGCGAGCCGGCCGTTCTCCGATCGTTCTAACGACCGATCCAGAACCTCGGCGGCGATCCGTGCTTCTTGCAGTCCCTCATGGCTCGAAGATCGCAATCGTCGAATAGGCTGCTCTCAAAGATCCCGTCCAAGCCTCGCCTGTGCCTCCAGACCGAGAATAAGGGTTTCGATCAGGAAGTCGTAGCCCTCTTGGAGCGGAGCGGCATCGCCGCTCTTCCAGCGCATCACGAAAGCTCGATTGTACATTTGCGGCAAATGCCTTGTGATCAGCGGAAAGCGCGTCGCGTCGAGCTCACCCAGGCCCGCGTCGAAGGCCTGGACCCATTGCGAGCCCTCGCTCGCGCCATCGGCAGCGAGTTCCATGGTGATATAGCCTTCCAATGCCCCCACAACGGCGTTGAAGGCGTCGATCAGGCGCTGGCCTTCAAATCCGGCCTGGGTCAAGGCTTTCAGGATGATCTCGACCCAGGGCGCGTTCGGGGCACCGTTCGAGCGGATATGCGGGCCGAGCAGAGGCGCGGCATGCGGATGCTGGTGGACGCGCGCGCGAAAACGCCGGAATAGCAGCCGGATCGTCTCGCGCCAGTCGTCGGGAAGATCTGCCGGCGACATCAGGCTGGCGATCAGCGAGCCGGAGATTTCGGCGAGCAGGTCGGTCTTGTCGCCGCCGACATGCCAATAGAGCGCGGCTGGATAGACATTGAGGCGGCGGGCGAGGGCGCGGACGGAAAATCCCCCCAGCCCGTCCTCGTCGATCAACGCGATGGCGGCCTCGACAATGCGCTCCCGGGTCAGGCCGATGGCGGCAGCCCGGCCCACATGCCGTTTCTTTGCCGGAGGATGTTCGCTCACCGCCACCGCCTCTTGCTGTCAGGCAAGGCCGAGGGCGTGCCCGAGTTCGCGTGCAAATCGTTCATTGTCCCCTGCCGTTCCGATACTCACTCTGAGGAAGTTGGTATAGCCGGCCTCCCGCCATGGTTTGACGATTATGCCCTTCCGAAGCAAGGCGTTAGCCACAGATGCGGCCTCCGTTGCGAGATCAAGGAACAGGAAGTTCGTCTGCGACGGGATGACGCCCACACCCATGACGCGCAGGCGATCGGCCAGGAGGGTGCGATCACGGCGGATCTGCGCGACGGCCCCACGCATCCAACCCTCATCACCGAGGGCGGCGATGGCAGCCACTTGGGCGGCCGCGTTGACGTTGAAGGGTGTTAGGGTTGTGCGCATGCTACGGGCGATGCCGTCATCCGAGGTGATACCGTAACCGACGCGCAGGCCGGCCAGGCCATAAGCCTTGGAAAAGGTACGCAATACGACCCAGGACAGGCCTGCCCGATCGGCCAGCACGCCGAGCCCATCGGGATAATCGGGGTCGATCAGCTCGAAATAGGCCTCATCCAGCACGAACAGGGTTTCAGGCTGCACCGCGTCCAGCAGGCGGTCGAGTTGGGGCCGCGACAGGGCCTTGCCGACCGGATTGGAAGGTGAGGAGATGAAGACGATCTTTGGCCCGCGCGCCAGTTCGCGCACGAGCGCATCGACGTCATAGTCGAAGGCTGCCGTCATCGGCACCTTGGTCACCTGCGCTCCCGCTGCCATCGCCTCGATTTCGTGCAGACCGAAACAGGGGGCGATAGTGAGCACGGCATCGCCCTTGCCGAGATAAGCGCGGCAGAGGGCAGCGATCAACTCTTCCGACCCGTTTCCGCAGACGATCCGGTCGGAGTCAGCGCCGAGTTTCGCCGAAAGCGCCCGCCGCAAGGCGGTGCATGCCGAATCGCTGTAGCGCGACGGCACCAGGGAGCCCAGTGCCGTCGGCACCGCCGGCGAAGTGCCATGGGGATTTTCGTTGCTCGCCAAGGCCGCAATGTCCTGCCGCCCGCTGGCCAGTCGCGCAGCCGCGATCGAGATGCCCGCATTATAGAGGGGAAGCGTTGCGACCTCCTGGCGCGGCCTGAGTGCCTTCTTCTGAACCGAGTGCATGTTCCAACCTCCTGGTGAGGCGCCTTTTGATGGCGCTTTTGCGATGCCTTGTGCACCCGCCGGACGCAGCTGGTGGATCCGCGGGCTCCGCCCCCTGCCTCGACCAGCTTTTGATCAGCGCACAAAAAACATCATTGACATCGCAAAAAGTCTATACATATATTTTATTGTCCACTGAACAAAAACGGCTTCGAGCCCGGGACAGATGGATCGCCGTTGCTGCGTCTGCAACGCCGCACGCAAATGCCAGAGCCTCAGCGCGGATGAACGGCCAAACCGGGCCGGCATGCGGGACTCCGGCAACCAGGGGAGGAGTTCACATGTTTGTGGAAAAGACCGTCTTTCGCCCACGCCGCTGGCTCGTAAATGCGGCCGTTTCAGCGCTGCTCATGACCATGGCGCCCGCCCTGGCGGCGACGCCTGCCAACACGCTGGTCGAGGGTTTCGCCATTGACGAGATGATCACCATGGATCCCGGCGAGGCGTATGAGCTCTCCACCGCCGAGATCAGCGCCAATATCTACGATCTCCTGGTGCGTTTCGACGTGGCCGATCCGTCCAAGGTCAAGGGCGACCTTGCGCAGAACTGGACCGTCTCCGACGACGGATTGACCTATACGTTCAAGCTCAAACCCAATTTGAATTTCGCCTCCGGCAATCCGCTGACAGCCGAGGACGTGGCCTGGTCGTTCGAGCGCATCATCAAGCTGGACAAGAGCCCGGGCTTCATTCTCGGCCAGCTCGGCCTCTCCAGCCAGAATGTTGTCGAGAAGGCGAAGGCCGCGGCGCCCGACATCTTCGTGCTGACGATCGACAAGCCCTATGCGCCGAGCTTCGTGCTGAACTGCCTGGCCTCAACCGTGGCGGCCGTCGTGGACAAGAAACTGGTGCTTGAGCATGTCGTCCCGGTAACGCCCAGCGCGGACTACAAATATGACAATGACTTCGGCAATGACTGGCTGAAGGCGCATACGGCCGGCTCCGGACCGTTCACGTTGCGTGAATGGCGCGCCAACGAAGCCGTCGTCATGGATCGCAACGACAAGTATTGGGGCGACAAGGCCAAGCTCGCCCGCGTCATCTATCGCCATATGAAGGAGAGCTCAGCCCAACGGCTGGCGCTGGAGGCCGGCGATATCGACGTCGCCCGCAATCTTGCGCCCAATGATCTCGATGCCGTGGCCAGGAACGACAAGATTGCTCTCACCAGCGCACCGAAGGCGACGCTCTATTACATCGGCCTCAATCAGAAAAACGAGAAGCTGGCCAAGCCGGAAATACGCCAGGCCTTCAAATATCTGATCGACTACGACGCGATCGGCTTGACCCTGATCAAGGGTATCGGCGGAACCCACCAGACCTTCCTGCCAAAGGGTGTGCTGGGCGAGCTCGACGACAACCCCTTCAGGCTCGACGTTGCCAAGGCAAAGGCGCTCTTGGAGAAGGCCGGCCTGAAGGACGGCTTCTCGGTGACCATGGACGTAACCAGTATCCAGCCGGTGACGGGGATCGCCGAATCCATCCAGCAGACGGCCGGCGAAGCGGGCATCAAGATCGAGATCATCCCCGGCGACGACAAGCAGACGCTCACAAAATACCGTGCCCGCAACCACGACATCTATATCGGCCAATGGGGCCAGGATTATTTCGACCCGAATTCCAACGCCCAGAATTTCGCCACCAACATCGACAATTCGGACGACAGCAAGGACACGACCCTGGCCTGGCGCAATGGCTGGGCCGTGCCGGAACTAGCCAAGGAAGCTGAGGCCGCTCTCCTGGAGAAAGACACCGCCAAACGGGTCGAAATATACCAGCGCCTTCAAAAGCAGGTGCTCGAAACCGGTCCCTTCGCCCTCATCTTCCAGCAGACCGAGGTTGCCGGCGTGCGCACCAACGTCAGGGGCCTCAAGCTCGGGCCGAGCTTCGACACCAATTTCGTCGCCGACATCACAAAGGAATAGAAGGTGGCATCGCCTCTTCTGGGTATCACGCAAACACAGGCGCTGCCGGCCAGCGGGGGTGGCCGCGCTCTCGCGCTCGCCAAATCCGTCGCACGCTTCCTCGTCATCGCCCTTACCACCTATCTCGGCCTGCTGGCGGTGACCTTCTTCATCGGCCGAGTAGTCCCCGTCGACCCCGTGCTGGCGGTGCTAGGCGACCGCGCGCCGGCCAGCGTAATAGAGCGCACGCGGCGCGAAATGGGCCTGGACCTGCCGCTGATCGAGCAGTTCTACATTTATCTCAAGGGCGTGCTTTCCGGCGATTTCGGCCGCTCGGTGCTGACCTCCAATCCTGTCATGGCCGATATCCGCCGCGTCTTCCCAGCGACCATCGAGCTCGCGACCCTCGGCACGCTGATCGGCTCGGTCGTCGGCATTCCACTCGGCGTGCTGGCGGCGGTCAGGCGAGGCAGCCTGACCGACCAGATCGTGCGCGTCGTCGGCCTGGTCGGCTATTCGGTGCCGATCTTCTGGCTGGGCCTGCTGGCGCTGGTGCTGTTCTACGCCAAGCTGCATTGGGTCGCCTTTCCCGGCCGCATTGACATCACCTTTGAATATTCGTTCACGCCCGTCACCGGCTTCTTCCTGCTGGATGCGCTCATGCAGGGTCAATGGGACGTCGTCCATGATGTCCTGCGGCACATCGTGCTGCCGGCTTCGCTGCTGGGCTATTTGTCGCTCGCCTATATCAGCCGCATGACGCGCTCCTTCATGCTAAACGAGCTTTCCCAGGAATATGTCGTGGCCGCGCGCGCCAAAGGCCTTTCGGAACCACGCATCATCTGGGGGCATGCGCTACGCAATGCGGCGGTGCCGCTGGTGACGGTGATCGCGCTCTCCTATGCCGGGTTGCTTGAAGGCTCGGTGCTGACGGAGACCGTGTTCTCCTGGCCGGGCATCGGCTTCTACATCACCAACTCGCTGCAGAACGTGGACATGAATGCGGTGCTGGGCGGTACCGTGGTGATCGGCTCGGTGTTCATCGCCATCAACCTGTTCGCGGACCTGCTCTACCGACTGCTCGATCCGAGGACGAAGACGCCATGAGCGCGGCAGAACGATTGACGATATCCCGTCGCGAATGGCTGCTTACGGAGCGGCCGAGTTCACGCTGGCAAGCCAGGCTTGGCCGTGCCTATGTGACGTGGCAGCGCTTCCGCGCCAACCGGCTGGCGGTGGCCGGGCTTGTCATCATCCTGGCCCTGCTGTTCGTGGCCATCTTCGCCGACCAACTCGCGCCCTATTCGCCGGTGATCGGCGACTTGAAGCATGCGCGCCTCCAGCCCCCCTCCCTCCAGCATTGGTTCGGCACCGACGATCTTGGCCGCGACATCTATTCGCGCCTCGTCTGCGGCTCGCGCCTGACGCTGTTCGTGGTGGTGCTGGTGGCCATCATCGCTGCACCGATCGGGCTCCTGATCGGTACGGTGGCCGGCTATGCCGGCGGCTGGACCGATGCGGTGCTGATGCGCATCACCGACATCTTCCTCGCCTTCCCCCACCTCATCCTGGCGCTAGCTTTCGTCGCCGCCCTCGGCCCCGGCATCGAAAATGCGGTGCTGGCCATCGCCATCACCTCCTGGCCCCCCTATGCCCGCATCGCCAGGGCCGAGACGCTGACGGTGCGCAATTCCGACTACATCAAGGCGGTGCAGCTGATGGGTGCCTCTCCCCTTCGCATCGTACTGCGTCATATCATGCCGCTGTGCACGTCCTCGCTCATCATCCGCGTGACGCTGGACATGGCCGGCATCATCCTCGTCGCCGCCGGCCTCGGTTTCGTCGGGTTGGGTGCGCAGCCGCCCCTGCCGGAATGGGGCGCGATGATCGCCTCCGGCCGTCGCTTCATCCTGGACCAGTGGTGGGTGGCCGCGGCACCGGGCCTTGCCATCCTCGCCGTCAGCCTCGGCTTCAACCTGCTCGGAGACGGGTTGCGCGATGCGCTCGATCCGCGCAGTGCCGACCAATGAACACGGATGCCAACAACATGACGAATACGACGATGACCGCAATGGCCGCGGCGGGCCGCCCTCTGCTCGAGGTTGAGGATCTTCGCATCACCTACCCCACCCGCTCGGGCACGGCCGAGGTGGTGCGCGGCACTTCCTTCTCACTCAGACGTGAGCGGCTTGGCATTGTCGGCGAGTCCGGCTCCGGCAAGTCGCAGACCGGCCGAGCCATCATGGGGCTGACGCCGCAGGCCTGCATCCGTGCGGCAAAGCTCACCTTCGACGGCATCGACCTTCTCGCCGCATCGCCTGCCGAGCGACGGGTCCTGCGCGGCAAGCGCATCGCCATGATCCTGCAGGATCCCAAATACTCGCTCGATCCCGTCATGAGCATCGGCCGGCAGATCGTCGAGACACTGCGGACGCATGAGGCGGTCTCCAGGGCCGAGGCCCGCGAGCGGGCGCTCGACATGCTGGCCGCCGTGCAGATCCGCGACCCCGGACGTGTCTTCGACCTGTATCCGCATGAAGTGTCGGGCGGCATGGGCCAGCGCGCCATGATCGCCATGATGCTGATCGCCAGCCCCGAACTGATGATCGCCGATGAGCCGACCTCGGCGCTCGACGTCACCGTGCAGCTCGACGTGCTCGCCATCCTCGACCGTCTGGTCGCCGAGCGCGGCATGGGCCTGATCTTCATCTCGCACGATCTGCGTCTGGTCTCGTCCTTCTGCGACCGTGTCGTTGTCATGTATGCCGGCAAGGTCGTGGAACAACTGGCGACCTCCGACCTCACCCGCGCCCAGCATCCCTATACGCGCGGCCTCATCGACTGCATGCCCAGGATCGGCGCTGACCGCCACCCCCTGCCTGTATTGGATCGCATGCCGGAGTGGGCCCTATGACGACAGCGCTTTGCGTCGCGGGATTGGAAGTCGTCTTCGACCGTTTCCGCGCCCTCAAGGGCGTGAGTGTGGACGTACAGCCCGGTCAATCCTTCGGCCTGGTCGGCGAATCCGGCTCGGGCAAATCGACCCTGCTGCGCGCCATTGCCGGGCTCGCGCCCGTCGCCGCCGGTACCATAACGGTTGGCGGCAGGCTGCTCGACCATCGCCGCAACAAGGCGTTCTACCGCCAGGTGCAGATGGTGTTCCAGGACCCCTATGGCTCGCTCAACCCGCGCCAGACCGTCGACCGTCTGCTGCAGGAGCCGCTCGCCATCCACGGCATCGGCGAGGGCGAAAGGCGCATCCAGCGTGCGCTGGACGAGGTCGGGCTCGGCAACGGCTTTCGCTTCCGCTATCCGCACCAGCTCTCCGGCGGCCAGCGCCAGCGCGTCGCGATCGCACGCGCCCTCATCCTCGAACCGTCGATCCTGCTGCTCGACGAGCCCACTTCCGCGCTCGATGCCTCCGTCCAGGCGGAAGTGCTGAACCTCCTGGAGAATGTGCGGCGCTGGCGCAAGCTCACCTTCCTGATGGTGAGTCACGATCTCGGCGTGATCCACCACATGTGCGAACGCCTGATGGTGATGCAAAACGGCGAGAGCGTGGAAGAACTCGCCGCTGGGGATCTCGTCGCCGGTCGCGTCAGCCAGCAATACACCGCCAACCTTCTACGCGCCAGCGAGGGCTTCGTGCGCCGACAATCCGATTCTGACTGAACAAGACTTTCGCAGACTAAAACAACGCCAATAAAGACATGGGTGGGAACATGCTTAGACCAGGCTTGGTTCTGGGGACGTTGAGTGCCGTCTTTTTGCAAGGGTCAGATGCGTACGCCGAAAGCCTCTCGGCATGCCGCGACTATGGCGAGGGCTTCTTCCTGCTTCCCGGCACCGATACCTGTCTGCAGATCGCAGGCGAGGTGCGGGCCGACTATCTCTTGCGTGGTGGCACCGCCTTTGCCAGGGACACCGACAGAACCGAGTTCAGGAGCCGGGCGGCCCTCGATTTCGACGCCAGGACGAAGACCGAATGGGGCACGCTGCGCTCCTTCATCACCATCTACGGCTATGGCGGCGCCCAACATGCCAAGGACGGCAGCAGCACCGTTCTCGACACCGCATTCATTCAATTCGCCGGCCTGACCGCGGGCTACGCCCACTCGGTGTTCGGCATGTATGATGACTTCTATTCCAGCACGATGTTCGCCGACTATTTCGGCGAACAGGACGTCGTCAATCTCCTGGCCTACAAGGCGACATTCGGTGACGGGGTGACGGGCACGATCGCGCTCGAACACGGCGAGAACCGGCAGGAAGCCATTCTGCGCTTCGAGGAGACCGATAAGGCCGAGGGCATTGGGCATCAACGCCTGCCCGATCTCGTCGCCAATCTGCGCCTCGACAAGGATTGGGGAGCAGCCATGCTCTCGGCCGCCCTGCATGAAAACCATGCCAGCCGCCAGAGGACGAAATCGACCCTGGGCTATGCCCTCGGTGCTTCGCTCAGCCTCAACGTTCCGGCCACGGCCGGCGGTTATGTCGTCACGGAGGTGACCTATGCCAAGGGCGCCTCGCGCTACACCACGGGCGGCATCGGCATGCTGCGCGACTCCATCGGCGCCGCGCCCGACGCCTATGTCGATGATGACGGGCGCCTGACGAATGTGGCATCCTGGGCGGTCAGCGGCGAGATCGGCATGAATCTGACGCCCAAGCTGACAGGCGCCGTGTTCGGCAGCTATCTCAATGTCGGCCGGACCGCTATCGACACCACCGGCTTTGGCGAATACCGGGCCGGCTGGCTCGGCACCAATCTCAAATATTCGCTGTCCAAAGATGTGCGGTTCAGCGGCGAATTTGCCTGGAGCCGGGAGACAATTCCGGCCTCCCTCGCGGATAACCGGGCCGGCCGCAGCCTCGACAGCTGGCTTGCCGGCATGCGCATCTCCCGCTTCTTCTGACCGGAAACAGCCATGGCCCGCGGCTACGGCGCCGCCGACGCAGCCGTCATCCCGCGAGCCTTGAAGCCTGAATCACTTCCTCAAGTTCCAGCACCCAGACCTAATCAGCGGCAAAGCCGCCAGACAGGAGTATCGACCATGATCTCGACGCGACGTTCATTGCTCAAGATGGGATTGGCCGGGCTTCTCATCCCCCAGGGATATCTTGCCCTGGCCGATGACAAGCCGAACAAGTCATTCGATGCCTGGCGCTTCGATTTCGAAGCAAGCATTCCCGCACGCATGAAGGCCGCCAATGTTTCGGGAGTGGCCGTGGCGATAACCGCCAGGGGTCATTCGACACGCTATAAGGCAGCCTTCGGCTTTGCTGATCTGAAGCAGGACCGCAAGCTTACCGTCGACACGCCCCTCCATCTCGCCTCGGTCAGCAAACTGGTCACCGCCTCGGCCCTGGTCCAGCTGTTCGAGCGCCGCGGCTACAATCTGGACCATGATGTCAACAAGTTCATCGATTTCCCGGTGAGGAACCCTAATCATCCCAATTTGCCGATCACACCGCGCCAACTTCTCACCCACACATCCAGCATCTCGGATGAGGGCTATGAGGATTTCTCCAGCGAGGGAGATCCGACGCAAAGCCTGTCGAGCTTCCTCAAGGATTATCTTGTGGAGGGCGGGCGGGCTTATTCGCCGGACAAGTCGTTCCTCAAAGCCAAGCCTGGCAGGAAATGGGACTATTCCAACATCGCCATCGCCTTGGCCGGCTATGTCGTCGAGCATGTCAGCAAGCGGAGCTTTTTTTCTTATACCGAGGCCAACATCTTCGAACCACTCGGCATTCGCAACGCTCATTGGTATCTGAAGGAATTCAAGCCGGACATGCTGGCCAAGCCTTACAAGTTCGAGAACAATGCCTTCGTCGAACTGCCGCAGGAAGGCTATCCAGACGTCCCCGCCGGCATGCTGCGCTGTTCGGTGGCTGATCTTGCCACCATCCTGCATGCCATGCTCGGTGGAAAAACCGATGGGCACCTGATCTTATCCCCGCGTGCCGTCTCAGCCATGTTGCGCCGCCAGGTCGATCCGAAGATCACACCCTATCAAGGGCTGGGCTGGGTCTCGGAGGAGATCGACGGGCACTCCTTCGTCGGCCATTCCGGCCGTGATACCGGCGCGACGAACATGGTGGCGCTGAGCAAGGATCGCAGCCATGCCGTCGCGGTGCTGATGAACATCGACAAGGCAGACGCGAACGACAAATTCAGGAGTTCCGTGACCGAAGATCTCCTCGCTGGCGCGAAGCTTTCGGGATGAGCTTTTCGCGGGATTCAGGACAGGAATGGATCGGAGGCCAGTTGCCGGGACAGCTTCGCCTTCGAAAGAACTGCGATTCATCGAAACGCCTTTTCTCCGTCGAAGACGCATCAATTTTCGAAGAAATGCATCACACGGATCGATCATGACCCAAAACAATCTCGTCACCGTCTTCGACGGTCATAACGACGCGCTGCTTAATCTCTATCACGCGCCGGAGCCCGATAAGATGCGGATCTTTTCACAAGGCGCACCGGCAGATTGGCATATCGACCTGCCACGCGCCCGCAAAGGCGGCCTTGCCGGTGGTATGTTCGCGATCTTCGCCCCGCCGCAGGAGGAAGGCGCGGCCAAGGCCGGAGCGGCCATCCCGATCCCCAGCAATGACGAGCCCCTACCACCACCCCTGCCGATGGAGGAGGCGCGCATCGCTACCCTCGGCATGGCCTCGATCCTGTTCAGGTTGGAGCGTGCCGGGCTCCTGAGCGTGTGTCGCAACGCAGCGGACATCCGCAACGCCATGTCGCAAGACACCCTCGCCGCCATCTTCCACATCGAGGGTGCTGAAGCGATCGATCCCGATCTTGCCATGCTGGACGTGTTGCACGCCACCGGCCTGCGCTCGCTTGGCCTGGTCTGGAGCCGGCCGAACATCTTCGGCCATGGCGTGCCATTCCGATATCCATCCTCGCCAGATAGCGGCCCGGGCCTTACCGACGCCGGCAAAGCCCTGGTCAAGGCCTGCAATCAGCTGAGGATTATGATCGACTTGTCGCATCTCAACGAAAAGGGCTTCCGCGATGTTGCCGCCCTTAGCGATGCCCCGCTGGTGGCAACCCACTCCAATGCGCATTCCATCTGCCCGCATGCGCGCAACCTCACCGACTGGCAACTCGGCGCCATCCGCGAGACGCATGGCATGGTGGGCCTGAACTACGCCACGAGCTTCCTCAATCCCGGGGGACCAACCGCCGAGGGTGCTGATCTCGAGATGATGCTGCGCCATATCGACACTTTGCTCGACAAGGTGGGCGAGGACGGCGTCGGCCTGGGCTCGGATTTCGACGGAGCGCCCATTCCACCCGAGATCGGCGACGCAGCGGGGCTTCCACGGCTGATCGAAGCCTTCCGCCAGCACGGCTACGGAGAGGAGCTGATCGCGAAGATCGCTTGGAAGAACTGGGTTGGCATATTGGAGCGGACGATTGGCTGAACGCTGAGGCTCAGCACCGGCACCGGTACGTTGCCTAAATTTGAGGGCAGCCAGACAAAACGGGAAGCCATTACGACCTCTGACAGCGAAGCCGTCTGCTGGATCGTTCCCACCGCCGGTTGAAACCAATCCGCATCCGCCAGAGCCAATATCCGAGCAACCCCATCCAGCAGGATCATCGGCGCGTCAAGCGCGGCCATGCTCGGGTTCAAGTCAACCATCTGCGCAGCGACAATCGTGCCCTGTATCGAGATGATTCACATGAAGCGCCAACGACAGGCCAGATATGCCTATAATCCAACACCCGCGCTTTGCGAGCAGTTCGAAATCCTCGCCGCCGCATCGACAGGGCAATCGACTTTTACGTCAATACTTTGAGTTTGCGACAGAACCCTTTTGCACGAGCGATGGTTTCATGAGCGTCCGCACTCAGCTTTAATAAGCCAATCCTGAACAAGCCATTGACCGACTAGATTAGCTCATCTAGCGTTTGAGATCGCCTACGACGATAGTGCTGCTTGAAAGGCAGGTTGCCCCATTTTCGTGCGATGGAGTCTTACACAATAATGACAAGGGATCGACCAGTTCATATTGGGGTATTATTCTCGAAAACGGGTTGGACCGCGGCAACTGAGCGCAGCATGCTGTCCGCCACCAAATTCGCCATTGATGAAATCAATGAAGCCGGGGGAATAAACGGGCGCCCGCTCGTTCCTATCTATGGCGACCCGGAGGGAAAGCCATCAGCATATCAGGATATGGCGCGCGAACTTCTGTCGGAAAGGAAGACAAGTATTATCCTCGGATGCTACACTTCCAGCCAGCGTAAAGCGGTCTTAAGTGTTTTAGACAAAGAACATGGATTGTTGTGCTATCCCGCACAATATGAAGGCTTTGAATATTCAAGAAATATCGTATATTTTGGCGCCGTCCCTAATCAAAATAGCTTTTTCCTGGGATCATATCTTTTAGAAAACTTCACGCCGAGACTATACATCGTCGGATCGGATTATGTGTGGCCTCGTGAGTCCGGGCGGATAATGGCCGATCTTATCAGTTCGTGTGACGGCGAGATCGTTGGCCAACGCTACCTTCGAGAAGAAGCGCCATTTGAAGAATTCGACGCCCTAATCAAGGATATGAAAAACCGCAAACCGGATATCGTATTCAACAATTTCGTCGGCCACTCGAACGTGAAATTCTACAAGGCCTATTCCGACAATGGCCTCGATGCGTATCAGATGCCCGTGGCGAGCTTGACGACCAGTGAAACCGACATCCGGGAGATCGGGGTAGGCGCGGCATCTGGCCATATTACGGCTGCCACATATTTCCAGTCACAAACCAATCTGGCAAATCGATCGTGTCTCGAGCGATATCAGGCCGCGCACGGCGAACCGCCAAATGCGAATATGGGCTGGGAGGCCGCATACACTCAAGCGCATGTGGTCGCGCAGGCAATGCGGCGATGCGATTCAGACAACGTCAATCTCGTGCGTGCGCAAATTCTTGGTACGACCTTCGATGCGCCGCAGGGCGTAATCACGATCGACCCGCTGAATTCTCACGCACATGTCTGGCCAAAGATCGGAGTCGTGCGAGACGATGGGCAGTTCGAGATCGTTGCCGAAACCAGCCACGCCGTCTCCCCGGACCCCTATCGGACCGCTTATTTTCTGGATGACGAGGACGGACCAGTGCAGACCACCGACCTACCGAAAACGCTTCGAGCTGACTCTTTCGGCACTCAGGAGTGATCCAGTGATGCCTGCGGGGCCTCAAGCGCTTGGACAGGCGGGCCGCTCTCGACAAACAGGTGCCGATGGGAGAGTCTGATCATGCGGGGTTCCCATTCTTCCAGTGGCAAGGAGAGGGATCAGATGCTTCTGGTCAAGGACTTGCGATCTTTGCGTGTCCTGCTCGTCCAGCCCAAGAATACCGAGGGCGCGGCTCTCCGGTCCCACCTGATGCGGATCGGCTGTCACGTCGAAGAAATCTGGCCCCCGCCGGGTGCCTTCAAGAACATCGATATCGTTTTCGCGATGTTCGATCAGATCATAGAACATAAACTGACGTTTGAATGGCAGGCTGACGACCCTCCCGCAGTCTTGATCGGGGTTATCGATTATGAAAACCCGCTTGCGATCGACAGATTGCTTCGAATGCAAGCGAATGCTGTCATCGGATTGCCGATCCGACCCTTCGGAATTCTCACCAATCTCCTGGTGACGGTCAATAACTTCCGGCGCGAAAAGCGGCTTTGCGCAAACCT
Source organism: Labrys sp. KB_33_2 (assembly GCF_052114505.1). NCBI lineage: Bacteria > Pseudomonadati > Pseudomonadota > Alphaproteobacteria > Hyphomicrobiales > Xanthobacteraceae > Labrys > Labrys sp. KB_33_2. Next base: position 67,206 of record NZ_JBFREW010000017.1, on the reverse strand, counting down.
GCAACGCATGCAGGCCAAGCTCGAAACCTGCCGTACCATTGAGCGTGCCAAGCTTGCGATGATGCTTACAAACAGTCGCTCGGAACATGAAGCCTATGGCAGGCTGCGGAACCTGGCGATGAGGCGGCGAACCACGGTGGAGGTCGTTTCCGGCGAGATTTTGAACGCACTCGACTGGTGCGACGAGGACGAACAGGCGAGCCTCAAAGAATGGTGCGATCGTGAATTTCCGTAAGGGATAGGTGGTCATGCAAGGCGAGCTGCACCGAAGGCGCAGCCCGCAATTGTAACTTACGTCACCGAGCTACGTTGAGGGTCGAGCATGACAGGCTCGCAGCGCCCGGCATATGTTCTTGCCTCTGCCCGAGCCGCCAGCAGGAATTCGCGGCGGTCAGATGCACATGCAAGGCAAATCGGCTCATGACGGAATGAGGGGTCGCGATCCATTTCGTGGGCGATATAGGCTTGCGCACAATGACTACAGCGGATCCTCGCGGTCCATGGATCGTCGACTTCGCTCCGCGGGTCGTGAGGCCGGCTCACGATATACCAGTTCGCGCGCGCTATCCCTAGTGACGCCGCATAGATGACGACGGCTATAGCCAGGGTGATCGGCGGTGCCCAGATGCCACCAAAGCTGCCGCCAAACACCAGCAGAAGACAGCCGACGGCCGATGCGACGACCCAGGCTCCAAGTCCGCCCGGATTAACCAGTGGAACTCGACCGGGACGAAACTCAAGCATGTCAGCCCTGATCCCGCGTCGATAGCACCAGCCGATATGGGTAATGGCGACACCGACCCAGGCGACGATGATCACGCCCTGGAACTGGAGCGTCTGCAGAAGGTAGCCGAAGACATTCGTGAGCATCACAAGGAAGATCACGACCGACATGATCGCCACCCACATGGTACGGGGCAATGAAATCTTGAACGCCCGCGCAAAGAAGTTCTGCATATTCGTGGACGAAAGATAGAAGTTGATCGTGTTGATCCTCGTCTGGCTGACCCAGACCAGAAGCACTCCGAATGGCCCCATCAGTGCCACGATGCCGATGATCGCTGAAGTCTCCGACAACGGCCCCACGATCGGAATGGTTTGAGCGATGAAGATCCCGACCGCGCCGTTGATCAGCAATGTGACGACATAGAAGGGAATGCCAAAGCTCGTGCTACCGTTGGCGGCGGCATCCTCCTTGCGGCCGAAGCGGGCCACATCCCATGTCATCATCACGACGACCCACACACCCATATAGACCGTGAAGGCGAACCACCAACCGGGGACACCCATGTCAGCGCTTCTTACCGGAAGATGGGTTAGCCAGTTATTTGAATAACCGTGCGTAACAATTGCCCAAATCACACAGGCGATAAGCCCAACGACATATAAAGGAAGTAGAACCCCGTTGATCCGATCGAGCCAGGTGCGTATGCCACGCATAACCAAGGGGGCGCTATAACAGCAGACGATGAAATACCACAGGCTCATCGGTCCGCCGAAATAGTCCTGGAGAGCGATCGCGACGATCGTGCCCTCGGCAATAGCGTAGTAGGTAATCGTCACGCCAAACAGCAGTGCAGCGAAAGTCGCGCCTACCTGTCCGAAAACCGCTCGGGAAAACAGCGCCACATTCGTTCCGCTTCGTGCCGCAAAGCGAGCGGCGACGTTGCACAGGACCCCATAAACCACAGTCGATAACGCGATACCGATCAGCGTATCGATCGTGCCGACGGACAGGGCAACGGTACTCCCGACGACGACCCAGAACATGGCGCTCATCAGGCCGAACCAAGCCATCGCGAGTGAAAAACGCGAGCTTCGCCAGGTCGGCGGCACGATATGCAAAGAGAAGTCTTCGGCAGCTGCCTGGCGCAAGACTCCAGGTTCGTCCTGATAGATGATATCCGGTTTTGGAATGCTACTGGCTGTATCCATGGTGTCCCCTCCTGTGGTCGCGGTCGTACCAATGTCAGCTGGGCAGCCAGGTTTCAGTGGCCCGTCCGCAGGATGTGAAATGCCAACCGTCTTTTGTCGCAGATGGCTATTTGCCTACACGTGAGAACCGCCTTGAACAGGTTCATGCGCGACTGTGCTCTCGCCCAGGAGGCGAACGGAGGAGAGCCAGCATTATCGAGAATATGCGCATTGCCCTGAACGTGATGGCATTGGCGTTCCTGGCCAATCCATCACCGTTTCCAGCCGCCTCGCCTAGCGGCGCTCGTGGGGAGGCGGTGCGTTCGTGCGCTCCGCCTCCCGTGCCCAGCCACCTTAGGCGGCCCGAGATCTTTGGGTTGCTTCCTTGCCTAGGACTGCCAGCGTCTTGCCCCAGTAGGGCACGGCCCTGCGCTTGAGCATCTGACGAAATTGATTGGTCGTATTGGGCAGGAGCGTGCCATCCCCCCAATCGAGGATAACGCCGTATTGCCGGATACAATCCATCTCGTTGAGCTTTCCGGCGCGATAATCTGCGGCGACCTTCTCTGCATCTTCATCGAGCCAGCCCAGGCGAGCCGCAGCGATGTGCTGGCGCTCCCTCTCTGTTGCCTCGACGTCGACCTCGTACTGAGCCAGATCGCGGTCGATCACCCTGATGACAACGCCGTAGTCAATTCTTGCACGCTCAATACTGACATATTCGTCAGCCACGTCCTCGCGGACAAGCCGCGGGTCGCGTAGCAGAGGATCGCCGACGCCTCCGCCGCCGGCGGATGGACGCGTGAACACGTCATCCAGCTCAATCGGCAGATTCGAGAAGATGGAGCCGAGATAGCGCTCCTTCTCCGTCCCCTTGTTAAGCCACACACCGTGTGGGATCGAGGGCAGACCGCCCCACATACCCCACGTGACAGAGCGCTCGCGATCGCAGCAATAGGACACCACGATGCGCTCACCTTCAAAGACGGAGCCGCCCTTCTCGGCACCGAGTCCCCCTCGGGACTCCCCAGGTCCGGCCGAGTCCTGAACGAAATCGTGGCATTTCGTCAGCACGGGGGCGAGGCGCTCCTGGCCTTCGAGTGGCTGAATGCCATATTGCGCGCCGAACACCGGGGCGGTGGCATTGAAGCCATCACGACCGTTGCGGCCGCCCCAACCGCCTGCCATCCAATCATACCACATGAAATAAGGACGCCCCTTGATCCTGGTGTCACGCCCTCCGACCAGCAGATATTCGAGATTGAAGGCGCAACCCATGGTCCGTTCGGGCAGGATTTCGGCCCAAAGGCCGAACACCGAATTCATGAGCTTTTCGAACGGACCCGAACAGAAGCCGGCGCAAGGGCTCGGCCAATCGGCGTTCACAACGGTTCCCGGCTCTCCCACATTTACGGTTACCGCCCGGTAGAGGCCGGAGTTCAGTGGTAGATCCGGGAACTGATACTTAGTTCCCGCTACGATTCCTGCGAACGAGCCTCCATAGGCCGCATTCAGGAATGTGGAAATCTGCGGATGCGATCCCGACAAATCGTAATGGGCGTGATTGCCATCGATCGTGAACTTGATCTTGATCGGGATCAGGCCCTCCTCGAGCTTGGGATCTTGGTCAATATAGTCTTCAGCGTACCAAGTGCCGTCCGGCAATTCGGCAAGACGCGCGCGCATGAGTACTTCAACATAGTCTTGCACTTCCTGAAACGCGGTCTTGATGGTCTCGGCGCCGTATTTGTCGCAAAGCCGGACGATCTCACGCTCGGCTACGGCGGTCGCCTCGGCCTGCGCCTGCATGTCACCGATGACATCGCCGGGATTGCGCGTATTGGCAGCGATCATGCGGGCCACGTCTTCGAGCCAGACCCCCTTGCTCCAAACCCGCACCGGCGTGATGCGTAGCCCTTCGCCCATGTGGTCGAGCGCATTGATGTTGAAGGACCCGGGTGCCGCCCCCCCCATATCAGCCCAGTGCCCGTTCGCCTGCGAGTATCCGATCAACTCGCCCTTGTAGAACATGGGGCGCAGGATCCGCGTGTCGTTGAAGTGACTGCCGCCCCGGAAGGGGTCGTTGATGATGAAGACGTCGCCCGGGTGGATATCGTCGCCGAACGCCTCGATCACCGCCTTGCACGTATAGTGGAGTGTTCCCACATGCGCGGCGATGTCGCCCGTTCCCTGCATCACCAGGTTACCCTGGGGATCGCTCAACCCCGACGAGAAATCGCGGCAGTAAATCACGAACGAATAGCAGGTTCTCAGCAGCTGCTCGGCCATCTGATCGACGATGTTGACGAAGGCGTTGCGTAGAACTTCGAACGTGATCGGGTCGAGTGTGGTCTTGAATACCGTCTTTCGGTCCGCGGGAAGTGGCGGATGCTGAATGCCTTTGTCGGACAGCCCCGCATATTTGCTCAAGTTGCTCATGCTGTTCTTCCTCTCCATGTTCCTATGCCAGGCGTCGCTTAGGCGGCGTCGAGCTTGATCTGGATATTGAGCCACTCGTCGATATGGGCGACGCAGTCGGGGGGGATGACGGTGGTCGAGTCGAGCTGATCGATGATGGCGGGTCCCTTGATGGTGACACCTGCCGCCAAATGATCACGATCATACAGGTTCGTGGTCATTGCCTGGGGCTGGCCGTGGAACCAGACCTCGCGCGTTCCCTTGGGTGTCGCCTTTGCGCCCTTGTCGATCTTGACTTTCGGGAAGGACGGTTTGGGCGTGACGCCGATCGCGCGAACGGTCAAACGATAGATCTCGACCGGAAAATCCTCACGGCGGAAGTTGTGGGCTTTCTCATATTCACTGTGGAAGATCGCGATCGCTTCTTTCATCGATTTGATCTGGCCGGGAACCGGCACCGCCAGCGAACGCCACTGGCCACGATAGCGCATGTCGACCAGACGCTGGAACGTCATGTCCTTTTCGTCGACACCATCGGTTTCCAGCCGCGCGCGCCCTTCGGCTTCGATCTCCTTGAACGCCGCCTCGATGTCGGCCGGATCGGCCTCGACGGCATCCTTGAAGAACATGCGGGTGACGTCGTGCTGGACATCGACAAGCATGCACCCGACCGCGGAGGTCACGCCAGGGTTTGGCGGAACCACCACCACTGGAATGTTGAGCTCGCGAGCAATATCCACGCCGTGCAAGGGGCCGGCGCCTCCAAAAGCCACCAGTGCGAAATCACGAGGATCGTGGCCCCGGGCAATGGAGATCAGGCGAACTGCATCTGCCATATTGGCATTTGCGACCCGGAGCGTCGCGAGCGAGGCCTCTATCACATTGAGCTCGAGCGGCTCGGCGATCTTTTTCATCACCTCGAGTGCGGCATCGCGATCGAGCTTCATGCTGCCGCCGGCCAACTCGGTGCCGACGCGCCCCAGAATGATATTCGCATCGGTGTTGGTCGGTTCGGTCCCCCCGGCCTTATAGCAGGCGGGACCAGGCACGGAGCCGGCCGATTGTGGGCCGTTGCGCAGCGACCCCGCCTTGTCAAGCCAGGAGAGCGAGCCGCCGCCCGCGCCAATGGTGAGAACCTCGACCGAGGGGAAACAGATCGGGTGGCCCCAATCGACCTCCCATTTGTCGGTCATTCGCAAATGTCCGTCTGCCGCGAGCGAAATATCGGCCGATGTTCCACCCATATCCAGGCCGATTGCATTCTTGTAACCGCACAGGCCGGCGAAATGCCTGCTTGCAATCGCACCCGCCGCGATGCCTGAAGCCGCAAGGCGCGCGGCGTATTTCTCCGCCGTCGCCGGCGTAATCACCCCACCACCCGAATGCAGGAGCAGCACGTCGGCTTCGTAACCGGCTTCGGTCGTTCTGCGATCTATGTCACGCGCATAGGGTCGGATGATCGGCGCCAATATTGTATTGGCGACTGTCGTCGAAAACCGGTCGTCCTCAAAGATCTCTGGGTGAGTTTCGTGCGAAGTCGTGATTGCGACGTCCGGCCCAAGCTCCTCAGCAAGTATTTCGGCCATTCGCAGTTCGTGAGCACCGTTGACATAGGCGTTGATGAAACATATCGCGACCGCGGTCACTTCCCGCTTGCGCAGGATGCGCGCTACTTCGCGAGCCTCGGCCTCGTTGAATGGCTCAATGACCTCGCCGCGATAGTTGATGCGCTCGGTAACGGCGAAACGGTCGCGCCGCCGAACATAGGGTGGGGTGCCTTCCTTATATGCATCCCAGGGGTCTTCTCTGGTACCGCGCCCGATTTCGAGAACGTCTCGAAAGCCCTTGGTCGTCACCATGGCTGCGGGCTTGAAATTGCGTGTTATCAGCGCGTTTGTCGCGATCGTCGTCCCGTGGGTAAACAGTTCCACGTCATGCCAATCAATCCGAGCCGCCGCTGCCCCGTTCATGACAGCATCAATTGGATTGGCCGTGCTCGGCACCTTTGCAACGGTTTGATTGCCGTTGGAGTCAAGAATGAAAACGTCGGTGAATGTTCCTCCGACGTCTATGGCAACTCGAACACGCGATCCCTTGGACGCATAGCCGCTCAGTCTTCCGTCTATATTCATAGGCGGATTCCTCCCGATTTATGTTGGACAGTGTGAGGCGGACAGCACAACTCGCGTCGTGCAGTACGATTGTCTTTTATGTTTGGGGGGATGGTCACGCACAGTACATGTTGCGCAGCGCGCAATGTGCCGTGACCGCGTTCTCTGTTGAACGTAACTGGTAGCATACGCATAAAATACTCAATTCGCCAAACATTTTTTTCATAGGCAATTGGCCAGCGCGTCAGGACTTCCCAACGCGGATATGCTTTCGGCCACGATGGGGAATTGCTTCTAAGAGGCGGTCAATCGGGCGGCAGGCGCGGTTCAGGCGGCTTGTCGCCAGCCGAATGGCAATCTATGTCCGGCAATGAAGCCCTCCGATTTTCGAGGGGCTTGCGATGTTCAGAGGGCGCCATTTCGACCGCTCGGTAATCCTGCTTTGCGAGTGCTGGTACCTGGCTTACGGCCTGAGCCTGCGCGACTTGAAAGAGATGGTGGCGGAACGCGGCATCACCGTCGATCACTCGACGATCCATCGCTGGGCCCTTCACCTCTCGCCGTTGCTTCCGAAACGCTTCAACCGGCGCAAACGAGCCGTGACCGGCAAGTGGCACATGGACGAGCCGAAGGCCAGCGCGGGCCGTTACACCATCGACCACAAGACGATGCCAGCACGCATCGCCTCGCGCGCCTCAAACATCACGCGAGTGGAGTTGTTCCTAAATTATGGCCGCGGGCAGATCTCGCGGTCCGGCATCCTCCGGGAACCGATTTACGCAGAAACTGTTCCTGTGCAGCCTCAAGAGTGGGCAAACAAAAACACCTTTCCAGTAAGGCGGGGAAATGACCGAACGAGACGATGACCACAAGACGAGGGCGGAACGCAGCCCGGCCGGAGAATCCAGCAAGCCTCGAATATTGAGCGTACTAGGACCAGGCTTGATCACAGGCGCCTCCGATGACGACCCAAGCGGTATTGCCACTTATTCGCAGGTAGGCGCGCAATTTGCCTATAGCGCGAGCTGGACACTGATATTTTCTTATCCGCTCATGAGCGCGATCCAAATGATCAGTGCCCGCCTCGGGAGAACCACAGGGCGAGGAATAGCTGGTAACTTGCGTAAGTATTATCCTAACTGGCTGGTCTATTCAGCTATCTTCCTACTGATTGTCGCGAATGTCATCAATATCGGGGCTGATATTGGCGCAATGGGAGACGCCATTAAACTCATCGTAGGCGGCCCCACCCTGATCTATATCATCATCCTCGGCATCGGATGCGCCGTCGCCCAAGTGTTTCTTCAATATAAGCAGTATGTTCGTCTCCTTAAGTGGCTCAGTTTGGCACTGTTGGCGTATGTCGCCACGCTTCTCATCGTGAAGATCGATTGGGCCACGTTAGCGTCCGGTCTTTTCATTCCACATATCGAATTTACCGCTGACTATCTCACCGCGGTCGTGGCGATTTTCGGGACAACCATCAGTCCATACCTTTTCTTCTGGCAAGCCTCACAGGAGGTTGAGGATTTGAAGGAAAAACCCGGGCGCGAGCCACTGAAGGACTGCCCGGAACAAGCAGAAGACGCCGAGCAGCGGATTGAACTGGACACCTTGGTTGGCATGGGCGTCTCAAATTTCATCGCACTGTCCATCATGGTCACGGCGGCAGCAACGCTGAACACTCACCATGTCACCAACATCGAAAGTTCGGCCCAGGCAGCTGAAGCATTGGAGCCTGTAGCGGGGAAGTTTGCCGAACTGTTATTCGTTGTCGGCATTGTCGGAACGGGCCTGCTGGCTGTTCCAGTGCTTGCCGGATCGGCCGCTTATGGCCTCGGCGAAGCCCTGCGTTGGCCCACCGGACTGGCTCGCAAGCCCAAGGACGCGAAAGCGTTCTATGGAACAATAGCTATCGCAACCATGCTTGGCGTAGCCTTGAACTTCACGCCGATTAATCCGATCCAAGCGCTGTTTTGGAGTGCTGTCGTGAATGGAGTCGTAGCGGTCCCCATTATGGTCATCATGATGCTGATGTCGACGAACAAGAAGATCATGGGCGATGAGACCATTGGCGGCTGGTTGATCGGCCTGGGTTGGCTCTCGACGGCAGTTATGGCTCTTTGCGCGATCGGAATGGGCGTATCGGTTTTCCTAGGATAATCATCTGGAACCATGGTCGATACGAGAAACCTGATCATCGCCTGGAACGGCGGCGGGCAACGGGCACATTTTTCGTGTTACCGCTGTTCAAGGCGATGGCATTGAGAAAAATTGAAAGCCTGCCGTAAAGACGCCATCAACGGTGGAAGGTGGCAGCATCTATCGGAACATCGTGGTGGGATTTTCACAAAAGTGCCCGACGCCAATTTTGACATCGGGCAGGTAGGAACGTTTGGAACCTGTCGGACAACGACCTGAGGCTCGGTTGCCAACTGTCTGGCTAAATGGTGCTTAGAGCTGGAAAAAGAAGCTGGACCAGCTCTCATTCATTCGCCTAGGTGGGGACTGGGGAAGCGTCAAATGGCAGGTAAATTGTCGCGAATTCGGCCGCCGACGGTTGCCATATAGGACGCCGACAGACCGCCTATCAGAAGCGCAACAAAAGCCCAAAGCGCGGTATAAACACCGGTCTTGCGCGCGACTTCCGCCGCAGCTTTTGCCTTCTCGGCTGTTTGTGTTGCAGCCTGCTTTGCCGCAGCCATAACACCATCAATCCTCTTTGTGGCATCGGATTGGCTGATGCCGGTCTGGCGCGCGATCAACTGGGCCGCGTAGTCTTTGTCGTCATTGCTCAACTGCCCGGCTGCCAGCGAGCGAGCTGCAATCCGACCGATCTCTGCCTTCGCCCCCGAATCGTTGCTCTGTGCTTGTTGCTGCGGCGATCGGAACAACACGTCCGTGAAGTATGCGTTCCATCCATTGCTCGGCGCTTCGTCAGCCGAGGAAGTCACGGCGCGGGTGGCCGCCGTTACAGCACTCGCTCCCACTTGCACGACACCCTGCCCTGCCCAGGAAAGAACCGTCCCTAACAACAATGCGGAAAACAACGTCCCGATAGCCCACACGAGCATGCCGTGGGCGGTGTCACGAAAAAAGACCTCGTCGGAATGGAGGCCGACCCATTGAGTCCGCAGCCGGCCCGCCAGATAGCCGCCCACCGCATACGAAAACAAAGGAACTGCTACCGACCAGGCGATAGCGAGCATGCCCACAGTCGTTGCTGAAGCACTGCTGTTCTGCCATGGCGAGATAAAGGCAAGGCCTATGCCCGTTCCGATGAGGATGAGTATCAACGAAAACACAGCGGCACTTGCCGCCCCAGCGAAAATCGCAGCCCAGGAAACCGCCGATGCGGACGCCTCGACCCCATCTTCGACGAGTACGCCGGTTTGAGCCATCACCAATCTCCCTAATGATAAAGCAGCGCGATCAAGATAATGATCGGGATCGGCACCCCGAGAAGCCAAAGTAAAATCCCACGGCCCATGACTTTTGCTCCCGTATGTTTGGCGCAAAGCTGCACCTGCGATTATCAAACTGAAGAAAAAGCTGGTTGTTCCGTTCAGGGCTCGGTGAGGGTGCATGCCATAGCACGGCCTCATATCGTTCCTGATCTCAGCGACACGCCGACACTGATGCAAGCGGCCATCAGGGAGAAGCTAATCTGGACAGAGGAGTCAACAGAAGCGTCTGGCTCTCGGCGTCTGGATCGCTATTCGGACCGCGGAAACACCGAATGGACCCGCTCAAGCATGATTGCGTTACAGAACAGCATGCACCTCCAAGACAGCCCGCCGGTGTAGGACACCGGCAACTCATTTTTGCAGCCACGGCGCAATTCGCCCCTGACTTGCTTGATCTCATGTAAAATAAACGCTTCAAGCGTATCGAGGCCGTAACCGAGTGCTCGAACTTGCGCTGATATGCTAGGACGGCGTTGCTTGCATGGCGAAGCTATCCCCCGCCCAGATCCGTGCGCTGGCTGCCCTGAAGGCGGGCATAGAAGTCAGGATGACTCCAGGAGGCGTGCCGATTGGTCCCATGCCCGAAGGAGTTCGATCGCAACGAACCTTTTGGCGCCTGCGCATTCTGGGATTCGTAGCTATCAAGCCCCGCCCGGCGGCCAATTATTGGGAGATCACGGAAGCCGGCGAAGCCGCGATACAGGAGATCGAGAAACTACAAAATTGATGTTGGCAGGTGCGATGGTAAGCCGAGCCGGTAATCCCGCCAATAATCATGTTTAGATCAACGCAAGGTACTCTCGCATTCTGTCTAGCTACTAGGGATGCGACGCCGCGTCCGCTCTAGTGATTAAGCTGGGTTGCCATCTTTCCCATTTCGAAGTCGGACATAAAAGTCCCTTTCGGCAAGCAAGCAATCCCGGTCACGGCCGACACTTGCTACTGCGACATCAATCCCATCCTTCCAGTACCGCAATAGAGCATTGCGTTTTTGGAGATCTCCCTCGATCGTTACCGCGTCCCATTCCCTGGCGTGGCCGATATAACGGAACGAGAGATCAAAAAATTTGCTCCAGAAGAAAGGCACCAATCTCAATGGCTGCTGGCTCCCCAACATATTGACCGCAGCCGTCTGTCCCTGTCTTTGGGCGACGACCCAATGTTCCGTTCGGATCCTCTCTTCCTTGATCCGGTATGGCCAACTGACGATATCGCCAGCAGCATAGATATTCTGAGCGGACGTGCGCAAATACTCGTCGACCACCACACCTTGGTCGATCGTTATGCCAGCGGAGCGCGCGAGCCCGATTCTCGGAGTGACACCGATACCCACGAGCATGAAGTCGGCTTCCAGGCTATCCCCCTTGTCGAGCGTTATCCAATTCCCCTCGATCCTGGCTGGCTTGCATCCGAAATGGAACTCGACGCCCTTCGCCGAGAGTGTTTGGATTATAAGATCCGACAACGCACGGCCCAGCAGCTTTTCCATTGGATGGAATTGAGGCACCACGACCGCCACGGAAATTCCTCGGCTCGTCAGGGAAGCGGCCGCTTCAAGCCCAATGAAGCTGCCACCGATGATGACCGCGCGTCGGGCATGAGACACGGCAGCGAGAATGCGGCGACAATCGGCGAGAGTTCGAAGCGTAAAGACGTTTGAGCCGGCTCCACCCGGTATGTCGAGGCGCTTGGGTCGAGAGCCGGTCGCCAATAGCAGCTTGTCATAGATCTGTGTTCGTCCCTGGCTGAAGCGAAGCAAATTATCGGCAGGCTCAATCGCCTCGACTTCGACGTCGAGTTCAAGATCGACACCGAGCTTCTCAAATGCGTTCTTGGCGATCTCGAGACGATCATCGCCGAAATGCCCGTCGAGATAATCCTTGGTCAGCAGCGTGCGGTCATAAGGTGCTCGGCTATCGGCCGAGTACATGAGGATCCGGCCAGGCCAGCCGTCTGCACGCAATGCATGCGCCGCGGCAAAACCCGCGGCCCCGCCGCCAATAATAGCAAAGGCGCCCTGATCGGGATTCCGAGACTGCGATGCGACACCCCGAGGTTCGGCTGCCGGCATTTGCTTGGTGACCCTCACCGTGCCGTCTCGCACGTCCACGTCATAGCGCTCCAGGGGATTGAAGGCAGGTGCCGCAAGGGCTCTTCCGCTCTTGAGTTCGAAACACGCGTGATGCCAGGGACAGCGCACATGGGCCCCGTCAACCAAACCGTCCTGCAAGGGACCACCGAGGTGGCTGCACAGGGAGCTGAAGGCGTCGACAGAGGATTTCCGCTTGAGCACATAGACAGGAGCATCGCCGACCCTACCGAAGAAGGGTTGCCCTTCTTCGAGAGACGACAAAGGCAATCCGTTTGACAGATCAACCAACGCCCGGTTGTGCGGCATGTGCTTCGTCCGTTGTTATTCCATCGCAATTCCCGAGCCCATGACGGCTCAAACCATAGCCGGTAACCTTTGTTCCGGTACCCGCCCGGTAGAAGGCGAGTTTGAAGGGTGATGCTTCAGCCACGCCCGGCTTTCGGCTGGAACGATTTCGTGCCGCCACGTGTTGGACTCCGAGAACAGCGGCGAGGAACAATAAAAATGCGGGCGAGTGCGGCCACGAAACTGCCTAGTGAAACTGGTCGCAGCGAGGGGCATGGTTCATGGGCTGATCGTCTTGCCGGCTTCACCAGGCTTTGTGAAGAACGAGCCGCGGAAGCGGATGAAACCTGCCATCTCGATCCGGCAGTAACGAGAGCCTTGCATGAAATGGGCATCTTGGCGGAGCCGCTTCCAGAAAACCGGGACGGAGGCGGGCTTCTCGGGGCGCCGCACTGGCCCCGGCTGCATGAGGCCCTTCGCTCGCTGGGAGCGGCCGATCTTTCAATTGGACGGCTGTTTGAAGGCCATTGCAACGCGATCGATCTCCTTCAGCGTTACGGCACCTCCGCGCAAATGGATAGTCTGGCCTCATCGGTAAGGCGCGGTGCCATGACAGGCGTGTGGGGCGCGGATGGAAAAGATCCCCTCTGCATCGAGCGCAGCAAGGGGGGCTGGATATTGCGGGGTGGAAAGATCCTCGCTTCCGGGGCCGATTTTCTTTCGAGGCCTTTGGTCACGGCGAACAGCGAAGCGGGTCAACGCATCGTTCTTCTGGAACTCCAGGGCGAAGAGGCTCGCGTAGACCTGTCAAGATGGACCCCGCAAGGGATGCGCTCCAGCGCGACCGGATCGATCGACCTGTCTGGGATCACCATCCCCGACGAAAATCTGATCGGCGAGCCAGGCGATTTCATGCGCCAACCGTATTTTTCAGGGGGCTCCTGGCGCTTTTGCGCCGTCCATCTCGGCGCCATCGAAGGGCTTGTCGATCTCTATCTTTCGCAATTGCGGGCACGCCAGCGCGGTGAGGATCCCTATCAGCTTCAGCGCGTTGCCATATGCCTCGCCGCGGCTCGAACCGCGGCCTCGTGGACGAGAGCAGCGGCTCGGCATCTGGCGCTAAGAGCAGACGACGCTCAAGGTTGCGTGGCCCTTTCAAATCTGACGAGAGGCGTGACGGAGCGAGCCGCGCTCGACGTCATGGATACCATACAGCGAGGTATTGGCCTGGCCTCCTTCATGCGCCCTGACCCCATCGAGCGTATATCACGCGATCTTAGAACCTATTTGAGGCAACCGGTTCCCGATCTTGCAATGGCCGATGCGGCACGGTTCGCGTTGACCGCTTCCGTCCCGGTTCATGAACTGTGGAACGCCGATGAGAATTAGCGCCTATCTCGCAAAGGTCGCCAACCTGCCCTATGCTGGCCTCGACAAGCTTGGTGGCGGTGCCGTAACCATTCTGGCCCCTCACCCGGACGACGAGGCTTTGGGCACCGGTGGCCTGATCGCTGCATGCCTTCAAGCGGGCATCGATGTGAATGTTGCCGTCTTGACGGACGGTGCTGGTTCTCATCCAAATTCGCAGCGCTTTCCAAAGGCGCGCTTGATCGAGCTACGACGCCAGGAATGTCGCACGGGTTTGGAAGCCTTAGGTCTTTTGCCGGCAAACATAACTCATTTCGACGTGCCGGACACGTTCGCCCCGACGTCCGGGGCATTGTTCGATCAAGCCGTGCAGCGTCTATCCCAACTGGTCGTCAGGAGTGCTTCGACCAGTCTCTTCGTCAGCTGGGACAAGGACCCCCACTGCGACCATTTGGCAGCAGCAAGGATCGCGGAGGCCGTCGGGCAGGAGCTCCCTCATCTCCTCTTGTGGCATTACCCGATATGGGGCTGGTATCTTCCCAGCTCGATGTCCATGGAACGACCTCCTCCGGAAGGTTTCCGTCTCGATATCTCACCCTGGATCGGCCAAAAGCACCGAGCTATTGCTGCGCACGCGTCACAGATGACGAAGCTGATCGATGATGATCCGGAGGGCTTTACGTTCAGCGCAGAAAAGCTCCGCCGTTTTCTCGAACCGACGGAATATTTTATCCGGAGCCAAACATGAAACATCAGCACACAATCGGCCGCGAGTATTTCGAGGCGCTCTATAGATCGGATTCCGACCCGTGGAACTTTGCGACGAGCGAGTACGAGGATCGGAAATATCAGGCAACCTTGCGGGCGCTCGCCCGAGCCTCCTACCCAAAAGCATTGGAGATCGGCTGTTCAATCGGCGTGTTGACCGCACGCCTGGCTGCTCACTGTGATGCGCTCGATGCTGTCGACATCTCGCCCACTGCCATCGCAAAGGCCAGGATCGCCTGCGCTACCTTGGACAATGTGAACTTTCATATCGCCGCGGCGCCGGACGGGCTGCCTGCAGGTCCCTTCGATCTCATCGTGCTGTCCGAGGTCCTGTATTATCTGGACGTCACGGATCTGTTGTCACTCGCCGCCTGGTGCCGGGCCAACGCAAGCTCCGCAGCCGAGATCGTTCTCTGTCACTGGCTTGGTCCGACGAACTATCCCCTGGGCGGTACGGAAGCGGCCGCGTTATTCCTGGACGCGCTGCAACCTCGCCTCGAATGCCACACGGTCCTCCATCAGGAGATCTATCGCCTCGAGTGGATTAGGCTGGGACCGAAGGAAAGTCAGTAGGATTTCGGCGCGCCTGATCTCCGCTGCCAGCATGGAAGGTCTCAAGGGTTCGCCATAGCGCAGAAAGGTGCTGGCAGCGCTTAACTCCTGCCAGAAGACTTCAAAGCACGATCGACGAAGGGTTGTGAGAAGCCTCCCAATCTCTTCCGACCCCAGTCCCAATGCTGCGAGGACTGCAGACTCTTCCATGAAGCCGATGTTGCTTGACCGGCGCAAATGCCCCTTCAGCCACGCCTTCTTGGTCACCGCGAAAACGGATTCCAGCTCCTGATCACAAGGTGCGTCGGGCTCTGCATGGCGTTGCTTCATGGCGTCAGCCGCCCCACCCACAGCCCGACCGTCTAGCCGGCAGGATGTCGTCACGCAAACATCCATGGAATGACGGACTTTTCCACCCAGGCACTCTACGGCCAGCGCGAGCGCGGCATCTTCGCCGGTCGCCTTAGCTGGCAAACCGCCGATTGCGCGGTACATCTTCAACGTAACGGCCAGACTGGCACCTGAGCTGACCTGGTGATTGGGCCATGGATCATGAGGCCGTGGATCCAACAACGCGAAAATCTCGGCAACGAGCGCGTGATAGTGCTCCTCGAAGAAACCGCGATACTGGAAACTGCGACCGAGCTCTATGAACTCGTGCGGATCCGCGTCGATATAGCCGGCAATGCAATCGGCGCCTTGCGAAAACTCCTGCCAGCTGCTCGCAAGCCACGACGGCGAAACGATGCTGTCTGCATCCGTCGTCAAGATGACGCCGTTATGCAAATCCGCCGTTTCGAGTTGCTCAGCCGCAATGTCCATGGCAGCTTTGCGCGCAAGACCAGCCGAGGACAGTTCCTCGGAACAGGTAACACTGACAACATCGATCCGCACGCCCGTGCCATTGCGTATGTCGGCCGCCCTTGCCGCGGTCGCATCGGTGCAATTATTGGCATAGACAAGCACCTGATAGGCTTCGAAGGGAATGCGCTGGCCCCTCTTGTCTCTTTGGACGGCGAGAGCCGCGAGACAGCGCGAGATCCGTTCCTCCTCGTTGCAAGCGGGGATGGCAATGACCGCAGGACGCATTTCTTCGTGCTGCTGCGGATGACCGGGCAAAGAAGAAAGAAGGGAAACGAGCGCGCTATCCATTGAAATCCAAGGATTAAACAGATAGAAATTATCTGCTATTTCTTGATATTAACTTTCAACAGCCGCAAATGTTCCAAATTATTATCAATATAAATTGAATATTCGATATTAAATATATACCCGGAAACATGAAGAGCAGATGTTAGATCCACCCGCTCTTCCACGTTAACTGTGCTCATTGCAAGAAACGGAACGCTTTAGGCGACCTATCCGCCACGCCGTTTTTTCCCGGGACCAGACTTCAGTCCTGGTGTTCGGGCATTGCCTTGAGCTGGTCTTTCGTCCACGAGGTCACCGCGTGTACCTCGCCATTCTCGTCCCGCATGAAATCGAGGTCAGCGACCCTCACGGCCACGGGCTTGGCACCTATTCCCAGGAAACCGCCGACATCGATCACGACAATGGTGTCCGTGCCTATGCCGTGGACATGGGAGACACTGCCGATATTCTCATCCTCCGGGCCGTAAATCGTCGCGCCTTCCAAATATTCGGGTGTGAGTTCGCTGTCGGCAAGCCTGGTGTGTGTGCTGTGGTCCATACTCGGCCTCCTGTAAGTTTCCACCGCATATAACCGCCGCCTTCGTCGCCTGTTCCCTAATTATTTTCCCGGCCTGGAAGTAACATCTCGGCAACATCGCTCGCGACCGTTCCGAAATTCCCAGCACCGTCTCCCGCTTCACTGGGATCAATCATATGAACGATCGGGAGGTTATTTCTTTAGAGGTCTGCTCATATCCGGAACGTCCTCTCCCAACGCGGTGGCAAGATCAATCTGATGGTCTTGTTCGTCTACGAGGATCTGACGAATCTGTTCGGCAAGGGCAAACTCACCCAAGGCTTCGCACTGGCGAACCCGCTCCCTGTAATTGCGAACTGTCTCATTCTCGTTGTTCAGATCAAATCGCAACAACTCACGGGCGACCTTCGATGTCTGAACCGGCTTCGGCACGACGGTCGGCATCTTGCCGAGATAATCGATTTGTCGGGACAAGATGAGGGCATGCTTTAGCTCATCATGCGCATGGGTCTCCAATTGTTCCGCGATACTCATATACTCGGGACCCTTGATTACCTGCGAGTACACAACGTAGGCAATGATCGCCTGATATTCACGGGAAAGGTCCTCGTTCAGCAATTCGGCAAGACGATCGCGAGAAATCGCCTGCCCGTTGTCTTCCTTCGTAGAACCTGCCATTTTGCTCATCCTATCTGCCTATCTGCGAATCCCGGTGCCAAACTCAAGCCTGGGAATTTTGTTCCTCGATGGATCGCTTCGGAACATCTGGACCAGATCGCTGCCCGGCGCTGGATTGTGAGCGTGTCAGGGCTTTTGTGTGGGCATGATGATTGCACCTTCGATGTACAGGCGGCTTCCTTCCATCGAGGAGCACTGGTGCCGGCTCTCGTCCTTCCGCTGGACGGGTCGGTCTCACCCGATCGACAGGCTCTTGCTCGGTATCTCGATGACGACAGATGCGCCGGCGCCCTTGCCGATCCGCATCTTGCCGCCGGTCACCCCAACGATGGATTTGAGCATGAACGCGCCAAATCCCCGGGCGGGCATGCCATCGAGCCCGTGCGGCATACCAACGCCGTCATCTTCAACCATGAGCCGGCATTGATCAGCCGCTAAGGTCAACCACACGCGTACGTCGCCCACCCGTTCACCCGGATAGGCGTATTTGAAAGCGTTGGTAACGAGTTCGCAGACCAGTAAGCCCAGATGCTTGGCCAACTGGGTTGGCACGGAAACATGGGCGGCAGTGACGATGACCTGCCTGACATTGTCCGGCCTGTTGCCCGCCAGCAATTCGCCGAGCCGGGTCAGAAGCTCACCAAGGTCGACACAATCTTCGGTGGCGCAGCCATGGAGCTGCTCGTGCACCATGGCAATGGTGTAGATTCGGTCCTTGGCGGTGTGGAGCGCGTCGGCGGCCTTCTCATCGATGGTATTGCGAGCCTGGAGCGAGAGCATGCTCGCCACCAATTGCAGGGAGTTACGGATGCGGTGATCGGCCTCTCCGAGCTGGGCTTCACACTGCTCGAGGCGCTGCAAGGCTTGCGCCAGTTTGTGCTCGAGCTGGCGATAGTCGGCCTCACTACGCACGGCCGGGCATGTCCCGCCAAGCTCGATCGGTGCTGGTTTCAACGACATCGCGAGGAGGTCGCCGGAAGCGGAAATGAGATGATGCTCCGCACGCAGCGTTCTGACATTCGCATTCATTTGGCACTCCCGCTTATCGTTATGGAGGGAGGCTCAGCGACCTTCCCCGGCATAAGAGCTTAGGTCGGACAGTGCGTGCGAACCAGATTTCCACGGATCAGATTTGCTGATGCAAATGCATCATCTCGTTGAGCTTCTTCCCTGGCGGTGGCTGGGAAGCCGCCCAAGATCGGGAACCATCGCGTCTGCGCCGGGTTGGGTTCCTAGGAGGTAAACCATGGCCCACACTGCCTTTTCCCGCCCGCTCGTGATCGAGGAGATCGTTATCGCTGACGTCAACCAGGCTGCGGAATATCTGGTGGAAGACTGGCCGATCGAGCACGGCGATCACTACGAGTTAGCCAGGCGGTTCTGCCTCGAAGTGATCGAAGGCAAGCGTGACCCGGAGGATGCGAGGCAAGCTTTCGTACTCGCGGCCGGGGAGGCCGGCATCACCATCGCAACCTGAGTTCGCGAGCCCGAGCATCGCAACAGTGCAATTTGAACGCTGCCGGGTTCCCCATTCGTCCCCATGTGTCCTTAGATATGGGGCTTCGCCTGCAGGTCGGGGAGAGAGTTTCAGGGGCAGCGGTGCGCATCCCCCTTTCAGCATGCAGCCGCGAACAATATCTCTACAATCAAAGCCGAGCAGGCGAGATGGCAACC
Organism: Labrys sp. KB_33_2; assembly: GCF_052114505.1. Classification (NCBI taxonomy): domain Bacteria; kingdom Pseudomonadati; phylum Pseudomonadota; class Alphaproteobacteria; order Hyphomicrobiales; family Xanthobacteraceae; genus Labrys; species Labrys sp. KB_33_2. Next base: position 48,210 of record NZ_JBFREW010000017.1, on the reverse strand, counting down.
GGCCGTCGCGCGGACAGCTATCTCGAGGTGCTCTTCAAAGTTTGACGCTTGCTTCACGTGACCACAGGCGCAATTTACGGCAGACCTTCACGAAACCAGCGATTGCCCCCTCATCGCCGAGATATATGAGCCCTTCGTCAGCATCGGCGGCGACGCCCGATCTCAACAAGAGGGTCTCGGCCCCATGGCTGAAGCCGATGAACTTGCAATGCGTAAACGCATCCGCCACAAAATCTCGCGCCGCCGCCTCGCCCGTCAATGCTTCTGCCCCCCCCTCCGACAGCAACAGCACCACAGCGTCGAAAAGGACTGAAGGGCCGCCGTCGATCATATGATGTGCCGGAATGAGCGACCCGTCTTTTGCCTTCACCCCACCCACCTTCGGCGCGATCACCTCCAGAATTGCACCTTCCTTTTCAAGGGCGGCCTGCAGCGTCTTGAGCATCGAAGCGTCCGAGCCATTGCCGACCAGGACGCCAACCTTGCGGCCAGCAAAGCTTGCGGGGCCATTCTGGATGATGCTGAGAGCGGGCGATGATGGAAGATCCCTTCGAGGCGCGACGGCGGCATTCGCAGGTGCGGGTAATTTGCCGATCCCAAGCTTGTCACAGACCGCTACACCAAGCTCTTCATCGATGTTCAATAGATGTGAGACCATACGCTCGCGGATGAGGGGATTTTGGCACTTGCTCAGTTCGAAGGTCAGCGCCATCCCGATGTGCTTTTGCTCGGGAGCGGTTTGACTGATGTAGAACTGCCGCGCCTGGCTGTAATGGTCGGAAAAGCTCTCGGCACGCAGGCGGACCTTCGGCGCATCGATGTCCTCCCGGAAGGAGCGAAAGCCGCGAACGGGATCTTCTCTCGGCCCTTGTCCCCATGAATTCGGCTGATAGTTGGCGCGGCCGACGGGATTGCGCATTGCCATATGCCCATCCTGCTGGAAATGCGCGAAAGGACATTTCGGTGCGTTGATGGGGATGTGGGTAAAGTTCGGGCTTCCAAGCCTCTTCAGCTGCGTATCGAGATAGGAAAAGTTGCGGCCCTGCAGCAGGGGATCATTGGAAAAATCGATCCCAGGCGGCACGTTCTGCGTCATGAATGCAACCTGCTCGGTCTCGGCGAAGAAGTTATCCGGCATCCGATCCAATACCAGACGTCCCACCGGAACGGGTTTGATGACTTCCTCCGGTATGAGCTTGGTCGGATCAAGCACATCGAAGTCGAAACTGTCGGCGAACGCTTGATCGAAAAGCTGCACGCACAGTTCCCATTCAGGGAAATTGCCGGACTGAATTGCATCCCACAGATCGCGACGATGAAAGTCGGGATCGGCGCCATTGATCTTGACCGCCTCGTTCCAGACGACGGACTGCAGGCCGAGTTTTGGCTTCCAGATGAATTTGACGAAAGTGGAACTGTCCTGGACATTGAGGAAGCGGAACGTGTGGACGCCGAACCCTTCCATGAAGCGGAAAGAACGCGGGATCGCCCGATCCGACATGACCCACATGATCATGTGCATGGATTCCGGCGTCAGCGAAATGAAATCCCAGAAATTATCATGCGCCGACTGGGCCTGGGGAAAAGCACGGTCGGGCTCTGGCTTCACCGAATGAATGATATCGGGGAACTTGATGGCGTCCTGGATGAAGAAAACCGGGATGTTGTTGCCGACCAGATCCCAGTTGCCCTCTTTTGTATAGATCTTGACCGCGAAACCGCGCACGTCACGCGCCAGATCGGACGAACCCTTGGAGCCGGCGACCGTCGAGAAGCGCACAAAGGCCGGCGTCTTCTCGCCAGCACGCTGAAACAAATCGGCACGCGTATATTCCGCCAGGGACTTGTAGGTCTCGAAATAGCCATGCGCTCCATAACCTCGAGCATGAACGACACGCTCGGGAATGCGCTCATGATCGAAATGGAAGATCTTCTCCCGGAAATGGAAGTCCTCGAGGAGGGTTGGACCACGCGGTCCGGCTCTGAGGCTGTTCTGGTCATCGGCAACCGGATTGCCCTGCGCCGTCGTAAGCACGGGCGTATCGCCCTCGGCGATCTGATGCAGTTCGCCGCCATTGCCACGCATCAGGGTTTGCTCGTGGATTCTCGCGGTCTTTTCTCGGGTTTTCTTTGCCATCGGGATATCTCCTCCCAGGGTTCGCCCCGACCATTCACGCTGTTTACGCTGCAAGGCCTGCTTGTCGCGCCTGCGCGCCAACATGGCGATCGGGCCGTCGATGTGTTCAAGCGCCAGCATCGCCTCAGGCATCGGTAGGAAAGCCTGGGCGCTATTCCCGCAGCGTTAAACCGTCATGTCAGTAATAGTTTCCGATCGATCAACCGTCTCATGGGATTCTTCCCCCGCGATCGCCGCCCGGCAAGCCCAGCCTCGTCACGATCGAACGGAGAAGCCGGAACCTGGATTCCGGCCCCTCTCGATCAACGATACTATGGACGCTGATCCAACCTCGGATCGAGAGGGTTACCGCTCCACAGCGCGCCGTAATATGCATCAACGGCACGGGGGCGATCGGGGTTGTCCCAGTCCCACTCATCGTCGGATGAATATTTCGGACCACCTTGCAATTGGCTGTCCGTCAAAGCGGTCTGATAGCCGCCGAGCTCGGTGTTGTAGGTCAGTGAGTTCCAAGACAGCGGATAATGCTCGGTACCAATGCCGAGAAAGCCACCGAAGCCCAGCACCGCGTAAGATACCTGAGCAGATTTCTTGTCGATCATGACGCGCTCGATCGAGCCGATTTTCTCCCCGTCCGCGCCATAAACGGCCGTGCCCTCAACCTTGTCGCTGCCAATTAGATTGCCATATTCCGTGCTCTCGATAGCCATGTAGAAATCCTCCTTGTGTGCGCCTTTGACGAAAGGTCGCAATGAAGTTGCGGGGGTCCACCTTCTCCACCTCGTTGTTGCAAGCGAGCAAGCAACGGGGCCGATCTGATCGGACTGCTCTTGGAGACCCACCGAACGATTGGCGATATCATTCGTTCCCGCCACCACTCTTCCGTGGGCACAGTGCCTTCTCGAAACTCCCCGTCAATGGAACCCGGGCCCTGGGCGAGGTTCGAAAGCACCCTTCCCATTTGCGCTGGAGACCCGTATGTCCAGGAGTCAGCCCCCCAAGTCACCGACAACAAACCCTGTCGAGAAGTATCCAAAACCGCCCTTCAAGCGCCAGGTTCAACCCTGGCCGGGGTTGGCTTCGAAAATGAACCCAAGACCGGATCACTGCGAGCAATCTTATCGCGGTTCCGGACGGTTGGCTGGCAGATAAGCCCTTATTACCGGCGGCGACTCCGGAATGGGCCGTGCCACAGCCATCGCCTATGCCATGGAGGGAGGCGGCGTCGCCATCAACTACCATCCCAAAGAAGAAGAAGATGCCAAAGAGGTTATCAAGCTGATCGAGGCCGTAGGCCGCAAAGGGCTCGCCCCGCCCGGCGATCTCATGGACCAAGACTTCTGCCGAAAACTCGTCGAGGACGTCGTGAAGGGGCTCGGTGGCCTCGTGCGGTTTGGCGCAAAGCTGCACCTGCGACTGCCAAACTGAAGAAAAAGCGTGTTATTCCCATCATTGAGCGGCTGTCGGAGGGCGCTTCTCACACTACGACACGACGTTCCAATATTTTCGGCTTAGCAAACACCTATTGCCAATCTGCAGATAATAAACGGGATTGTACAAGTCCCCGGCGTTCATGCAGTTGGTCGCCGGGCATGGCGGACTTCAGAAGTGCCGCCTGGATGGAACGAGCTGCCTGATGAGGGGCAGCCGTGCAGCCGGCTCAAGCGCGACGACCGTCTTTCAGACCAGGCGTCATTTCAAAGCTCTTTAGCAATTGACTCATCTGAAAGCCATACCACGTCCAATATAGAAACGGCTCCTCATTTGAATTTAAAGGTCTGCGTGGCGCTTCATTTCCAGTTGAAAAAATTTTCCTTCCTAATAAATATGCAATTCTCTTTTCAGAAAAGGCCTCTTTAATTTTCATATTATCTACCTTTTGTTTATTATTATTGGCAGACCATATCACAATTAAATAGCGATGTAGCGATTAAATACCATGCAAGAGATGCCGCCCAGAGGGAGTGGCTCCTCCGTCAGAATTCTTGTCGCGAGGTCCTGGGCGGAATGACTTGAGAGAACACGCAGCAATGTCCGCACAACGGGCAGTGCCTGAGATCGGCTGCTGTCGCGAACCTGGGCTGTCGCTGCGTCGCAGTGGGCTGGTCGTCGCTGCCCAATCGCTCACCGTGCATTTCATGCCCTGCCGGTCCTTCCCGACTGTCAAATGATTTCTTCCGCCTGCATAACCCGTGCCCGGCCCCGGCCCCGGCCCCCAATGCTGGCGAACCGAACATCCCATGTCTTTCAAGGAAAACCTCGCCCTCCGAAAGGGCGAGGTCGGTGCCGTCCTGGCTGTTATTTCGCCCAACGGCCCTCATATTTGAACTCCGGGGCGGCCTTGAGTTGGTCCTTGGTCGCGTCCATGGTTGCCGACCACTTCTTGTCGGCCTCGGAATAGTTCACCGATACGCTTTTCGGAGAGACGACGACGTAGTGTGTGCCGATGCCGAGGAAGCCCCCGACAGAAACGACATATCCCGATAGTGCTCCCTCGGAAATCACAAGATCCTTGATCTCGCCGATATTGTCCTTGGCACTATTGGAAATGTTTAAGCCGATGAGGTTGCTGCTCAGGACATCGGTCGGCTTTGCCAGAACAAATGTCTCTGTTGTCGTAGCGGTGGCGGTTTGGGCAAGCGCAGGAATTGCAAACAATGGAAGCATGGCGGCGGCAATAAACATCTTACGCATATATAACTCCTAGTTTTATGCATCTAATGAGAATACATAAACCATTGCATAAGGTAGAAAGTTCCAAATTATTTTCAATTTTATTTGGAGAGGACTCAAATCGGCCGGAAGCCAGCTGGCGCCGCATCGCGTGCCTTCGGCTCGGCGTCAGCCAGGGATCGTTAGGCGCGTTTCGAACGCTTGCCCCTCTGCTCCATCATGAATTCGGCCATCCAGGCTCATGTTTGAATTTCAATGCAACCGCCCCGACGAGAATCCCCGTTGTTACTCACGTCAAAAGCGTGGGCCTGAAATAGGAGAACATTCATCGTTTGGAGAGGGCGAGACCCTTCTCGAGCAGCAACCCGCCCTAATCTGAAAATGTCACGCCAGCTGCAGATCCTGTCTCGGCTTCGAAGCGCACATGTCCATTCTTGGTCTATTTGAGGTTTGGATGTCAGAAGTGGCCTTCCATCACCCGATTTCGTTCAAGCTTGGACACCGTTGGGCTGTCGTCATCTGGTCGGTCTAACAGGCTTTGGATTTCCTTGACAATCGCTGGCCCGAAGGGGGTGAAGATCTCTGCGTAGTGACGCGCTCAGCCTGCTCGAGGGCTTGAACGGCGGGCGAAAAACCAAGGAAGCTCGCTATGCATTCATCGATCATCGATGCGCTGGGTGAGGCAGGGCTGGAGCCAGCGTTCGAATTCGGGTTCATGTCGGCGATGACCGGCAACTCGCGCCAGGGAATATCTACCTAAAAAGCAAAAAACGGGGAGGCACGGTTTGACCTCCTCGCATTCGGATGCTCTCACGGCATTACACGCATATCCGCTTCTTTGCACGCCTCGACGAAAGCCCCGCGAGCTTGGTCTGGCTGGGCAGCGCCTGCCATGACATCGAGGCACGCTCGCTGAGCGTCGATGCAAGCGAGCTTGGCCAGTTCGTAACACTTACTTTCGACAACGGGCCAATACTCGAAAAGATAGGTCGCGGCCTGATCAGCGCCTGCGATCGCAAGAGCTTTCACCTCGACAGGTTGAGAGAAGCTGGCATGTTCCATATCGCACCTCCTGGTAGCCAACACCGGGGAGAGGCGATCGTTCCTGGGAGCGGCTGGGGCTAGAGCATGCCAGCTTCGCGCCTGCGTTCAAAATCCGCTGCATTGAGCATGGCGAGAAGATCACCGGCTTCCTCCACCTCGAAACCTGTGGCTTCGAAGCCGTCGACCATTGCTGGCAAGCCTGTAAACACGTCGAAAAACAGTCCACGTGTCGTCTTCTTCGGCCCGAAGATCGTAGCGTCGTTCCATAATCGGCAACATGGCACGAATGGCGGGAAGGTCTAGTGCCCTAAATCGTATTTCTTTTGTGACCCGCTTGAAACCTAAGGCAGAAGGTGCATGGCTGCCGCAATAATTGCTGCAGCAATGCATAGGGCGAGAAGCATCAAAGCAAAAGACACCTGACGAGCCGCTTCCTTTCTCGAAACACTTATGAATGACACGGTCTTCGCCAGCTTTCGCGCGGGCGGCAAATCAACAGGCATAAGGCCTCGCTAGTGACGGGCTACAAGATTGCAATCCCAGCCGGCCATACCCTAATAAGGACCTTGCTCGCCTTATAGCCTAGGCATTTACCTAGATGTCGCTGAGGCTTCGATATCCACCCGGCGTTGGCTTACCGATACTGGCAGACGCGTTTCCCAAGCAAGTTGCTATAATGGCACCTGCTGCCGCGATGTCGTGGCCTGGTTACGTCCGCGACGACAGCGCCAGCCGCAGCGCCGATAGCTCCGCCAACAATCGCACCGCCGGCAGAACGAGTAGCGACACCACCGATGAGCGCGCCACCCGCGCCGCCGAGAAGCGCGCCCTTGGACATACGCGTATCTCTGGCATTGGCACACGCAGCGACAGACAGCGCTACAACGCACAGTATGATGATATTTTTCATGTCGGTCTTCCGGTCAAGGCATCGAAATGCACATGCGCGGATCATCAATCCGATCCGCTCTGAGACGACTTTATCCCCGAACCGATGCCCGGGAAGAGGATCGGAAACTACTCAGAGCAACCCCGATCCGCGTCGACCAAGGATCCGAGTTCATCTCCCGCCACCTCGATCTCTGGGCCTACCAGAAGGACATCGTGCTCGACTTCTCGCGGCCGGGCAAACCGACCAAAAACTCGTTTATCGAGTCATTCAATGGCAAGTTTCGTGCAGAGTACCTGAACGCCCATTGGTTCCGGACGCTTGACGACGCCCGCCAGAAGATGGAGCAATGGCGTAGGAACTACAGCGAAGTTCGTCCTTATAGCGCCATCGGCACCAAGGTGCCGATGGCGCTGACAAATGGCTCTGGCGCATCCCATCCGCCATGAGCCTCAGCCCGGAAAATCTTCCAGCTGGGCGGTTCAAATTCTGGGAGCACCTCACCTACTCATACGGATCGTCTGTCACATTCTTTCAGAAGATGTTCGGACTCCTCCAGCGAAATACGCAGGCATCAAGGGCAACTGTGGCGGGCCCCATCATATCCCAAATAGGTGCCAGTGGCCCTGTTATACGATCTGAAGCGGGCAGCACAGGAATTTCCGGGCGCTCCATGGTGGTCCATCGCTCTACCCATCAGGGCACCTGCAGCCAACCCCAGAATGCCGGCCCCAACGATGGCGCCGGTATTATCATCTTCGCCGTCGTAATACCCCCCGCCATAGTAGCCCCCTCCTCTCCTGCCATAATAGCCTCGTCCCCCTCGATAATGATGCCCGCCCTGAAGGAACCTCTGACCTCCGCTGTGAAATCCATGACCTCCACCGTGGAACCCATGACCACCGGGCGCATGCCTCAATATGCCGGGATTGCGAGCCTCTGCCGGAGCCGGGCTCATCAAACCGGCGATACCGATGGTCGCGGCGAAAACGCTCGTGAGTATTTTACGCATCACTCAGATCCTTTCATATAAGATAATTATAAAGCCATATTATTACTTATTGATACAGGAATTATTTCTAAGATATACTATACATCACCCTTTATTTCCAAATATCATTAAAAATATTAAATATAATATCCGTATGAATTTAAAATAATATCACAAAAGTACTAAAAATTGAGCTCAATAATACGTTACTTTCTGTATATTTTTCGCCTAAATTTCTGCGAATATTAAGTTATGTTTACTTGGATATCGTCCTGACGGCCCCCTCTCGGATAAGCAGTTGGTCGACACGCCGGGAAGACCCAGGCGCTTGAGCAGTAATGGGAGCCTGGCGAGCCTATTTGGGAACGCGTTGGCTAGCCGCACCTATATCGAGAAATGACATCGGGAATACTACCCAGACGGTCATCGCCTCGCCTATCTGATCCACTCACCCGCCACAGCTTCGGCGGTGTCCTCGATGAGGCATGTACCGCAATGCCCGCGGCGTGGAGGCATGCAGATCCCGGCTTGTCCCTCGACGCTTCGAGACCGCGACTGTCGAGTGTATGTCGTTGGCAAAAACGATTGCAGGATCGGAAATTACCCAGATACGCCTGCCAGCGTGCTTGATCGCAGTTACCTCTGCATTGATGCGGCAGGCCTTCGATCCAAGCGAGAGATTGACGAGGAACCGGCGTTTTCATGAGATCTTCGAGAGCGTGCCGGAATGAATAATTTGCGATTCTACCCGTTGGCTCTTGGTGCTCGGAGGAGGACCGACTCCTCATCGCGGAACCTGAGAGCCCTCGCGCGCTTTAGGTAGATTCCGATTCTGTGATATTCGAGAGTTTACGAGTATACTTACTTTTTTGGAGGTCACCGCTCCATCGCCGATCAAAATACAAATACTTGCTAATTCCTCTCTTGCTTGAAATGCATCTGTATACATTCTTCACGAATATTTTCTCGCCGTCACGGTACGGGATAGCTTCAGCCGATAGTCCCGGTTCCAGGACCCGGCGGGGACGCAAGCCCTCTCCCCATCGTCGCTAGGCTTAATCTATCAGGGCTGGCCTCGATCCGGTTCGTAACCTCGACGAAAGCACAGGTAGATGCTCTCTGCCTCGGATATTTGGTGCCCCTAGTCGCCTTTTTCCAGCCACCCAGCGGTGCTCGCCTTCCCGCTGCCACGTCACGGAGCATCGGCGCGGCGTCCGAAATCCGCAACGGTTTGGAGGAGGAGTGAAATGGATCTCCGCCTTTGCTTGCCGGTTGCGGCCGTCATCGCCACAGTTTCGACGTTCGGATATACGGCTCATATACTTCGAGTATCGGCCACAGACCGAGTCAATCTCAAGGCCGAGAGAACGCATAGTGTCGTCGTAGAAAAGACCGCACAGTCGCGTGAGGTCGCTGCCAAAGTCTTGATGATTGCGACAAGGCCAGCGTCATGCGTGACCTTCAGAAGCGCGGCATTTTCCAATTCGATAATGCGACACACGGCCTGCTCAAGAAAAGAATGCACAGAGACCATCAGGGGAGCGAGCGGAGTTTCACATGGCCAGGACAACCCTTGGATCAAGCCGTTCCGATATTCCCAACGGTAGAGATATGACAGTCACATGCAGCCCCTACTATAGGATGAGAGCTGATGTACAGAGATCTATGAAGAATCTACCTCCCGTTATTTCTATAAATAAAAATACAAGCCGCATCAGTACTGCTCTGGTCTGGCGTGAGATGAATAACTTGACTGTCGAGGATCTCGCTCGCAACGCGGATATCTCAATTGAAGAGGTCGCGAGCATCGAAGGTGGAAGTACTGACGCCCCACTCACCACCTACATCAAGATCGCCAAGGCTCTCAGGATCAACGTGGCTAAACTTCTTGACTTGGACAGGAATTCAAATTCCTGACGCACGCCGATCTTCTTGCTTTTTGAGCTTTTCCCGGCCCTTAGCAAGTGTCCGGCGCAGTCATGTTGACATTCCGATCGGAATTTCCAGCCAGATCAGCAGGTTCTAAGATTCGGGCCCCCCCTGACCCGCAGCACTCCTTCAGCCAGACCATGATCCGTCACTTCGGCATGGCAAGGCGCTGCTCTTCCACGTTAAAAGCCGCATCGACAGGGATGGGGTGCCAGGAAAGAGTTATCTTAAATGAAGACGCTGATCGTAATACGCCTCATGCTAAAGATCATGGTGCAGGACTGAGTGCGATTGTGGGAATAAGCGAACCTACAGAGGTGGCTCTCGAATTTTCTGCTTGCCTGCCGTGTTCTTGGTAATTCGCCAACTTGAAGGGATACGTCCCGTTGAACGCAGGCTATCGCAGTACGGTCCTGAAGCGGTCTGCCGTCTGGGCAGTCGTGGTTGCACTGCCACTCTCGGCTTGCGCCGATCACGCAAACCTGTCGGTGGCCGCCGGCTCAGGCCCCTCCCCACAATTGCCGCCGCAGAAAACCACACTCCTGCCGACACTCAAGATTGCCCCTGCCAGAGGTTGGGCTTCCGGCGCGGCTCCAATCGCTGGCAAGGGAGTGAGCATAACCGCGATTGCCCGGGGGCTGGAGCATCCTCGCTGGCTCTACGTCCTGCCGAATGACGACATCCTCGTCGCCGAGACCAATGCGCCACCAAAACCGGAGGATTCCAAAGGATTGAAGGGATGGGTCACAAAGCTGGTGATGAAGAGGGCCGGTGCCGTCACGCAGAGCGCCAACCGTATCTCGTTGCTGCGCCGGCATCCCGGACGCGAGACCTATGACCGCTTCATTCTCATGGACGGCCTCAACTCGCCTTTTGGCATGGCGCTGCTCGGCGATGGACTCTATGTCGCGGATAGCGATGCGCTGTTGCGGTTTCCGTTTCGGCTCGGACAGACACGCGTCAACGACGCCGGAGTGAAGGTCACGGATTTGCCGGCCGGGTCCATCAACCACCATTGGACCAAGAACGTCGTTTCCAGCGCGGACGGTAGGACACTCTTTGTGGCCGTCGGCTCCAACAGCAATGCCGGCGAGAATGGCATGGCTGCCGAAAGCGGCCGCGCGGCGATCTGGGCCGTCGATCCGAGGACCGGGAGCCATACGATTTTTGCCTCAGGCCTGCGTAATCCGGTCGGGATGGGCATCGAACCCAGGACAGGAGCCCTATGGGCTGCCGTTAACGAGCGCGATGAACTCGGCAGCGACCTGGTGCCCGACTATATGACCCGGGTGCGCCGAGGCGCCTTCTATGGCTGGCCGTATTCCTACTATGGGCATCATGTCGACCCGAGGCCGCAGCCGCCGCGGCCAGACCTGGTTGCCAAGGCCATCCCTCCGGATTACGCGCTGGGACCGCATACAGCGTCACTCGGCCTAGCATTTGGCGAGCATGGCGCCTTCATTGGCCAGCACGGTTCCTGGAACCGCAATCCGCCCAGCGGCTACAAGGTGATCTTCGTTCCCTTCCACAAAGGCAGGCCCTCCGGTCCGTCCAGAGACGTATTGACGGGATTTCGGGATGAACACGGGAACGCCTATGGAAGACCTGTGGGCGTGGCGATCGATGGCAAAGGCGCTCTGCTGGTGGCGGATGATGTCGGAAACACGGTATGGCGTGTATCGCCTGCGTTGCCCACCAATTGATATCCAGGTTGGTTGAGCTGGAGGAAGAGGCTTTGCCGGTGGCGGCGCCTTAACCGGTTAGAGCGGGCAGAGTGGAACGATATTTGAGAGACATGACCGACGGCTCGCGCCGGTTAAGGCGACGCCCCCCATCAGCGCTGCGCGAGTTCAGTGACTAGTTTCGACGGCCAAGCCTTGCAGCTTTCCAGTACGCGAACCCATCCGGGAAATAGCATGGTTGGGTACCCTTTGCCTGCGGAACGGTAACCGCATCCGGTGCCGATATGCATCGTGGGCCTCGGCAATGGGCAATAACCTCGTTGTCGCGCAACAACTCAAAACAAACGCTCTTCCAGCTCTTCGTAAGGCATATTGATGGCGGGGACATTGATATTGGCAGCGGGAATGGATGGAAACAGGGAGGCATCGCAAACACGCAGTCCGTCGAGCCCCTTCACCCGGCCCTGGGCGTCCGTAATGGCCAGGGGGTCCCCGTTCGCGCCCATCCGGCAAGTTCCGCAAGCATGCTTCACACCAGTGACAGCCTCGTCGAGGAAACCATTCAGGGCGACTTCATCGCCGACCATGCGCTCCAGCAGGGTGTCCGTGAGCGGACCGCCCAGATCGAGCAGCATGCCGGCCAGGCCGGTGAGAGCCGTGTTGCGCAGGCTCGGAAAGCCGAAGCGCCGCGCGCGATCGGAAAGGCGCGCCGCCGGGACCCTTGTGCGCGTCCCTTGCTTCTCCAGCGCGCGCAGGACGCCCGCGCCCAGGCGGAAGGCATCGGAAAGTCGCACCCGGTCACGCTCATCGCTCATCATTCGAAAGTCGACATGCATGCCGGGCATGCCCTCGGCCTGTCTCACGAGACCGACCGTACCGCTCGAATAGAATTTGTCGACCCAGAAGAACAGCAACCGGCACGAGGCAGGCGCGAGCGCGCCGGCAGGTGACAGATCAGGCCTGATGAGGAGTGTTCGAGCAGGCTCTTTCCCACCCCCGGCTCGTCGAGAATGGGAGCAAGCCCGAACTCCTTAAGTTGTTCGGCCGATCCCACGCCGCTCTGCTGGCGAACTTCCGCCTCACGAACCGGGCAAGCGAGTCACATGGGAATGCCATCATGAAGCACCGGGCCGTCTTCAAGGCCATCCGATTGCGCGAGCCCGAGGCTGCCCGGCAGGCGATGATATAGCCCGCGATGAGATCACCGAAGCGTTGCGCAAGGCCAAGACCTAGACCCTATAGCATTGGTCAACCGAAGACGTGGGCCGATCCTGCATCGAACCGCAGCCACGCGGCGTCTCCACGCCCCAGGCTGGCAATGGCCTCGTGGCCGAACGGCAACCGCACGGACAATTCGTCACCCCTGCCCGTCCTGGTCACGACGTGAATGTTGTTGCCCAGGAAGGTGATGTCGCTGACCGTGACGGGCAGTCCCCGTTCCTGCTGGGTCTTCGACAGGAACAAGCGCTCCGGACGCAACATGACGGAGGCTTTGCTGCCCGTGGAGGCCAAACCGTGTACCGGCACATCGGACACCGTCATCGAATCGCAGATCGAAATATCGGCGCGGCCTGTGGTGGTCGAAAGCACGTCGCAGGGCAGGAAATTACTGTCGCCTATGAATTCGGCCACGAAGCGCGTCGCCGGATTGGCGTAAAGTTCCGGCCCGGTTCCGATCTGGTCGATCACGCCCTTGGAAAAGACGGCAATGCGATCGGACAGGCGCAGTGCCTCCTCCTGATCGTGTGTCACATAGAGGATCGTTACGCCGGTCTGCTGATGGATGCGCCGGATCTCGTACTGGATTTCCTCGCGAAGCTTCTTGTCGAGCGCAGACAGGGGTTCGTCCATCAGAAGGACCGGCGGATCGTAGGCTAATGCCCTGGCGAGCGCCACGCGCTGCTGCTGGCCGCCCGACATGTTCGCCGGCTTGCGATCCTCATAGCCCTCCAGCCGGACCAGCCGCAGCATCTCCTTGACCTTGGCATCGACCTCGGCCTTGGGCTTGCGCCGGACCTTGAGTGGAAAGGCGATGTTTTCGCCGACGGACAGATGCGGAAACAGGGTGTAGCGCTGAAACACCATGCCGATATTGCGCCGATGAGAAGGGGTGGACAGCAGGGTCGTCCCGTTCAGCCTGATATCGCCAGCCGTCGGGTTGTCGAAGCCGGCAAGAATGTAGAGCGTCGTGCTCTTGCCCGAGCCGGAGGGACCGAGAAAGGTGAGGAATTCGCCCTTCTCGACCTCGAGATTGACGTTCTGAACCGCGACGACCGCTCCGTATTCCTTGCGGATGCCTTGGATTTGCAGGAAGGGCTGCGTCATGATTTCAATCCTTTGCGCACAAGTGCGACAAGCGCCATGAGGACCAGGGTCAACAGGATCAGCAGTGTCGAAGCCGCCGCGACGACCGGTGTCAGATCCTGGCGCAAGGTCGCCCAGACCTTGACCGGCAAGGTCTGCAGAGTGGGGCTCGCCATGAAGATCGCCACCACCACCTCGTCCCACGAGGTCAGGAAGGAGAAGATGGCGGCCGAAAACAGGCCGTGGCTGATCGAAGGCAATGTGATCCTGATCTTCGCCTCGAGCGGCGACGCTCCGCACAGGATGGCCGCGTCCTCAATCGACTTGTCGAAACCCTCGAGCGCACTGCTGATCGAGAGGATGGAGAAGGGCAGCGCGAGCACCAGATGGGAAATCACGAAACCCGTCATGGTGCCGTTCAGCCCGATCTTCAGGAAAAAGGCATAGAGGCCGACGGCCAGCACCACCACCGGCAGGATCATCGGCGTCAGGAACAGGGCCTTCAGCCCTTCGCGGAACCAGAAGCGGCCGCGCACCAGGCCGAAGGAGGTGACGAGTCCCAGCAGAACAGAAAGCACCGTCACGATGGCCGCGATCTTGAAACTGGTCCAGGCCGACTGCAGCCAGCGGGGATCGGCGAACAGATCCGAATACCATTTCAGCGTCCAGCCCGGCGGCGGAAAGATCAGCCATTGCGACGAGCCGAACGACAGGGCCGCGATGAACAGGATCGGCAGGAGCAGGAAAGCAGCCGTCAGGGCGGTGATGGCGAGCAGGACAAATTTCCACCAGCCCAGGCGTTCGAAATTCAGCAGCATGCTAGCGCCCTCCCGGATTCTGGCCGCCGAAGAACCGCAGTTGCACAGCATAAAGCGCGAGCGTGACGACGAGGAGTACCAGCGCCGCTGCCCCGCCCATGCCCCAATTGACCAGCGATTGCACGAACTGGGCGATGAGTTCCGCCAGCATCATGTTGGCCGTACCGCCAAGCAGCGCGGGGGTGACGAAATAGCCGAGCGACATCACGAAGACCATGAGCGCGCCCGCAACCATGCCCGGTAGCGCCAGCGGCAGGAGAACGCGCGTCAGCGATTGCCAGCGCGTGGCGCCGCATAGGGCCGCAGCCTGAAGAATTGCCGGATCGATCTTCCGGATCACGCCGTAGAGCGGCAGTACGATGAAAGGCAGCATGATGTAGACCATGCCGATCGTCACGCCGACGAGATTGTTGACCAGGGCGAGCGGCTTGTCGATAAGGCCAAGGCTCATCAGCAGCTTGTTGATCACGCCGGTGCGCTGCAACAGCACCATCCAGGCATAGGTGCGGGCGAGCAGGTTCGTCCACATCGACAGCAACAGGATCGCAAAGACGAGGGCGGCGAGCTTCTTGGGCATGATTGCCAAGGCCCACGCCACGGGAAAGCCGATGGTGAGCGACACGATCGTCACCACCGCCGACACCAGGAACGTGTTGAGGAAAATCCGCAGATAGGTGGAGGAACCCAGCAGTTCGGCGTAGTTGCCGAAACCGGCTACGGGCTCGAGGACACTGCGCAGCAGCAATAGGGCTACGGGCACGACGAAGAAAAGGGCGACGAAGACAAGGGCCGGCATGATCCAGGCCAAGCCTCGCGGCCGCGCCGGAAGCGAAACGGCCAGCGCCGCGGCGCTGGCTTGTATCTGCTGGGACATGGCCGTCCTTTCCGCATGGAGCTACGTCGGAATATGGGTGCCGTGGAGCAAAACCCGTCCTGTCAATGTTCGAGGTTTCCACCGAACCTCGAACGCCCTGGACAGGAGACAGGTGGGAGGGATCGCCCCTCCCCTCCGGGGCCGATGCGATCTACTTTGCCTGCCAGGCGTACCAGCGCTCGCCGATCGCATCGCGGTTGGTAGCCCAATAGGCCATGTCGGCGTTGATCTGGCTCGCCTTCTGCTGATCCGGAAGTGTCTTGACCGTCTCCGCATCCATGATCTTGGCGGAATCGAGATTGATCGGGGCATACCCCGTCGCAGCAGCCATATCCGCCTGGGCCTGGGCCGAGGTAGCGAAGGCGATGAACTGCATGGCAGCATCCTTGTTCTTCGTGCCCTTGGGCACGACGAGCGAATCCGCTGCCGTGATGTTCTGCTCCCAGGAAGTCTCGACCTTGACGCCGGTCTTCGCCAGAGCCGTCATGCGCCCGTTCCAGACGCTGCCGAACGGCGCTTCCGCGGATGCGATGAGCTGCTGCGATTGCGCACCGCCCGACCACCAGATGATGTCAGCCTTGATGGTATCGAGCTTCTTAAACGCGCGATCGAGGTCCAGCGGGTAGAGCTTGTCCGCGGGCACGCCGTCAGCCAGCAGGGCGGCTTCGATGACGCCCGGCGCCGACCATTTGTAGAAGGTACGCTTGCCGGGAAACTTCGTCGTATCGAACAGATCCGCCCAGGTCTTCGGGCAGGTCGCAACCGCATCGGCATTGCAGCCGATCACGAAGGAATAATAGAAGCTGCCAACCGAATAGTCGGTCACGAAGCGCGGGTCGAGCTTGGACTTGTCGATGACGCCGAAGTCGAGCTTTTCGAGCAAGCCTTTCGGACCGGCCTGCGCAGCGTAGTCACCTTCGACGTCGACCACGTCCCAGGTGACGCTGTTGGCCTCGACCATGGCCTTGATCTTGCCGTAGTCGGTCGGGCCGTCCTGCACGACATTGACCCCGGCCTTGGCCGTGAACTTGTCCGCCCATGCCGCCTTCTGGGCATCCTGGGTGGTTCCACCCCAGCTCGAGAAGACCAGGTCCGCTGCGGCTGCAGGCGAAGCCATGATCAGCAATACCGCACAGGCGGCGACTATCGACGTCGATTTCATGTTCCCACGCTCCGGTTGTCAGGGCTCTTGTCTGGATGCGCCATGGTGACCGGCCACCTTCGAAGGGGAGAAGGCAGCCGGTTTCATGATCTTGTTTTCGGCGATTTCAATGAGGTCGCGGATTTTTGGCAGGAAGGCCTGCCAGCGCGGATCGGCGGCGAGCGAGGCCCGGCGCCGTTCCCGGTCATCGAGGCTCGTATAGGCCCAGATATGCATGATTTCGTTGATCGGCCCGATCTCGGAGAAGAAATAGCCGACCAGATGCCCCAGATGCTCCTTCTGGATCGCGATGCCTTCCTCCTCGACGACCTTGAGGTAAACGGGCACGGCACCGTTCCTGAGCCTGTATGTGCGCACCTCGTAGTACATGGTGTCACCGCATCACGAAGGGATCGGGGATGGGATCGTCGGAGGTTCGGAGCCAGACCGTCTTTGTCCGGGTATAGTCCAGCGCCGCGGCCATGCCGCCTTCGCGGCCATGCCCGGAAAGCCCGAAGCCACCGAAAGGCGCGATCGGCGAAACGGCGCGGTAGGTGTTGACCCAGACGACGCCGGCCCGAATGCCCTTCATCAGGCGATGGGCACGCGTCAGGTTCTGGGTGAACACGCCCGACGCCAGCCCATAGACGGTGTCATTGGCGAGACGCAGGGCTTCCTCTTCGGTCTCGAAGGAGACGATGGAAAGAACCGGCCCGAAGAATTCTTCCGCCAGCGACGGCGAATCCACGCCGTCACAATCAAGAATGGTGGGAGGATAATAGAAGCCCTCCCCTTCGGGCACCCGGCCGCCGGTAACGATCCTGGCACCCATCGCGGACGAGCGCTCGACCAGCGCGTCGATATGCTGGCGCTGGCGCGCCGTGGCGAGGGGCCCGACCTCGGTTGCCATGTCGAGCGGGCTGCCGATGCGCACGGCTTCGGCCTTGCGCTTGAGAAGGGCGACGAAGCGGTCCTTGACGCTTCTCTCGACGATCAGGCGCGAGCCGGCCACGCAGGACTGGCCGGTTGCCGCGAAGATCCCCGCGACCTGGGCATTGGCCGCGCTTTCAAGATCGGCATCGGCAAACACGATGAGGGGCGACTTGCCGCCCAGTTCCAGCGAGGTGGAGGCCAGATTCTCGGCGGAGTTGCGCACGACATGGCGCGCAGTTTCCGGCCCTCCGGTAAAGGCCACATGGGCGATCTTGGGGTGCCGCCCGAGCGTCGCGCCGCAGGAAGGGCCAAAACCGGTGATGATGTTGACGACCCCCGGTGGGAATCCGGCGTCATGCACCAGCCGGGCGAATTCCAGGAGCGGCGCCGGCCCGTCCTCGGAGGCCTTCAGCACCAGGGTGCAGCCGGCGGCGAGCGCCGGGCCGACCTTGACGGCAGATAGGAAGAGCTGGCTGTTCCAGGGCACGACCATGGCGACCACGCCGATCGGTTCACGACGCAGCCAGACCTCCATGTCCGGCTTGTCGATCGGCAGATAGGCCCCCTCTATCTTGTCGGCGATGCCGGCATAATAGCGGTAATACTCCGCGACATAGGCGATCTGGGCGGAGGTCTCGCGGATGATCTTGCCGGTGTCGCGGGTCTCGAGTTCGGCCAGCCTGGGCGCGTTGGCGGCGACGAGATCGGCCAGCTTGTAAAGCAGCTTTCCACGCTGGGTAGCCGTCATCGCCGGCCAGGGGCCTTCGTAAAGCGCCCTGTGTGCGCTCTCGACCGCCCGGTCGACGTCGGCCTCGCGCGCTTCGGGCATATACGCCCACGCGGTGCCCGTTGCCGGGTCGATACTTTCGAAGGAAGCCTCGCCATCGCAAAAGGCCCCGTCGATGTAGAGCTGGAAACGCTGCATCGCCTCAATCCTTGAAGGCAGGCATGACGTCGGCGATGAAACGTTCGAGCGAAGCCTTCTTGCGCTCGAAACTCACGCCGGTATCGATCCAGAACGAATATTCGTCATAGCCCAGCGCCTCGTAGTGCTTGAGGCGGGCGATGATTTCGTCGACCGTGCCGAGCGCCAGATTGGCGCGCATGACTTCGGGCGAGAGCGTGGCGTTCGCCGCGATCTCCTCCTCGCTCAGCCGCTGGATCAGCCCCTGATGGATCGGCCGCTCATTCTTGAACCAGGCGAAGAAGTAGTTGTAGTAGACGCTCAGTTCCCGGGTCGCCTGCGCCACATCGGCCGCGTCCGCGCCGACATAGGTGTGCAGTAGGAGCATGATCTTCGGCCTGGGGACCTCGGGCGCCTTGGCACGGGCCGCCTCGAAGCGTTCCATCAGGCTTTCGATCTCCCGATCGCCGTTCCAGAGCGGGGTGACCTGCACATTGCAACCATTGACGACTGCAAACTCATGGCTGTTGGGGTCACGGGCGGCGACCCAGACCGGTACCGGATCCTGCAATGGTTTGGGCGCGGAGGTGGTGGCCGGGAATTTCCAGAACTCGCCCTCATGGGCATAATCCCCAGCCCAGATACCTCTGACGGCGGGAATGAGTTCGCGCATGCGCTGGCCGGCCTGCCAGGCATCGAGACCGGGCAGCAGGCGTTCATATTCAAAGGAGTAGGCGCCGCGTGCGATGCCGAGGTCCAGACGCCCATCGCTGATCAGGTCCGCCATCGCGGCCTCGCCGGCCAGCTTGATCGGATGCCAGAACGGCGCGATCACCGTGCCGGTGCCGAGGCGGACATGGCTGGTGCGCCGTGCCAGATCGGCAATGGTGACGAAGGGGTTGGGCGCAATGGTGAAATCCATGCCGTGATGCTCGCCGGTCCAGATGGCGTGCATGCCTCCCTTGTCGGCGATTTCACACAGCGCCACGAACTCGTCATAGAGCTGCTTGTGGGTCTGGCCGGCATCCAGACGCTCCATATGGACGAACAGCGAGAACTTCATGGGCGGGCCCCCTTCATGGGAATGGAATGCACCTTGCCGGCCGTCTCGTTCCCGAAATAAACGCCGAAATTGCCGATGGAGCTTTCCAGGGCAAAGCGCGAGAGGATGTCAAAAGTGGCCTGGTCCTTGACCTCGCCTGCCCCGATCGCGTCCGGGCGGACGAACCGTCCTGTCCGTGGCTCGCCCTCGCCGGCAAAGGCACGGTAGACGATGTGCTGGCAGCCCGACGTCTTGTCCTCATAGACCGAATAGAGGAAGCCGATCGTAACGGGCAGCCCTGTCAGGTTCCCGAGATGGTTCGCCAAGACCTCGGTGGGATTGCCATCGCCGCCCAGGCAGGCCGGCAAGATCATCGGCCGGTCGCCGAGCAGCAGCACCTCACCCTCGCGCTCGAGAACGGCGGCGAATTCGATCTTGCCCTCGGCCGCAGCCGATACCGCCCTGGCGGACAGGTTGGGCGTGAAGTAGCCGCCGCGCGCATAGCCCAGGCCGTTCAGGCCGGAATTATCGAAAGCAAGGATTCGCCCGACGAGGATGACATGGTCTCCGGCCTCGACCACCTCGTGCATCGCGCACTCGAACCAGGCCGATACCCCGGACAGGATAGGACAACCATTTTCGCCAACCCGCCAGTCCACTGTCGCAAAGCGATCATCGACCGGCCGTGCGAAGGTGTTGGACACATCCTTTTGCACCTCGGACAGAATATTGATGGCAAAGGAGGCCGCCCGCGTCATCGCCTCGTAATTGCGCGAGCTCCTGGCGAGGCAGACGAGCAAAAGGGGCGGATCGAGCGAGACGGACGTGAAGGAATTGGCCGTGAAGCCAATGGGTTTTGCGCCAGCGTCGTGCGTCGTCACCACGGTCACGCCGGTGGCGAAGGCACCGAAGGCATCCCGCAGTGCCTTGGGGTCGAAGTTTTGCGCGTTCATGCGGGCCTCTCCTCTGCCACCAGCCATTCCGCCAGGAAGGCATTGACCGCATCGGGCGCCGTCAGATTAACCATGTGGCGATGCCCCTCGATGATACGGGCCCATCCCTTCGGGGCGGCGGCAGCCATCGCCCTTGCCATCTCCGGCGTGGAATTGGGATCGCCCGAGGCGGTGAGGAAAAGCGCGGGGCAGGCCACCGAGGGCCAGCAATCGGCATATGCTTCATCTCCGCCGGCAAAGGCGGTGTAGGCGGCCGCATATCCTTCCGGATCGACCTGTTCGAGCCAGGTCCGGGTCAGGTCGCGTGCTTGGCGATTGTTAGGTTCGTCATCGAACCAGCGCGCCAGCGGGCCTTCCTTGTCGATGCCTGCCGCACGGATGGCCTCGGCCCGGGCCAGCACGGCCGCCTTCGCCTGACGATCACGCCGATAGACACCGTTCAGGCAAGCGACACGGGCGATAAGCCTGGGAACGCTGGCAACGGCGCCCCCCGAAATCATCGCACCCATGGAATGGCCGGCGAGGCTGACGCGATTGAGGTTCAGATCGCCGAGAAATCGGCCAAGCCAGGCGACAAAATCCGGGATGGCGCTCCCCGCTGGCAGCCTTTCGCTCTCGCCATGCCCGGGCATGTCCACGGCGATGACACGGTGCGTTTTCGAGAATTGCTCGATCTGGGGGGCCCAGGCTTCAAGACGCATGCCGACGCCATGGATGAGGACCAGCACGTCGCCCTTGCCCGCTTCGAAATAGGCGGCGCCCCTCGAACTCTTCTTGCGCGGGAGTGTCTCGCCCTGCGCCCGACCGATATCGGCGGATGTCGTCGCGGACTCAGTCTGCATGACGGCCCCGCTCGTTCAGACGCCGGCCGGATTGGTGACATCCTGTCCAAGATCCTTCAGATCCTGGTAGCGATCACCGATACGGTGATGGGGGCGCCCGCCAACGGA
This sequence comes from Labrys sp. KB_33_2, assembly GCF_052114505.1. Taxonomy (NCBI): domain Bacteria; kingdom Pseudomonadati; phylum Pseudomonadota; class Alphaproteobacteria; order Hyphomicrobiales; family Xanthobacteraceae; genus Labrys; species Labrys sp. KB_33_2. Next base: position 26,946 of record NZ_JBFREW010000017.1, on the reverse strand, counting down.
GGCGCCCAATGCCACGACGATCTCGTCAGCGGCAGGAGCATCCGCGATAGCGGTTTGAATGGTCAGGTAGTGGGAACGTCGCCCCTCATCATTCTTGTCCATCAGCGGGATCATGATGGGAGCATTGGCCGGGCCGCGTGTGTTGCAGAAGGCGAGATAGGATTTGGCACCAACTGCCTGACGATAATGATTGCCGAAGCGCAGCGTATGGATCAGGGCGGAGGCATGCTCAATCTCGCCGTCCAGTCCGACCACGGCGGACTTGCCGTAGCCTTCCACCGCCTCGCCAGAGCCGACCGCGTCAAGGATCATCTTGGTCAGCAATTCACCCAGGACGGGTGCGGCGGCATGGATCTCGGGCTTCAAATCATCGACGAAGCCTCTGCCCGCCCAGGGGTTCTTCACCACGGCCATGGCCGCGAAAAGCTTCAAGGGCGTGGAGGCAGCCCTGCCCCCCTCGATCAGCGTTGTTTCGACATGGAGCAATGTCTTGCGGACCTGAGCAGTCATGGCACGTCCTCACATAATCATGCTATCTTATGGTATACCATATTATCACGTGTCAATGCCTTGCCGGGATGATTTTTTGCGGCTACACCAAGACATGAGCAAGAACGCTGACAATCTCGCCGCCCTCAGAATCGAGAATCCGCCTGCGACATTGCGAGAGATCGCCCTCGACAGGATGCGGCGGGCGATCATCAATGGCCTCTTCGAGCCTGAGGAGCGGCTCGTCGAACGCACGCTGTGCGACCAGCTCGGCGTTTCCCGATCCGTCATTCGCGAGGTCATTCGCCATCTGGAAGCAGAGGGGCTGGTGACGATGCTCCTCAACAAGGGGCCGATCGTGGCACGGCTCGATTGGGACGATGCTCGCCAGATCTATGCCATTCGCGCTGCAGTTGAATCGACGGCCGTTGCCGACTGCGCCCGCCTCGCCGATGCGAACGTGAAGAGGCGGCTAAGGAAGGCACTGGACAATCTCGATCGCACGTCGCGGCAGCGTTCCCCGGCCGCCATCATCGACGCGACGACCGAGTTCTACAAGATCATCTTCGAAGCCGGTGGCCACAAGATCGCCTGGGATATCGTCAGCCGTCTGAACAGCCGCATCTCTAGGTTGCGCGTGATGACGCTTTCGACCGCCAATCGCATGGTCACCGGCCCGGCGCAGATACGCGAGATCTTCGACGCCATCGAGAAGAACGATCCGGACGCCGGAGCCGCGGCCTGTCGACGGCACATTTCGGCCGCTGCGACGATTGCCGAGGTGGTTTTGGGAGATATGCGGCCGAAAGCCTAGTGCTCTGAAGCGGACTACGAAGATGCGCTCGCCGAAGTCGAACGGCTTAGGGGAGCCGAAACCGGCACGCCCGAGGGTGGTCGCCTCGATGTCCTCGCGACTTTGATCGATGTCCAAGAGGCCAAGTATCATCCGATAGACCCGCCGGATGCGATGGAGGCAATCCGTTTCAACATGGAGCAAAGGGTCTCACCCGGAAGGGTCTTGAGCCAATGATCGGGCCGCGCAACCAGGTTGCGGATATCCTGAGCCGCCAGCGCAGCCTTGCGATCGAGATGATCCGGCCGGGCCGGTTCGACAAAGCCGCGTAAGAGGAACTGGCTCTGTTGCAAACTGGAAGCAGAGACGTGGGATTCCAGTTCGTTAACCCCGTATCACGCAGCGAGGATCTCGAATTGATCGGCGAGTGATGGAGCTGCATTATAGGCGTATCTTGCCTGTCGTTTTCGCATCATGTGGATCATCTCAATCCATCCAGGATGTCCGAGGCGTAAGTCGTTGATTTGAAGTCAAGCATGGAATGTACATGGCGTTTGATAGCGCAGGCTGGCTTGGGGGCAGACGAGGCTCACATGGATTACGGCGGGCTATGGCTGGATTGCCTTGGTCGTACCGATCGGCGTGGCGGCACCGGCCTATTTTTCCGGAACTCTCTCGTTCGGCGGCCTGATGGTTACAGTCGGTGCATTCAATCAGGTCCAATCCTCGCTACGCTGGTTTGTTGATAATTTCAGTGTGATCGCAGATTGGCGAGCCACGTTGCTACGGGTTTCGAGTTTTCGACGGGCAGCGGCAGAAGATGACGAGGCAGGCGACGAGAGCGATCGAATCGTCTTGGCGGAAGGAGATTCCGGACACTACCGCCTGGATCGTCTCGCCGTGTTCTTTCCAGGTGGAAGCACGCGACTGCGGGAGGAAAGCGCCAACCTCGAGGCCTGCGAGAGGGTGGCAATTGTCGGAGAGCGACGCAGTGGCAAGACATCGCTTTTTCGGGCCTTGGCCGGACTTTGGCGGTGGGGATCGGGTACGGTAACCCGCCCGCGTGGAGAGGCGATCATGTATATGCCGCGCACCCCTTATCTGCCGCCGGGCAGTTTACGCGAGGTCCTCGCCTACCCCGATCCCATACACCTCTTTGAGACCGACGCTTACGAGACAGCTCTCAAGGAAGTTGGCTTGGCGTCTCTCTTGCCCGCCCTCGACACATCAAAACGTTGGGATCGCGATCTGAATGAAGACGAGCAGCAAGCGGTTGCGTTCGCCCGCCTTGTGCTGCACAGGCCAGCCTGGATCATCATGGACGAAGTGCTGGATTCGGTAACGGGAGAGGCGCATCGACGCTTCCTCCAGATCCTCAACGAGGATCTAAGACATAGTGGTGTCCTCCACATCGGCCGCAGTGAAGGGCACGATCATGTCTTCGGGAAGATCCTCCACCTCATTCTTGCAAGGACACCCGTTGAACCGACGGAGAAGGTGCACACCGCACCAGCATGATTGGCCGAGCACGAACACGTATAGCTCCCGCGAGCATGCCCCTATTTTTCTCCCGTGAACCTTGAAACATCTGCAGTACCGCACTTGAACCCCGTTCCTTTGCGATAGATCAACGTCATCATCCCTGCTCCAATCAAAATAAGAAGACCATCGTGTCCGGGCCGGGCCGCTATAGCGGGCATCAAGAGTATTTTAGTCGGCTGAACAGGATGTCCATAGTCACTCAGGCTGTCGTCCATGACGTTGCCATCCTCAAGACAGGCAGAACCCCAGCAAAGGAGAGGCCATTATGATCGAAGTCATCGTGGACCAATTTACGGCCGACCTGAGGACGTTGGCCTGGTTGATAACGCTTCTCGTCGCAACCAGCCTGACTACCCTTGTCGTCTACAGGATCCTGCGCCGGCGCTGAGCCCTTTTCTCCCGCAACGGAAACCGGTCATGCCATATCCCACGACTGAAGATCTACCGCTCCTGTTGCGTGCGAGGTTGCCCTATCATGCGCAGGAAATCTACCGGGCAGCGTTCAATCACGCATGGGAAAACTATAGCCGGTGCACGCGAGACCGGCGCGAAGGGATGGCCCAACGGGTCGCCTGGGCCGCCGTCAAAACCAGATATTACAAGGATGGCGATCACTGGGTCGAGCACGCATGACCGTCCTCTTCTTTCGAGCGCCTATTTCATGATTGCTCGTACCAAGGCATAGGACAGCATCATGGAAATCGAGACCTGAAAATCTCCCTCCGATTGCCTTCCAAATCAGTTGCCAGTTCTGGTACCGAAACGATCATGCAGCAGCATCCCCAACGTCATTGCTGCCACAAATGGGAAGACTAGCGCTCGCCCCGTCGACAGTGCGGCTACCGCAGGTCCAGGACAAAATCCAGCAACGCCCCATCCCACGCCGAAGATCGTCGCCCCGAGAAGCAGCGGCCTATCGATCTTCGTATTTGTAGAAAGATGGAAGCGATCATCCAGACATGGGCGGGATAAATGGCGCTGAAGGAAGACACCAGGAATCGCAACCATGGCCGCACCGGCGAGGACGAAAACCAGGCTCGGATCCCAATGACCGCTGGCAATATTCAAAAACCCAAGCACGCGGGCAGGATCGATCATTCCCGATATCGAAAGGCCCAAACCAAAAAGGGTGCCGGCCAGAAGCGAGATCGCCAGTCTAGGAATAGCCTGCGCGTTCATTGCACCAGCTCCATCAGGGACGCTGTCAATATACCGGCAGCCAGGAACATGACCGTCGCGGCAAGCGATCGGCGTGAAAAGCGAGCAAGGCCGATAATGCCATGACCGGAAGTACACCCCGATCCCATGCGCGTACCAAAACCGACCAGAAGGCCTGCAAGCATGACCCACGGCCATGATGCAGAAATCGTCATGGCCGGAAGGGAACCGTTCAAGCCTGCGAAGACGAGCGGGCCGAGAACCAGCCCCAGGACAAAGGCGCCGTTGTCAAGAACCCGCTGTCCAGCCAGAAGGCGGCCAACAATCCCACTGATGCCGGCGACCCTCCCATTGGCAATGAGCAGGAGCACGGCTGAAACACCGATCAACAGCCCACCAAACAACGCGTTCCAATAGGCAGTCATGACGTCCTTCCCGGTTGGTCCGGCCGTAAAGCGCCCCGCGAATGCAGGTTCATTCCATTCTCTTTCAAAGCTTCCATGCCGATATGGAGCGAGCGAGCGCAGATGTGCAATGTGGCTGGCGCAAATGCAAGGCGAGGCGGGGAGACTTGGTCAATGAGCCATGAGGACGGGCAAGTCTGCCTTGTCGAGAACATGCTGGGTCAACCCGCCGAGGAAAGCCTGCCGCAAGCGGCTGTGAGTATAGGCGCCCATCACCAGAAGCGTCGCCGCGGCGTGATGGCAGGCTGCCAGGATCCTCTCGCCATCGCTTCCGGTAAAATCAGGCACCAGCGCCGCATTCTCCACGACCACGCCATGCCAGTGCAAATAATCCCCGAGATCCGCGATCCCGGCCTGCCGATCCTGTTCGGAGGGGATGGTAATGATCGAGATTTGCTCCGCCTCATGCAGCAACGAAATGGACTGGCCGACAACACGAGCGCCTTCCAGACTGCCATTCCAGGCGATGACGACATGCCGGAGAAGGTTGTCCGGCAATCGTTCCCCCAGCATCAGCGCCGGCCGCCCCGATGAGAACACCGCCGCATCAAAAGCCGCGGCTTCGAAGGGACCTGCCTTGGCGGGATTGTCGACGATGATGAGATCACTGACTCGGCCGTTTAGCGCCACCAGCGTTTCAACATTGCCCCCTTTCTCATTCCAGGAGGCGAAGGTGGCATCCAGCCTTTGATTGGGCTGCATCGCAACCCGAGCACCGGCGCACCAGCGCTCGAAAGCCTGTTGTCCCGCTGCAGCGAGGGCCTTGGCTTCACAGGAGTCGTTGCATTGCGGCAGGATGCCGGCCGCACCGACCTGAAGGATCGAGGGCACCGCGATCTGCAGGTCGGGCCTGACATAGAGTGCATTGATATGGGCATGGGTGCGCTTGGCCAGCCCCAATGCAGCCTCGAGGCGGCGCTCGGGCCTCACGCCTGGGCCGGTTGGAACCAAAATGCAGCGAAGAGGCACGGCAAATCTCCTTGGGTGATCATCTCCTTCTAAGATCCGGATGGGATGCAGCATTGAGCTGAATCAAATTCTGCCACGCCCGCGGCTAAAACAGTGCGCGTTGCGGTGCGGATGCTCACCCTTGATCCGCATCAAGGTCGACCATCACCTCGTTGGCATAAGGTTCGGGCCTCTACTCGCCGATGCACCGGAACCTATGCGCAGCAGACATGGACGAACTGACTTTCCCCCACACGCTTGTCAATCGCCCCTTCGACGAGTTGGCGATCGGAGATGCCGCAAGCCTGATACGGACACTCCGCGATGACGACATCAGGCTCTTCGCCGCGGCATCTGGCGACCTCGACCCAATGCATCCCCAGCCTACATATGCGGCCCGCTGCGTCTTCGGCCATGTCGGCACGCATGGCATGTGGACGACGGGATTGATCTCCACGCTCCTGGGCACGCAATTGCCAGGCCCGGGAACGATCTATCTCAGCCAGCAAACCGAGTTCCGTCACCCCGTCTCGGTTGGTGACACGGTAACGGCGACCGTGACGGTCTGTGACAAGAACCCCGAAAACTGCGCCGTCAGGCTGGCGACACGCTGCGTCGATCAAGTCGGGCGAGAGGTGCTCACCGGCTTGGCAACCGTCATCGCGCCGAGGGAAAAGGTCACGCTTGCCCCGATGGTGCTGCCGTCCGTACCGATCCAGCGTCAGCATCGCTTCGACCCCTTTCTGCGTGAAGCGCGCGCCCTGCCACCTCTCGTCACGGCCGTGGTCCATCCGTGCCAACCAGAAGCCATCCAGGCCGCGCTTGAGGCGCGCAATGAAGGATTGATCGATCCCATCCTGGTTGGACCCGAATCCAAGATCAGGGCTCTTGCCGACCTGGCTGGTTTGAGTTTGGACGGTGTGCGGATCGAGGCGACCGAACACAGCCATGCTGCCGCCGAACGGGCCATCGCTCTGGCGGCCAGCGGCGAGGCGGCCGCCCTGATGAAGGGCAGCCTCCATACAGACGAACTCCTCGGCGCAGTGGTTTCCCAACGCTCCGGCCTGCGCACACAAAGGCGAATCAGCCACGCCTATGTCCTGGACGTGCCAGCCTATCCGAAGCCAATCGTCGTCACCGACGCGGCGATCAACATCGCTCCTAGCCTCGAGCACAAGCGTGACATCTGCCAGAATGCCATCGACCTGCTGCACACGCTCGGCATTGCCGAACCCAAGGTCGCGATTCTCGCCGCCGTCGAGACGGTGAATTCCGCCATGCCCGCGACGCTGGATGCGGCAGCACTGAGTGTCATGGCCAGTCGAGGCCAGATCACCGGGGCCAAACTCGATGGCCCGCTTGCCTTTGACAATGCCGTCGATCTGGTTGCTGCCCACATGAAGGGCATCGTCTCGCCGGTCGCCGGCCAGGCGGATATTTTGGTTGCTCCGGATCTCGAGGCCGGGAACATGCTGGCCAAGCAACTCATTTACCTGGGAGGAGCGGACGCAGCGGGCCTCGTTCTCGGTGCACGGGTTCCCATCATCCTCACCAGCAGATCGGACTCGGTAGGGGTCCGCCTTGCTTCGATCGCATTCGCCAAGCTTGTGGCCAAAGGAAGGTCTTCTCGATGACCGGCATTATCCTCACTTGCAATCCTGGTTCGTCCACGATCAAGCTCGGCCTGTTCATGCGTAAGGGCAACGCGGCCGAACGGCTCGGCATGGGCGTCATCGATCTTCGACGCAAGCCTCTCGGTCTCCATATCGTGGAAGGCCCCCAGGCCGTGGACATCCCCCTCAAAGCTAGGGACAGTGATGATTTTCACGACGTCATCGATGAGACATTCGATGTCCTGGCCAAGCATTTTTCCCTTTCGGACCTGACAGCCGTCGGTCATCGGGTCGTCCATGGCGGCGATACCTTCGCTGGGCCGACATTTGTCGACGATGTCGCCTTGAACGCCGTCGAGGGATTGGTGCCCCTGGCGCCTCTACATCAGCCCCAAAGTGTACGGCTGATCCGGGCCATCCGGCATCTGCGCCCCAATCTGCCGCAGATGGCTTCCTTCGATACGGCTTTCCATCACACGCAGGCCGACATCGTTCGACGTTTCGCGTTGCCGCGTGGTCTCTTCGACCAGGGGATCAAGCGCTATGGTTTCCACGGGCTGTCTTACAAGTTTATAGCCGGCAAATTGAAAGAGATTGCTCCGCGCCTGGCCGCGGGCCGTGTGGTGGTCGCTCATCTGGGAAGTGGTGCAAGCCTGTGTGCGCTCGCCAATGGCATCAGCCGCGACACTTCGATGGGTTTCTCTACCTTGGATGGCATTCCCATGGCCACCCGATGCGGAGCCCTGGATGTTGGCGTTCCCCTGCACCTGCTGAAGCAAGGTGGTTACTCGCTGGAGGCCCTGGAGGACTTGCTCTACCACCGTTCCGGCCTGCTTGGGCTTTCGGGCTTGAGCGCTGACACGCGTGACCTCCTCGCCAGCGACGCGGTCGAGGCAGCCGAGGCCATCGATCATTTCTGCTTACGCATCGCCCGGGAGATCTGTGCGCTGGCGACCACTGTCAGCGGGCTGGACGCCCTGGTCTTTACGGCCGGTATCGGCGAGAACCAGCCTCTGATCCGCGAGAAGGTGTGTGCCCACCTGGCCTGGCTTGGCCTCGATCTCGACCGGCAGGCCAACGACCGGAACGCAAGGCGGATCAGCGCCGACACCAGCGAAATATGCGCCCTGGTCGTCGCGACCAGTGAGGAACAGGTCATCGCCGACGAGGTGCTGAGCCTTCTTGTCCAAGCAGAGCGGGCAGATGCTCCCGATCTTACGGCGGGAGAAACCGCAACCGCGCTCGCCAATGGGCGCACCTATCCCTGATGGAGCGGCACCATGGCATCGACGGCATCACCCGAGCCGACGCGCGTTGACGCGACAGACGATGCCGCGTTCTGGACGCGACCATTCATGATCTCGGTGCCATGACCGTGCTGTGCACCGACAAGACCGGCACCCTCGCCAGCAGTATCGACGTCCACGGCCTGCAGACGGGGCGGCCAGCCACTCTGGCGGCGGTCACGGCAGATCTAGGTGGTGACCGAGGCTGTCCTGGATTTGTGCTCGCATAAGAAGGACGGGGCTCCAGATCATACCCCTGGCGCCTGAGGAGCGAACGAGGGCACTGGAGATCCTGCACAGTATGGCCCCAAGAGGGCTTGCGCAGCATCGCTGTGGCGACGCGCCCATGGTCCGTACCAAGGCAGGAGGTCACAGAGGAGGACGAAAAGGGCCTGACCCTGGAAGGATTTTGTGCTTTCGCAGATTCTCCCAAGCCGACAGCCGGCCCTGCCATCGCCCATCTGGCGAAGATCGGCGTGCAACTGAAGATACTGTCGGGAGACTATCCCCTCGTCGTGCTCAGATTGGCCGCTCTGGTCGGCCTCAAGGGAGAGGCAGTCCTGTCGGGGACCGATATCGCCAAACTTGACGATCAGGCTCTCGCTGTACAGGTCCGCTCTGTCGATGCATTTGCGAGGCTAACACCTGATCAAGAATCCCGCATCATCAAGGCGTTGCAAAATTCGCGCGCGATCGTCGGCTATCTCGGCGACGGCATAGACGATGCCCCTGCCTTGAAGGTGATGCACTTGCCTTTCTAGGCCTGGAACACGAACTCGGCTTTGATCCAGCGCAAGCCCGGCAGGTTCCCAGGTGAGAGCTGCCGAGAGCGCGATATTTGCCCGCCGCATGCTTCCCTTGAGCCAGATCAACGCCATGGAAGCCCGAAAAAGCAAGGCTGCCAGCATTCCGATCAAGACACGCCGAGGGCGTGGTCTCCCGCAATCAGGAGGGCTCGATGAAAGCCGACATTTCCTCGACCCAGCCACTGGATGTTACGGCTTCGGTTCACCCGGACAGTTACAAGAACATCACCGTTCACCTCGATGGCAGTACCCAAGACGAGGCTCGGATTTCCCACGGCGAGATGCTGGCGGCCAGTTTTGGGAGCCATCTCACCGGCCTTTTTACCTGCCTCCTCCCCGATATTTCGATTTACACCGGTGACATGGGCACCGCGGCCAGCATGGATATGGTGGATCAAATCCAGCAACGTGCCACTGCTGCGATCGAACGATTGCAACTGCGTTTCCAGCGCCTGTCCATCACCAACGAAATTCGACGCATCGAGGATGCCGCAGGGTGGTTATCCTCCCTTGTGGCAACACAGGTCAGAACCTCCGATCTGTTCATCGGCAGTTGCCCTCGCAAAGATGAAGCGGGAGCCGATTGGAGACGGCTGATCGAGGCCACGCTGTTCGAAAGCGGCCGGAGCGTCTATCTGGTGCCTCCTGAACAACAGCCCAGGCAGCCGATCCAGACCGTGCTCATTGGCTGGACCGACACCAAGGAGGCCGGGAGAGCCGTGGCGGAGGCGCTGCCGCTCCTCCAGCTGGCGACCCTTGCCAAGGTTGTGACGGTCAAGGAGGACGAGCAGGCAGGGAACCTCAACGAGGACGTGGATCTGGCGGATATTGCGACTTACCTGGCTCGGCACGGCGTGGAAACGGTCGTTGAAGCCCTTCCTCTCGCCCAGGACGTAACGACCACGCTCCTGCAGGAGGCGCATCGCATCTCCGCAGATCTGATCGTTGCAGGCGCCTACGGGCATTCGCGCGTGAGGGAATGGATCATGGGCGGTACGACGGTTGAGCTCATCGAGAAGACCGATGTTCCGCTCCTGATGGCCCATTGATCGAGGCTGTCGAAAACCGAAACCTCCGCGCACCACGGCGCGGTCGGGAACATATGAGCGTCTGCCTTGGGCCAAATTGATGGTGCCGTACCGAACCTCGATCCTTGTTCATCTGAAGGCGATCTCATGGCTCGCGAACTCTCCGTAAAAGACCGACACGACGCGATTGCGAAGAATGTGTCTCACCAACCAACATCGCCCGGTCCGTCTCGGATGGCTTCGGCAGCGCTCACCACGATTCCCGCTATTGCGCTGCTGGCAGGATTGCTCGCTATCGCACTGGGGCAATCGCAGATTGCTCGGCTTCTATGGCTTGGGGGTACGGCGCCGGTCCTCGTCGTCCTCATAGTCACGATCTTGCGTGGACTGGCGCAGGGCAAGATCGGCCTGGACATCATTGCGGCTTTGGCAATGGCGGGAGCCATCGCGGGCGATGAAGCCCTCGCCGGCGTCGTCATCGCCCTGATGTTTGCCGGAGGCCAGGCCTTGGAGCAATTCGCGCAGGGCCGAGCCAGTTCCGCGATGACGGCCCTGCTCAGTCGCGTCGCTCGTAGCGCTCAACGCTATCAAAGTGGCAAGCTCCTGACGGTGCCGATCGAGTCACTATCGCCTGGCGATCGCATCTTGGTGCGCCCCGGCGATGTCCTGCCCGCCGATGGCCTACTGATCGGGCCAGATGCAACCTTGGACGAATCGGCCCTGACCGGGGAACCCATGCCTGTGCGAAGACCTGCAGGCGATGCACTTGCGAGCGGCGTGGTAAACGCAGGGTCCGCCTTCGATATGCGGGTTTCCAGGCCGGCACGAGAAAGCACATACGCCGCGATCCTTCGCCTGGTGGAAGGCGCTCGTCAATCCAAGGCCCCAATGGCGCGCATGGCCGATCGCTACGCCATCGGCTTCCTGATGCTGACCCTGGGGATGGCCGGGATGGCCTGGTGGATCTGGGCCTCCCCGCATCGCGCGCTCGCGGTCCTTGTGGTTGCCACCCCCTGTCCCCTCATCCTCGCCGTACCTGTCGCCCTCGTCGCTGGCATGTCGCGCTGCGCCGGGCGCGGTGTGATGGTCAAGACTGCCGGCACGCTCGAGGCGTTGGCCAGGATCCGCACGGTATTGCTCGACAAGACGGGGACGTTGACTCGCGGCTATCCGTCGATCGCCGTGATCGAGCCCGAGCCATCTGTGAGCGCCGAGCAACTCCTGCGCCTTGCCGGTTCGGTCGGTCAGGCGTCCCATCACGTCATGTCGCAGGCCCTGGTCGAGGAAGCGCGCCGGCGCAATATCAACCTCATTCCGCCGGGTGAGGCCCATGAAAGCGCGGGAGACGGCGTGGAAGGACTTGTCGAGGGGGCGCGCATCAGGATCGGGCGTCAGGACTTCGTCTTGCCTGGCGCTGGCGCGGAAAAGGCCTCCTCGATACCACTAGGCCACGCTGCCCTCTACATCTCCTCGGATGGACGTTATGTCGGCCGTGTTCTGTTCAAAGACGAGCTACGCCCGGATGCGCATTCAACCCTCGGTGCATTCCGTACCAATGGGATCGAGCGCATCGTCCTGCTGACCGGTGACCGCATCGACATTGCTCGGCCCATAGCGCGATCGCTTGGCCTGGACCATGTCATTGCGGATGCAACGCCCGAAGACAAGGTGGCCGCCGTGAAAGCGGAAAAGTGCCTTGCGCCCACCATGATGATCGGAGATGGCATCAATGACGCACCCGCCCTCGCATTCGCTGACGTTGGCGCCGCGCTCGGGGCACGAGGTGCAGTGGCCGCCTCCCAAGCGGCCGACGTCGTGGTGCTGGTCGATAAGCTCGAACGTGTCGCAGAAGCTGTTGCCATCGCCCGCCGAACCCGCCGGATTGCCCTGCAGAGCGTACTCATCGGCATGGGCCTCTCGCTGGTCGGCATGCTGAGCGCCGCCTTGGGTTATCTGGAGCCTGTGGCTGGAGCATTGCTCCAGGAGGCGATCGACCTTGCCGTCGTGCTCAACGCCTTGCGGGCTTTGGGACCGGCATTGCGATCCGCTAGCGCGCCCGTGGCCGACTTGTCTGTGGCATGAGGCGAGCCGACGATGCTTCGTCCGAGATATCGACCTGAAGGCAAGATCAGGCCGGCGTAAAACGGAGGTCAGGCTCAAGATGCTCAGCCAGTCGCTCGAGGAAGGAGCGCTGAGCAGGCAGTATCTTGCGATGGGCTTGCGCCATCACGAACCATTGTGCCTTATCCACCTCGGGAAACTGCACGATGCGCCGGCTACGAGGCGGCCACTCCATCTCGAACATATTGCTGCGCAGTTGGCCGGGGTCAAAATCGCCTGCCACCGCCCAGGCAGATACCTGTTTGCCGCCAGGTTGAAGGATTTCGCCCAGATCAATCGTCCCGATATCGGGACACGGCGTCCCGAGTTCTTCCTCAAACTCGCGCAAGGCGGCGCCATAAGCATCCTCGTCAGCACCATACTCTCCCTTGGGGATCGACCAGGCCTGCTCGTCTCGTTTCGCCCAGAATGGCCCTCCGGGGTGAACGAGGAGAACCTCGACGTCGAGGTTCTTCAGCCGATAAAGCAAGATCCCTGCACTCATCTTCGCCATCGGTCACAATTCCTTTGCGCAAGATCAAGGACGTCTTCCCGGGATCCGCTACTCCTTCAGAGACGATGATTTTTTCATCCCGCAGGCGGAGCGAAAACATGACGTATACCAGCATGCTGGTCCATGTGCAGGACAACAAGGAAAGCGACGAAAGGATCAAGCTCGCGGGATTGGTGGCCTCACGCTTCAACGCCAAGCTCATCGGTATCGGCTGTGTGCCCGCGATCGATACCGCGGCAAGGGAGCGTGTGAAGCCGGTTTTTCTCGGCCACGATGCAGCCCATAGCCGCCCGGTCCTGCCCTGGTATGGCGACGAGGACCTGGAGTCTCGGTTCCGCAGTGCGGCGGTCTCCAATCGTGGTGACCTGGAATGGAAAACCAGCATGCAGTTTCCGGCCGATGCGCTGTACCATGAAAGCGCCAGGGCCGATCTCCTCATCGTTGGACAGCGCGGCCGCAGCCCTGTCAACCAGCCGCACTTGGCACTGGACCCGGCAGAAGTTGTGCTGCGTTGCGGCAGGCCGGTTCTGATCGTGCCACCCAGCCTGTCACAACTCACAGCGGACCATGTCCTCGTGGCCTGGAGTAACACCCGCGAAGCCCGCAGGGCCGTGATTGACGCACTTCCGTTTCTGAAGGAAGCGTCGCGCGTCAGCATCGTCGAGATCGTCGAAGAAGGCGGCAGGGACAACGCCGCGAGGCGTGTCGATGCCGTTGCGGAGTTTCTCCGGCTGCACGACGTCGAAACCCATGCCGAGGTCCTTGAAACGATCGACGGCACGGTTTGCGAGACCCTTCTGGTCCATGCCGAGCAGCAGCATGCCGACTTGATCGTTTCCGGAGGCTACGGCCACGCACGGGCCAGGGAATGGATGTTTGGTGGCGTCACCCGCGATCTCCTGCATTATTCATCCAAATGCTGCCTGCTGAGCCATTAGCGGGCGGATCCGGCTTGCACCACTTTCGGGAAGCCAGGCCGGAGGGACGCAGCACTATCGCATGCCCATCAGGTAAATTGCGGCTCCGCCCGCTGCCATAGCAAGAAGACTGATCAATCCAAAAGGTAGAGCGGCAGCGCCACCCACCGGCATAGGCAGCCATGGCCACCTTCGCCACCCCATTCACGCCAACAGCCAGGCCGATGGTCAGGGCCGCAGAATTGGGCGCCATATCCGCAGGGCTCATCCGAGCAATCGAAATAGTGATCGCATCGACATCCACTATCCCAGATATAGCGGCGAGCACCATCACCCCCGCCCCGCCATAGGCCTGCTGCAACAGCTTACCGGCCACCAGGACGACAGCCATAAAGGCTGCCAGCTTGAGCGCCGAGCCAATCTCGAGCGGATTGGAAAGCTCGAGTTTCGGCGCCTCATGGTCAACCCTCCTGATCGCCAAGGCACAGGCACCGATCGCCTGGACCGCCGCGGCAGCCAGAACGGGAGGGGCAAGGCTCGTCAGCAGGGCGGGATTGAGCAGGGAAGCGACAAAACCGACACGAAACGCCATGATGGCGCCGGCCGACAGCATACCCGCAACCAGAATCGGCGAGGATTGCGGGTGGGTTCCGGCCATGCGGGCGAGCGCCACCGTGGTCGCCGTGGAGGATGACAGGCCCCCTGCAAGGGATGCCAATATGACTCCGAGCCTGTCGCCAAACAGGCGGATAGCGACATATCCGCCGAAAGAAATCCCCGCGATGAGGATCACAAATAGCCAAAGCTGCCATGGATTGAGTGCCTGCCATGGGTCCACAGGGCGATCGGGAAGGATGGGGAGCAGCACGCAGGACATGGCAAGAAGCACGAGTACGGCCTGGATCTCCGGCCAGGACAGCCCCCGCACCCACCCATGCAGTTGCTCCCGCAAGGCCAGCAGAATGGTCGTCGCCACGCCGGCGGCGGCAGCGATCTGCACCTCACCCACGACCGCATAGGTACCGAGGATGAAGGTGAGCAGGCCCGCCACCAGTGAGGTGGCCGAGAAATTGCCTTCTGCCTTTGCCTCAAGCCAATGGAATGTCGTGAGTGCCCCGGCAAATCCTAAGAATACAAAGCCGAGAATCAGCGGCCCGGCGGGAAGAGACAGGGCGCCGGCGACACCCCCGGTGAGCCCGGTAAGCGCAAATGTGCGAAGCCCGGCGGCTCTCTGGTGGTCTTCCTCCTCGCGTGTTCGCCAGCCCCTTTCCAGGCCGACGAGCAGGCCGATGCCAAGCGCGACCGCAAGGCGGGCAAGAATCTCGGTCTGGTTCATGCCAATTCCGCCACGCCATGCGAGGCGCCACACTCATCGATCGTGGTAAGACAGCTTACCGTCCACGCATCGGAGCGCCAGACATGAAAGGGCTTCATCTTCGATGTCCTTACGCGATAAGGCTGCGTTGAGACGATGCCATGAAACGCGCCCGAGATCATAGCTGGCCTGCTTTCGTACGACCTGGACGTCGGCATCGGAGGCATCGTTCCTGCGGGCAGACACGCGATGCTCCATGACTGGTAGCGGGGCTTCGAGCCAGAAGCCGGTGAAGCTGACGCCGGCACGCAGTGCAATTCCCTCCGCGACATGCCGCTGCGGCGCACGGGCATAGACGGCGTCCAAAATGACGCTGTACCCCGCGGCCAAGACAAGATCGGCCTTGCGGCTGAGCGAGTCATAAACTGCGCCAGCCGCAGACGGCCCATAACCGGAGGTCGGCAGCGATTGCGTTTCGGCGATGCCGGCGATGCGCTTGCGCTCGATATCGCTGCGCAGGACGATGGCACCGGGTGCTCTACCCAGGGCTGGTGCCAGCGCCATGGCCAAGGTGGTCTTGCCCGTCCCGGAAAGCCCCCCGACGGCCGCCAGTCGCGGCGGCAGCTTCACCAGGAAACGATGAGCAAGTTCGAAATACCGCCGAGCCTCCGCCCGACTGGATTCAGCCTCCTCGGGCGCCTGGACCAGGGCAGTCGCCGCCGCGATCTTGGCTCGCAAGGCCGCCCTGATGGAAAGGAAAAGGGGTAATGCGGCGAGGCCGACCAGATGGCCCTCGGCTGCACCCCACAAGTATCGATTGAGGACCACATTGGCATGATGGCACAGGCCGCGGTCCCAAAGGTCCATCAACAGAAAAGCCAGATCGTACAATACGTCGCAGGTTGCGATCGCCTCGTCGAATTCGATGGCATCGAACAAGGTGGGCTGCTCGTCGATCACGGCAATGTTGCGCAAATGCAGATCCCCGTGGCAGCGCCTGACGAAACCAGCCTCGCCACGCTCGATCAAGAGATCGAAACAATCGCGATACGCACGGCGGGCCGCCTCGGATAAGGCTTCGACCTCCTGGACCGGAAACAAGGCTGGGTTTTCGCCAAACGCCTCCTCGTTTTGCCCGATATATCGCTCCAGGCTCAAAGTAGCCTGCAGCCCATCCCGGATCGGTGCTTTCTCATGCGATACCAGGATTGCCGCAACGATATCGACCAGAAGGCTCTCGCTGATGGCGTTGCGATCGGCGAGCCGATCGAGCGTCTTCGTCTCGTCGAAACGCTTCATCTCCACGACCCAGTCGACGACCTCCCCTTCCCCCCGCAATTGCAGACCGTCATGGGACCGCGTGACAGGTATGGCGTCGAGGTAGATTTGTGGCGCATAGGCGCGATTGATCTCGACTTCCTGCTCACATGCGCGCTTCCGATACTCCACCGTCGACAAGTCCATGAACGGAAAGCGCACGGCCCGCTTAAGCTTGTAGACGCGATCTCCAGCCAGGAAGACGACTGCACCATGGGTATCGATGCGCTGCACGCGTTCGATCCTGCCATGGCTGGCCGGCGAAAGCAGAAACTCGATCACATCCTCCTGGCTGGCAACGACATGGGAGGGGCCAGGAAGAGGCATTTTCAATGTTGTGGAAGCAACCATGGTTCATCCTCATCGGCTTTGCCGGGCAGGCACCTGGCAGCATTGGAGGGGATTGGGCCGCGCAGGTATTGATCCAACGCAACATTGTCGAATTTGGCACGTGAACACGCAGCACAAAGGCACAAGTGGCCCTTCCTGTCATCCTGACGATCCCCAGGCTTTCTGGCAGCAAAAGTGAGGGCCAAGTGCCGATGCGGAAGAGGCACGAGACAACGCCACGTCCAATCTGAATAACCGATCTATATTCAATAACTTCGGATTATTATTTAATTCTGCTGCCGCATGCACAAAATACATGGGAGCAAATTCAGGATATATTTTTGTAATATAAATACAACGCACGACCACCTAAGAATTTTCGCCTCAAACCAGTCATCTTGATCGAAATCAACTTCTCCCCCCCTGGAGTGTGATGGACTGAGGTGGCTGGCAATGTGGCCAGGATCAATGGAGGCCGAATATGAATGACAAAGCCATGCGTCAATCGATCATTGACGCCCTCGACTTCGATCCAAGCATTGAGCCGCTCGTATCGGTGTCGCAGTCGAAAACGGCGTCGTCACGCTGAGTGGTCATGTCGGCAGTTACGCCGAAAAGATCGCTGCCGAAATGCTGGTGCGTCGCATCAAAGGCGTTCGTGCGATTGCCGAGGAAATCGAGGTTCGCTACCCCGACAACAAGAAGACGGCCGACGACCAGATCGCGTCGCGAGCCATTTCGGTCATCTCGTGGGACGCCATGGTCCCCGAAGGCGTCGTCAAGGTGAAGGCCGAAAAAGGCTGGGTCACCCTCGCAGGTACCGTCGACTGGCCGTTTCAGCGCGAGGCCGCCTACCGGGCCGTTCGCAAACTCACCGGTGTCATCGGCGTCACCAACGGCATTGAGGTCAAGGCCCGCGTGCAGGTCCCGGACGTCAAGGCCAAGATCCTGGCCGCGCTGAAACGGGATGCCGAGTTCGAGGCCGACGGGATCAAGGTGAATGTGGTCGGCGACAAGGTCATACTCGACGGCAAGATCAAGGCCTGGCACGAGCGGCAGGTGGCCGAGCGAGCTGCCTGGTCCGCCGCCGGTGTATGCAGTGTCGAAGACAATCTGCACGTCGCCTGAAACAGGGAAGCGTACCTCCCTGTTTTGAACGATTCTTCTTGATAGATCACGTCCGCTTTCCTCTATAGGGAATGTCCTTTGAGGAGGCCGGACGTGGTCATGCCACAGCAGCATACGTCTATTCAGGATCGGGTGCTCCGAACCGGCCTCGAATGCACGGGTATCGGCACCTGGGCCTTTGATATCGCCTCTCAGACATTGACCGTGTCGGCCACGACGCGTGTCCTCTTCGGCCATGGCATCGATCAGCCCTTCGATTTTCACACGTTCCTCTCACTGCTGGACCCCACGGACCGAGAAGCGACGACAACGGCCTTGGACACCTCGATCGGGTCGGGTGCCGCCTTTGACATCGCCTGCCGCATAACGGCGCCTGGCAAAACAAGTCATTGGCTGCGTCTGCGGGGAGGCGTCCTGAAGGATGACGACGGCAGGCCCCTGCATCTGGGCGGCATCGTGATCGATATCGACGAGGAAAAGCGCCTCGAGGAAGCCCTGCGCACACGCGAAGAGCACCTTCGCTCCATCCTGGAAACCGTTCCTGACGCCATGATCGTCATCGACGAGGCCGGGACCATGCAGTATTTCAGCCGGGCAGCCGAGAGGCTTTTTGGCTATTCCAGATCCATTGCCATCGGTCGGAACGTCAATAGCTTGATGCCGGAACCGGACCGTACGCGCCATGATGGCTACCTTCATCGCTATCAAACCACAGGGTATCGCCACATCATCGGCATCGGACGCATCGTCACCGGCAAGCGTGAGGACGGCACGACCTTTCCGATGCATCTGTCGGTGGGCGAGATGCAATCGGGGGGGCGTCGCTACTTCACCGGCTTCGTGCGAGACCTGACAGAACATCAACAGACGCAAGCCCGACTTTCCGAATTACAGTCAGAACTTGTCCATATGTCCCGGCTGAGCGCCATGGGCGAAATGGCATCCGCCCTTGCCCACGAACTCAATCAGCCCTTGACCGCAATCAGCAATTATCTGAAGGGTTCGCGACGCTTGTTGAGCGCCTCAGGCCTCACTGAGCTCGACAAGGTCGAAATCGCCCTTGATCAGGCGGCCGAGCAAGCCCTGCGCGCGGGACAGATCATTCGGCGTTTGCGCAGTTTCGTCACCCGAAGCGAAACTGAAAAGAGGATCGAAAGCGTCGCCAAACTCGTCGAGGAGGCGGGCGCGCTCGGCCTCGTCGGCGCTCGCGAACAAGGGGTCTTTCTGCGTTTCGATCTCGATCCCTCCTGCGACCTCGTTCTGGCCGACCGCGTTCAAATCCAACAGGTTCTGGTCAACCTTTTCCGCAATGCGCTTGAGGCAATGCAAGGATCCGTGCGGCAAGAGCTGACGGTTTCCAATACCCCGCTCAGCGACGACATGGTACTCATCCGCGTCGAGGACACCGGCCACGGTATCGCCGGCGACATCAGATCGAGCCTGTTTCAGCCCTTCTTCACCACCAAGCAGACTGGCATGGGCGTCGGCCTTTCCATCAGTCGCACGATCATCGAAGCCCATGGCGGACAGCTTTGGGCCGAGACGAACGAAGCGGGCGGTGCCACATTCCATTTTTCGTTGCCATCCGGTATCTCTGCCGACTTTAAGAATTTGCCCGAGACTTCTTCTGATGCCGAATAATGCCAGGGTCTTTATCATCGACGACGACGCGGCCGTGCGGGACTCGCTCGCCTTCCTCCTGTCGGCCTCCGGCTTTTCCGTTACCGTTTTTGAAACCGCCGGGCGTTTTCTCGGCGCCTTGCCCCAGCTCGGTTTCGGCTGCGTGATCACGGACATTCGCATGCCCGAGATCGATGGCATCGAATTGCTCAGGCGTTTGAACTCCGCGGCCGTTCATTTGCCGGTCGTCGTCATGACCGGCCATGGCGATGTGCCCCTTGCCGTGGAAGCCATGAAGCTGGGCGCAATGGACTTCCTGGAAAAGCCGTTCGAGGACGAACGCCTTGTCAATGTCCTGCATACAGCATTCGAACAAAGCACCAGGGCGACGAAAGTCGCCACCGACACGCGCGAACTGGCCGCTCGTCTCGCCTCCCTCAGCCCGCGCGAACGCCAGGTCATGAACGGCTTGGTTGCCGGCCTGTCGAACAAGATGATCGCCAAGGACTACGACATCAGCCCGCGCACCGTCGAAGTCTATCGTGCCAATGTCATGACGAAGATGCAGGCCGGCAGCATCTCCGAGCTGGTCAAGCTGGCGATCCGGAGCGGTGCCCTGAACGATTGACGCCTTTTGGCGGCGTTGCCGGCACCGCACGATCGCGTCTTGCGATCGATCACGCCACGACCAGATCGTTGGAGACGTCTGTCACGCCAGGCGCCCGCCAGGCGGTTGCCGCCGCGATCTGCCGCTCATGCTGCGACTTGACCGTGCCCGTCAATTTGACCTGCCCACCTTCGGCGCTCACCTGGATGGTTTGAGGATCGAAGAACCATGACCTGTCCAAGGCATGAGTAATGTCGTCACTGATATTGGACACGTTTACCTGCGGCTTGATGGTAATAAAATTGGTAACGCCCAGCACGCCAGGCAGTCGCCACACGCATTGTTCCGCCGCTTCTTTCTGGTAGTTCCATTTCACTTCACCGTTGAGAGTAATCCAGCCATCCTCGACCACGGCCTGAACGCTGGCGGAAGGAACATAGACGTCTTCATTCAGGCGAAAGGCCGCCGAGGCTGCGATCTTATCGTCACTGATGCGAACATCGCCAGGAAGCTTGATCTCGATGTGCTCGATCACGGCCTTGACCCCTTTGACCCGACGAGCCGCCATTTCCGCGCTGCCTTTCTCGGCAAGACTCGCGACATGGCCCGTAAGCGTCACGACACCATCCTCGGCCGTCGCACCAACATGACCGGCCGCCACGCTCGGCTCCCAGGCCAGTTCGTCGAGAACGGCTTGCTGCAGCTTGCTATCGTTCGACATTGCTCTCTCCGTCTTTCATCGTCATCTCGGGCGACCACCACCCCAGAGACAGGACGAAACTCCCATTGAAGGGCGCGGCATGCCTTGACACCGATCAAGTCGTGCCGGGCCTGGCACCTTGAGCTGTATCAATTCGCGCCGGGGAACACGGGATATGCTCACTGATTGCGCCGACCCGCTTCAGTCAATCCGGTGCCGGAAACAACGATGTCAACTTCGCCCCCCCTCTCCGTCATTGCTGTTATCGACGATGATCGCGATGTCCTTGGGTCGCTCCGCTTTCTGCTGGAAGCGGAGGGTTTCAAGGTGAGGACATATATGAGTGGCGCCGATTGCCTTTCGCAATTGACCTCATGTTCACCCGATTGCTTCGTTATCGATTACAAGATGGCCGAGATGGACGGCCTCCAGCTCGCACTCCATCTACGCGAACGCGGACAGCGCGGCCCCGTCATCCTGATCACCGGCTATCCCGACGAGACGATCGAGCACAAGGCCCGCCGTATCGGCATCCAGCGTGTCGTCATCAAGCCGCATATTGCGGAAAGCCTGGTCGTGAATGTCCGAGCCGCCATTGCCGACACAAGCTTCCGCAGCGATATCCGCAAAAGTCCTTAGGGGGTTCTCCCTAGGGATTCGACCGAAATTTTCGAACGCTTCATTCAAGCCTACGACTTGGTCATCCACCGCATCCAGGAGATGGCCACGATGTTCTCGCGCAACGAATTGCTCGCCCCTTCGAATGCCGATCTACCGTCTCTGTCTTCATCGCGAACGGTTGGTAGCGCTCATTTCGGCTCCTCCCTCTTCAATCTCCATCCGGCATTGCTTGGAACCATTCACACCTATGACAAGGGAGAGGAGATCTATGGTGACGACGAACCAGCGAACTATGTCTACGAAGTCGTCAGTGGCGCCGTTCGCACCTGCAAACTCCTGGACGATGGCCGCAGACAGATAGGCGCCTTCCATTTGCCCGGCGATATTTTCGGTTTGGAATTGGACTCGACCCATCGCATGACCGCCGACGCCGTCGTCGACACCACGGTGCGTCTTGTCCGCCGCAGAAGCTTGGAAGCGGCTGCGCTCAGCGATATCGGTGTCGCCAACGCTTTGCGCACTTTGACCTCGCGCGATCTCAGGCATGCCGAAGACCACATGATCCTGCTGGGACGCAAGACAGCACTCGAGCGCGTCGTCACCTTTCTGCTCGAAATGGATCGCCGACTTGCGGTGGCCGGCATGCTCGAGCTCCCGATGTGCCGGCGCGACATCGGCGACTATCTCGGTCTGACGCTCGAAACCGTTTCACGCGTGATCTCCTTGCTCCACGCCAAGGGAGTGCTTGGTCTGTCGAGCGCTCGCCAGATCGTTTTGCGCAATCGGCAACTTCTCAGCGGCATGTCCGTTTAATTGGAAGCCTGCCCGACGACGCTCCCGTTTTGCTTTTCCGGAACCCAAAGGCCTTGTCATGACCACAGCCACAGCTCTCACGCGGGAGGAACTTGCACTCATCGACCGCTATTGGCGTGCCGCCAACTACCTCTCGGTCGGACAGATCTACTTGTTGGACAATCCGCTCCTGCGCGACGCCCTTACGCTCGATCATGTCAAGCCACGTCTGCTCGGCCATTGGGGTACCACGCCGGGGCTAAACTTCCTCTATGCGCATCTCAATCGCGTCATCAAACGCGATGATCTCGATGTCATCTTCATATGCGGCCCGGGCCATGGTGGGCCTGCCATGGTGGCCAACACCTATCTTGAAGGCACCTACAGCGAAATCTATCCGGAGATCACCGAGGACGAGAACGGGCTGCGGCGTCTGTTCCGCCAATTCTCCTTTCCAGGCGGCATCCCCAGTCACGCATCGCCTGATACACCCGGCTCGATCCACGAAGGCGGGGAATTGGGTTATGCGCTCGTCCACGCCTATGGCGCGGCGTTCGACAATCCGGATCTGATCGTCGCCTGCGTGGTGGGGGATGGTGAAGCCGAAACCGGCCCCCTCGCTGCCTCCTGGCACTCCAACAAATTCATCAATCCCGCTCATGACGGTGCGGTACTGCCGATCCTCCATCTCAATGGCTACAAGATCGCCGGCCCTACCATTCTAGGGCGTCTCGGCGATGATGAAATCCGCAAGCTTTTCGAGGGCCTCGGCCATGAGGTTTTCTTCGTCGAAGGCTCCGAGCCCGCCTTGATGCACCAGGCGATGGCCAACACCCTCGATCAGGCCCTCGTCCGCATTCGCACGATCCAGCAAGCGGCGCGGACCAATGGCAGCGGCGGGCTCCCGCGCTGGCCGATGATCGTGCTGCGCAGTCCCAAGGGCTGGACCGGCCCCAGGGAAGTCGATGGCCTGAAGACCGAAGGCTTCTGGCGCTCGCACCAGGTGCCGCTCAGCTCTCTTGCAGAAAAGCCCGGTCATCTCGCTCTGCTCGAGTCCTGGATGAAGAGCTACCACCCCGACCAGCTCTTCGATGCACAGGGCCGCCTCATGCCGGAGCTGCGTGCCCTTG
Organism: Labrys sp. KB_33_2; assembly: GCF_052114505.1. NCBI lineage: Bacteria > Pseudomonadati > Pseudomonadota > Alphaproteobacteria > Hyphomicrobiales > Xanthobacteraceae > Labrys > Labrys sp. KB_33_2. The sequence continues at coordinate 3,728 of NZ_JBFREW010000017.1, read as the reverse complement.
CTCCTGCAGGGGCACGGCGCATGGGGGCCAGCCCTCATACCAATGGCAGCGCGAGAAGCCACCTCCAATGCGCCGATGCACGCGACTTCGCCGTGGAGGTGAAGGCACCCGGCAAGGTGAATGCCGAAGCAACACGAATTCTCGGGCATTATCTGCGCGAGATCATGCGGCTGAACGCAGCGGCGCGTAACTTTCGCATCATGGGGCCTGACGAGACTGCCTCCAACCGGCTGGATGCCGTCTTCGACGTGACCGACCGCACCTGGATGGAAGCCCGCATTCCCGAAGACGTCCATCTGTCCCCCGATGGACGGGTGATGGAGGTGCTCAGCGAGCATCTGTGCCAGGGATGGCTGGAAGGCTATCTGCTGACAGGCCGCCACGGGCTGTTCAATTGCTACGAGGCCTTCATCCACATCGTCGATTCCATGTTCAACCAGCATGCCAAATGGTTGAAGGTGTCGCGCGAGCTCGCCTGGCGCCAACCGATCGCCTCGTTCAATTATCTGCTCAGCTCCCATGTCTGGCGGCAGGACCACAATGGCTTCAGCCATCAGGATCCTGGCTTCATCGACTTGGTCGCCAACAAGAAGGCCGACATCGTCAGGGTCTATTTGCCACCCGATGCCAACACGCTCCTCTATGTCGCGGACCATTGCCTGCGCACCTATGACCGCATCAACGTCATCGTCGCGGGCAAACAGCCAGGTCCTCAATGGCTCAACATGGAAACGGCCATTCGCCATTGCCGCGCCGGCATCGGCATGTGGGATTTCGCCTGCAATGATCAGGGTGACGAACCTGACGTCGTGATGGCCTGCGCCGGCGATGTGCCGACGCTGGAAACACTCGCCGCAGTCGATCTCCTGCGTCAGCATTGCCCTTCGCTGAAGATCCGTGTCGTCAATGTCGTCGATCTCATGGCCTTGCAGGATCCCGGCCAGCATCCGCACGGGCTCGACGCTCGCGATTTCGACGGCCTTTTCACCACCGACAAACCGGTGATCTTCGCCTATCACGGCTATCCCTATCTCATCCACCGCCTGACCTATCGGCGAACCAATCACCACAACTTCCATGTTCATGGCTTTCAGGAAGAGGGGACGACCACCACGCCCTTCGACATGACGGTATTGAACAGGCTAGACCGCTTCCATCTCGCCATCGCGGCGATCGATCGTATTCCAGGCCTTCTACCGGGCGCCGCTCACATAAAGCAGGCCCTGCGCAACAAGCTGATTGAGCACGAGGACTATGTACGCCGCCATGGCGACGACATGCCCGAGATCAAGAACTGGGTCTGGCCGCATGGCACAAATTGACATTTGCCTGATCCATCCCGGCGGCCAGTGCTTGAGTGAGATCAATGCGGCTGTGTCTCTCACCGATAATACTAGTCACCATGCGGTCACACCCGGTGTCCCGGCTGGCCGCCGATCAAGAAGGAGGCCATCATGCGGGTCGCGGATGTAATGACACGAAACGTTGTCAGCGTGACGCCCCAAGCCACCCTGTCGCAGGCGATCGATGCCATGGTCCGGGCACATATAAGCGGCCTGCCTGTCATCGCCGAAGACGGCCGGCTAGCCGGCATTCTTAGCGAAGGGGATCTGCTCCGCCGGCCCGAACTGGGCACGGAAAAGCCCCGGGCGAGCTGGTTCAGCGCCTTGTTCAAGGCCGGGCATCTGGCACAGGCTTACGCACAGACCCATGGGCGCCGGGTCGATGACATTATGACTCGCGACGTCGTTGTCGTCGATCAGAATGAACGCATCGAGGAAGCCGTGCTCCTCATGGAGCAGCACGGCATCAAGCGCCTGCCGGTCGTCGAGGATGGCCGGGTCATCGGCTTGTTGTCCCGCGCCGATCTTGTGCGCGTATTGGCCGAGTTCCTGCGCCAGCCCTATGAAGAACAACCGGTCGGCGACAAGGCCATCCTTGCGGCTATTCAGGCTGAACTGGAGGCGCAGCCATGGGCACCGGCTGGTTCCATCAGGATGGAGGTCCATAACGGGGTCGTGGAGCTGAGCGGTGCGATCACGGATGAAAACCAGCGCAATGCCGTTCGGATCATCGCCGAAAATACGCCCGGCGTGCAATCGGTGCGCGACAATCTCCTCTGGATCGAACCAATGACCGGAATTGTACTGACTTCATCCGAAACTTCGGATGGGACCAAGCCGACCTGATCCCATTTACGCTCAGAAGGAGCCGTCACATCAACTGGCGGAAAACAGCGATCGAGACTCGCTCGATCGCTGCCCGCTAAGTTTTCCGGAAGAAAACCTCAATTGCTCAGCAACAGGCAGGTGGAGCACTTCCTGAGCATGTCATGTGTCTCCCCGCCAATCGTCCAATCATGCAGGCGGGCGTGGACCCGAGCTCCCATAACGATGAGGCCGGTCCGGTTCGCCTTGGCAAAATCGTTGATTTGCCGTGCCATCGAGCGCCCGTCATCCCCCAAGAGGACAGATTCTGATTTGACGCCGTGATGGGCCAAAAAACTCACCACGTCGTTTATTTGTTGTCGGGCGGTCTGCTGTTGTTCGTCCCCGGCAATGTCGATGACGCTGACCTTGCTCGATTTGCGCAGCAAGGGCAGTGCGTCGAGTACAGCGCGCCGAGCCTCACGACAATCCTTCCAGGCAATCACGGCACGCGAGCCCAGAGGACTGATTTTGACCGATGTCGGTACCACCAACACCGGACGACCTGCGCGAAAGATCAGGTTGGCAGGATCGATAGCGTGATAGGAAGAAACGGGTTCTGTCGCAAACGGAACGGCAATCTATGTCCGGCAATGAAGCTCTCCGACTTTGGGGGAGCCCGTGATGTTCAAAGGTCGCCACTTCGACCAATCAGTGATCCTTCTGTGCGTTCGTTGGTATCTGGCGTACAACCTTAGCTTGCGCGATCTGGAAGAAATGATGAGCGAGCGTGGGGTCCACGTTGATCACTCCACCATCCATCGCTGGGTTGTTCGGTTCTCGCCGCTGTTGCTTGAGCGGTTCAACCAGCGCAAACGGACGGTCACGAGACGATGGTACATTGACGAGACTTATATTCGGGTCCGCGGTCACTGGATGTATCTGTATCGAGCCATTGACAGCGTTGGCGACACGGTTGAGTTTTTCTTTAGCGAGCACCGGGATCTGGCGGCTGCGAGGCGGTTTTTCCGCAGGGCGCTCCAGCGCCACGGCCGGCCCGAGCGCATTGTCATCGACGGCAGCCAGACAAACCGCGAGGCCATTACGGCCTGTGACAGCGAAAGCCGGTTGCGAGATCGATCCAGTCACCGGTTGAAACCAATCCGCATCCGCCGGAGCCAATATCTGAACAACCGCATCGAGCAGGATCACCGGCGCATCAAGCGCCGGGTTCGACCGATGCTCGGGTTCAAGTCAATCGTCTGCGCAACGACAATCCTGTCCGGTATCGAGATGGTTCACATGATGCGCAAACGACAGGCAAGATACGCCTACAATCCCGCCCCTTCGCTTTCCGAGCAGTTCGAAATACTCGCCTCGTGACCGAACAGCGATAGTGATTTTCGCGTCGATACTCTGAGTTTGCGACAGAACCTTCAGGACTCCAACCTGATCGCGAAGCGTGTCGGGCCGATCCATGGAAAGCTTGTCGCAAGCCCGGATTATATCGAGGTGCACGGGTCACCCGGGACTCCGGGCGAACTCGCCGCCCATCAGGCCCTCATGCAGGGAACGGAAGCC
>NZ_JBFREW010000016.1:0-186755 GCF_052114505.1 Labrys sp. KB_33_2 | reverse complement strand
CGCGAATGGCCGTTCTCAACAAAGCTGACAATCCGATCGCGAAGATCCTGAGAATAGCTCCTGCCCATGATCCACCTCCAATAACGGTGAATCACAAATTGCCCTCCAAGGGAATCGCCGATTCCAGTTTCAGATCCGACGCTCTAGGGATGTCATTGAGTGCGTCACGCTGTGTGAGAGCACCGTTAGGGCCCTTCTGCCGAGCACCATACCGGTATCAATCCCGCTCCAGCGGTCGATCCACAGGGATCGCTACCCAAACGAGGAAGCGCATCCCGCCACGAGCCAGTCCATCAATTGCTGGGCCTTCGCATTCGGTTCGCGTTCGCCCGGCCAGACCAGCCCGTAATGCGTGCCGTCGGCCCAGAAGCCAGCGGGCGCTCGGAGGCGGCTTCGCTTGATGTCATCGGTAGCCAGCACCAGCGGGCTGAGGGCGACGCCCAGCCCCGCCGAAGCCGCTTCCATCATCAGGAAATGGTGATCGTAGAAGCGGATTTCCCTCGGTTGCGGCCAGTGGGCGTGGCGCGCCAGCCATGTCGACCAGGCGTCGGGGCGCGTCCTCGAGCCAAGGCCGATATAGGCGCCCTCCTCGAAATCGGCGAGGAGATCAGGCACCATCACCGGTCCGACCTTTTCGGCGAACAGGCGCTTGACCTGCCAGGTTTCTGGCATGGCAAAGTCGAGGCGGCGGATGGCGAGATCGATCCGCTCGCGCGCGAAATCGATCGGGCCGCCGCCAACCGAAAGATGCAGGGCGATCGCGGGATGGGCTGCCTGGAAGCCGCCCAGGCGCGGGATGAGCCAGCGCATCGCCACCGACGGCTCGCAGGACAGCACCAGGGCATCGTCCCGCGTCGCAGCGGCGCGCAGGCCTTGGACGGTGGTGCGCAATTCGCCGAAGAAGCGGTTCACAGTCAGGAACAGCGTCTCGCCGGCCGTCGTCAGCTTGAGGCCACGCCCGCTCTTCTCGAACAGCCGGAGACCCAGATCCTCCGAGAGCTTGGCGATGCGCCGGCTGACCGCACCATGCGTCAATGCCAGGGTGTCGGCGGCAAGGCGTACCGAACCCAGCCGCGCCGTGGCCTCGAAGGCGCGCAAATCGTCCAGCGAGGGAATGTCGGAGCGGTCCATTGGTGATCTGGTATCACCGATTTTGGATAGAAACTATCTCTTTTTTTGGGCTCCATTTCCTCGATAATCAGGCCATGCAAACCGTTCCTTCTGAAATCGCGAGCCTTCCCGGCAGAGAGCAGTCCGGCACCGTCCCCGCTGCGGCCCCCTCGCCGCTCGCCATCACCATGGGCGATGCCGCCGGCATCGGACCGGAGATCATCGCCAAGGCGTTTACCGCAGGCTGCGGGCCCTCCATCGTCTATGGCAGCGCGCGCGTGATGGCCGACGTCGTGGCCCGCCTCGGCCTGACGCTGCAGGTTCATAAGGTTGCCGGGCCGGAGGAGGCTCACTTTCGCGCTGGCGTCATCGATGTCGTCGACGCCTGCGATATTCGCGAGCCGCCGCCCCTCGGCCGGATCAGCCCGGCCTGCGGCAAGGCAGCCTTCGATGCGCTGCTGACAGCCATTGACGCCGCCAAGGCGGGCACGGTCAAAGGCATCGTCACGGCTCCGATCAACAAGGAGGCGATGGCGACCGCGGGCCTGTCCTATCCAGGCCACACCGAGATCCTCGCCGCCCATGGCGGAGCCACGCGGGTGGCGATGATGCTGGCCAATGATGAAATCCGGACAGTTCTCGTCACCATTCACACCGCATTGCGCCTGGCGATCGAACAGGCCGATTTCGCGGCCCAGATGGCAGCGATCCGCTTTGCGCATGAAGGCGGGCGGGCGCTCGGCATCCCGGTGCCGCGCATCGCCGTTGCCGGCCTCAACCCGCATGCCGGTGAAGGCGGCCTGTTCGGCACCGAGGAAATCGAGACCATCGCGCCGGCCATAGCAGCGGCGCGCCGCGAGGGTATCGACGCCAGCGGTCCCTGGCCCGGCGATACCGTGTTTCTTCAGGCCCGGCAAGGCCGGTTCGACGTCGTGGTCGCCCAATATCACGACCAGGGCCTCATTCCGATCAAATATCTCGGGCTGGACAGGGGCGTGAACATCACGCTCGGCTTGCCTTTCATCCGCACCAGCCCCGATCATGGCACGGCGTTCGATATCGCCGGACAGGGCATTGCGGATCCCGCGAGCCTGATGACCGCCATTGCCTATGCCCGGCGCCTCATCGAGGCCAAAGCCGATACTGAACGAGGGCAAGATGTGTTTTCCGCAAATTGAACTTTAATATAACTCTTTGTTTTGACGCGTTTTCTTAATCGAAAAGTCTATCAACTTTTCTTGAAAACACTCTCGAGAGGGTCTCCTGATGGGTCTTCGCTTCATCTTCATGCTCACCCGCAACGACCAGACGGTCGAAGATGCCGCCACGCATCTTCAAACGGCGCTGAAGCTCGGGATCCGCCATATAGGCTTCAAGGATATCGGCCTGCCGATCGAGCGGCTCAAGGATCTCAGCCGGGCGATCCGGGCGGGAGGCGCGACCTCCTATCTCGAAGTGGTCTCGCTCGATCGCGACAGTGAACTGGCCTCCGCCCGGGCAGCCGTCGAGATCGGCGTCGATATCCTGCTTGGCGGCACGCATGTCGAGGAGGTGTCGGCGATCGTCAGGGGCACGTCCATCCGCTATTGCCCCTTCCCCGGCCGCATCAGCGGCCATCCCAGCGTGCTCGAAGGCAGCATCGAGGAAATCGTCGCCAGTGCCCGCAAGCTCGCGGCCCATGAAGGCGTGCACGGCCTCGATCTGCTTGCCTATCGTTCGAAGGAAGACGTGCCGGCGCTGATGAAGGCCGTATGCGCCGCGGTTTCCAAGCCCATCTACATGGCCGGATCCATCGAGACGCCCAGGCAGATCGCAGCGGTGAAGGAGGCGGGCGGCATGGGTTTCACCATCGGAACCGCCGCGCTCGACGGCCGCTATCCGGCCGACGGCAAGGATGTGGCAAGCCAGCTTGCCGCCATCATGCGGGACGTGGCCGAGATCAACAACCATTTGTCCCCCTATCACAAGCAGAGCCTGACATCCGCCTTCCGCGCCTTTGCGGACACTGCTTCACCCAGGATTGCCGGGCGGATCAATGACATCGAGGTCAAGCTCGCCAAGGTCGAGGCCGAATCCGGCTGGCATTTCAATGCCAGGGAGGATGCCTTCCTGCTGGTGCACAAGGGCCGGCTGCTCATGCGCTTCCGAGACCGCGACGAAGTCGTCGAGGAAGGCGATTTCATCATCGTGCCGCACGGGGTCGAACATTGCCCGGAAGCGCTGACCGCGGAATGCCAGATCGTGCTGATCGAGCCGCCACGCAGCCGGGCCTGAAGCCGTGCCCGACCGCGACGTTCAATCCCCGCTCCCCTCCGCCGGCCGTCCCCTCGCCTCCACGATCGCGGATTGCAGGGTGAACAGGCGATACAAGGTCAGCGCCGCCTTGTAGGGATCGCCGTCGCAATCGCGGATGATGCCGTCCAGGGCCGCCGCTTCCTCGGCTGTCGCCGGCACGACCTCGTCCGCGAAGAGTATTTTCGGATCGATCGCCATCCTTGCCTCCCATCCTTCGAATCCGCCGGAAATTAACCGGGAAGCTCGGCGATGGCCAGCAATTTGTTCTTGAATTGTTCTTATTCCAAGGTCCACGGCCACCCTGGCTCGAAAGCGAGGGAGGCAGGCGCCGATACGGCTCTCGCTCCACTCGGGAACAGCGGCACGCGGCAGAGCGGCAGCCCGATCAAGCTGTGGCCTCCCTTGTGTCCCGACCCATTAAAGAGCTCGGCCGACCCGGTCCAGACCTTGCAAGGCTTCGCCCGCTCGTGCTCTGCATCCTTGTGGAAAGATCGTCATTGCCTCGGCGGTCGGCACCGATAATGAAGACGAAACGGGACAAGGGATGAGCGAAACCACTCTCTCGATCACGCTTTGCGGCATCGACCTTGCGCTGATCTATCCTGAAGATCTGGACGAAGCGATCTGGCCCTATTTCTGGCATGTCGCCGGTGATAGCCAACCGGGGCCTCCATCTGCGACGTTACGCCTGTACCGCCAGGATTCGAGCCGGTTCGAGCTCTATCGTGACGGCACCCTGGTCTGGAGAGAGCTGTTCTGGCCGGATGCCCTGCATCCCGTGCTCGACGAGATCGGCCGCGTGGTGGCGACGGCCTCCATCCGGCCGGTTCTGCGCGCTGCAGCGGTGGCTTATGACGGCAAGGTCGTGCTGATTGCCGGGCCTCCCGGCTGCGGCAAGACCAGTCTTGCCGCCTGGCTGGTCGAAAAAGGCTTCCAGTTCCTCGCCGACGATCTCGTCTGCCTCGGGGACGCGGAGACATCTGTCAGGCCGGGCGCGCTCGCCCTCGCGCCCCATGCGCAGGTGTCGGCCCGCATCCTGTCCTCTCCGGCCCTTATCGATGCCTACGCCTCGCTCACCCAGGCAGGCGCCGTGATCAAGCCAGAGGCGCTGGCCGAGGACCACGCGGCCGAATGGCCCTGCGCCCTCGTCCTGGTGCCGCAGCGCCATGAGGGCGCCGAACCCGACCTGCAGACGGTTTCCTTAGACAGGCGGCGCTTCTTTCTCGAACTTGCCCAGCATCCCGATCAGCGAATATCGGCCGCGATCGAGGCCAAGCTCGCCGACTTCGCCCGGCAGATCCCGGTCGTCAAAGCGCGCTTCGGCCAGCCTGGCGACTGGCTCGACAGCTTCCTGCGCCGCAGGTTCGATGCCGACCTGCCGGTAGCGAACACGGCCCGTCAGCACAGGATCGAGGCGCGCCAGCAACTGGACACCGCAGCGGCAGTGACGGTACGCCCGGCCGGCGACTGGTTCTTCTCCCAACCGGCCATCGCCAGACCGCGCAAGCGCCTGAGCATCGGCATGGCGACGTTCGACGATTATGACGGGGTCTATTTCACGCTGCAGGCCCTGCGGCTCTATCATCCCGAGATCGCCGACGACCTCGAATTCCTGGTGGTCGACAACAATCCGAACGGGATCTGCGGCGATGCCCTTCGCCGTCTTGCCAAGGGGTCAGGCGGGTTTCGCTACATTCCGGTGGCGGAGAGCATCGGCACCGCCGTGCGCGATTTCGTGATGCAGGAAGCCGCCGGCGAGCATGTCGTCTGCCTGGACTGTCACGTCCTGCTGGTGCAGGGGGCATTGGCCAGGCTCCTGCGCTATTTCGAGGAGCATCCCGGCAGTAACGATCTGTTGCAGGGGCCGCTCGTCAGCGACGACCTCGTCGCCCTTTCCACCCATTGGACGGGGGAATGGTCCGGCGGCATGTATGGCACCTGGGCGCTCGACCCCGCAGGCAGCGATCCCGAGGCGCCGCCCTTTGACATTCCGATGCAAGGCCTGGGCCTCTATGCCTGCCGCCGCGCAGCCTGGCCGGGTTACAACAAGCTTTTCCGCGGTTTTGGCGGCGAGGAAGGCTATATCCACGAGAAATTCCGCCAAGCGGGCGGGCGCACCCTGTGCCTGCCCTTCCTGCGCTGGATCCATCGCTTCGACCGCCCGATGGGCGCACCCTATACGATCAGTTGGCACGACCGCATCCGCAACTACATGATCGGCTTCGACGAGCTTGGCTTGCCGATGGACGGGATGCTGGCTCATTTCCGCGAGCATGTCGGCCCGAGCGCCGAGCCGATCATCCGGACCTGTTGGGAGGAAGTGGAACGACTGCGCCTCGCGCAGCCGGGCTAACGACGTAGAGTTGGTTTCAATACCGCGCTTTCAGTGCCTGCCGATATCATCCCTCGGAGCCCTGGGCGATCGGCGGCTGGAAGGCCAGGCCCATGTCCCACGGGAAATAGATCCAGGTATCCTGGCTCACCTCGGTGACAAAGGTATCGACCAGCGGGCGGCCGAGCGGCTTGGCATAGACGGTGGCGAAATGCGCCTTAGGCAGGCGGTCGCGCACCACCTTGGCGGTCGAGCCGGTGTCGACGAGATCATCGACCACCAGGATGCCTTCGCCGCCATTGGCGGCCAGCTTCTCGTCGACATCCTTAAGTACCTGCAGGCCGCTCTGGGTCTTGTAGTCGTGATAGCTGGCAATGCAGACGGTCTCGATCAGGCGGATGCCAAGCTCGCGCGAAATGATCGCTGCCGGAACGAGGCCGCCTCGCGTGATACAGACGATCGCATTGAAGGGGCCGCTGCCGGACAATCGCCAGGCAAGCGCACGCGCATCGCGGTGGAACTGATCCCAGGATACGGGGAAGGCCTTGTCCGGCTTGGGCGAGTTCATGATCCGGTCCCTAGCAGAAATTCACCAGCTTCATCCACGGGTGGATGAAGCTGGTGAATTTTGCAAATGTTAAAAGTCCAGCAGACTATCGCTCATGGGATCAAGGATCCCACGAGCCATAGTCTGCTGGTTCGCGGGTCGCTCTTCATAGCGGCGAAATCGAACGGATCAAGCCCCGAATTAGCCCTTCCACGCCATTTTGCGACCGATGAAGGCGCCCCGACCTCAGCGTTTGATGGTGGCGACCATCGCCTCGATGTCGGCCTTGGCAGCGGCGACCTTGGCCGCGTCCTTGCCTCGGATCACCAGCTGGGTCTGAAAGCCGGCCGGGCCGAAGGAGGGATAGGAGCCGATCGAGACCTCGGGATGGGCCTGCGCGATCGCCGCGAGTGGCTCGGCGACGGCGCCCTCGCCGATCCCCGGCCCCGGCGAAACGCTGTCCGATAGCGTGACGGCTCCCGTGCGCATCTTCAAAATGGCATTGTCGAGCATGCGCTGCATGATGTTGGGCACGCCCGCCATCACGATGACATTGCCCAGCATGAAGCCCGGCGCAGCGGAGACCGGATTGTCGACGAGTTCGGCCCCAGCGGGAATGCGCGCCATGCGCAGGCGGGCCGGTGTCAGGTTCACGGCGCCGCCATAATGCCGGGTCATCACTTCGACGGCGCGCTGGTCGATCTCGATGCCGACGTCGAAGGCCCTGGCGACGGAATCGGCGGTGATATCGTCATGTGTCGGCCCGATGCCGCCCGTCGACAGCACATAGTCATAGCGCGCGCGCAGGGCGTTGACGGCCTCGACGATGCGGTCCTCCTCGTCGGGAACGACACGCACCTCTTTCACGTCCACGCCGGCTCCGGTCAGGAATTCGGAGATGTAGCCGATATTCTTGTCCTTGGTCCGGCCCGACAAAATCTCATCACCGACGACGAGGATGGCGGCCGTCACGGATACCGGAGCGACTTGCTCGGGATTTGCAGAGAGCGTTTCCATAGGGCATTTCCGAATGATGTCGCTGTCGAGTGTCGGCGGAAGGTGGCCGACCGTCACTCGATGACAATACGCGGCTGAAGGCGTTGATCAACACCTTCCCCCGACAGACCAGCCCAAACCTGCGCCGCGATGCGGCGATAGATGCCGGCTTCCAGGCTGTCCGGCAAAGTGGCGGTCACCGGTCTGCCGGCATCCGAGCGCTCGCGCACTTCCATGGACAAAGGCAATTCGCCGAGGAAGGGCACGCCGAGTTTCTCGGCCTCACGCCGCGCTCCGCCATGACCGAAGAGATGGCTGACATGGCCGCAATTGGGGCAGGAGAAGGTGGACATGTTCTCGATGATGCCGAGGATCGGGACATTCACCTTCTGGAACATGCCGACGCCGCGGCGGGCGTCTATCAGGGCCAGATCCTGGGGCGTCGAGACGATCACAGCGCCAGCCAGCGGCGTGTTCTGCGCCATGGTGAGCTGCGCATCGCCGGTGCCCGGCGGCATGTCGACCACCATGACGTCGAGTTCGCCCCAGAGGACATCACGCAGAAGCGTCGTGAGCGCCGACTGCACCATAGCGCCGCGCCAGATCATCGCGGTCTCCTGATCGACCAGGAAGCCGATCGACATCGCCTTCACGCCATAGGCCTCGAGCGGAATGATCTTCTTGTCGGCATTCTGTTCGGGCTTGTCGGTCAAGCCGAGGAGTTTTGGAACCGACGGTCCAAATATGTCGGCATCGAGCAACCCGACGCTCAGCCCCTGCGCGGCCAGGGCGATGGCCAGATTGCAGGCGGTCGTCGACTTGCCGACACCGCCCTTGCCGGAAGCGACGGCAATGACGCGCTTCACGCCGGGCAGAACCGGGGCCCGCTGCTGCGGCGCATTGTGGGCCGCGGCCTGCGCCCGCGGGCCAGGCGGCTCCTGGCGTGCGGCACCGGCCGGCCGTTCGGCCGTCAGCCCGACCAGCACATTGGTGACGCCCGGTAGGCCGCGTACCGCATTTTCCGCCGCCGCTCGCACCGGCTCCATCGCCCGCGCCTCGGTCGCATCGATGGCGATGGCAAACATCACTTTCGAGCCGTCGACGCGGATTTCAGTCAGCCGGCCGGTCGAGGGCAGCGATTGGCCGCTTGCCGGCAGTTTGACGAGTTCGAGGGCGCGAATGACATCGGCTGGCGTCAGGGACAAGGAAGGATCCTCACGAAGCAAGGGAAGGTGGCGGCATAGCCGCCCCGGAAGATTCCCTCAAAATTGGGGAGCACGGCCGCGGCATTCAACCACCGCTGGCCTTGGATCGCGGAATAATAGGGCGCGCCGGCACGATTCTCCTATCGGACAGATTGCAGCAAGGGCACGAACGCAAACCCCGTCACGAACGTGGCAGGCAGCAAGCTTTATAGGAGCGCCTATAAACCAAAAGCACCTTGACCACGACACCAGGCAGCGAGACATTCAAGCCCGTCATATCCGTTCAGGGTCGGGGGACGCTCGGGCAGCGCCGTGCAGGCTTTGCCAGCTGGCGCATGCATTCCAGGAGTGACCGGCGATGCCTGTCATCGACCTCGATGTCATCCGCAATGCTGAAATCCATGACAAGCCCTACCGCCACATCATCGGCGAGGGTTTTCTCCGGAAAGACAAGATCCCGTCGCTGCGGCAGGATTTTCCAGCCATCGACAAACCCGGCTTTCTGACCGTCGCCGGCATGGCGCTGCGGGGCAGCTTCCGGGATCTGGTCGAGGAACTCGAAAGCAGCGCGATGGCCAGGTCCCTATCCGACAAGCTCGGCCTCGATCTCGATCCCCTGCCCCGGCTGACGACGATCCGCCGGCTCTCGCAGCTCAAGGATGGCCGCATTCATACCGACAGCGAAAGCAAGCTCGCCACGTTCCTCGTCTACATGAACGACGACTGGGATGACGATGGTGGTTGCCTGCGCGTGCTGAACGGGCCTGATGATTTCGACGACATGACGGCCGAAATATCACCCGTCATGGGCTCATGCTTCGGTTTTCGCCGGGCCGCCAATTCCTGGCACGGCCACAAGCCTTTCGCCGGCGAGCGGCGCGTTGTCCAGATTACCTGGCTGAAGGATGCCAGCGAACTCGAGCGCAAGAAGAAGCGCAACAGCGCGGCCCAGTTCTTCAAAGGCATATTCGGACGTTGACAACAGCCTGCCCTGGCGGACTGCTAGGCCCCAGGGCAGATTCACGCCAAATATCAGCTGGCGCTGCGGCTGATCAGGACCAGTGTGAAGAGCATCATGGCCACTGTGGAAGCCGCCGTCCTGACACTGTTCCAGAACGTCCAATCCACCAAAAAGCGCTGCCAAAGTTCACTGGCCTGCGCCGTCTCGGGCTGAGCCGCAGCCAGCGCGTCGTTAAGCGGTACGTTCAAGGCCATGGTCACACCGACGCAGCCGACGAGATAGACCAGGCTGGCGGCGAGCAGCAGCTTGCCGCTCCAGTCCCCCAGCCAGAACCAGGAGCCCAGGGCAAGACCGAGGCAAAGCACGGCCGTGCCCATGAAGGCCAGCATGAAGCCGGGATTGATCACGGTGACATTGATCGCCTGCATCGCCGCGATGCCGCTCGCCGGGGCCACGCGCCCGAGGGCCGGCATGACGAAATTGGAGAAGGCAAAGAAAATGCCCGCCACCAGACCGCTGCCGACCGCAGCCATGAAGGTGGTGACGTAAAGGGTGCGCTCAAGCATGGTTTCCTCCCCAGATGCCGGTGGCCGCGGTGCGGGCGACGTAGTCGGCAAAGCGGCGCGGCGGGCGGCTTAGTGCGCGCTCGACCCCATCGGCAATCGGTTCGTTGCGGCCATCGAGCACGGTAGCGAACAGATAGGTGACGAGTTCGATGACCTCAGGCGGCAGGCCCTGCTCGACCAGGCCGGCCCTGTAAGCCTGCTGGGACACCGGCACATAATCGATGCGGCGTCCGGCTGCCTCGGCGATCGCTGCAACGGCCTGCTCGAAGGTCAGGGCTTCGGAACCGGTGATCTCGTAGAGCTGGCGAGAATGCCTGGCATCGGCGAAGGCCGCTACGGCGATTTCAGCGATGTCGTCGGCATCCACGAAGGGCTCGGGCGCAAGCGTATCGGGCAAGACAACCTCCCCGGCCTGGATGGCATCGAGGAAGAAACTCTCGCTGAAATTCTGGAAGAACCAGCTGCAACGCAGGATCGTCCAATCCAGATCCGTGGCCTGCAGTGCCTCTTCCGCTTCCTGGGCTTCCGGCTCGCCCCGCCCGGACAGCAGCACGATCTTGCCGACGCCGGCGGCTTTGGCCTCGGCGAAGAACCGGCTCACCGCCGCCACCGCGCCGGGCAAGGCAAGGTCCGGCTGGTAGGCGACATAGACCGCGGCGATACCGTCAAGGGCGGCGGCCCAGCCTTCCGGCCTTTCCCAATCGAAAGCCGGCTGCGCCTTGCGCGAGCCGAGGCGCACGGACCGCCCCGCCTTTTCCAAGCCGTCGATGACTCGGCGACCCGTCTTGCCCGTGCCGCCCAACACCAGAACCGTACCTCTGGACCAATGTTCATTTGCCATTTCGACCTCCCGCTGATAAACATGAGTAATTCTCATATTTGAGAATGTGATAAATCCTCACATTTTTATTGTCAAGCCATGCCCGCAAAAAGATCTCTGACCGGCTCTCTCGACCAACCGACCACCGCACCGCTTCCCCGGCGCGCGCCGGTCCAGCAGCGCAGCCGCGAGCGCATGGACAGGATTCTGGCGGTGGCGACGGCGATGATCGGGGCACGCGGCAGCGACCAGTTGAAGATGGGCGAGGTTGCCGAGCAGGCCGGCATCTCCATCGGCTCGCTCTACCAATACTTCCCCGACAAGAGCGCCATCATCCGCAGCCTCGCCGAGCGCTGCAGCGCCGAGAGCCGCCGCTGCATCGAGGATGCCCTGACACAAGTGCAATCGGTAGCGGAGCTGGAAACGGCCTATGGCTCGCTGATCGACATCTACTACGACATTTACCGGGCCGAGCCGGTGATGCGCGACATCTGGTCGGGCACGCAGGCCGACAAACAGCTCGCGGCCCTGGAACTCGCCGAAAGCCGCATCTGCGGCGGCATGCTGGCCGACGCCATGGCCAGAGCCCATGGCGCACCGGATGGTGCGAGCTATGCCGCCACGGCTTTCCTGATCTGGCAGCTCGGCGAGGCGACGATGCGCCTAGCAGTCTCGGTGGACGAAGAAGAAGGCGCTGCCCTCGTCGCCGCCTTCCGCCGGATGACACTGCGCGAGATCCTCACGCCGCTGCGGGAATAAGTCCCGGTTCCGGGCAGATCACAAGGCAGCCATGCGGTATTCAGAATTTTCTTTCCTGCCCGCATCCCCAGATGGCATAAGAATCGCACACGTTTAATCAGGTAGTTTCATGAGCTTCATCGACGCAGAACTGTCTCCCCAGCGCAAGAACGGCCAGATCAAGATCCATGGCCCGGAGGCCTTTGCCGGCATGCGCGCGGCGGGCAGGCTTGCGGCGCAGGGGCTGGACCTGATGGTGGACGCGGTGAAGCCCGGCGTCACCACTAATCAGCTCGACCGGATGCTGTTCGAATTCGCGATGGACAACAAGGCCTATCCGGCCACCTTGTTCTATCGCGGCTATCGCAAGTCGAGCTGTATTTCGCTCAACCATGTGGTCTGCCACGGCATTCCAGACGACAAGCCGCTGCAGGATGGCGTCATCCTCAACATCGACTACACCGTGGTGCTCGATGGCTGGCATGGTGACTCCAGCCGCATGTATACAGCCGGCGACATCGCCCGCCGCGCCGAGCGGCTGATGGAGGTCACCTATGAAGCGATGATGCGGGGCATCAACGTCATCAAGCCGGGCGCGACAACCGGCGATATCGGCTACGCCATCCAGAGCTATGCCGAAGCCGAGCGCTGCTCGGTGGTGCGCGATTTCTGCGGCCACGGTCTCGGCCGCCTGTTCCACGACGAGCCCAACATCCTCCACTACGGCCGGCGCGGCGAAGGCGTGGTGCTCAAGCCCGGCATGTTCTTCACGGTGGAGCCGATGATCAATCTCGGCCGCCCGGATGTGAAGGTGCTCAATGACGGCTGGACCGCGGTGACGCGTGACCGCTCGCTCTCGGCCCAGTTCGAGCACAGCATCGGCGTCACCGAGACCGGCGTCGAGATCTTCACTCTCTCCCCCGGTGAGTTGAATCAGCCGCCCTACGCCAAGGCTGCCTGAATGAAAGGGCTGCCTGAATGAAGAAGGGGCGCTCGCCATTGTCGGACGCCCCGCTTCCCGGCTTGGGCGAGGCAGCCCTGTTCCCCTCAGCCAGCGAACCGGGGGAGCCGCATTATCATGGCCATCGCGAGAGGCTGCGGCAGCGCTTCGCCGAGGCCGAGGGCCGGTTGCCCGACTATGAACTGCTCGAACTCATACTGTTCCGCTCGATTCCGCGCCGGGACGTCAAACCGCTCGCCAAGGCGCTGATCACCCGCTTCGGCTCGCTGGCGGAGGTCCTGGGTGCGCCGATCGCCCGGCTCAAGGAGGTCGATGGCGTCAGCGACGGCGTAGCCGGCGATCTCAAGATCGTCGAGGCGGCCGGCCATCGCCTCGCCAGAGGCGGCATCGCCAAACGGCCGGTGCTGTCGACCTCGGCAGCGCTCATCGATTATTGCCGCAGCACCATGGCCTTCGCCGAGCGCGAAATCTTCCGCATCCTCTTCCTCGACACCAAGAACGGCCTGATCGCCGACGAAGTCCAGCAACGAGGCACGGTCAATCACACGCCCGTATACCCACGCGAGGTGGTGAAGCGGGCGCTGGAACTCTCGGCCACAGCGCTGATCCTCGTGCACAACCATCCCTCCGGCGATCCCTCGCCCTCCTCGGCCGACGTGTCGATGACGCGCACCATCGCCGATGTCGCCGGGCCCCTCGGCATCGTGGTGCATGACCACATCATCATCGGCCGTGATGGCCATGTCAGCCTGAAGGCGCAGCGCCTGTTCTGAGCGCAGCTCTCATTGGGGGCATTGACCGCGGCTGAAGGCGCCTCTTTCCGGAAACGCCACCAGCTATTCGCTGCGCCGATATTTGCCTGGGAGCAGCGATGCGATGGCGGCCTTCGTCGCCCTCCCCGAGGCGTCCGGCACGATCACCTCGGCCGTCGGCGCATAGTCCGAGATCATCTCGCGGCACATGCCGCAGGGCGCGACGATCTCCATCGAGCCATCGCGATTGTGATAGACCGCGACGATCACCTCGATATCGGAAGAGCCGATCTCGGTGACGGCCCGCCCGATCGCCACCGCCTCGGCGCAAACCGCGATACGCCCCACATTGGCTTCGAGATGAACACCCGTGACGATCTCGCCGCTGCGAAGGCGCAAGGCGGCCCCGACGACATGCCAATCCGGCCGGTAGCGCGCAGCAATCGCCGCCCTGGCCGCTTCGATCAGCACCGTATCATCCACGTTCAGAACAGCCATGAATCCTCGCTTTGTTTACCGGTACCGGCCATGGTTGGAGAATATGACCGATTCCAGCCGGCGATAGCGCATCATGCCCGAATGATGGTAACGCCGAGCGCGCGGAAAGGCTCGACAGCCGGATCGGGCGTATCTTCCTCCACCAGCATGACGTCGATCTCCTCTATCGCCGCGACATGGAAGGGCGAGGCAGCGCCGAGCTTCTCCCGAGACGCCAGCACGACGGTTTCCGCGGCCTGCCGGCGCAGCGCCCGCTTGATGGCGGCCTCCTCGCTGTCGCCGGTGGTCAAGCCGATCTCGGCATGAATGCCCGTCACGCCCATGAAATAGATGTCGGCCCGGATGCGTGCGATCGCTTCGGCAGCGACAGCCCCCACGGCAACCATGGAATGACGGAACAGCCGGCCGCCGATCAGTTCCACCTCGATGCCGGCATGCCCCGCCAGCTCCACCGCGACGTTCGGACTATGGGTCACCACCATGGCCCTGAGGTTGGGGTCGAGATGACGCGCAAGCTGCACCGCCGTGGTACCGCCGTCGAGCATGACGACCTGTCCCGGACGCACCAGGCGCGCAGCCGCGCGGCCGATGGCGATCTTGCCAGCCGCCGAGACGTCGCGGCGCTGAGCGAGATCACCCATGGCCGGCGAAGCCGGCAGCGCGCCGCCATGGACACGCTGCAGCAGCCCCTCGCCCGCCAATTCGCGCAGATCCCGGCGGATGGTATCCTCGGACAGGTCGAGCTCCCGGCTGACCGTCTTGGCGACGACGCGCCCGTCCCGGCAGAGAACCTCGAGAATGTAAGCCTTGCGCTCGCTTGTGAGCATGACGCCGTCCGCCTCACGAATTTTCTTGACTATGCACGAAATTGCACGAAATTTAAGGCTCACTCAAGAAAATTCACGATATTTCGTGCAGAGAGGCTTCCATGAGCTTGGCGGATCGGGTGCGGGTCGAGGATGTCGAACTCCTCTCCGACAACTGGTATGTCCTGAAGAAGACGACGTTTCTCTATCGTCGCGGTGATGGGAGCTGGCAAAGGCAGAGCCGGGAGACCTATGATCGCGGCAATGGCGCCACCATCCTGCTTTACGATCCCTTGCGGCGCACCGTCATTCTCACGCGCCAGTTCCGCTATCCGGCCTTCGTCAATGGCTGCGACGATCTCCTGATCGAAGCCCCGGCCGGCCTGCTCGACAATGCAGGTCCGGAGGAACGTATACGGGCGGAAACCGAAGAGGAAACCGGTTTCCGGATTCACGAAGTCCGGCGTGTGATGGAGGCCTATATGAGCCCGGGCTCCGTGACCGAGAAGCTCTATTTCTTCGTCGCGCCCTACAGCCCCGGCGATCGCGTCGGCGCCGGCGGCGGCCAGGCGGAGGAAGGCGAGGACATCGATCTCCTCGAACTCGACATCGACGAGGCCCTGGCGATGGTTGCACGCGGCGAGATCCGGGACGGCAAGACCATCATGCTGCTCTACCATGCCGCCTTGCATCTCTTCGGCAAGACGGCGGCCGCCGCGGCGTGACGCCTCGCCCCGGTCGGGCTCGCCTCAACTATCGTGCCGTCTCGATCACGATCTTGCCGAAGGCGCCTCGATCAAGATGATCGAGCGCGGCCGGAAGCTCGGCGAAGCCGTAGCGCTTGTCGATGACGGGTTCGAGGCCAAGCGTATCGACAGCCCGCACCAGATCCTCCTGGGCCCGGCGATGACCGACGCCGATGCCCTGGACCGTCAGGCCCTTGAGCATCAGGGGAACCACCGGCGCCGAGACCTCGATGCCTTCCAGCACGCCGATGACGGAGATGCGCCCTCCCATCGCCGCCGCCTGCACGGACTGCCCCAGGTTGGCGCCCCCTGCAATTTCCAGGATGTGATCGGCTCCACGATCGCCCGTCAGGCGATGGGTGGCCTCAACCCAGTTTTCGCGGCTGCGATCGATGCCATGGTCGGCGCCGAGTTCCCGGGCCCGCGCCAGCTTGTCGGCACTGCCGGACGTGACGATCACCCTGGCCCCCGCGGCCTTGGCGATCTGCAGCCCGAACAGCGAAACCCCGCCGGTGCCTTGCACCAGCACGGTCTTGCCGGCCAGAGGCGTCCCGCGCTCCACCAGCGCGAACCAGGCCGTCAGCCCAGCCACCGGCAAGGGGCTCGCAGCGGCATCGTCGAGAGTGGCTGGCGCAAGGGTGAACCAGTCTTCCGGAAAAGCGACATAGTCCGCAAGAACGCCGGGCCGCATGCCGCCCAAGGTGCGGTAGGGCGGCACGCGGGCCGTACCGTCGTTCAGCCCGTCGATCCAGCCGGGAATGAAGGTGGAGATCACCCGGTCGCCCGGTTTGAATCGCGTGCTTGCCTCTCCAATCGCCTCGACGACACCCGCCATGTCCGATGCCGGGGTGAAGGGGAAGGCCAGAGGCTGGCCGAAACCGGTCTCGATCACCAGCTTGTCGCGGTAGTTCAGGGAAACGGCGGTCACCTTGACCAGGACTTCGCCCGGCCCTGGCCGGGGCTTCGGCACTTGCTCGAACACGAGCCGATCGCGCCCGATCGCATTCATGGACCACCGTTTCATCTGCTCCGTCATCGCCATTCTCCATCGGATGTGGGAGCGGCACAGTAATGTTGAATTTCAAGCACCAGTGGCGATATAATTTCCGTTCATTGGTTCTGTTTTATCTACAAGATCGTTCTTGCAATGGTGGATCGTCTCACGGGTGTCTCGGTTTTCGTCGAAGCGGTGGAGGCCGGCGGCTTTGCTGCCGCTGCCCAACGGCTCAACCTCTCGCGATCGGCTGTCGGCAAATCGATCGCCCGGCTCGAAGAACGGCTGGGCGCCCGCCTGTTCCATCGCACCACGCGCAGCCAGGCGCTGACCGAGGACGGCCAGGTCTTCTATGAGCGCTGCCTGCGGGCGCTGGCCGAGATCCGCGACGGCGAGGCCATGCTCGACAGCGGCCGGCGCGACGTCAGTGGCCGGCTGCGCGTCACCATGCCGGCCTTGTTCGGACGTGCCTGCGTCACGCCGCTTCTGCTCAAGCTCGCGGCCCAGCATCCGGCTCTCGAACTCGAGCTCAATTTCAACGACAGGCGCGTCGATCTGATCGAGGAGGGCTATGACCTCGCCATTCGCAACGGTGCCCTCGAATCCGACGCGAACCTGATCACGCGCCGTGTCGCCCAGCAGCGCATGACGGTGTGCGCCGCACCTGCCTATCTGCGCGAGCACGGCGCGCCCCTCACCCTCGCCGCCATCGCCGACCATCACGCCATTCTCTACGGCCGTTCAGGCCAGCCACGGTCATGGCTATTTCCGGTACAAGGCGGGCCTTCCGTCGAGATCATGCCTAGGAGCCGCTTCATCTTCGATGCCCTCGACGCGGTCGCCGATGCGGCGGTGGCCGGAGCGGGCCTTGCCTGGATGCCCTGTTGGCTGGTGGCCGACCGTGTACGCAGGGGCGAGTTGATCCGAGTGCTGACGGAACATCCGGGCCTGGTCTTCGATGTGCATGCCCTTTGGCCACGCTCCCCGTTGCAGCCGCTGCGCGTGCGTGCCGCCATCGACATACTCGTCGCGAACCTTTCCCGCTTGATGAGCAACGAGGTCGGCCTCTGAAGGCGTAATGCGGGTAATTTAAGAAGGAAACGCCTTGAACTGGCATAGCCGGGCTTGACCCGGCTATCCAGAAGACGCCTGCGCGGCGCGGCGATCCAGGCCGGAATGCCATGCCCTTGCCATCGGGCACGAATGGGATTATCCATTAATTAATTAACATATTAAATATCTAAAAACCCCACTCGGTCTTCTCGGCAATGATGAGTGCTTCGAGGCGACAAATCGAGGGCGACAGGAGGAAGCCGTGGCAAATCAGGGCTATGCGCAAGGGGATGTCGCTGCGCGTGATTTCGCGATCGATCTGGATACCCAGGCAGTTGGAAACGCAATCCATCGGTTCACCGCGTGGAGGATCATGCCCCTACTGCTGGCGTGCTACGTCTTCGCCCATCTCGACCGCATCAATATCGGCTTCGCCAAGCTGCAGATGACATCCGATCTCGGCTTCAGCAACACCGCCTATGGCCTGGGCGCCGGCCTGTTCTTCGTGGCCTACGCCCTGTTCGGCGTGCCGAGCAATCTGATGCTGGACAGGCTCGGCCCGCGGCGCGGGATCACCCTCATCATGCTCGTCTGGGGAGTTCTCTCGGCCTCGACCTTCCTGGTGACCTCCGCCCAGCAGTTCTACGGCCTGCGTCTCCTTCTCGGCATCGCCGAGGCCGGCTTTTTCCCAGGGGTTCTCGTCTACATCAACCGCTGGTTTCCGCAGCGCCGACGCGGCCAGATCACGGCGCTCTTTGCCCTCGCCGTACCGGCAGCCGGTCTGCTCGGCGGCCCGATTTCGGGCAGCATTCTCGAAAGCTTCAACACCATTGCAGGCTTGCGCGGCTGGCAGTGGATGTTCCTGCTCGAAGGCCTGCCCGTCATCCTGCTCGCCTTCGTGGTCTACGCCGCCCTACCGGACACCGTGCGTGATGCCTCTTGGTTGAGCGAACCACAGAAGGACCACCTGATGGCAACCCTCGCTGCCGAACAGAAGCCGACAGCGAATATCTCGTTATCCCAATGCATTCGGGATCCCAGGGTTTGGCAACTGGTCGGCATCTATTTCGCCGTGATGCTTGCCGTGAACACGATTGCCTTCTGGACGCCGGCCTTGATCAATGGCGCCGGCATTACCAGCGACATAAGGATCGGGCTCCTCAGCGCTGTGCCCTATCTGGCGGGCTGCGTCTTCATGCTCGCCGTCGGCCTTTCATCGGATCGGTTCAGGGAGCGCCGCTGGCATCTTTGCATTCCGCTGCTGATGGCCGCCTGCGGTCTTGCCATCGTCGGCCTCGATCCCGGCAATCCGGTATCGACCATGCTCGGATTGACGCTTGCCGGCATGGGCGCCAGCACCTCCCTGCCCCTGTTCTGGCAATTACCGCCTGCCTTCATGTCTGCGGCTGTCCTGGCAGCCGGCATCGCCTTTGTGAGTTCGCTCGGCAATGTCGCAGCCTTCCTCGCTCCCTATTTCATCGGCTGGATGCGCGATGCGACTCAGAGCTCATCGCTTGCGCTCTACTGCGTGGCGGCTCTCATCGCTATTGGCGGTCTCGCCGTGTTGCGCCTGCCGCCCTCACTCGTCAATCCCCGGTAACCGACAGCCCCCTGATAGGTCGACCGCACCGGAGGCTCCAGCCGCCATTTCAGGCAAACGATGCCAGTGCGGCAGGCAAGTTGCCTTTGCGGTAGGCAAATCCGCAATTCTGCTTACGATCTCATCAATCGATATGCGCAGACCGCTTGCCGCCTTGCACGATCTCGCTCAATGTAACGCCAGATTGCACATCTGGAGGGAATGCATGGCGGCGTTCGATGAGATGACACTGAGCGACGGTTCCATTCGACCCGCCTACGCCGATCTCGCGCAGTGGCTGTCCACGGCCCCAAAGGAATTACTGACCCATCGACGCAATGAGGCCGAGCTGCTGTTCAGGCGCATCGGCATCACCTTCGCGGTCTATGGCGATAAGGCCGGCGCCGAGCGCCTCATCCCCTTCGACATCATCCCACGCATCCTGGCGGCGCAGGAATGGGCGACGCTCAAGCGAGGCCTCGAACAGCGCGTGCGCGCGCTCAACATGTATATCAAGGACGTCTACGGCAAACG
This sequence comes from Labrys sp. KB_33_2, assembly GCF_052114505.1. Taxonomy (NCBI): domain Bacteria; kingdom Pseudomonadati; phylum Pseudomonadota; class Alphaproteobacteria; order Hyphomicrobiales; family Xanthobacteraceae; genus Labrys; species Labrys sp. KB_33_2. Next base: position 167,262 of record NZ_JBFREW010000016.1, on the reverse strand, counting down.
CGAAGTGGTACGCGCCGGCGTGGTGCCGGAAGACCTGATCTTCAACAATCCCGCCTTCCGCCCCGAAATGGCGGGCCAGAGCGTACCGCACGACGTCTATGTCCATATTGCCGGCATCGACATCGTGCGCGTCGACGCCGATACATTCTACGTGCTCGAGGACAATGCGCGCACGCCCTCCGGCGTCTCCTACATGCTGGAGAACCGCGAAGTCACCATGCGCCTGTTCCCGGAAGTGGTGGCACGCCACCGCATCGCCCCGGTCGAGAACTACACGGACGAACTGCTCGCCACGTTGCGCTCGATCGCCCCGCGCTCGGCCTCGCGCGATCCGGTCGTGGTGCTGCTTACCCCCGGCATGTACAACTCGGCCTATTACGAGCACTCCTTCCTGGCCGATCGCCTAGGCATCGAGATCGTCGAGGGGGGCGACCTCTTCGTGCGGGACGAGATCGTCTATATGCGCACCACCGAGGGGCCCCGCCGGGTCGACGTGATCTATCGGCGCATCGATGACGACTTCCTCGATCCCCTCGCCTTCCGCCCGGACTCCGCTCTCGGCGTTCCCGGCCTGATGACCGCCTACCGCGCCGGCAATGTCACGCTGACCAATGCCGTCGGCACCGGCGTCGCCGACGACAAGGCCGTTTATTCCTATATGCCTGACATCGTGCGCTTCTTCCTCGGAGAGGAGCCGATCCTACGGAACGTGCCGACGCATCGCTGCCGCGAGCCCGAAGCCTTGGCCTATGTGCTCGACAATCTCGAAAGCCTGGTGGTCAAGGAGGTCTCGGGATCAGGCGGCTATGGCATGCTGATCGGCCCGCATGCCAGCAAGGCCGAGATCGCCGATTTCCGCGCCAAGCTGAAGGCCCATCCCTTCGGCTATATCGCCCAGCCGACCTTGGCGCTCTCGACCTGTCCCTGTTATGTCGAGGAGGGAATTGCCCCCCGCCATGTCGACCTTCGCCCCTTCGTCCTCACCGGCTCGGACAAGATCCGCATCGTGCCGGGCGGCCTGACCCGGGTGGCCTTGAAGGAAGGTTCTCTGGTGGTCAATTCCAGCCAGGGCGGGGGTACCAAGGATACTTGGATCCTGGACCGATGAGGCAGGCCATGCATTGTCTATTATCGCTCCTCCCGCCTCCTCCCGTTCGGACGAAGAGCCATGCTGTCGCGTACCGCTGATAATCTGTTCTGGCTGGCCCGCTATGTCGAACGGGCCGAATATCTCGCCCGCATCCTCGATGCGGCCTATCGGCTGTCCTCCCTGCCGGCCTCCTATGGCGGCCTGACCACGGAATGGGAGAGTGCGGTAGAGACGGCGGGATGCGGCCCAGCCTTCTTTGCCGCCTATGAGGAGGCCAATGAGCGTACGGTCACCGAGTTCCTGGCCTTCTCCGCCGAGAACCCCTCCTCGATCCGGAACTGCTTCGAGATGGCACGCACCAATGCCCGCGGCGTCCGCACGGCGCTGACCGCGGAGATGTGGTCGACCATCAACGACTCCTGGCTCCAGCTCAAGCGCTACAATCCTTCGCATATGAGCCGCGAGGAAGTCTCCCGCTTCCTCGACTGGGTCAAGGGCGTCTCCCTGATGTTCGACGGCTCGGCCTATCGCACCATGCTGCGCAACGATGCCTACGCTTTCGCGCGCCTCGGCCTGTTCCTGGAACGCTCCGACAACACGGCACGTATTCTCGACGTCAAATATCATGTGCTGCTGCCACCGTCCGAAAGCGTCGGCGGCAGTCTCGATTACTTCCAATGGACGGCCATTCTGCGCGCCGTCTCCGCCCTCACCGCCTATCACTGGGTCTACAAGGAAAGCCTCAAGCCGTGGCTGGTCGCCGACCTTCTGATCCTGAACACGCAGATGCCACGTTCCCTCGCTTCATGCTATGAGAACCTCAATGGGAATCTCGATCAACTCGCACAGGTCTATGGCCGGCAGGGCCCGGCCCAGCGCCTGGTGCGCGTGACCCAATCGCGCCTCCAAAATCTGAGTATCGACGAGGTTTTCCAGTCCGGGCTGCATGATTTCATCACCGATTTCATCACCGACAACAACAATCTAAGTGCGGCGATCGCCGAGCAATATCTGATCTGAGAGACTGTTACGGACCATGCGCATCTGCGTCGCCCACGAGACCGTCTATCGCTACGAGCGGCCGGCCAAATCCGTGATCCAGACCCTTCGCCTGACCCCACGCTCGCATGACGGCCAGCATGTGGTGCGCTGGCGCATCGACGTGGACCAGGATGTCAGATTGAGCCAGGCCGAGGATGCGTTCGGCAATATCAGCCATGCCTTCGCGGTGATCGGCAGCATCGACAGCTTGACGGTGCGCGTGGAGGGCGAGGTGGAAACCCATGACAATGCCGGTGTGCTGCTCGGCGTCGTCGAGCGCTTCCCCGTCTCCCTCTATCTGCGCGATACCGATCTCACCCGTGCCGATGTCTCGATCCAGGCGTTCGCCCGCCAGAGCGTAAGCGAGGCCGAGGGCGGTCTTGCCGCCTGCCATGCCCTGATGCAAGCGATCCATAAGCGCATTGACGTCAGCCGCGATCCGAAACGACTGGCATCCGGCCTGGTGGAGGCGTTCGCCGCCGGCAACGGCGTCGCGCAGGACGTCAGCCATCTCTTCATCGCTTGCGCCCGCACGCTCGGCATCCCGGCCCGCTATGTCAGCGGGCTGCTGTGGCAGCCTCAGGCGCAGCAAGGCAGCGCCAGCCATGCCTGGGCCGAGGCCTATGTCGAAGGTCTGGGTTGGGTCGGCTTCGACCCGACGCTGCCGGTCTGTCCGACGGTCCACCATGTCCGTGTCGCGGTCGGCCTGGACTATCTTGGCGCTGCGCCGGTCCGGGGCGCCCATTACGGCGGCGATGGCGAAAGCCTGGAGGTGACGGTCGATATCGCTGAAAAGGGCGAGCGCCCGCAGGCGCAGCATCAGTCACAGAGCTGAGTTTTAAACCCGACCGCCCGTGTCAGGGTCGATGGAGTGTCAAGGCAGGCTGGAATCGTGTTCGTGCTCGTAGCGCACTGCGCCCGGACGCAATTTCGGCGCAAGCTTGCTGATGGCAAACAAAGCGAGGATACCGACAACATAGCCCACCTGCAGGGTTACGGCGATCGCCACCATGTCGATCAAGGCCACGCCAAGGCCGAAGCCGGCCACCCAGATAACGATGGCGCTGCCGACAGACGCGACCACGGCGACGATCGTGAAGGCCAGCACGGGAACGAAGGTTCCGCACACAACCCCTAGCGCCATCGCTACGATGACAGGCCAGATCACGAACATTGTCCTCTCCAAGTATGCCGATGCTCTGTCACCGGAACCCGGTATTTGGCCGCACCCGCCTGCGCGACCGACCCTCGCTTCACCGTATCTGTTCGAGCATTGCCTTGTGTCGTAGCTCCTCCGAAAGAAGGGCGTTTACACCCGGGAAGCTCGATCTCCTTCTTTAGAAAATGCCCCGACAGTGAGCATATTCTCCACGAAGGAAGCAATGCCCTATTCGGATTAGGTAAGCATAATATGCTATCGACGTGACAGGAAAGTAGTTTCTTGGCGTCGAGAGAGGTATGGTGCTGTCCCGACGACTTTTCCAGCGTCAAGCTCCCGCTATCGTCATCCGACCCAGCTTGAGCTCGAGATAGGCAAGGCGTCAGATCGGCGTCAGCACATCTTCGGCGTGTCAGGAAGCGAGCACCTTGCCGGGGTTCATGAGACCCGAGGGGTCGAGCAGGTCCTTGACCGATCGCATCAAGGCCAGCTTGACCGGATCGGCCGTGGCGTAGAGGGCATGGATACGCTTGGAGCCGACACCGTGCTCGGCCGAGAATGAACCGCCACGCAAGCGGATGCCGCCATAAAGCACGGCCTCCACGCCGGCGATATCGTCGGGCGTCAGCGCATCCGCCGCCCGGTTGAGCATGATGTGCAGATTGCCGTCGCCCAGATGGCCGAAGACAAAGGGAGCGAGCCCTGGCGAGACGCCCGCCAGGCCGGCAACACTGGCGCGGACATAGTCGTCCACCTGTGACAAGGGCAGCGAGACGTCGAAACTCGGCGAGTTGGGATAATCGACATAGAGGACTGCGGATTCCTCGCGCAGCCGCCAGATCGCCTGCTCCTGCGCCAGCGAACTCGCCAAGACGGCGCTGGTCTCGGGATGGACGTCCAGCAATTCCTCATAGATCGCCGCCAGTTCTTCCTGCAGTGCCGCTTCGTCGGCACCGCCCAGGGAAAGGATGAGATAGATCTGGTGGTCGAAGGAAAAGTCGGGCGCCGACCAACCGAAATGGCGGGCGGCATAACGGAAGTAATCGGCCCACATCGCCTCGGCCGCGCGCAATTCGCCGACCCGCGCGTCGAGGGCGCGCCGGATGGCGGCAAGTGCCGCGGGCACCGAGCCGAAACCGAACAGGGCGACGGCATGGGCTTTCGGTACGGCGTCCAGTTTGATTGCCACCTTTGTGACGATGCCGAGCGTTCCCTCGGCCCCGATCAATAGATGCTTGAGATCGTATCCGGCGGAATTCTTCACCACCCGGGTGAGATCGGAATAAACAGACCCATCCGGCAGCACCGCTTCCAGGCCGAGGATGCGATGGCGCGTCACACCATTGCGGAAGGCCATGATGCCCCCGGCATTCGTGGAGATCATGCCGCCGATGCTGGCCGACCCCCGTGCCGGGAGGTCGATGCCGGGTTCGAGATGATGGACGAGTGCTGCCTCCTGCAGAGCCTGAAGTGTGCAGCCGGCCTCCACCACCGCCACGCGCTCATCGGCGTCGAGCCGCTCGATCCGGTTCAAGCGGCGTGTCGATACGACGACCTGTCCCGCCGTCGAGATACCGCCGCCGACGAGACCGGTGCGACCACCTTGCGGCACGATCGAGACGCCGTCGCGCAGGCAAAGCCTGACGATCGCAGCGACTTCCCCGGGCGTCGCCGGCGAGACGACGGCTGAGGCGCCGAGATTATCCGGCTCTTCGCCTGGGTCGAGCTCGGCGATCGCCGCGTCGGTACGGATATTCGTGGCAGCGACGATGGAGGCGAGATCGGACAGAAAGTCCGCCGGCAGCCCGTTTTCCTGCGCGATCATCGCCTTACCCCATTACTTTTCGCCGTGAGCGCTCAGGCCGCGCGGCGCAGAGCCTGCGCCATGCAATGAATGCCGCCGCCCGTCTTGGATATCTCGCCGGTGTCGACGGCCGCAACCTCGAATCCGCGTGCCTTGAGCTGGCCGATCAGGCTCTTGCTCGCGGTGGGCGCGATGATCCGGTCATTGCCGAGCGACATGAAGTTGCAGCCGAGCGCCATGGTGTCCTGGAACGGTACGTCGATGATCTCGTGGCCCTTGGCCTTCAGCCAGTCGACGATACCGGGCTCGGTGCAAGCCAGGCATACCGCCGTCAGCTTCGGGGCGATCGGCACCACCATCAGGTCGATATGAACGTAATATTCGTCGATGAAGGCAAGCCGGGTTTCCCAGCCTTCCTTTTCGAACCACTCGGCAACCTGGCGGGCGCCCTCCTCCTGGGTGCGGGCTCCACCGCAGCCGATCAGCACGCAACCTTCCTCGATCACGTTGAAATCGCCGCCCTCGAAGGTGCCAGCCGTCACCATGTCGTAGATCGGAATGCCCATCTTCTCATAGGCCCGGATGGCGGCATAGTTCTCGCCCCGGCGCCACCAATTGGCCATGGCGGTGATGACGACGCCATAGGGGGTCATTACGCTGGAATCGCGCGTGTAGACCTGCATCGGCAATTCGACTTCCGGCTCCAGCCAGTGAATGTTGACGCCGAAATGCTCATAGGCCGAGGCGAGTTCCTTGTGCTGGGCCTGCGCCGTCTGGATGTTGCAGGGCGCCTCGCGCAGATGCTTGCGCGACAAGGAACTGGTCGCCATATGCCGGAGATAGGCCGGAGAGCCGAGCAGAACGTCGGTCAGGCGGTCGGTCTCGTTGCGAAAGCCCCAATGCTTGAGCGGCTTGGTGCCGCCGGCGAGATTCCTGCGACGCAGGGTGAAGGCGTCGTCGACATGGATCTGTTCTATGCGGTTCATGATCGTTTCTCTTTTCATCAGGTGGGGATCCACCATTCGCGCCCGCGAACGGTGGTGACATATTCAGGCCAGCGAAAGCCGATCGGCGGCGGATAATCGGCCAGCGGTGGGATCCAATTGGAGCCGCCGACGCCGCCTCCGGTACGTTCCTCGAATTCGCGACGGGCGGCGGCGCGCGCCTCCCCGTCCTCGATCAGACGAAGGGCCGAGAGCGCGATCGTCTTGGCAGCGGTCGTCACCATCGGATCGATGGTGGCAGGCATGCCGCCCAGCGCATTCATCACCCAGCCCGGATAGGTGTAGCCCTCCGGCGCCCTGAGGGCCGGCCGGGCCACGTAGAAGCGCGCCGTCGGGGCATGCCAGCTCATGTCGGTATAGTCGTCCGAGGTCGAGTTGAGCTGCGAGGGCGGCAGATCCCGCCGCAGGATCGCCTCGGCTTCCTGCGGGGCGATCAAACGCTCGCATTCGGCCAGGAAGGGCTTTTCCATCGGCTCCAGGCCAAGATTGACCTGGATCTCGCGGGCGAGCCGGCAGGCTTCCTCGCCCCAATGCGGCGCTCCAACCGTTGACATCGCGTCCCACACCACGTTGGCGATGGCATGGTTGGCCAGGCCCGGGCGCGACTTGCACACCCAGTGGCGCTCGTAACGGCAGCCGGTCATCTTTGCCGCCATCTCCGCATTGCGGTCGAGCATGGCAGTCGCCTGCTCGGCCATGTCGAGGGTGGGCATGCGCATCATGTACTGGATCTCGGCGAGGCCCGCGGGGAGATTGTCCGCCGTCGCCTGGCCGGCCGTCAGGATCGCCTCGCTGATCGACCAGCCGCCCTGATGGGTCAGCATGGAATCGCGCAGGGCCTTGGAGGCCATGTACATCATCATCAGCGCGTCATTGGCGCCGGGCGCGCGCACGGCGGAATGCGATTGCGGGATCGGTGCTCCCGCCGCCCGGTTCCAGGCTTCCGGCTCGTCGCAGACAAAGCGGTAGATCATCGAATAGGCGGCGCCGCAATGGGTATCCCAACGCACCGTGTTGCACATCGGCAGCATGTAGAAGGGATGGAAGGAGAGCATGCCGTCGAGGCCGTCATAATAGCCCTTGGCGGCATGGAGGGGCTTGGATCCCCTCACCTTCTCGGCCGGTTCGCCAGTGAAGCGCAGCGTGCCGGCGAGGCCGTGGCGCTCCATCGCCTGTTTGGTGGCGAGCAGGCCGCCAAGGCTGGAGGTGCCCAGCGCCGAATGGGGGTCGGTGTGGCCGCCGGCGTGCTCGCTGAGGCCCGGGCGCGGGCGCTTGACGGTGGCCGCATCCTGACAATTGCCAGGCACCGCGTCATATTCGGCATACATGCCGATAACAGGCCCGCCCGGTTTGCTGGTCCAGTGCGCACAGAAGGCCGTCGGCATGCCGGCCGAACCTTCCTCGACGGTAAAGCCATGCCGGCGCAGGAGATCGACATACCAGCGCGCGGATTCGTATTCGCGCCAGGCCGTCTCGCCGAGGTCGAAGATGGTGCGCGTCCAGGTCGACAGATCACCGGCGATGGCATCGACATGCGCGAGCGCCGTTTGCTGAGCTGAACTGGTCACATTCCACCTCCCTGATTGCCATGGAGGATAAGCGGTGAACAACGCTATCAAAAAGTGATAAGTTTTGCTTGTTTGAGCAAATTCCATTCACCAATTCGATACCCACCCAGGGCGCGAGATTTCCGGAGCCTCCTTTGCGTATTCCCTCCACCCAAGCCCTGCGCGCCCTCGACAGCTTCGCGCGCCACGGCAGTGTCTGGCGCGCCGCCGAAGAACTCTTTCTCACGCGCAGCGCCGTCAGCCATCAATTGCGTTTGCTCGAGCGCGATCTAGGCTTCGATCTCCTGGAGCGCAACGGCAAGGGCGTAATGCTGACCGCGCGCGGGCGCCACTATGCCAACGAAGTGCGCAAGGCGCTCACGGTGATCGGCGACGCCTCGCTACAATATGGCGGCAGGGGCGTCGCCGGCACGCTGCAGGTGAGCTGCACCCCTGGTTTCGCATCGCTGTGGCTGTGCACCCATATCGCGGAATTCCAGGAGATGTACCCCGACGTGTCATTGCGCGTGGTGACGCCGCGGCGGCTCGACGACGTCTCCAATCCCGATGTCGACCTCTTCATCACCTTCGGTGATGGCAACTGGCCCAACCGGGCCGTCGAACTGCTGTGCGAAGTGCAGTTCACACCGTTGTGCAGTCCCGCTTTGCTCAACAAGGTCGGTGGTCTCAACGAGCCCTCGGACGTGCTGAGGGCGCCGCTGCTTCACCTGGGCGACTTCGACGATTGGACGCGCTGGCTGGCGCTCGCCAATGTCGAGAATCCCAATGCCGAATGCGGCATGATCTTCTCCGACATGAATCTCGTCTTCGCCGCGGCCACCGCCGGCCAAGGCATCGCCATGGGAGACGAGTTGACCTGCAACACCGCCATGAAGGCCGGCCAGTTGGTCCGCCCCTTCGACCTCGCCATCAAGTCCCCCCGCTCCTATTTCCTGGTGATGGAGCATGCTAAGGCCGGCCATGCCGTGTCGCAGGCCTTCGCGGATTGGTTGAAGTCGGCTTTGGCGCAGACCAGCTCGACGCATCGTTCCAATTATGCTTGAGCGCCTGTAGCGGGCTACCCGTTGGGGTGAATCAAATTTTTCCCCAGAGGCAACAACATTCAATTGTCGTGAACGATAATCACGCTTAGGCTTTGAACGGTTTTCCGGGAGGATATGCATGGCGCAAAGCGGCGGGGTAGCGGCCGGCAAGGCAGCCGGTCATTCGAGCATCGAACACGCTGCCGAGATCCGGGCCCAAGGCATCGGCAAGACATTCGGCAAGTTCGCGGCGCTCAAGGACGTTTCGCTCACCATTGCCCGCGGCGAGTTCCTCACCCTGCTCGGGCCATCGGGCTCCGGCAAGACCACCTTCCTGATGATCCTCGCCGGTTTCGAAAAGCCCACCGTCGGTCGCCTCACCCGCGACGGGACCGATATCACCACTCTCTCCGCCGAAGAGCGCGCCTTTGGCATGGTGTTCCAGGGCTATGCGCTCTTCCCGCACATGACGGTGGAACAGAACATCGCCTTCCCGCTGCATATCCGGAAGATGCCCGGCGACGAGATCCGCCGCCGCGTCGGCGAGATGGTGACCCGCGTCGGCCTCTCCGGCCATGGCCACAAGCTTCCCTCCAAGCTTTCCGGCGGCCAGCAGCAGCGCGTGGCACTGGCGCGGGCGCTGGTGTTCGAGCCGCCTGTGCTCCTGCTCGACGAGCCCTTCTCCGCCCTCGACAAGAACATGCGCAACTCGATGCAGGACGAGGTCAAGCGCCTGCACGAGGAACTCGGCACCACCTTCATCTTCGTCACGCATGACCAGAGCGAGGCGATGGCACTCTCCTCGCATGTGGCAATCTTCAACCATGGCCAACTCCTGCAGGTCGGCACGCCGCAAGAGGTCTATGAGAAGCCGACCAACCGTTTCGTCTCGGAATTCCTGGGCGACATCAACCTCCTGCCGCTGCACGACGTCCAGCGGGAAGCCGGCAACGCCCGCGGCTCCTGCGATGGAGTCCTGCTCGACGTGCCGTCCCAGACCCATGTCGGCAAGACCGGCATCCTGGCCATCCGCCCGGAGCATATGGATATCTCGGTGACCCCTCAGGCGGACGCCGTCAATTGCCTGGCCGGCACCGTGACGGCTTCGACCTATCTCGGCTCCGCCACCAAACTGTCCCTTGCGACCAGGAGCGGCACGCCGGTCAGCCTGACCCTGCCGACGGACAAGGCGACACAAGCCCTGGCGAACGGGCCGGACCTTTGGCTTACCTGGCCGAAGAGCAAGGGCTTCCTGTTGCCCGAAGAGGCCTGAGCCCCAGTTCTATCCGACGGTAAATCCAACAAGAACAAGCAATTAAAGCATAATTCCCACCATCCGCCTTCAGAGACCCAACAGGGGAACATCGGCTATGAATGAAGCCTTCCAGAAAGACTGTCTCGAAATCCTCGCCTCGAAGGTCGAAGCCGGCCAGATCAGCCGCCGGCGCTTCGCCCAGCTCGCCGCCATGGTGCTTGCCGGCGCGCCCTTCGCCCTGCGCGCCGATCCGGCCCGTGCCGATGGCGGCCAGTTGGTGCTGGTCAACTGGGGCGGTGACGCAATCAAGGCCTACGATGCCGCCTATGGCCAGTCCTTTCTCAAGGATACCGGTATCACCGTAAAGGAGGATGGCAGCGGCCCGACCGAGGGCGGCATCATCGCCCAGTCCAAGAGCGGCAAGCCGACCTGGGACATCGTGGACGCCGACCCGTTCTCCGCCATTTCCCTGGGCAAGCAGGGCATGCTCGAGCCCATCGACTATAATGTGGTCGACAAGTCCAAGTTCCGGCCTGGCTTTGGCTGGGAGCATGCCTCCTCGACCTATTTCTTCTCCTATATCATCGCCTATGACGCCTCCAAATATGGCGACAAGGCCCCGACCGGCATGGCCGATTTCTTCGACGTGCAGAAATTCCCGGGCAAGCGTTCGCTCTACAAATGGGGCGCCGGCATGTGGGAGGCGCTCTTGCTGGGTGACGGCGTCGCACCCGAGAAGCTCTACCCTCTCGACCTCAAGCGCGCGCACGACAAGCTGGCCGCCTTCAAGGAAAACATCGTGTCCTATTGGGGTGGCGGCGCCGAGAGCCAGCAGGTGCTGCTGAGCGGCGATGCTTCGATGGCCCTGATCTGGTCGACCCGCGCCTCCATCCTGGAAAAGGATTCCGGCGGGCAGGTCAAGTTCATTTGGGACCAGGGCCTGATCTCGCCTGGTGCCATGGCGGTGATCAAGAACAACCCCGGCGGCAAGGACAATGCGATGAAGTTCATCGCCAGCGCGCAGGATCCCAAGAAGCAGCTGGTGATGTTCGACATGCTCGGACAGGGCCCCGCCAATCCGGCGACCGACGCCCTCATCCCCGCCGATCAGAAGCGCCTCAACCCGGTCGATCCGGTCAATATCGGCAAGCAGGTGGCGCTCGACATGAACTGGTATGCCGAAAATTACGGCGCGGCGCTGGATGCCTACACCAAGATCATTTCGGCCTGACCTTTCATCCACTGCCCGGGCAGGACCCAAGCCCGGGCAGTGAAGACATGCGAGAGCTTTCATGCACAAGCCTTTGTCTTCGCTCTCATTCCTGGTTCTGGCAGGACCGCTTCTGGCGTTCCTGACGTTGGTCTATCTCATTCCCTTCCTTGGCGTGGCCCAATGGAGCATCACGCTGCCCGAACCGGGATTGACGCAATATCAAAGGCTTGCCGGCGATCCCTTGGTGCTCTCGGTCTTCCTGCGCACCTTCCGTATCTGCGCCATGGTGACGGTAATCACCGTCATCGCCGCCTACATGATCGCCTATGTCTGGGTGCGCGGTACGCCGATGCAGCAGCGCCTGGCGGAACTGTGCATCCTCATCCCCTTCTGGATCTCGGTGCTGACCCGCGCTTTCGGCTGGCTCGCTTTGCTGTCCAATCGCGGCCTGGTCAACAGCTGGCTCCAGAGTCTGGGCTTCATCTCGGAGCCGCTGACGCTGGTGCGCAACGAATTCGGCGTCATCATCGGCATGTCGCATTTTCTTATTCCCTTCGCCGTGTTTCCGCTGGCCTCGGCCATGCGCAGCCTGGATGAGCGCGTCTTCCTCGCGGCACGCGGCATGGGAGCCGGTTCGATGCGCATCTTCTGGTCCGTTTTCGTGCCGATGACCTTTTCCGGCATCATCGGCGCCACGCTCATCGTCTTCGTGTTCGCCCTCGGCTTCTTCGTCACACCCGCCATTCTCGGCGGCGGCCGCAGCGTGATGGTGGCCGAACTCATCTATCTGCGCATGTTCCAGAGCCCGGACTGGGGCCTGGGCGCGGCGATCAGCGTCACGCTGGTGGTGATCGTGGCGGTGCTGATGGGCCTGCTGTTCCGCTATGCCCGCCTCGGCGATACGGGAGTGTCCAAATGACGTCGCACCGCCCCGGCCTGATCGCGCTCACCGCGGCCGCCCTCGTCGCCATTTTCCTGCTGCTGCCACTGCTGGCCGTGGTGCCGGTGTCGTTCACGGCGGCCCGCTATCTGTCGATGCCCAACGGTAATTATGCCCTGACCCATTACCGTACGCTCTTCACCAATCCGGACTGGGCCAATGCCATCCTGCTCAGCATCCGCATCGGCGTGGTCTCGTCGGCGCTTGCTACCACGCTGGCGACCTTGTTCTGCGTCGGCATCTGGATGTTCCGCCCCCGCTTCAGCGCGGCCCTTGTCGGCTTCGTGCTGCTGCCGATGATCGTGCCGCCGGTCGTTTCGGCGATGACGCTCTATTTCCTGCTCACGGGACTGTCCCAGGTCAGCTCCGCCATCGGTTTCGATACCTGGCTCGGCGTCGTGCTGGCCCATGTGGTGATGATCGTCCCCTTCTGCGTGGTGCTGATCCTGGTCTCGCTCAGCCAGGTCGACCGGCGCATCGATCTGGCCGCCCGCGGCATGGGCGCCAGCGTCTGGCAGCGCGCCACCAGGATCATCCTGCCCAACATCAAGTTCGGGCTGCTGACGGCGGCTATGCTCTCCTTCGTGCTGTCCTGGGAGGAAATCGGCGTCACCCTCTTCATCACCAGCGTGAACGCCATCACCCTGCCCCGGCTGATGTGGAGCGGCGTACGCGACAACATCGATCCGGCCATCGCCGCGATCTCCGTCATCCTGATCGTGCTGACCACGCTGGTGCTGGTCCTGCGCATGGTCTATTCGAGCCTGCGTTCCGCGCCGAAGCACTAAAAGGTTGCCCTGCCGCCTTTTGCCGCTGTCTCGACCGACGTTGCGCCCGTAGGCGGCAAACGAATCTTGCTCTATGGGAAGATCGCTGCAGCCTGGGGTTCGGGTTCGCATGGGGGCACCGCCGGCGGGCGGCTTGGGAGTTCAGTCGATGACCTATTGCGTCGGGATTTCGGTTCGCGAGGGCCTGGTGATGATCGCGGATACGCGCACCAATGCCGGCATCGACAACATCGCCACATTCCGCAAGCTGCACGTGTTCGAGGAGCCGGGCGAGCGCGTGCTGGCGGTTTGCACCTCGGGCAACCTGTCCGTTAGCCAGGCCGTATTGGACCACATCCAGGAGGGCCTGGAAAATCCCGATACCGGCGCCGTCGACACATTGATGAGCATGCCCAGCATGTTCAAGGCCGCTCAGTTGATCGGCCGGGCCATCCGCGCCGTCTACGCCACCGATGGCCGCAGCCTGGAGGAACATAACAGCCGCTTCGACGTGGCCTTCCTGTTCGGCGGACAGATCAAGGGCGGCAAGATGCGACTCTTCATGATCTATTCTGCCGGCAATTTCATCGAGGTTACGGTCGATACGCCCTATCTGCAGATCGGCGAGCACAAATATGGCAAGCCCATCCTCGACCGCGCCGTGAACTACGAGACGGAAATGCCGGATGCCCTCAAGGTCGGCCTGATCTCGATGGACTCCACCATGCGCTCCAATCTCGGCGTCGGCATGCCGATCGACATTCTCACCGTGCGGCGCGACGCGCTCAAATCCGAGATCAGCCATCGCATCGAGCCGGGCGAGCCCTATTTCCACGATTTGCGCGAACGCTGGTCGGCAGCCTTGCGGGCGGCCCACATCGCCATTCCCAGACCGCCCTACATCATCGGCAAGACAGGCGTGCTCGACACGCCCTGAACCATAACGCATCGGCGCATGTCCTACGGCCAGACAGCGGGACGCCGTGGAAAATCCGTCAAGTCTGGAATGAAGTTAAACAAGAACGTGATGGTTCGTGATCGCCTTGCCGGTCGCGCGGGCTGGAAAGACACCAGCGGGTGACCTAAGGCTGCTCTTCCCCTAGAGCAAAACGCTTTAGCCATCCACGGACGGAGCAGCATGTCACAACCATCGACGCAATCGACCCTCCAGGCCTATGCGCCGACCATCCTTTCCCTTGTTCGCATCGTCGCCGGCCTGATCTTCCTGGCGCACGGCACCCAGAAGCTGTTCGGTTTTCCGGCACTCCCGCCCGATCGCGAGATCGCGCTCTTCAGCCTGATGTGGTTCGGCGGCATTCTCGAGGCCTTTGGCGGTCTGCTCATCGTGATCGGCCTGTTCACCCGCCCCGTCGCCTTCATCCTTTCCGGGCAGATGGCGGTGGCCTATTTCATGTTCCACGCACCGAAATCCTTCTTCCCGGCGCTGAATGGCGGAGACGCCGCCATCCTCTATTGCTTCCTCTTCCTCTATTTCGTTTTCGCCGGCCCCGGATCGATCAGCGTGGATTCGGCACGCAGACGGTAGGATCGAACCGCAGCCACCATGCGGATATCCAGGTCCGCCATGGATCGACAAGGGGCGGATGAAGCGTTAGGTTGCGCTCCCTGAATCGGCGCGGGATTGAATTGGGTTGAAACCGAACCCATTTCGCCTGGGCCGATCCTCCTCGCCATGGAAATGGCCACCTCGGCCACCGGGGCTGGTCGCCTGGAACAGGAAGCGTGGTCACGAAACGCTTGTTGTTCCGGCCCCTCCATTCCAAATGCAGCGCGCTTCCCGGGCCTTTGCCCGATCGCGCGATGCATGGTGAGGATCATGGCCAATACCGGGCCCGTGCCGGTCGTTCATGCGATCCGGCATAGGCCTGTCTCCGCCCGGACTGGATGAATGAAATCGACGCTGCTTTCGATCGCCCTGATCGCCCTTACCCTGACACCTGCTCTAGCGCGCCAGAACAACCGGACCGAAGCCGGTCTCGCCAAACTGGCTCCCGCCGATCGGTTTCAGCAGGCCTGCGACATTGAATTGATGGAAAGGCTGCGCCACGAATCCCGGCCCTACAAACCCGACAGCGTCATCGCCTATGCGCTGGGGGATCCCCATGTGACGGGCGACACCCTCAAGGGCGATGGCGGCGCCTTCCGCAGCGGCGGGATCTGGTACCAATATTCCTTTAGCTGCGAAGCGACACCCGATCGCATGAAGGTGATATCTCTGGACTACAGGATCGGCGAAGCCGTGCCGCGCGACCAATGGGATTCCCACGGCCTCTCCATCCACTGATCCTTCGCAACCTCCGGCGGCGAGCAGACATGAGCCGAGCAGACATGAGCAAGGACGGTTCGATCGGCATCATCCGCCGGATCCAGCGTTTTCCGGTCAAATCCATGGGCAGCGATGCCCTCGACACGGTGGAGCTGCGCTGGAACGGCCTGGCGGGCGACAGGCAATATGCCTTCGTGAAAACCAATGACCGCGGCCGCTTCCCCTACCTCACTGGCCGGGATCTGCCGGATCTGCTGCGCTATCGCGCCCGCTACCTCAAGCCGGAAGATCCCAAGGCCTCGGCGCTAACCGTGGCCTCGCCCAAAGGCGGCGAATACGACATCGACGATCCTGCTTTGTGCCGGGAGTTGAGCGAGGCCGCCGGCGAGCCCGTGCATCTGATGCAACTCGGGCGGGGCCATTTCGACAGCGCCGTCCTCTCGCTGGTCAGCACGACCACGGCAGGGCGCCTGGCGCAGGCCCATGGCGACGACATCGATCTGCAGCGTTTCCGCATCAACCTCCTTGTCGAACCCACGGATACCAAGACCTGGGAGCGCGACTGGCTCGGCAAGCGGGTCGCCATCGGCAATCAGGAGGTCCGGCTGCGCACCGACCGGCCGATCGACCGCTGCGTGATGATCACCCTCGACCCTCAGACGGCCCAGCGAACGCCTGCCATCATGAAGACGGTCGCGCGTCAGTTCGCCAACCAGATCGGCATTTACGGCACCGTGGAGCAGCCCGGGCCGATCAGCCAGGGCGACAGCATCCGCTTCATCGAAGCGTAATTGCTTACGGGGTTTGCGCCGCCCTCAAACAGGACTTGTCCGAACCGCCAGTCTCATACCAAAAGCCTCGAAAATGCCGACGCATTCTCGGCTGGTAATTGCTTAAGGTCGTCCAGCCCCTCAACGGTAGGAGGTGAGCAGTTACCGCGGCTTGAACACCTGACGATTTTCAACACCAAATCAAAAATTTGGCGAAAATCGCCTGAAGAAACCGAGAGTCACTTTCAATGGCTCCTGGTATCAGAAGACCGCCAGAGCGCCCTGGAACATCAGATAGCCGAGGCCGGCCGTGATCAGCAGGCCCACGCTGGTGGCGACATAGCCGGCGAGGATCACCGCGCCGTCGCGCTCCACCAAGCCGAGACCGAGGATGCAGATCGGGATACCGAGCGGGATAGCACCGATGACCGGAATGGCCGGAAGCAGTGCCAGGCCCAGGACAAACCCGACTATGCCGATGATACGACGCGAGCGTGCATCGGCGAAAGGCGCCAGGCGAGGCGTGGCGAACCGCTCGACCCACTGGATCCACGGCTCCGCCCTGGTGACGAGCCGCTGCAGATCCTTTCGGGCGAAACTGCGGCGGGCCAGGAATTGCGGCAACCATAGATTGTCGCGGCCGAGGATCATCTGTGCGGCGATCAAAGTAATGATGAAACCGCAAACGGTGGCAAGGCCGGGAATGGGCAGGCAGATCGGTATGCCGAACAATAGGAACAGAATACCGAAGGCGCGGTTGCGCATGGCGGCCGTCAGGTCACCGAAATAGATACGGTCCTCTCCTTCCGCCGAAGCGATAGCCGCAAGGAGTTCGGATGTTCTGGGGTTACGCGGTTCCAAAATAAGGCTGACTCGTGAGATCCTTGCCGGGCTTATAGTGGGACTCTGCGACAATTTCGAGATGATTGTGGTGTCCAATTCCAAACTGGGCGTCGCACACGTCATTTGCGGATGGGTGTTGTGCTTTTGCCGCACAGTTCCCTTCGCAGCACAGCGTACCATGCTGCATCGCAAGGACTTCGCACTCGTGCTTTCTTGTCGCAGGGGCCCGTTCGCCTGCTTTGTTCGAAAAATCGAAAAAATCGCGAAAAACCCCGTGAAAACGGCCCTCAACTTTTCAAGCTTGTCACTTGACCACCGAAAAGAGGGGGTCCAGACTGGAATTATTCCGATCTGCTATATGAGAGTCTTCCGTTCAGGCCGCCAAATGAATGACGGCGAACATAGAGAGGACAACAGATCGCGAACCGGTTGGAGGACCCCATGGCTTCCGTTTCGCTTCTCGTCAATGGACGGGAAATTACGGCTGATATTGATCCACGTACATTGCTTGTCGATTTTCTGCGCGAGCATCTGAGGCTTACCGGCACCCATGTCGGCTGCGATACCAGCCAGTGTGGTGCCTGCGTGGTGCATATCGACGGCAAGGCCGTCAAATCCTGCACCACCCTCGCCGTTCAGGCCAGCGGCGGCTCAGTGACCACCATCGAGGGTCTCGCCAATAATGGCCAGCTCCACCCGATGCAGGAAGCTTTCAGAGACAATCACGGCCTGCAATGCGGCTTCTGCACGCCCGGCATGATCATGACCTCGGTTGCCATGGTCGACCGGCTCGGCGGCGATCTCGACGAGACCACCATCCGCCATGAGCTCGAAGGCAATATCTGCCGCTGCACGGGCTATCACAACATCGTCAAGGCGGTGGCGGCAGGTGCCAAGGCGATGACCGAAGGCGAAACGCTACAGGCGGCCGAATAACCCTATTCTCTCCTGGGATGCGTCACCTCGAACAAGTTTGGCGGCCTATAGGCACCATCGGCTGACGCTCCAACCTCGAGCTTTTCATCGACTCTCTCGGCGAAGCCTTTGTTTGCCGGGGATTATTCCAATCCTGATGGGGAGAGAATGTTATGAACGCCACAGGCGTGGGCGCACCGGTGCGCCGCAAGGAAGATTTCCGCTTCATTACCGGCAAGGGCAACTATACCGGCGACATCAATCGCCCGGGGCAGGCCCATGCCTATTTCCTGCGCTCGCCGCATGCCCATGCGGCGATCAAGTCGATCGACATCGGCGCGGCCCGCAAGCTGCCGGGTATCATCGAGATCCTCACCGGCGAGGATCTGGCGCAGGACAAGATCGGCGGCCTGATCTGCGGCTGGATGATCCACTCCAAGGACGGCTCGCCGATGAAGGCCGGCGCCCATCCGGCCCTGGCGCAGGGCAAGGTGCGCTATGTCGGCGATCACGTCGCCGTCGTATTGGCCGAGACCCTGGCCCAGGCCAAGGACGGCGCCGAAGCCATCAACGTCACCTATGAGGCACTCCCTTCCAGCGCCGATACCGCCAAGACCCAGGCCAAAGGCGCGCCCCAGGTCCACGCCGAAGCCGAGAACAACACGGTGTTCCAGTGGCACCTCGGCGACAAGGCGGCCTCCGACGCGGCCTTCAAGGCCGCCAAGCACATCACCAAGCTCGACATCGTCAACAACCGGCTGGTGCCCAATGCCATCGAGCCGCGTGCCGCGCTCGGTGATTACGATTCCGGCACCGAGGCCTATACGCTCTACACCACCTCGCAGAACCCGCATGTCGCCCGCCTGGTGCTCTCGGCCTTCATCGGCATTGCGCCCGAACACAAGCTGCGCGTGATCGCCCCCGACGTCGGCGGCGGCTTCGGCTCCAAGATCTTCATCTATGCCGAGGAGACGGTGTGCGTGTGGGCCGCCAAGCGCATCGGCCGGCCGGTGAAATGGACCGGAGACCGCACCGAGGCCTTCCTGGCCGACGCCCATGGCCGCGACCACGTCACCCACGCCGAACTCGCCGTCGACGCGAACAACAAGATCACCGGCCTGCGCGTCCACACCATCGCCAATCTCGGCGCCTATCTGTCGACCTTCTCCTCCAGTGTGCCGACCTATCTCTATGCGCCGCTGTTGTCGGGGCAGTACGATATTCCGGCTGTTTATGCCGAGGTCGACGGCGTCTACACCAACACCGCCCCCGTCGACGCCTATCGCGGCGCCGGGCGGCCGGAGGCGACCTTCGTGGTCGAGCGTCTGGTCGAGGTGGCGGCGCGCGAACTCGGCCTCGATCCCGCCAAGTTCCGCAAGAAGAACTTCGTGAAGTCCTTCCCGCACCAGACTCCGGTGATCATGACCTATGACGCCGGCGATTATAATGCCTCGCTCGACAAGGCGATGGAGCTGCACGACGTCAAGGGTTTCGGCGCCCGCCGCCGTGCCTCCGAGCGGGCCGGCAAGCTGAGGGGCCTGGGCTATTCGGCCTATATCGAGGCTTGCGGCATCGCGCCCTCGGCCGCCGTCGGCTCGCTCGGCGCCGGCGTCGGCCTGTGGGAATCGGCGGAGATCCGCGTCAATCCGATCGGCACCGTCGAGGTGCTGACGGGCTCGCACAGCCACGGCCAGGGCCACGAGACGACCTTTGCCCAGTTGGTCTCCGACCGGCTCGGCATTTCCATCGACTCCGTCGCCGTCGTGCATGGCGATACCGACAAGGTGCAGTTCGGCATGGGTACCTACGGCTCGCGCTCCGGCGCGGTCGGCATGTCGGCCATCGTCAAGGCGGTCGACAAGGTCATCGCCAAGGGCAAGAAGGTCGCCTCCTATGTGCTGGAAGCGTCGGAGGACGACATCGAGTTCAAGGATGGGCGCTTCTCGGTGGCCGGCACCGACAAGGGTCTCGCCTTCGGCGAGGTGGCGCTGCAGGCCTATATCGCCCATAAATTCTCCGGCCAGGACCTCGAGCCCGGCCTGAAGGAAGGCGCCTTCTACGATCCCACCAACTTCACCTTCCCGGCGGGCGTGCATATCTGCGAAGTCGAGATCGATCCCGATACCGGCGTCACCACCATCGACAAATGGACGGCGGTGGACGATTTCGGCGAACTGATCAACCCGATGATCGTCGAAGGCCAGGTGCATGGCGGCATCGCCCAGGGCGTCGGCCAGGCTCTGCTCGAAGGTGCTGTTTATGACAAGGACGGCCAGCTCCTGACCGCTTCCTTCATGGATTATTGCATGCCGCGCGCCGACGACCTGCCCTCCTTCAATGTCGGCATGACCAAGACAGTCTGCCCCTCCAACCCGCTGGGCATCAAGGGCTGCGGCGAGGCTGGTGCGATCGCGGCACCACCAGCGGTGATGAATGCCATCACTGACGCCATCGGTCTCGAAGACATTGCCATGCCGGCCTCCCCCCAGGTCGTGTGGAACGCCGTCCAGCGCGCCGCCAAGGGCAAGAAAGCCGCGGAATAAACGGAGGCGGGTCTTTGGACCCGCCTGGAACCACGAACCGATCAAGCAAGGCGGGTCTGAAGACCCGCCCCCCAGTCTAACCGGGAGCCTCCCATGTATCCGTTCACCTATCAGCGCCCGACTTCCGTCCGGGGAGCCGTCGCCGCCCTCGCCAAGGCCGAGGACGCCAAACTGCTCGCTGGCGGGCACACCTTGCTGCCCACCATGAAGCAGCGCCTCGCCAGCCCCACCACCCTGATCGACCTCACCAAGATCGAGGGCCTCAGCGGCATCGAGGTGAAGGGCCGAAACCTCATCATCGGGGCCACCACCACTCATGGCGAGGTGGCTGACAGCGCCACTGTCGGCGAAGCCATCCCGGCGCTCGCCGCTCTTGCCGGCATGATCGGCGATCCGGCGGTGCGTTCGCGCGGCACCATCGGCGGCTCGATTGCCAACAACGATCCCGCCGCCGACTATCCGGCCGCCGCCCTGGCTCTCAACGCCACCATCATCACCAACAAGCGCAAGATTCCGGCCGACGAATATTTCACCGGCCTGTTCGACACCGCGCTGGAGGAAGGCGAGATCGTGACCAAGATCTCCTTCCCCATTCCGGCCAAGGCTGCCTACCAGAAGTTCCCCAATCCCGCTTCGCGCTACGCCCTGGTCGGCGTGTTCGTGGCCAAGAAGGGAAGTTCGGTACGCGTCGCCGTCACTGGAGCCGGCTCCGACGGCGTGTTTCGCCACACCAAGGCGGAAGAAGCCCTGTCGTCGCGCTTCCACGCCAAGTCGCTCGATGGGGTGAGCCTGTCGTCGAAGGGGCTCAATGGCGACATTCACGCCAGCGCCGACTATCGCGCCCATCTGATCGGCGTTCTGACCAAGAGAGCCGTGGCCGCGGCGAAGTGAGGTAAGCCGAGAACGCGAGCGTCCTCTGGGATCGCAGGTGTCTCGCCTGCTCTTGGCAACGGGACGCTCGCGGAAAGGAAGATGCAGGCGAGACGCCTGCGGTCCCAGGATCATGCCCGAACCAGAATTCTTCACGGATCTTGCGAAAACCCGCCTTGAAGTGGTGATCGCCAACATCACCACGCTCGCGGTGGACGCCATCGTCAATGCCGCCAACACCTCCCTGCTCGGCGGAGGGGGTGTGGACGGCGCCATCCATCGCGCCGCCGGACCGGAACTGGTGGCCGAGTGCCGCATGCTGAACGGCTGCAAGGTCGGCGATGCTAAGATCACCGGCGGATACCGGCTGCCGGCCCGCCACGTCATCCATACCGTCGGCCCGGTCTTCAATGGCGGCGGCCAGGGGGAGGCGGCGAGGCTCGCCTCCTGCTATCGGCGCAGCCTGGAAGTCGCTGCTGCCAACGCCATTGCCTCCATCGCCTTTCCGGCCATCTCCACCGGGATCTACCGCTATCCCGCCGACGAGGCAGCCGGCATCGCCATCGCGACCGTGACCGATACCCTGCCGTTGCTCACGGCGCCCCCTTCGCTGATCGTGTTCTGCTGCTTTGACGCGGGCACGGCCACCCATTACCGCCAGGCCTTCGCGGATGCGGGCCTCGCCCCCTTCTGATGCCGGAGGGCTCAAGAACCGATATCCCACGGTTTCGCTTCGACCTGACGGGACTCGTCCTATAGAGCAAAGTGCGATATCTCTGAATCGTACTTTGCTCTAATTCTTTGTTTTTACGTGTTTTCTTAATCGAAAAGTCTTTCAACTTTTCTGGAAAACACTCTAATGCCGGCAGATTTCAGGAGTTTGCCTTGCCTACCCCCCTTCCCGCTTCCATCGACGCAACAGCCGCCCTGCTCGCCGAGGCCGATTACGTGGCCGGACGAGACCTTGCCACCGTTTTGTTCCTTGCCCTGCGCATGGGCCGACCGCTCTTCCTGGAAGGGGAAGCCGGCGTCGGCAAGACCGAGATCGCCAAGGTGCTGTCCGCGACGCTGGGACGCCCCTTGATACGCCTGCAATGCTATGAAGGCCTCGACATCGCCTCGGCGGTGTATGAATGGAACACCATGGCGCAGATGATCGAGATCCGCCTGGCCGAGGCCGGCGGCAGCGTGGACCGCGCAAGCCTGGGCTCCGATCTCTTCTCCGAACGCTTCCTGATCGCCCGGCCCATCCTGGAGGCTGTGCGCCCTCAGGCCGGTGGTGCGCCGATCCTGCTGATCGACGAACTCGACCGCACCGACGAAGCCTTCGAAGCCTATCTCCTGGAGGTCCTCTCGGATTTCCAGGTCACCATCCCCGAATTCGGCACGGTCAAGGCGGAATCCCCGCCCATCGTGGTGATCACCTCCAACCGCACCCGCGAGATCCATGATGCTCTCAAGCGGCGCTGCCTCTATCACTGGGTCGACTACCCCAGCGCCGAGAACGAGCTCGAGATCCTGCGCCGCAAGGTACCCCATGTACCGGCCAAGCTGTCGCGCGAACTGATCGGCTTCGTACAGGCACTGCGCCGGGAGGACCTGTTCAAGTCCCCGGGCGTCGCCGAGATGCTGGATTGGGCCACCGCCCTGACCGAACTCGACGCTGTGGCGCTCGATCCCGCCCTCGTCTCCGACACGCTCGGCGTGCTCCTGAAATATCAGGACGACATTGCCCGCCTCTCCGGCAGCCAGGCCAAAAGGCTGATCGACAGCGTCAAGGCCGGGGCGCAGACCCATGCCTGAAGGTTGCAGCTTCCTGGCCGAGACGCGCGTTCTTTACCCTCTCCTGGAGGGGGAGGGTCGACGCGAAGCGTCGGGGTGGGGTGAAAAGGTGCGGTCTTGCCGGACTTGGATTGGCGAGACGGAATTCTTGCGAGGTGGTCACCCCACCCCGGACCTCCGGTCCGACCCTCCCCCTCCAGGGGAGGGTAGAAAGTCGTCCCGTTCATCCATGGCGGGAGTGGATGATGGCTGACCCCATGCCAATCACGCCCAGCCGCCTTGCCGACAACATCGCCTATTTCGGCCGCTTGCTGCGCGACGCCGGCCTGCCGGTCGGCCCCGCCAGCGTGCTCGATGCCATCCGGGCGGTGGAGACGGCAGGCCTCGGCGCCAGGCAGGATTTCTACTGGACGCTGCACAGCGTTTTCGTGACGCGGCATGAGCAGTCCCTGCTGTTCCGCCAGGCCTTCGAGTTGTTCTGGCGCCAGCGTGCCCTCACCGAAAAGCTCATCGCCATGATGTCTCCCCAGGCGGTGGCGATGAAGGAACCGCCCAAACCCAAGGCCGGTGCCCAGCGCGTCAACGACGCCTTCTACAAGGAACCGCCTCGCGAGGTGGAGGAAAAGCAGCTCGTCGAGTTCGACGCGCGCCTGACCATGTCGGAGCGCGAGATTCTCAAGCAACGGGACTTCGCCCAGATGACCGCGGAGGAAATCGTCGCGGCCAAGAAGGACATGGCGCAACTGCGCCTGCCCTTCGACATCCAGCCGACGCGCCGCCTCAGGCCTGGGGGCAGCGAGGTCATCGACCTGCGAAGGACGTTGAGGGCTGCCATGCGCAGCGGCGGCGATCTCGTCACCATCGCCTATCGGCAAGCCGGCGAGAAACACCCGCCCCTCGTGGCGCTTTGCGACATATCCGGCTCGATGGCGGATTATTCCCGCCTGTTCCTGCATTTCCTGCATGCGATCTCTGAAAAGGGCCGGCGCGTGCATGCCTTCGTCTTCGCCACGCGGCTGACCAACATCACCCGGTCCCTGCGCACGCGTGACCCGGACGAAGCACTCGAACATGCCTCCCGTGCCGTCAGGGACTGGGATGGCGGCACCCGCATCGCCCATTGCCTGGAACGTTTCAACAAGGACTGGTCGCGCCGCGTGCTCGGCCAGGGCGCCACGGTGTTGCTGATCACGGACGGGCTGGAGCGCCAGGTCGATCCCGGCCTCGCCAAGGAGCTCGATCGCCTGCATCGCTCCTGCCGTCGCCTGATCTGGCTCAATCCGCTACTGCGCTTCGATGCCTTCGAAGCACGGGCCGCCGGCATCAAGGCCATGCTGCCGCATGTTGACGAATTCAGGACCATTCACAATCTGAGGAGCATGGGCGATCTGGTGAAAGCCCTCGACCGCAAGGCCGATGCCTCAGCCGATCCCAAGAGTTGGTTAAAACGCGTTGGTTGACGGGCGATACAGCTCACTTAAGGAGGAAACCTTCCAAATTGTCATAGCCGGGCTTGCCCCCAACCGGACCGGTTGTCCGCTGTAGATCCACAAGCCACCCGCGCAACAGGACCCAAGCCTGAATTGTGGGGTCAAGCCTGGATTGCGGGATCAGGCCTGGCAATGACAAAGGTTGTGCAAAACTCCAAGACGCTCAAGTGAACTGCATTGCGGCTGAAGGCCCTGTTTCAAGGAGCAATTTCGATGAGTGATACTGCCAGCAATTTCGCCTCCGACACCGACATCCTCGCCAGCGCCCAGCACTGGCGGGAACAGGGCAAGGGCGTCGCCATCGCCACCGTGGTGGAGACCTGGGGCTCGGCACCACGGCCGACGGGCTCGAACCTCGTGATCGACGAGGACGGCAATTTTCTCGGTTCCGTCTCCGGCGGCTGTGTCGAAGGTGCGGTGGTCACCGAAGCACTCGACGTCATCCAGCAAGGCAAGCCGCGCCTGCTCGAATTCGGCGTCGCCGACGAGACCGCCTGGCGGGTCGGCCTGTCCTGCGGCGGCACCATTCGGGTCTATGTCGAGAAACTGGACTGAAGGCCCCCTTCTTTCGCAACATTCCCGCAGGCTCTGCCATGAAACTT
This sequence comes from Labrys sp. KB_33_2, assembly GCF_052114505.1. Taxonomy (NCBI): domain Bacteria; kingdom Pseudomonadati; phylum Pseudomonadota; class Alphaproteobacteria; order Hyphomicrobiales; family Xanthobacteraceae; genus Labrys; species Labrys sp. KB_33_2. Next base: position 142,297 of record NZ_JBFREW010000016.1, on the reverse strand, counting down.
GCCACCCTCCAGGCCCTCAACCGGGCCAAAGCCGCCCGCAAGGCCGTTCTTCTCGTCACCGATCTCGACACAGGTGAGGAACGTCTGGTCGAGGAAAGCGCGATCCCGGCCGATCCGCTCGCCTCCGTGCTTTCGCAGCAATTGCGGCAGGGTCGCTCCGCCACGATCGAGCAGGACGGCAGGCGCCATTTCATCACTGTCCACGTGCCGCCGGTACGTCTGGTGATGATCGGCGCCGTCCATATCAGCCAGGCCCTGGCGCCCCTGGCCCGACTCGTCGGCCAGGATCCGATCATTGTCGACCCGCGCACCGCTTTTGCCACGCCCGAGCGCTTTCCCGGTGTCAAACTGTTCGCCGAATGGCCCGATATCGCCTTGCCTCCCCTCGGCATAGACCATTACACCGCCTTCGTCGCCCTGACCCACGACCCGAAAATCGATGACGGAGCGCTGATACATGCGCTCGAACGCGATTGCTTCTATGTGGGAGCGCTTGGTTCGCGCAGGACGCATGCGCGCCGCATCGAAAGGTTGTGCGAGGCCGGGGTTGGCGAGGCGGCGCTGGCACGTATCCATGCGCCTATCGGCCTCGACATCGGTGCCATCAGCCCGGCCGAGATCGCCGTCTCGATCATGGCCGAGATCACGAGCGCACTTCGATTGGAAAGCGGCGAGAGGCAACCCAGGCCACCCGCCCTGTCAAAACCCTGTTATAAGTGATTGTTTTTTCATGTTTTTCGGTGAAATTTCTATCGATCAGGCTCTAGGCGGCGTTGCTGTCCATTCGATCCGCAAGGGCGGGCTGGTCCTCAAGAAAGGCACGCATATCCGGCCGACCGAAATCGAAGCGCTGCGCCGCGAAGGGGTCGAGTCCATCGTCATCGCCAGGCTCGATCCCGGCGATGTCGGCGAGGACATTGCCGCCGAGCGCATCGCCGCAAAACTGAGAGGCCATGGCGTGCGAGTAGCCGAGCCTTTCACCGGCCGGGCCAATCTGTTTGCCGAACAGGCCGGCGTGCTGGTAATCGATCGCGACGGCGTCGACAGGGTGAACGCCATCGACGAGAGCATCACCTTCGCAACTCTGCCCGCTTTCGATACGGTCAAGGCCGGCGAGATGATTGCGACGGTCAAGATCATCCCCTTTGCGGTCGAGGCTCCGACATTCGAGCGCGCGCTCGCCAGCCTGGGTGCCCCGATCATCCAGATCGCTCCCTTCCGCCCGCTCAAGGTCGCTGCCGTCTCCACTCTGCTTCCCGGCCTGAAGGAAAGCGTGATCGCCCGCACCCTCCAGGTCCTGAAAGAGCGCCTGGCGCCGGCCGCGGCCAGGCTCGTCCTCGACGAAAGGGTGCCGCACCAGGCCCCTGCCCTGGCGCAGGCGCTCGAGCGCGCCAAGGCGGCGCAGGCCGATCTCACCATCATCTTCGGTGCCTCGGCCATTGCCGACCGGCGCGACGTCATTCCCGCGGCCATCGAGATATCGGGTGGCGCCGTCGAACATTTCGGCATGCCGGTCGATCCGGGCAATCTCCTGCTGCTGGGGCGTTCCGGCACAATGTCTGTGCTGGGCGCACCCGGCTGCGCCCGCTCGCCCAAGGAAAACGGCTTCGACTGGATCCTGCATCGACTGCTGGCCGGCCTGCCGGTCACGCGCGCCGACATCGTCGGCCTCGGCGTCGGGGGCCTGCTGATGGAGATCGTCAGCCGTCCGCAGCCGCGCGCCGCCGCCGAAAAGCCGGGCGCGAGCCCTCCGACCGTCGCGGCCATCGTCCTTGCCGCTGGCCGCTCCACGCGCATGGGCGGCCCGAACAAGCTGCTGGAGGACTATGCCGGCAAGCCGCTCGTCCGCCACGCGGTGGAAGCGGCGCTTGCCAGCCGGGCCAGTTCGGTCACGGTGGTCACCGGCCATCAGCAGGCGGAGGTTCGTGCTGCCCTTGCGGGGCTGGCTGTTACCTTCGTGCATAATCCGGCCTTCGCAGACGGCCTCTCCACCTCGGTGCGCGCCGGCATTGCGACCCTTCCTGTCGAATGTGACGCGGCCCTGATCGCGCTGGGCGACATGCCGCTGGTGGATGGCGCCCTGCTCGACCGGCTGATATCGGCCTTCGAACCCGACAAGGGTGCCCTCATCGTGCTCCCCGTCACGCAGGGGCAGCGCGGCAACCCGGTGATCTGGGCGCGGCGATTCTTCGATGAGCTGCAAGCCATCGAGGGCGATGCCGGCGGCCGACAGATTCTCAAGGCGAACAGCGATGCGGTGGTCGAGATTCCCGTCTCTTCGATCGCCGCGAGCTTCGATGTGGACACCCAGGAGGCGCTAGCGCGGTTGCGACAAATCCCAACCTGACATTTTGTTGCTAAGCCCGGCGCCGGCGCTTTCGTCTACACAGTATGTGCGCAATTATTCAGCAACATTCTTTCCCTTGATGAAGGATAGTATGGCCATCGAAATTTCTGTGTGGATCTAGACGAAATCTAACAGCCATTACACGTTTGTACGACTGGAGCCATTCAGCCGCTAAATCGTTTTTTCGGCGTTACTAGGTCAAAATTGACGCTTCCGGCGCCAGCCGACGCTATAAAATTCGCCGGGCTGCATAAATATTTCGTGATTTCCAGAAACTTCGCCTTCGAGACCACCACGGTGATTGTCAGTTTGCAAAGCGCTTGCTATGACAGGAAATCGTCGAATGACTGCCTGTCTCTTAGGCAAAAATCCCGCCAAAGGGAGACCAGGAGAAGCAAGGACGGCGTCGACAGAGGGGAAAGTTTGTAGACGATGGCAGAGTTTTTACAGCAGCTCATCAACGGGCTGGCGGTAGGATCGCTATATGGTCTCATCGCCGTAGGTTACACGATGGTGTTCGGCATCATCGGCATGGTGAACTTCGCTCATGGCGATCTGTTCATGCTCTCAGCGATCATCGCCTTCATCTGTTTCGTGATCCTGGTCACCTTGCTCGGCCTTTCGTCGGTCATCGTGGCCTTGCTGGTGGTGATGGCAATCGGCATGGTCCTCACCAGTGTCTGGAACTGGGCCATCGAGCGCATCGCCTACCGTCCTCTGCGCGGCTCCTTCCGCCTTGCTCCCCTGATCTCCGCCATCGGCGTCTCCATGGCACTGTCGAACTTCGTACAGGTCAGCCAGGGCGCCGAGTCCAAGGCGATCCCCCACGCGGTGGACGCCGCCCTCAGCGCCAAGTACCAGATCTGGTCGGAGGTCTCCGCGGACGGGCGCGCCATGGACGCCTCGCTCTCTCTCAAGGCCATCCTGATCTTCGTCACCACCGCCGTGTTGCTGGCGATCTTCTGGTACATCGTGTCCAGGACCTCGCTCGGCCGCGCCCAGCGCGCCTGTGAGCAAGACCGCAAGATGGCCGCCCTGCTGGGCGTCGATGTCGATCGCACCATTTCCATCACCTTCATCATGGGTGCGGCCCTGGCCGCCGTTGCCGGCCTGATGTTCCTGGTGCTCTATGGCTCCGTGAACTTTCGTGACGGCTTCGTGCCTGGTGTGAAGGCCTTCACCGCCGCGGTGCTCGGCGGCATTGGCTCCCTGCCCGGCGCCGTGCTGGGCGGCATGCTGATCGGCCTGATCGAGAAACTCTGGGAAGGTTCCTTCGAGGGCGACGTTGCGGCCTATCGCGACGTCGCGGTGTTCTCCGTGCTCGCCATCACGCTGATCTTCATGCCGCAAGGCCTGCTGGGACGCCCCGAAGTGGAGAAGGTGTGATCATGGCCGCAACCGGCACCACGCGCATTTCATCGGCCGAGCTGTTCAAGGATCTCATCTTCTGGGCCGTGATCTCCACCTGCATGTTCCTGCCTGTGGTGGGGCTGACGACCTATTCCGACCAGGCGACCAACAGTTTTCGCTTCAACCTCCTCAATCCCGATTTCGGCTTCGGCAAGCGCTTCGGCGGCTTGATCACCACCGCCGTCCTCGTCGGCCTCATCGTCCTGATCCGCCTGTTCGTCCTGCTGCGCCCGCAGCGCCCGGAACACAAGGCGCCCTCCAAATTCGCGGCGACCATGACGCGGATCGGCATGTCGCCCTGGGTGATGTGGTTCGGCGCCGGGCTTGCCGTCGTCTTCCCGCTGGTCATGCTGTGGGGCCTCGGCGACAAGGGGTCTCTGAAGTGGATCGACAGCTACGGCATCCAGATCATGATCTACATCATGCTGGGTTGGGGGCTGAACATCGTGGTCGGCATGGCCGGCCTGCTGGACCTGGGCTATGTCGCCTTCTATGCCGTCGGCGCGTATTCCTACGCGCTTTTGTCCGTCTATTACGGCATGACCTTCTGGGAGTGCCTGCCGATCGCGGGCTTCCTCGCCGCACTCTGGGGCATCATCCTCGGCTTTCCCGTGCTGCGCCTGCGCGGCGACTATCTCGCCCTCGTCACGCTCGCCTTCGGTGAAATCATCCGCAGCGTGCTGGTGAACTGGAAATCCTTCACCCACGGCAATGACGGCATCACCTCGATCAAGCCGCCCACCTTTTTCGGCATCCCCTTCACCGCCGGGCCGAACGGTTTTGCCAAGACCTTCGACCTCGCCTTCTCGCCGATCTACGGCAAGATCTTCTTCTACTATGTCATTCTCATTCTCGCGGTGATGACGGCCTATATCACCAGCCGTATGCGCCGGCTGCCGGTTGGCCGCGCCTGGGAAGCGTTGCGCGAAAACGAGATCGCCTGCCGCTCGCTCGGCATCAACACCACCACCACCAAGCTCGCGGCTTTCGCCAGCGGTGCCTTCTTCGGCGGCCTCGCCGGTGCCTTCTTCGCAGCCAAGCAAGGCTTCATCAATCCCGAGAGCTTCGTGTTCCAGGAATCGGTGATGGTGCTCGCCATCGTAGTGCTCGGCGGCTCGGGCAGCCTGCTCGGCGTGGTCGTGGCCGCCATCCTGCTCGTCGGCGGTTCGGAGATCCTGCGTGAACTCACCTTCATGAAATGGATCTTCGGACCCGATTTCGACCCGAGCCAGTATCGCCCTATGATCTTCGGCCTCGCCATGGTCTCGATGATGCTGTGGAAGCCGCGTGGTCTCATCTCCAATCGCGCTCCGACCGTCTATCTGAAGGAACGCAAGATCGTCTCCGGCGCCCTTGTACAGGAAGGTCACGGATGAGCGCGCCCGGGAACAACGACATGATCGACCCTGCCCTCGCCTCGCACGCCCATCCTGAACAGCACTGGCATGGCGATCCGATCCTCAAGGTCGAGAAGCTGACCATGCGGTTCGGAGGCCTTACCGCCGTCAACGCCGTCTCGTTCAATTGCGGCCGGGGCGACATCACCGCTTTGATCGGCCCCAACGGTGCCGGCAAGACCACGGTGTTCAACTGCATCACCGGCTTTTACAAACCAACGGAAGGCCGGATCGGCCTGCGTCACGGTTCGGCGGCGGCCTGGGACGAATTCGACGCCCTGACCGCCACCACCCTGCAAAAGCTCAGCCATGGCCAGGATACGCTCTATCTGCTCGAGCGCATGCCGGATTTCATGGTCTCCCGCCAGGCAAAGGTTGCCAGAACCTTCCAGAACATCCGCCTCTTCGCAGGCATGACGGTGCTGGAGAACCTGTTGGTCGCCCAGCATGTTCACCTGATGCGCGCGTCGGGCTTCTCCGTCTTCGGCATTCTCGGCCTGCCCACCTACAGCCATGCCGAGAAGGCCGCGGTCGAGAAGGCGAAATACTGGCTCGACAAGACCGGCCTGATGGCGCGTGCCGACGATCCGGCTGGCAGCTTGCCCTATGGCGACCAGCGCCGCCTGGAGATCGCCCGCGCCATGTGCACCGAGCCGGTCCTGCTTTGCCTGGACGAACCGGCGGCCGGCCTCAATCCGAGGGAAAGCCTCGATCTCAACAAGCTGCTGCGCACGATCCGTAACGATCACGAGACCTCTCTTCTCCTGATCGAGCACGACATGTCCGTGGTCATGGAGATTTCGGACCATGTGGTGGTGCTCAATTACGGCACCAAGATCTCTGACGGCACGCCCGAGCAGGTCCGCAACGATCCTGCCGTGATCGCCGCCTATCTCGGCACCGACGAGGAAACGGAGAGTTGAACATGTCCTCGCCCCTGCTGACCGTGCGTGGCGTCCACACCTATTACGGACAGGTGCACGCTCTCAAAGGTGTCGACGTCGACATCAACCCGGGTGAGATCGTCACCATCATCGGCGCCAATGGGGCCGGCAAGTCCACCTTGATGATGACGGTTTTCGGCTCGCCCAAATGCCGTGTCGGTTCGATCTCCTTCGACGGGCAAGACATCACCGATATGCCGATGCATGAAATCGCCCGGCTGCGCATCGCCCAGTCCCCCGAGGGACGGCGCATCTTCCAGCGCATGACGGTCTACGAGAACTTGCAGATGGGTGCCGAGATCGACGGCAATGCCCATTTCGCCGAGGACCTCGAGCGCATGTATACGCTCTTCCCCCGTCTGAAGGAGCGTGCCAGCCAGCGTGGCGGTACACTTTCAGGTGGCGAACAGCAGATGCTGGCGATCGCCCGCGCCCTGATGAGCCGGCCTCGGCTCTTGATGCTGGACGAGCCCTCGCTCGGCCTCGCGCCTCTCATCGTCAAGCAGATCTTCGACGCGGTGCGGGTGCTCAACGAGACTGAGAAATTGACCGTTTTCCTCGTCGAGCAGAATGCTTTCCATGCACTGCGGCTAGCGCATCGAGGCTATGTCATGGTCAACGGCGCGATCACCATGTCCGGCACCGGCAAGGAACTGCTCGCCCGGCCCGAAGTGCGCGCAGCCTATCTGGAAGGGGGTCATTGAGATGGAAACCTATCTCTATGAGGACAAGCTGTTCGTCTTCGTGCTCGTCACCTTGCTGATGGGTGGCTGGGCCGCCTGGATGACCGGCAAGGCCAGCGCCTCGACCTGGAGCCGCTACCCGATCTTGTTCTTCTATCTGGTGCTGCTGACCATGGCGGTGCGCTTCCTCCACCAGGCGCCGTTCGGGGGCAACATGTTTTCCCCCTATTACTTCGTGGTCGATCTCGTCATCATCCAGCTCATCGGCCTCCTGTCTTATCGCGTCCGGCTCGCCAAGCAGATGGTCGGCAAATATGGCTGGATGTTCCAGCGATCGGGAGCACTTGGCTGGAGCGCACGCTCGAGCGGGGAATGATCGAATACAAGCAACAACGAAATCGGATGAGCTGTACGCGCAACTTTGGCTGACGGCCTCGTTCACGTCCTGACTATCCGCAGACCGGAGCCGCAAGCTCCACCAAGCCACTGGGAGAACGACATGAAAAAAGTCTGGTTGACAGGCGCAGCGCTGGCGGCAGGCCTGCTGCTCAGCACGTCCGCCTTCGCGCAGATCAAGATCGGCATCGGTGCACCGATCACCGGTCCGAGTGCTGCCTCCGGAGCCCAGATCAAGCAGGGCGCGGAACTCGCCATCAAGAACCTCAATGCGGCTGGCGGCGTGCTCGGACAGAAGCTGGAATCGACAGTCGGCGACGACCAGTCCGATCCCAAGCAGGGCGTTTCGGTTGCCAACAAGTTCGTCGGCGACGGCGTGACCTGGGTGGTAGGACACTACAACTCCGGCGTGACCATCCCCGCTTCGGAGGTCTATGGCGACAACGGTATCGTCGCCATCACCCCCGCCGCCACCAACGAAAAGGTAACCGACCGCAAGCTCTGGGGCATGTTCCGCACCTGCGGCCGCGACGACCAGCAGGCCAAGGTCTGGGTGGACTATGTCAAGGCCACCTATCCCGGCAAGAAGGTCGCCATCGTCCATGACAAGACCACTTATGGCCAGGGCTTGGGCGAAAACGCCAAGAAGCTGATGGCGGCCGACGGCATGAAGGAAGTCCTGTTCGAAGGTGTGAACACCGGCGAGAAGGACTATTCGGCCATCGTTACCAAGCTCAAGGCGGTTGGCGCCGACGTGCTGATCTATGGCGGCCTCTACACCGAAGCCGCTCTGATCCTCAAGCAGCTGCGCGACCAGGGCATGCAGACCGTGATGGTCTCCGGCGACGGCCTGGTCTCCTCGGAATTCGCCACCATTGGCGGCGATGCCGTGATCGGCACCCAGATGTCCTTCGCGCCCAAGGCCGAGGATGATCCGTCCAACGCCGCCATCGTCAAGCAGTTCAAGGACAGCGGCTTCACCCCGGAAGGCTATACGCTGAAGGCCTATGCGGCGGTTCAAGTCCTGGCCCAGGCCGCGGAACAAGCCAAGTCCGCCGATCCGCAGAAGATCGCCGAGGTAATGCACTCCGGCAAGGCCTTCAAGACGGTGATCGGCGATGTCTCCTATGACGACAAGGGCGACATGAAGCAGATCGACTACGTCATCTTCTCCTGGAAGAAGGGCCCAGACGGCAAGATCGACTTCTTCCAGAACAAGTAATCTGCCTTCTTTTCCACGATACCTCAATCGCCCCGGTTCGCTGGGGCGATTTCTTTGAAGGCCCCCTCTTCACGGCTCGGATTGGGCCGTGACGTAGGACATGACGCAGGGAGAGAGGACTAACCCGCCCTCCCCTTTGCGAATTCGCCTGAATTTCCGTGACAAGCCGTTGGAAATTTAGACAATGGCGTCATCGGGTGCAGCCGAACCGATCCAGAAAAGAACGGTCTGCGCCCAGTACAACAGGGAAGAACCCCCATGAACAAACTTTCATTGGCCGGCGCTGTACTCGCGGCGGGCCTCGCCTTGGGCGGTAGCGCGCAGGCGCAGATCAAGCTCGGCGTCGGCGGCCCGATGACCGGCCCTGCCGCCTCCTACGGCCTGCAGACCAAGGCAGGCGCCGAGATGGCGGTGAAGGACATCAACGCCAAGGGCGGCGTGCTCGGCCAGAAGATCGACGTCAGCGTCGGCGACGACCAGGCCGATCCCAAGCAGAGCGTCTCGGTCGCCAACAAATTCGTAGGCGACGGGATAACCTGGGTCATCGGCCATGTGACCTCCGGCGGCGCCATCGCTGCTTCGGATGTCTATGCCGACAACAACATCATCAACGTCACGCCGTCGGCCTCCAGCGAGAAGCTGACCGATCGCGGTTTGTGGAACACCTTCCGGACCTGCGGCCGCGACGACCAGCAGTCCAAGGTGTGGGCGGACTATGTCCTGGCTCATTTCAAGGACAAGAAGATCGCCATCGCGCATGACAAGCAGACCTATGGCGAAGGTCTTGCCAAGGGTGCGAAGAAATACCTCAACGATTCCGGCGTGAAGGAAGTGCTTTACGAGGGCGTGAACGCTGGTGAGAAGGACTATTCCGGTCTCGTCACCAAGCTGAAGTCCAGCGGTGCCGACGTGCTGCTGTGGGGCGGCTACTACACCGAGGGTGCGCTGATCCTCAAGCAGTTGCGCGACCAGGGCGGCAAGACCATCATGATGGGCGCCGACGGCCTCAACTCGCCAGAATTTGCCACCATCGGTGGTGATGCCGTGGTCGGCACGCTGATGACCTTCGCGCCCAAGATCGAAGACTACCCGGCCAATGCCGATCTGGCGAAGCGCTTCCGCGAGGGCGGCACCGATCCGGCCGGCTTCACCCTGCTGGCCTATGCCGGCGTGCAGGTGCTGGCCCAGGCGGCCGAAGAAGCCAAGTCCGCCGATCCGCAGAAGATCGCCGAGGTCATGCATTCGGGCAAGAAGTTCCAGACCGTGATCGGCGAGATCTCCTACGACAAGAAGGGCGACCTGGCCCAGCCGGCCTATGCCATCTACAGCTGGAAGAAGGCCGCGGACGGCAAGATCGCCGCCGAGCAGAACCCCTCCTGAGGCCTCTGTCTCCATCGCGATGAATGAACATGACCCGCTCCGGTTCCACCGGGGCGGGTTTTTATCTGGCGGAATTGGCGCTCTTTCGAAAAGCCCTGAACGGGCCTTCCCCTCTAAAACCAATCCCGCGTGAAGTTTGACGCGCTGACCGGTATCAGCCGAGCTTGCTCAGGATCGGAAAGGTGTTCTGCAGCCAGATCGCGAAATCGGCCATGCCGCCGGTCAGGAAGGCAACGCCTGCGACCACCAGCAGCCCGCCCATCGCCTTCTCCACCGTGCCGAGATGAGTCCGGAAGGAGCGCAGGAAACGCATGAAGGGGTTCATGGCAAAGGCGGCCACCACGAAAGGCAGTCCCAGGCCGAGCGTGTAGATGGCGAGCAAGGTCACCCCCTGGCTGACGCTGCCATCCTTGCCCGCCACGGCGATCACCGTGCCCAGAACCGGCCCGATGCAAGGCGTCCAGCCAAAGGCGAAGGCCAGCCCCATCACGAAGGCGCCCCACGGGCCGGAGCCTGTGCCGGCCTGCAGGCGCGCCTGGCGATAGAGCAGGGAAATGCGCAGGATCCCGAGAAAATGCAGGCCCATGGCGATGATGACGATACCTGCCAGCAGATAGAAGGGATCGATCGAGTTGGCCCATGAGGCGGGGAGAATCCCCTTCTCGGCCAGGGCGCTGAGGCCATTGGCCATCGCCCTGCGCAGGACGAGGAGATAGGAGGCGCCGGCACCGAGAGAGATGAAGATGGTGGCAAGGCCGGCCACGAAGCACAGGGCCGAGATCACCGCACGGCGGCGGATACTCTTGTCGATGGTCTGTCCCGTCATCTCGTCCAGCGTGGAGCCGGCTAGGAAGGTCAGATAGGGCGGCACCAGCGGCAGCACGCAGGGCGAGAGGAAGGAGAACAGGCCGGCCACGAACACGGCAGGCAAGGTAATATCGGCCATGGACCCATCCAGAACAGGCATTTACGCGTCTGCACCGCCTTTGGGCGGCGAAACCCTTGCTCTAGCGCGCCCACGCCTTTTGCCCAAGCCCGTTTCGTCGAACTCCCTGTCTCGTGATCGGAAGTGATACCAGGAGGCATTGAAAATGACTCCTGGTTCCGTCCCGCGATTTTCGCCAAATCTTTGATTTGGTGTCGGAAATCGCGGAGTGTTCAAGTCTCGTATGGGTCAGCATATTCGAGACTTGGTATGATGTCGCAGGGCTGCCTCGGCATGAGGCCGATTGTCTCGCTCCGCCGGCGGTGCCAAGCTGCCGACGATCGGAGAACGATTCATGCGCAATCTCATTACCGATGTCGCCGGCGTGCTGGTCGGCAATGCCGAAGACGCCAGGATCGCCTCCGGCACGACGGCGGTGGTGTTCGAGGAGCCGGCCGTGGCCGCCGTCGACGTGCGCGGCGGCGCACCGGGCACGCGGGAAACCGACCTGCTCGCCCTGGAGCGGACGGTCGAGCGCATTGATGCGATCGCCTTGTCGGGCGGTTCGGCTTTCGGCCTGGAAGCCGGCGCCGGCATCGGGGCCTGGCTGGCCGAGCACGGCCGCGGCTTCCAGGTCGGCGCCGTCAGGGTTCCGATCGTTCCCGGTGCCATCCTGTTCGACCTCCTCAATGGCGGCGACAAGCGATGGGGACGCTATCCGCCCTATCGCGAACTCGGTTTCGCCGCGGCCGGGGCAGCGGCCGATACGTTCGCGCTGGGATCGGCCGGCGCCGGGCTGGGCGCCACCACGGCCGGTCTGAAAGGCGGGCTCGGTTCGGCCTCTGTACGATGCGGGCTTCATACCGTCGGGGCGCTGGTGGCCGTCAATGCCCTCGGCAGCGCGACCATCGGCGACGGCGCTCATTTCTGGGCAGCGCCTTATGAGCAGGCGGGGGAGTTCGGCGGCCTCGGCCTGCCAGCTCCATGGCCTGATGATGCGCTGGCGTTGCGCCACAAGGCCATGCAGGCCGGCAACACCACGATTGCGGTGGTGGCGACCGATGCCGTGCTCACCAAGGCACAGACCAAGCATTTCGCAGTGATGGCGCAGGATGGTCTCGCCCGGGCTATTCACCCGATCCATACCCCGCTCGACGGCGATATCGTGTTTGCCGCCGCCACGGGGCGCCTAGCGCTCACTGAGCCGATCGGCGATCTGATCGCCCTCGGCACCGCGGCGGCGCATGCCCTGGCACGGGCCTGTGCCCGCGCCATCTACGAAGCAAGCGCCCTGCCCTTCCCCAGCGCTCTCCCCAGTTGGCGGGATCGCTTCCAGGGAGTGCAGAGGTCCTCGTCCGCCGTATAGTCGGAATTCTGATTTGCAGGTGACTTTCCTGTGTCATTGCGAGCGAACAACGGAATTACGGCTCAGATCCTGGGCTGTATTTCCAAAAACGGGCGAGGACGCCCGCGCTCCCAGGCACCGCCTCAACGATTGCAATAGGCGGCCGGCTCTGGCAGGTACTGCCCGTTCACCGTGACCTTTCCAGCCCAGGATATGCCATGTCTCGCCCGATCATCATTGCCCCCTCCATTCTCTCGGCCGATTTCGCCGCACTCGGCGCGGAAGTCCGGGCGATCGAGGAGGCCGGCGCCGACTGGGTGCATTACGATGTGATGGACGGGCATTTCGTGCCGAACCTCACCATCGGCGCCGGCGTCGCTGCCGCCTTGCGCCCGCATGTGCGCACCAAGCTCGATGCCCATCTGATGATCTCGCCGGCCGATCCCTATCTGGAGGATTTCGCCAAGGCCGGCTGCGACACCATTACCATCCACGCCGAGGCCGGCCCGCATCTGCATCGCTCGTTGCAGCATATCAGGAAGCTCGGCAAGCGCGCGGGCGTGGCAATCAATCCGGGCACCTCGCCGGAGGTGGTCGACTATGTGCTCGACCTCGCTGACCTCATCCTGGTGATGACGGTCAATCCCGGCTTCGGCGGCCAGGCCTTCATCCCCGAGACCTTGTCGAAGATATCAGCCATCCGGGCCCGAGTGGGCAAGCGCGACATCGATATCGAGGTCGATGGCGGCATCACGCCAGAAACCGCACCGTTGGTGGTGCGGGCCGGCGCCAATGCGCTCGTCGCCGGTTCCTATGTATTCAAGGGCGGTCCATCCGCCTATGCCGCCAACATCGCCGCCATTCGCGAGGCTGCGACCGCCGCCCGCTGAGATATCGCGGCTCTCCCGTTTTCGATTTGCGTTTCACTTTCCCGGTGCCGCGCCTAAAAGGGCGCAAAAGGACCCTGCCATGATCCCACGCTATAGCCGCCCGCAAATGGTCTCCATCTGGGCGGAGCAGTCCCGTTTCCGCATCTGGTTCGAGATCGAGGCCCACGCCACCGACAAGCTGGCCGAGCTCGGCGTCGTGCCCAGGGAAGCGGCTGCCAAGGTCTGGGAGAAAGCCAGGGACGCAACCTTCGACGTGGCCCGCATCGACGAGATCGAACGGGAAGTGAAGCACGACGTCATCGCCTTCCTCACCCATCTCGGAGAGATCGTCGGCCCGGAAGCACGCTTCCTGCATCAGGGCATGACCTCTTCGGACGTGCTCGACACCTGCTTTGCCGTGCAGCTTTCGCGGGCCGCCGACCTGTTGATCGCCGATGTCGACGAGGTGCTCGCGGCCCTTCGCAAGCGTGCCTTGGAACATAAATACACGCCCACTATCGGCCGCAGCCATGGCATCCATGCCGAGCCGGTCACCTTCGGCCTCAAGCTCGCCCAGGCCTATGCCGAGTTTGCACGCAACCGCGAGCGCCTCGTCGCCGCGCGCAAGGAAATCGCCACATGCGCGATATCGGGCGCCGTCGGCACCTTCGCCAATATCGATCCGGCTGTAGAGGCCTATGTGGCGGAGAAGATGGGCCTTGCCGTCGAGCCGGTCTCGACGCAGGTGATCCCGCGCGATCGCCACGCGATGTTCTTTGCGACTCTCGGTGTCGTCGCCTCCTCGATCGAACGCCTCGCCACCGAAATCCGCCATCTCCAGCGTACCGAAGTGCTGGAAGCCGAGGAGTTCTTCTCCGCCGGGCAGAAGGGCTCGTCGGCCATGCCCCACAAGCGCAATCCCGTGCTGACCGAAAACCTCACCGGCCTCGCCCGCATCGTGCGCTCGGCCGTGACGCCGGCCCTGGAGAACGTGGCGCTCTGGCATGAGCGCGACATTTCGCACTCCTCCGTCGAACGCATGATCGGTCCCGACGCTACAGTCACGCTGGATTTCGCCCTGGCTCGCCTTGCCGGTGTGATCGACAAGCTGATGATCTACCCGGAAAACATGCGCCGCAATCTCGACCGCCTCGGCGGCCTGCACAACTCGCAGCGCGTGCTGTTGGCCCTCACCCAGGCCGGCGCCAGCCGCGAGGATTCCTACCGCCTGGTTCAGCGCAACGCCATGAAGGTCTGGCGTGGCGAAGGCGATTTCCTCGCTTTCCTCAAGGCCGATCCTGAGGTCTCCGCCCTGCTTTCGGATGCAGCTCTCGAAGCGATGTTCGACGAGGGCTACCATTTCAAGCATGTCGACACGATCTTCGATCGCGTCCTCGGCTCAGAAACCTGAGCCAAGGCGCGGGAACCTGCGCCGAAATCGAGCGTTCGCTTGATAGTTGTGGACGAGCGGCGCCGCGGGAGCATCCTGGCTTCCGGTTCGCCGCCTCGCTCCAATGCAGATTCGTTGATCGGGCCACAGGCACGATCAACGAATCTGCAAGATATCAAAGATTTGCAGAGTTTCTCGGCGAGACCTGTTCGCCGGCCTCGTCGGGAAACTCTGCTTGGAATAGGCTCATGGTCTTGAGTCGCGGCGGCCTCGATCGCCTGACGATGCACTCAATCGAGCCGGGGAAACATCGACGTGCGCATTTCCGATACCGACATCCTGATCGTACCGGGCCTCGGCAATTCCGGCCCGGGTCACTGGCAGTCGCGCTGGCAGGCGAAGCTCTCGACCGCCCGCCGCGTCGAGCAGGACGACTGGGACCATCCCGAGCGTGAAGCCTGGGTGAACAGGCTCGTGGAGGCGGTGCAGGGATCGAGCCGGCCAGCCATCGTCATCGCCCATTCGATCGGCGTGATCACCACCGTGTTCGCGGCCGAGCGTCTGAAGGGGCATGTCATCGGTGCGATGCTGGTGGCGCCGTCAGATTGGGACAAGCCGGATCTGCTGCCGGGCTATGATCTCAATTTCAATCCGATCCCGATGACGGCCCTGCCCTTCCCGTCGCTCCTGGTGGCGAGCCGGAATGATCCCTATTGCGAGATCAACCGCGCCAGTTCCTTTGCCGAGGCCTGGGACAGCGAATTCGTCGATGCGGGCGAAGCCGGCCATATCAATGTGGAATCCGGCCACGGTCCCTGGCCGGAAGGCCTGTTGCGCCTGGCTTCGTTCCTGTCAAAACTCATGCACGAGAGCCAATAGCGCTCCAAAAAGGGCTCAGTAATTCGGGCCCGCTGGCCCCGCATGGCCGCGCGCAGCCTTCAAAGCGGCCTGGGCGCCGGCGGTAAGGAAGGCCCAATCCGAACCGATGCCCATGATGTCGAAGCCAAGCTCGGCATTGCGGGCCGCCGCTTCGCCGTCGCCGCAATAGATCGCCGTCAGCTTGTTGCGGGCTTTGGCCGCGGCGAGAACCCGTTTGATCACTTCGACCGATTCCGGGAGTTGATGATCGAGCCTGGCGCCCTTGCTCAGGCTGATCGACAGATCGCTTGGCCCGACGAAGACGCCATCGAGACCCGGCACGTCGAGGATCTCCTCCAGCGCATCGGCCGCCTGCCGCGTTTCGATCATCGCGAGCGCAATCAATTGATCGTTGGCGGCGGTGCGATAGCTTTCCGTCTCCGCACCGAACAGGGAAATGGCGCGGGTACCGCCCCAGCTCCGACCGCCAACCGGCGGGTATTTCAAGGTGTCGACCAAGCGGCGGGCATCCTCCACCGAATTGATCATCGGCAGGATGGCGAGCTCGGCGCCAACATCATAGAGCCGCGCGGCATCGCCGAAACCGTCCAGGCCGACCCGCACGCCCGTCGGTGTGTTGGCCAGATGTGCTGCGCTGATCGCATCACGCGCTTCGCCGAAGGAAGCCTCGCCATGCTGCAGGTCGATGATGACGGCGTCGAACCCGGCGCGACCGAGCGCCTCTGCCATACGCGGATAGCCCGCCCCCATCCAGGCCGCAAAGATCTTTTCGCCTTTGGCCAGGCGCGTGCGCAGCGTGGGGGCAGTCATCGCATTTCCGATCACATTGCTGCGATGCCCCGCCGAGGCGGGGCATCGTGAAAGATGGGTTGAATGAACACGGCCAAACGCCGTCGCTCAAACGCCGTTTTGGATTTCCTGCACAGCACGGCCGAGCAACTCGGTCATGACCTGGCGGACCTGCGGCTCGCTCATGCTCAGATTGGCTTCGGCGAAATCGCTGAGCACCTTGCGCACCACGTCGTGGTCGCCGGCCTCCTCGAAGTCCGACAGGACGACTGATTTGGCGTAGGCGTTGGCTTCGTCACCCGAAAGGCCGAGTTTTTCGGCGGCCCACAGGCCAAGGAGCTTGTTCCGGCGAGCGGTCGCCTTGAAGCGCAGATCCTCATCATGGGCGAACTTGCTTTCGAAAGCCTCTTCCCGCTTGTCGAAGGTGGTCATCCGTTAAAATCCTGTTCAGCTACCGGTTTTCCTTGAAGGACCGGCCATGCCTGTTGCATATAGGCGCGCAATCCCCAAATCAAATTAATGCGCCGTAACGCCCTCTCCTCCCGGGATGCCGGGCGTCTTGAAACTACACTCACGCCGGGCACTAGAAAATGTGCTTTGGCTCGATTCGTGAAGCTTGGTTCTGATCGGGCGCCCTGCCTGCACGAAGATTGTGCGCGGGGGCATGATCGGGTAAGTTGGCCGTGTCTCCGGTTTGCGCTCGCAAATCGAATCGCCAATTGCGCCGGCCACGGATCGCATTTCCAGGAGCCCAGGCCCTTTGACGGATTTTCTCAAACCACGGTACATCCCGATGAACCGCCGCCGCCGCATTTACGAAGGCAAGGCGAAGGTCCTCTATGAGGGTCCCGAGCCCGGCACGCTGATCCAGCACTTCAAAGACGACGCCACCGCATTCAATGCCAAGAAGCACGAGGTCATCGACGGCAAGGGCGTGCTCAACAACCGCATTTCCGAATATCTGTTCCAGAACCTCAACGATATCGGTGTGCCCACCCATTTCATCCGCCGCCTCAACATGCGCGAGCAGTTGATCCGCGAGGTGGAGATCATTCCTCTGGAGATCGTGGTCCGCAACGTCGCCGCCGGTTCCATCGCCACGCGCCTTGGCATCGAGGAAGGCACCCAGCTTCCCCGCTCGATCGTCGAATTCTACTATAAGAACGATGCCCTCAACGACCCGATGGTATCGGAAGAGCACATCACCGCTTTCGGCTGGGCCAGCCCGCCTGAGCTCGACGACATCATGGCGCTGGCCATCCGCGTCAACGACTTCCTGTCCGGCCTGTTCCTCGGCGTCGGCATCCGCTTGGTCGATTTCAAGATCGAATGCGGACGCCTGTGGGAAAACGACATCATGCGCATCGTGCTGGCGGACGAGATCTCGCCGGACTCCTGCCGCCTGTGGGACACCAAGTCGAACGACAAGCTCGACAAGGATCGCTTCCGCCGCGACATGGGCGGGCTCGTCGAAGCCTATACCGAAGTCGCCCGCCGTCTCGGCATCATGAACGAGATGGATAATGTCGTCGTCAAGGGGCCCAAGCTGGTTCAGTGATCGCCTTGAGTGCAACAATGCGTAAGGGGCTCGCGCGTTACGGCGTTCGAGCCCTTTTCGCTGGCGTGGGTCTCCTGACCCTTGCTGGCTGTAGCCTGTTCGACCTGTGGGCCGGCGATCCGGCCGTGTCACTGCCGGATTCCCGTTCCTGGGTGGTGTTGCCGATGCGGGCCTTCGTCTCCCGTGAGAATATCCGCGTCGACGGGCTGCAACTCTGCACCAAAATGCGCTGTGGCTATGATGCGGCGATCGAGCGCTTTACCGTCACTGGCCCGGATGCCCTGGCGATCGAGCGTTCCTTGGCCGAGCCCCAGCGGCTTGCCGCACTGCTTGCCAAACCCGACGCCAAGGCCAAGATCCCGCCCCCCAAGGTGAGCGTCGACAGTTTCGGCTCCGGCGATTGGAAGGGCATTCAGCTCGCGATGACGGGCGGCAAGAAAGCCCACCACATCAACGCCTATGCCGTCGGGCAGCGCAAGGCAGGCGAGACCAGCTTCATCGTCGTCATTGCCGGCGAACCGCGCATCGCCAGGAAGCTCATCGACGAGGCGACGCAGTAGCGCCCGTAGCGCCACGCCGAAAAGTGAATGCTGCTTTTCGGCATGATACGACAACAGCGACCTGCTACGGAATCGGATACCGTCCATGGACGACAAGAAACTCAGCAAATTCATGAGCCTCGTGCTTCGCCACGCGCCTGAGACGGCCGACCTGGTGCTCGACGCGCAAGGCTGGGTCGAGATCGACGATCTCACCAAGGCCGCCGCCGAACAGTTGGGAGCCGGCCGGCAGGACATCGAACGGGTTGTCAGGGAAAGCGACAAGCAGCGCTTCGTCATCGCCGGCACGCGCATTCGCGCCAACCAAGGCCACAGCGTCGATATCGATCTCGGCCTTGCCGCCACCGTGCCGCCTGCCGATTTGTGGCACGGCACCGCAGCCTGCAACCAGGCCGGCATTTTCGCCGCTGGCCTCCAAAAACGCTCGCGCCAGCACGTGCATCTGTCCGATGACCACGATACCGCCCGCAAGGTCGCGATAAGGCGCGCCGGCCCCTGGATCATCCTGCAGGTGGATGCCCGGGCGATGCAGGCGGAGGGGCTGCGGTTCTATCACAGCGACAACGGTGTCTGGCTGACCGAGGCCGTACCATCCCGTTTCCTCAGCGTGTTCAAGACATTTTCCCGGCCCGATCGGCAAGGCAATGATTGAACCATCGCCCGGACTGCTTTAAGCGCAAGCCAAAGATTTCTCTTCGTTGGAAGGCAGGTGCTGCATGAAGGCCCGTGTGATCGTTACGCTCAAGAACGGCGTCCTCGACCCCCAGGGCAAGGCGATCGAAGGCGCTCTTGCTTCGCTTGGCATCAAGGATGTCGCTGGTGTGCGCCAGGGCAAGGTGTTCGACATCGAACTTGGCCAGGCTGATGCCGAGACGGCGCGTGAAACGCTGAAAGCCGCATGCGAAAAGCTCCTCGCCAACACGGTGATCGAGAATTACAGCATCGACATCGCCTGATGTCATACCGGCTGCGGTCTTGCCTGGCCCGGCTGGTTGCAGCCGCGCTGTGCCTGGCCGGAGCCGACAATGCGTGTCTCGCGGAAGAACTTGTCGAGACCGGCGGCTTCAGCCTGCGCTATGATGACACCGTCTGGGTCAGGGAGACATCCGCGCCGCCGACCTTGCTCGCCTTGCGCTGCGCCGCCCCGGCCTGCCCCCCGCACGCGGTTGCGACCTTCCTGTCCGACGAACGAACCCTGCCGCTCCCGGGCTTTGCCGCCTTCGGTCCCGGAGCCGCGACAGGGGCCATGATCGAGCTGCGGATCCAGAGTCTCACCCCCGGCTCGCGCATTCGCGCCCGCCAGCCAGTCGAACCGATCATGTTAGGTGGCGCGACGGGCTATCGCGGCCTCTATGACATCGAAGACCGGGCTTTGGCGAAGACTGCCGCCGCCGTCGCCTTGCTGCGGCTTGATAACACCACCCTGGAAATAAGAATGAAGGCCGACCGGCTGACGCCGGCCGACCTGATCCTGTTCGATCGCCTCTTGGAGAAAATCGAGCTCAAAGACTGAGAGCGCCGGCGTTACCGGCCCGGCCTATCGAGCTCTACACGGTCGACGCCTTGAGGCCGGCGACACCCGCGACGATGGCGAAGGCGCTGACGATCTTCATGGCCGTCAGCGGCTCACGCAGGAAGATGTAGCCGAAGATCACCGTTCCGAGCGTACCGACGGCCGTCCAGATCGGATAGGCGACACTGACCGGCAGGCTCTTGAGCGCCAGGGTCAGCAGGCCGACGCCGCCGATCACGGCGATGACGGTTATGGCCGTCGGAAGCGGACGGGTGAACCCCTCCGCATATTTCATGCTCAGGGCGAAAATCACTTCGAAGACCGCTGCTGCGGCCAGATAGAGCCAAGCCATGATGGTTATCCTTTGCAAAATTGAATTCATCTCATGTGAAACATGAGCCTTCCCCGCCGTATTAAGTGATTGACTTTCAAAACAACAAATTCGAAGTTCTCACTCGATGGATGATTTCAATTCATGCATAACAATCCTGGGCCCGACCACGACGTGATGCCGATGCGCGTGGGAAAGATAGCGCGGCCACGGGATGAAGCCTGGCCCGTCGTGTCAGCTCGGAGCCGATGATGCGCCGCTTGCCGCCCCTCGCCTCCCTGCGCACCTTCGAGGCTGCTGCACGGCAGGAAAGCTTCAAGAAGGCAGCGGCTGAACTCGGCGTCACCGCGACCGCCGTCAGCCATCAGATTCGCCAGCTCGAAGCCTATCTCGACGTCTCCCTGTTCGAACGGCAGACCCGCAGGGTTCGCCTGACCGTTGAAGGCCGCAGCCTCTATCCGGCTTTGCGCGCCGCCCTGGACGCCATGGCCGACGCTGTCGAAACCGTCAGGAAACGCCCACGCCGGCGTATTGCGACCCTCTCGGCGACCGTCGCCTTCACGGCAAAACTGCTCGTGCCGCGCGTCGCCACGCTGCGCAGCCTGCATCCTGGCTGGGATCTGCGCCTGCACGCCTCCGACGACACCGTAGACCTCAACGCCGGCGATGCGGACGCCGCCATCCGCTATGGGCTCGGCCACTATGCCGGCATGACCGCCCTCCCCTTGCTGACGGACAGATTCGCACCGGTCTGCAGTCCCCGCCTGCCCGTGTATGAACCGATCGATCTCCCCAGCGCAGCGCTCCTGCATTTCGACTGGGGCCCGATCGCCTCGACGGTGGACGTTCCCAATTGGCGTAGTTGGGCCCGGCGCGCCGGCATCGAGCACCTCGATCCAGACAGCGGCATCAGCTTCAACGACGAAAGCAGCGCCATCCAGGCTGCCATCGCCGGCCAGGGCGTTGCTCTGCTGAGCCTGTCGCTGGTCGCCGACGAACTTGCCTCGGGCGTGCTGGTGCAGCCCTTCGGCCCGATCATGGAGGGGCTGAAGTTCAGCTTCGTCTATCCGGAAGGCGCGGAGAACCGGCCGGCGGTAGCCGTGCTGAAGGACTGGGTCCTGGCCGAGTTTGCCGAGGGTACTCCTCGCTCATCCGGGCAAGACGGCAAGACTGCCGCCACACCCGGGCATTCAGGGTAGTTTCGCCCAGTTTCCGGGCTCGGCTTCCACTCTTTGCTTGACCCCGCTGCCCCTCTGGAACCATATGCGCACGCATGGCAGAGGCTGGACGCCACAGTCTCCAGGCATCATTGCCGCAACGAACAAGCAGGATCCGATGAAAGCAGCTGTCGTCATTTTTCCCGGTTCCAACCGTGAAGGGGACGTCGCCAAGGCCCTCAGGCAGGCCGGCGCACATGTCGACATGATCTGGCATGCCGACACCGAGCTGCCGGCAGGAACCGATCTGGTCGTGCTCCCCGGCGGCTTCTCCTATGGCGATTATCTGCGTTGCGGCGCCATCGCCGCCCGTGCCGCCATCATGGATGCCATCCGCCACCACGCCGAACGTGGCGGCCTCGTGCTCGGCATCTGCAACGGCTTCCAGATCATCACCGATGGCGGCCTGCTGCCCGGCGTGCTGATGCGCAATGCCGATCTCAAATTCATCTGCAAGCGTGTTCATCTCAGGGTAGAGCGCACCGATACGGCCTATACCAACATCTATCGCCAGGGGCAGGCCATCGATGTCTGCGTCGCCCATGGCGAGGGCAACTACTTCTGCAGCTCCGAGACCTTGACGCAGCTCGAAGGCGACGGCCTGGTGGCTTTCCGTTATTGCGATGCCGCCGGCAAGGTCAGCGCCGCGACCAATCCCAACGGCTCGCTCAACAATATCGCCGGGATCTATTCGGCCAATCGGCGCGTTCTCGGCATGATGCCGCATCCCGAAAACCTGATCGATCCGCTGGCCGGCGGCACGGATGGCCGCGGCCTGTTCACCAGTGTCGTCAACGCCATGGCTTCGGCCTGATCGTCGACGACGATGCAGGATTGAGAGCCAATGACGCGCAAGGTTCACCTGATCACCACGGGCGGCACGATCGCCTCCCGGCGTGACGAAAGCACCGGCGACGTTGTCGCCGGCCTCGACGGACAGGCGCTGCGCGCCATGCTGCATGATCCGCTGCCCGGGATCGAGATCGAGGTTGAGGAGTTCTGCAACCTCAACAGCTTCGCCATCGACCTGCCCATGGCCTTCGCCTTGGCCACTCGCATCAACGAGCTTCTGGCGCTGGAAGATTGCGAGGGTGTGGTCGTCACCCACGGCACCGACACCATGGAGGAGAGCGCCTATCTCGCCGACCTCCTGCTCGCCTCGGACAAGCCTGTGGTCTTTACCGGCGCCCAGCGCGCAGCCGATGAGCCCGATGCCGACGGCCCGCGCAACATTGCCGATTCCATCCGCCTCGCTGCGGCGCCCGCCGCGCGCGGGCTTGGCGCGATGATCTGTTTCGAGCAGGAATTCCACGCCGCCCGAGACGTGAGCAAGACGCATACCTCGCGCACCGACACCTTCATGTCCTGGGAACACGGCAAGCTCGGCGAGATCGACGCAGGTGCGATCTGCCTGCATCGTCGCCCGGCCCTGCGGCGCGCCTACGCACCCAGCACCATCGAGCCCAATGTCACGCTGATCCGCCTCGCCATGGGCATGGATGGCGGTTATCTCAATTATGCCGCCGATCACGGCAGCAAGGCTATCGTGCTGGAAGGGTTCGGACGCGGCAACACTCCGCCAGCCGTGACCAAGGCCGTCGCTGATGTCATCAAGCGTGGCGTTCCGGTGATCATCTGCTCGCGCTGTCCGCGTGGTCGGGTGCTGCCCGTCTATGGCAATGGCGGGGCTACCGATCTCCAGCGCGCCGGAGCCATCTTCGCCGGAGACCTCAGCGGCCATAAGGCACGTCTTCTCGCCGCTGTCCTGCTTGGCCAGGGTCTCGACATGGAAGCGCTGCGGGCGGAAATCGAGTATCTGGGCGGTTGACCGCCCCGCGTCGGGTTACCCCGCTTGTCACCAGTGCCATCTGCACCAAGGGCCATGCCTGCCATCGGCCCGGTTCGAAGCGTCTATTCAATCGTTTTCAGTCCGCAAGAAATCAGACCCGAGCTGTCATGGCGGCCCGTATTGCGCCGCCATGACAGCCAGGATGGCTCAAGCGGCTTCGCTGAGCGTCACCGTCGTTTCGGTGTTGATCGGGGGATGAGGCACCAGGCTGGCTTTGCTCTCATCGGCCCACCGCGCCAATCTTACGATGCGGACCTTGTCGAGGTCGGTATCCGCAGCCTCCACCGGCTCCACGGTACTGAGCCCGGCATTGGAAACGAAGAAAGTGTGGTCCCCGAAGATTGAGATGAGTTCCTGAACGATCGGATTGGATTCGGGAATGACCCGGCTATCCATCTGGGTCAGAGCGCGTTCGATTCGCACCGATGTCAGCTTCATGGCGTCGTCCTTTCGGGTTGAGTGGCTTGTCTGTCGACGGAGTGACGTCACGGCTGTCCTGCTCACCATCGGCATTAATCGCCTCCCGCCCCTCAGGCGGTTCGAGACGTGGAAGACACTCCGGCTGCCTCATTGTCAGCCCGGCATCCATGTCCCGGCGTCAGGAACTTCGCCGACGCCCATCCTTGTCGCGAAATCTGGCCATAGTCTGCCTCAAGCATGACCATTGCGTGAAAGAGCCGCCTCAGGCGGCCGCTTCCAGGGCCTCAAGCAATTCCTCTTCGCTGATCTGTCCCTCGGTGCGCGGCGCGACGACCACTTGCTTGCCCAGCAGATGCTTTACCTTGTGCGCCACCGGCAAACAGCGCCGATCATCGCGGTGGTAGACGTGGTAGCCGTCACCCGGGTTCACGCCGACATCCAGCGCGCAGCCCTTGCTGACGAAATGCCAGACACCGTTGCCGTCCACTATTCTGACCTTGTTCATCGAAATCTCCATATCTTCAAAAAACGGGCGGCCACCCGCAGGTAACAGATGGCCCCCGGCCGCAAGCGCCCGGAGCAAACTGCCGTTCTTTACAGGGTGATCACCGGAGCTGGCGGCGCCAAAACAGGCCCATCGTCCGGACGAGCCGGATTCCGCCCTTGGGATGGCACCCTCTATGCATGGTGAATGGGGCCATTGTCCGGCGCTGCCACGTCGACGGCTTGGCCATTCGTGCCAACTGCATGCCTCGGGCGCAGTCCAGCCATGCGAGATGCGCTCGCAAGCAAAATTCCATCTCGTCCGGCCGCGCTGTTAACGTTGTCGCAGAAATTCTGCATGAATCTGCTATCGCGTGTGCGATTTGGCACATCCTGCGCCGGTGATTCATATCAGGTCGTGCGCAGGCACACAGCGGGTTGCCAGCCCGCCACGGTGATGCGATTCTGATTTCGGTCCACTGGAGCAGGCATATGAACCCTCATTCTTCCCGTCAGCGTCTTGCTTGGGGCTTGTCCGGAGCCGTTGCGCTCTCGCTGCTGCTGGCCGCCTGCGGTCCGCGCTCCGGCGAAGCCGGCCGGCCGGACGTTTCCAACCAGCAGCCGGTCGTCACGGCGGACGGCACCCAGCAGTTTCCCGTGCCGCAGGCCGGCCGGGCAACCCTTGCCCACAAGCTGACCCAACTCGTCTCGGGCCGCATCGCGGATGCCCGCATCTCCAACGGCTGGCGCACGCCTGCCGCGGCGAAAGCCCATCCAGACGAGTATGCCGCCTGCGTCAGCGCCGATTCCGGCAGCGGCCAGCAGGTCTTCCTGATCGTCACCAATGGCGCGCGAACCGGCGACGTCATCTCCGGCTCCAAGGCGGCCGAGCGTTGCGCCGACGGCAATCGCGTCACGCAATGGGCTACCTTGCCGGAGGCCATGGGCCAGAGCTGATCGGAGCTCCTGCGTTCATTCGACTTGATAAAAAATGGCGGCCCGTGGCCGCCATTTGCATTTGTAGCGCTGTGCGCTTCTTGTCTGCCCTCTGCCGCCACGTCCCTCAGAAGGCGCGATAGGTCAGGACCGTGCGCGTATTCGCGATGCCGGGGATGGACTGCACCTTCTCGCCGACGAAATGACCGATATCGACATCGTCATTCACGTAGAATTTGGCGAGCACGTCGAAGTCGCCGGCAATCGAATAGATTTCCGAGGCGATTTCAGCTTCGGCCAAGGCGCTGGCGACCTCATAGGTGCGGCCGAGCTGGCATTTGATCTCCACGAAAAAGGTCCGCATTGCCGATACTCCGAGACTGGAAACGATAATCTGCCCACAGGAAGGCCAACAAATTTGCGGTGTCAATGCGGATCGCGACGCCTGCATGCGATCAATGGTTTACATTCGGCTCGGATACCCCTATCGCCTGCCGTGAACAGAAGCGCTGGAGCGCTGCGCTGGGGCTTGCCGGCCGGAGCCATAGGCCGTCCGCCTGATCCCTGCCGAAGCGCTGCATTGACAGGAGACTGATCCGGCATGTCCGTCCACTCGGAACCCGCCATCACAGCCGAACTCATCGCCCAGCACGGGTTGAAGCCGGATGAGTATCAGCGGATCCTGGATCTGATCGGACGCGAGCCGACCTTCACCGAGCTTGGTATCTTCTCGGCGATGTGGAACGAGCACTGCTCCTACAAGTCCTCGCGCCTCCATCTCAAGAAGCTGCCCGTCACCGGCAAATGCGTGATCCAGGGCCCGGGCGAGAATGCCGGCGTGATCGACATCGGCGATGGGCTCGCCGCCGTCTTCAAGATGGAGAGCCACAACCACCCCTCCTATATCGAGCCCTATCAGGGCGCGACGACGGGCGTCGGCGGTATCCTGCGCGACGTCTTCACCATGGGCGCGCGCCCGATCGCCTGCATGAACGCTCTGTCCTTCGGTGCGCCCGATCATCCCAAGACCCAGCACCTCGTTTCCGGCGTGGTCGCGGGGGTCGGCGGCTACGGCAATTCCTTCGGCGTGCCGACGGTCGGCGGCCAGGTTCGCTTCCACACCCGCTATGACGGCAACATCCTGGTCAACGCCTTCGCGCTCGGCCTCGCCGAGCAGGACAAGATCTTCTACGCCAAGGCCACCGGCGTCGGGAACCCGATCGTTTATCTGGGCTCCAAGACCGGCCGCGACGGCATCCACGGCGCCACCATGGCCTCGGCGGAGTTCGACGACAAATCCGAGGAAAAGCGTCCCACCGTGCAGGTCGGCGATCCCTTTGCCGAGAAGCTGCTGCTCGAAGCCTGCCTGGAACTGATGGCGACCGATGCCATCATCGCAATCCAGGACATGGGCGCGGCCGGCCTCACCTGCTCGGCCGTGGAAATGGGCGCCAAGGGCGATCTCGGCATCGAGCTCCACCTCGAAAAGGTGCCGGTGCGCGAAGCCGGCATGACCGCCTATGAAATGATGCTGTCCGAAAGCCAGGAACGCATGCTCATGGTGCTCAAGCCCGGCAAGGAAGCTCAGGCCGAGGCAATCTTCCGCAAATGGGGCCTCGATTTCGCTGTGGTCGGCAAGACGACGGACGATCTGCGCTTTCGCATCTTCCACAATGGCGATCTGAAGGCGGATTTGCCGATCAAGGAACTGGGCGACGAAGCGCCCCTCTACGACCGCCCCCATGTCCCCTCGCCCAAGCAACCGGTGCTCGAGGCCGGATCGCTCAAGACGAGCCTGTCGATCGGCGAAGCACTGCTCAGCCTGATCGGCTCTCCGGAACTGGCATCCAAGCGCTGGGTCTACGAGCAATATGACACGCTGATCCTCGGCAACTCGATCCAGACGCCAGGCGGCGATGCTGCCGTGGTGCGCGTGCTCGACGGCCCCAAGGGACTGGCGATGACTTCCGACGTGACACCGCGCTATTGCGAAGCCGATCCGGTCGAGGGCGGCAAGCAGGCCGTCGCCGAAGCCTGGCGCAACATCTCGGCCGTGGGCGGCCTGCCGCTCGCCGTGACCGACAATCTCAATTTCGGCAATCCCGAGCGCCCCGACATCATGGGCCAGTTCGTCGGCTGCCTCGACGGCATCGGACAAGCCTGCCGTGCCCTCGATTTCCCTATCGTTTCCGGCAATGTCTCGCTCTACAACGAGACCAACGGCCGCGGCATCCTGCCGACCCCGACGATCGGCGGTGTCGGCCTCGTCGATGACGTTGCCGTGACGGCCTCGATCGCCTTCAAGGCTGAGGGCGAGACCGTCATGCTGGTCGGCGTTTCAGGCACCTGGCTCGGACAATCAATCTGGCTCGCCGAGGTTCTCAAGCGTGAGGAAGGCGCCCCGCCGCCGGTCGACCTTGCCGTCGAAAAGCGTCATGGCGACTTCATCCGGGGCCAGATCCGCGCCGGCAACCTCAAGACCTGCCATGATATTTCGGATGGCGGCCTTGCCGTCGCCGTCGCCGAGATGGCGCTGGGACGTGGCATCGGTGCGGACCTGTCGCAGGCCCCGCAGGGCAGCGAGCCGCATGCCTTCTGGTATGGCGAAGACCAGGCCCGTTATGTCGTCGCGCTTGCGAGCGAAAAGGCCGAGGCCTTCGCCAAGGCGGCAGCCGATGCCGGGGTCCCCGTCACCACGCTGGGCACAACCGGCGGCAATGCCTTGATCCTGCCCGAAGGCCGGCCCATCCTGGTTTCGGCGCTGAGCGAGCGTCACGAATCGTTCCTGCCGACGCTGATGGGCTCTACGCGCCAAGCTGCCTGACAAGTCGCCTGAAGAGGATCTATTTCCAATGCCGATGCCGGCCGCCGACATTGAAGCGATGATCAAGGAAAGTTTCCCCGATGCGAAGATCGAAATTCGCGATCTCGCCGGGGATGGCGATCACTACGCCGCGACGGTGATTTCCGAAGCATTCCGGGGCAAGTCCCGCGTCCAGCAGCACCAGATGGTCTATGCGGCGCTCAAGGGCAAGATGGGCGGCGTGCTGCACGCGCTTGCGCTCTCCACGAGCGCCCCCTGATCGATAAATTATGTTAGGTTGAGCCCTGACATTGCGCGCGAGTGTGCTTACATACTCGGCATTATCCGCGTCAGATCCAGCATTACCAAGATCGAGATTGAGCCATGAGCGATATCGCCACCTTCATCGAAAACGAGATCAAGTCCAACGACGTCGTGCTCTTCATGAAGGGCAACAAGGCGTTCCCGATGTGCGGGTTCTCCGGACAGGTCGTGCAGATCCTCGATTATCTCGGGGTCGACTACAAGGACCATGACGTGTTGCAGAATCCAGACCTGCGCAGCGGCATCAAGGACTTCTCGAATTGGCCGACGGTACCGCAGATCTACGTCAAGGGCGAATTCCTGGGCGGCTGCGACATCGCTCGCGAAATGTTCCAGTCTGGCGAGTTGGTAACCTTCCTGCAGGAAAAGAATATCCCGGTAAAGGCTCCGGCCAAGGCCTGATCGCCACTGCAAACCAGTAAGCTTGCCGCAGATACCAAGCCAGGCTGACAGCCTGGCTTTTTCGTTGGCAGGACCTGAGCCGGAGAGACCCATGAGCAAATTGCTGATCGTCGGGACGGTGCGCCTGCCGGCCGCCAATCTGTCCGCAGCGCGCCCGGCCATGAAGCGCATGGTGGAGAGCAGCCGCGCCGAAGAGGGCTGCGAAGAATATTCCTACGCCGAGGACGTCTTCGATGCCGGTCTCATCCATGTGAAGGAGATCTGGCGCGACCACGCCGCCCTGGACCGCCATTTCGCCTCACGGCACATCGCCGAATGGCGGGCGAGTTGGCCCGGCCTCGGCATCGGCGAGCGAAATCTGCGCTGCTATGAGATCGGGGCGCCCCGAGCGACGTGAGGCTCGGGCATTGGCGGTGCTCCCTTGGAGCAATACGCTCTAGCGGCCCTTCATCACGTTGACGATCACCACGCCGAGGATCGCCAGTGCGCCGCCCAGCATGCCGACGGGCGTGGGTACCTCGCCGAGCCAGAGGAAGCCGATCAGCGTGGCCGTCGGCGGCACGCCATAGAGGAAGTTGGACGCCCGCGCCGCCGAAAGGCGCTTGAGGGCAATGGCCCAGGTGACGTAGCCGATCGCGGTGGGAAAGATCACGAGATAGGCGACGGCCCAGTTCACCTCGGCCGGGGCAACCGCCATGGCCTGGATCGTGGCCGGCACCGCCGGCAGCAACGGCAGGGCGCCGATGAACAGGATCCAGGCGGTGATTGCCAGAGCAGGAAACCGTCCGAGCAAGGGCTTTTGCAACACGCTGGCAATGGCAGCGCAGACGGCGGCGCCGAAGATCATCAGCGCGTTGGGATCGAGCCTGAAGCCCGTATCCGTCGCTACGGCGATCAGGGCGACACCGGCGAAGGAGGTGGCGGTGCCGACCCAACCCCAGCGCCCGAAGCGTTCGCCGAGCGCGAAGATCGCAATCAGAGCGGTAAGCACCGGCATGGTGTTGATGATGAAGCTGGCCGGGCCGGCCGGCACGGTCTGCTCGCCGGTGTTGAGCAGCACGGCATAGACGGCAATGAACAGCACGGCCGCAATGGAGAGGCGCAGGAAATCCCGCGGCAGCGGCATGGGCGGACGCAAAGCCACCAGATAGGCCAGACCGATGGCCCCGGCCGCGACGTAGCGGGCTGCGGCAAGTTCCATCGGCGTCAAGGCCGTCAGGCAGACGCGGATCAGCGCGAAGGACGAGGCCCAGGAGAGAATGGTCACCAGAATGGCACCGAAGGCGACCGCGTCGAATCCGCTCTTCTTGTTGGCTACCTCAGCCTCACAGGCCACGCTGCTCATTTTCGTCTCCCAACTCTCAATTGTATTCCTGACCTAGCCTCCTTCGACGTGCTTGAAAAGCACCTCAATCAATGATCTTGTGTGCCTATGGTTCACAGCTCACCCAACCTTCCCCCCCTCGACACGCTCGAAACCTTCGCGCGGGCAGCGCGCCTCGGCTCCTTCTCGGCTGCAGCCGAGGAGAGTGGCGTCACCCATGGCGCCGTCTCCCGCCAGGTGTCGCGCCTGGAGCGCTGGATGGGCTTACGCCTGTTCGAGCGCAAAGCCCGCGGCGTCAACCTGACGCCGGAGGGCATGCGATTCTTTGCTCGGACGGAAGAAGCCCTGGCCCTGCTCGGCAATAGCGGCGAGCGCTGGTCGCCGCGCCGCGCCAAGGCCGTTGTACGCCTATCGGTGACGCCCTCGGTCGCCTCGCTCTGGCTGTTTCCCCGGCTTGCGCGCCTGGAAGGCAGCGACATCCACCTCGAACTGGTCCTCGAACACCGGCTGGCGGATCTGGGCGAAGGCAGCGATCTGGCCGTTCGTTGCGGCAAGGGGCCCTGGGCCGGCGTGCGCGGCGTGCAGCTCTGGCAGGAGAAGACCTTTCCGATCGCCTCTCCTGCTCTTGCCAAACGCCTGCGGCACGGCAATGACGCGCACGCCTTGCTCGAACTGCCGATCCTGCACGATTCCAATATCGAAGGATGGCGACGCTGGCTGTCGCCCGAGGGCGTGGATTATGTGCCGCGCGGCCAGGACCGCCGCTTCGAAGACTACAACCTGGTCATCGATGCGTGTTGCCAGGGGCTCGGCATCGCCCTGGCGCGGCCTCCCCTCTCAGCGGCCGCCCTGGAGGACGGGCGCCTGGTGCAGGTTTCAGACCGAACGATCGATTACCACGTGGCCTTTCATCTCATCCGGTCGGACGAGGCGCTCCGTGGCCCCGCGGCGGAACTGGCCCGGCGCTTTTTGCGTGAAGCCGGCCATGACGAGGCCGATATCGCCGCCTTTACCGCTCCGGGCCGGAAGGGCTGAGCAAGCCCTCCCGATCAATTTTCCTGTTCGCCGAAATGTCGCCGCCAGATCGGCGCAATGGCAGGCCGCTGCGCCACGGTCTCGGCGATCCGGGTCAGCTTCGGGCATTCCCTGGCGCGCCATTCATTGCCGATCGCCCAATTGCTGATGGCGGCGATGGCGAGGTCGATGGCCGAAAACCCCGACAACAGGAAGCTGCCTTCGGCACTGGCGGCCTGCTCCACAAATTGCCAGCGCTCCCGAATGCGCTGGCGCACGCGCGAACGCATCGCGGTCTCGTGCGTTTCGGGCGGAGCGAAACGCAGGGGATAATCGTAGAGTTCGATGAGAGGATAGATCTCGGCCGCCACATGAATCAGCCAACGCAGTGCATGGCGCCGGTCCGGGGCATCCCGAGCCGGCATCAACCGCGCTTCGGGGTGTTCTTCGCT
Organism: Labrys sp. KB_33_2; assembly: GCF_052114505.1. Lineage (NCBI taxonomy): Bacteria > Pseudomonadati > Pseudomonadota > Alphaproteobacteria > Hyphomicrobiales > Xanthobacteraceae > Labrys > Labrys sp. KB_33_2. The sequence goes on along the minus strand of NZ_JBFREW010000016.1, from coordinate 111,135 downwards.
CAGAGCCAGCAGAATGGCGGCCGATTGCACGATCGTGGTTCCGTCGTTGAAGCGTAGCGCCGGAATCTTCCCCAAGGGATTGATCGCCAGATATTGAGCGGTGTGCTGCTCGTCCTTGGTCAGATCGATATCGATCAGGTGAACATCCTGCCCTGCCTCGGCCAAGGCGGCCTCGACCATGAAAGAGCCGGAATCCGGTTCGCCCCAAAGCGTGTAACCCATACAGACCTCTTAGCATCGACCGGCTGCAGAGCCGGTCACCTCCCGACATTATACGGCGATGGGGGAAGACCGCCCCAATCTCTTACTTGTTGGTTTTGTGCAAACCCCTGCCGCTGTTCTTGCTTGTTTCGCCGGCTCGTCGGATCCGACCATAAGCGACTGAGCGGGCGTGTCGCATGATCTTTTTGCAATACGGCCATCCCGATTTGCGGGCCTTCCAGAGTGCACAGCCTGATCAACCAATAAAAAGGGCCGCCAAAATGGCGGCCCTTATAGAAGATCTCAGTTCGTTTCGCTTAGCGCGAATAGAATTCGACGACCAGATTCGGTTCCATCTGGACCGGATAGGGCACATCCTGCAGCGTGGGAACGCGGACATACTTCGCGGTCAGCTTGCCGTGATCGGCCTCGATGTAATCGGGAACGTCACGCTCGCCGGAAGCAACGGCCTCGAGCACCAGCACGAGCTGCTTGGAGGCTTCCTTGACCTCGACGACATCACCCGGCTTGACCTTGTAGGAGGGGATGTTGACGCGGCGGCCATTGACCTTGACGTGGCCATGGCTGACGAACTGACGGGAAGCGAACACCGTCGGCACGAACTTGGCGCGATACACCACCGCATCCAGGCGCTGCTCGAGCAGGCCGATCAGGTTGGCGGAGCTGTCGCCCTTCAAACGGCGGGCTTCTTCATAGATCTTGCGGAACTGCTTTTCCGAGATCGAGCCATAATAGCCCTTCAGCTTCTGCTTGGCGCGGAGCTGGGTGCCGAAATCGGACATCTTGCCCTTACGGCGCTGACCGTGCTGGCCAGGACCATATTCGCGGCGGTTGACGGGGCTCTTCGGGCGACCCCAGATATTTTCGCCAAGGCGGCGATCGATCTTGTACTTAGCGTTATGGCGCTTCGACATTCGCGTCCTCTATGGTTTGCGAAGTTTATGAGGAACGCGCCCTCCTCTCCCGGAAACCGGGCGACAGACAACCGGAGACCGGCCATCACGGGAGCGTAAAACATCACGCGGGACCAAAAGGCCCCGCGTGTGGCGTTCGCTTAGTCGAAAGATTGCTGCATGTCAATTCCAAGACAGGATCCAATAGCCTGTACCCTGGGCAACTCGACAGTAGCATGGCGGATGTCTAGGTTGGGCGCGCTCGGCCCATGTGAGTCTTCATTGATGAAAATCCTTTCCCTCTCCGTCGCCTTTCTGGCGGCCTCCGTAAGCTTTGCCAGTGCAGCGCCGCTTGAAACCTACACGGCCCGCCTCTCCAGCGCGGATCACTTCAACACGAACGGCGAAAGGCTCACCTCCGTCGCCGCGATCATCCGGCAGGATCGTGCCAACTTCTATCTGGGCTACCATCGCGATCGGGAAGACGAATCCGACCGTTTCTTCTCCAGCAAGGAGAACCGCGCCCGCCTGGAGAACATGCTCAATCGCGGCCGCATCAGTGCCTCCGCGGCGGATGCCGTCGTGAACGGGTCACCGCTGATCAATGTCGAGATCTACGAAGATTTCATCGTCGTGACGGTCGACTAGATCGAGCGTGGGCGGATGAGGCGTATCCCCATCCTTGCGCTCCTCATCGCCTGCATCGTGGGTCCGTCTGCCTTGGTACAGGCCGAGCCCGGCCGGCACTGGCAGACCATTCCCAACGAAAGCGGCTGGACCGCTGACACGGCCAAGGCCGTCACGGCCTATGCCGGCACCTACCGCCCGACAGCGCTTGCCGTAATCCGGGACGACCGTATCGTGGCCAGCGCCGGCCATCCCAGCCGGCGCGTCAACGTTGCCTCGGTCCGCAAGAGCCTGCTGAGTGCGCTCTACGGCATTGCCATCGGCGAGAACAGGATCGCTCTCGGCGACAGCCTGGAGAAGCTCGGCATCGATGATATCCCGCCCGCTTTGACCGCCGACGAAAAGCAGGCCGATGTCCGCGACCTCTTAATGGCCCGCTCCGGCGTCTATCATCCCGCCGCCTATGAAACCGCCGATATCCGCAACGAGCGTCCAGCGCGCGGAAGCCATCCCCACGGCACGTTCTGGTTCTACAACAATTGGGATTTCAACGTCCTCGGCACGATCTATCGCCAGGCGAGCGGAGAGGACATCTTCACAAGCTTCGAAAAGCGCATCGCCCATCCGATCGGCATGGAGGATTTCTCGGCAAGGGACGGGCGATACGTCTTGTCTCCCCTCTCGCGCCATCCGGCCTATCCCTTCCGCATGAGCGCGAGGGATCTTGCCCGCTTCGGGCTGCTCTTCCTCAATCAGGGGCGCTGGAACGGCCGCCAGATCGTCCCCGCCGCCTGGGTTCGCCAGTCCACCGCCGCCTATTCCCCCGTCCCCAAACGCAAAAGCGCCTATGGCTATCTATGGTGGTCTCTGCCGGCTGAGACTTGGGGTGAAGGCGCAGCCATGGCTGCAGGCTATGGCGGGCAATTCCTCGCCTATATTCCGACAAAACGCCTCGTCATGGTGCAGACCGTCGATCCGGCACAGAACCCGGCCGGCATCCATATGAGGGATTTCATGGCGCTGATGCAGCAGATCGCCACGGCCGCTCCCTGAGCGATGGCCGTCATCAGCCTTCCGCAAAATCGCGACATGTCCTTCGGCCTGCCGGCGGCGCTGCTTCTGCACGCCATTGCCTTGGCCGTGCTGTTCCTTGCTCCCCGCCCCGCACCGCTGATACCGCCCCCCGAAAACAGCATCGAGGTAGAGTTCGTCGAGGAAATCCCGAAACCGGCCCCGCCGGCGCCAGCGGCCCTCCCGCTGCCAGCCAAACCGCAGGCGCCGGCTCCCTCCCTTGATGTCACTCCGCCGGGAGGGGCGACAGCTCCCAGGCCAAGCGAGGCGCCGGTGCCGCCTCCGGCGATGATCCAGGCCAGGAGAATTCTTTCCGATCTTGCTTTGGCGGATCCACGCAGCCGGCAAGCCAGGAAGATGCTGCCTCTCCTGGGCCGCAACGAGCGCATGGAGCAATTGTGCAACATCGAGGCCATGGCCCAGTTGCGGGCCTGGAATCACGATCTCGAGCCCGATCTCACGATCGCCTATGCGCTGGCTGAAACAAGGATTGCAGATGCAAGCGTAACGGCCGATGGGGCGGCATTCCGGAGCCGGAAGCAGTGGTTCGTCCTGAAATATCGCTGCACCCTCACCGCCGGCCTCACCAGGGTTTCAGCTTTCGAATTCCAGGCCGGCACAACCATACCCAGGAAAGACTGGAGCCGTTTCAACCTGCCCGTGGGCGACAAGCCGCAGGATTGAGGCCGATACGAAACGGCCTGCGATAAACCTATGTCTCGCCACGCCGCAATTCATCGGCCAATTCATAGGTCTGCGCCGATATCGGCGCCAGTCCGGGTCCATCCAGCATCGCGTTGATGACCGCATGGGCATGATCGAGCGCACTGCCGGCGACATAGTCTCCATCGAGCCAGTCGGGCAATTCATTGAGCACATTGGTGAGGCAGGCCAGAAGCAGGGCCTCGCTGTCCGTCAGATTACTTCTGATGCGCTTGAATTCGGCGGCCACGATCGTCGGATGTTCATCGTGAGGCAGAGGCTGGAAGGTCATGGCGTTCTTTCCGAGATCGTCGACGTCCAGCCCACCCATGGGCATCCTGCCGCGACGGGTCTTAGCTGGAGATTAGACAGGAAGTGGCTCCGGAGCGGCGCGGCCTCAGGCCAGTATGTTGACCGCCCGGGCGGCGACCAAGGCAACCGTCAAAAGAGAGATCATTGCCTCGGCGAGCATCAAAAGCTTGGCCCTCGGGGTCAGCGGCATCGTATCCGTCGGCGAAAATGCCGTGGCATTGGTGAAAGCCACAAACAGATAGTCGACGAAGCCGGGCAGCCAGTCACGCAGATGCGGATCGCTCAGGGTCATCTGCGGAAATAGGAAGTCGGAGCGGGCTCGCTCGACCAGGCCGCAGGTCGGCGGGCCGCCGCGGTCCGTGCTCCAGAACCACAGGGCGAACACGATGATGTTGGTGACCCAGATGTTGAGCGCATCGATCAGCAGCGTGGTGCCGCTTCCGGCATGGCCTGCGATCAGCGTTTGAACCAGCAGGAACAACGCCCCGCAATTCATGATGCTGATGACCGCCGTCAAAATGAGAGCCGTCCGGCGGATCATGACGCGGAAACGATTGACCGCCTGCCAATGGTGATCGGCCACTGCGTTGCGGATACCGGCCTGCGTCCACGCCGTCGCGATAGACAGGGGGATCAGCAATATCAGTTCGACAGTCGGGGCCAGCCAGCGAGGCCCGAAGGAAAGCTGATTGATCACCAGCAATTGCAGGCACACGATGATCAGCACGGCGCCGCGCGCCAGCCAGAAATCGAGAGCCCTATGCCGGAAGACAATATGGCGTTCACGCATGGGAACCTCGGAAGGGGGAACGAGCCCGGATGGGGAAAGAACATCAGACATAGGCAAACACGGTGGCCACCATGCCCAACGCGCCAAGGGCCAGGGAGCAGAGCCAGGGCCAGCGCCGGCCGCGGGTGATGATCGACAGGGTCGCCACCGCGATGGAGACATGCAGCAGCGTGACCGCCAGGGTCAGGATATGGTGGCGATGGGCACGCCTGTCGCTGTCGCGCAGTCTTGCGTCGACATGTCCTTCGATTTCGACGGCCTGCGCCTGAATCGCCTTGGCATCGTCGTCATTGTGCTTGGCCTTGGCGAGAAAGTCGTCCTTGGTCGGCCCACCGCCCGCGGCCGCGATTTCATAGGCATTCTTCTTGATGCTCTTGGCTTGGTAGAAGGCCCATTGATCGCTCGCCTTGTTCTGCAGATAGGCCGCCTCGCTCTTGTCGTTGATGGCTTCGGCGGTCTCCAGCGACTCGAAACTGCCGATCGTGGCGGCCAGGACGGCGAGAACGGCAATCGTAACCGACACCGTGATCAGGAAGGGATTGCCGTCATGGGCCGCGCGCTCAGCATGCTCGGCGTGCTCGAGATGTTCCTGCGTTTCGTCTTCCATCGGCATATCCATCGCCATTCAACGGTCGCTCGAGCGTTTACTGGCAAGGAGCGTGCCATGCCCTTGATTGGCGACGGTGGCCGCGGCCTCAGGCCTCCGCGGGCAGACAATTCGAGTAGGAGGCCTGCACGCCGTGGAGGAAACTACAAAACGCGTAAGGCAGGCGTCTCCGCTGCGCCGGGCATATCGCCAGGGACAAGCGCCCTCACCGCAAGGAAAAGGGCATGCGACCCTTCGAGGATCGCATGCCCTTTCTACGGCGCCGTTCCCGGCACGATGTCCTTGGATCGGCGTCAGGCCCGCTTCAGCAGGCGCAGCACAAGAAGCAAGATGACCGCTCCGACGACCGCGAAGACGATCTCATTGACGATCGCGCTGCCAATATGGATGGGAATGTAGGGCTGCACGAAGCCGCCGATGAACGAGCCGACCACGCCGACGATGAGATCGCCGATGAGGCCGAAGCCGCCACCACTGACGAGCAGGCCGGCGAGCCAGCCGGCCACGATACCCACGATCAGGAAAGTGAGCAGATGCATGGCAAACCTCCAACGATGAGGTTAAGCCTCAACCGGCCTTGCCGCCGCTCTTGATGCAGGTTTGGCGGAACTTCTTGCGATCCTTGCCGTGAAGTCCCTTGGCATCGGCCTGGGCGGAGCAGGCCTGTGACGCCGCCGACTGCGGCGCCTTCGTCTTCGCCTTTGCAGGAGCTGTCGTGGCGGCGGGCGGCGTGGCAGGCGCCGGTGTTGCGGTCTGCGCGAAAGCGCCGGTCGTAACAAATCCAGCGACGACGACGGAGGCCAACAGCGTGCTGATCTTCATGATGAGCGTTTCCAGGTTGAGCCCCCAGCCCAACCGCAGGTTGCCACCGTTCCCGCACCAACACAATGACGCTGCGGTACATCCCAAAGTATAGGGTATGGCGGCAACAGACCGCATCAGTCCAGGAAACGCCTTACAGTATCGGCTCCGCCGAAAACCAGCGTCCCCTCTTCGGCTCTATGCTCTAATGCCAACCAGGCGGCAGGGTTTCCACCGCAACCGCAGGAAGGCCACGGGCCGCAAGAACGCTCCGAAGTTCATCGGTCAGGCCGGCGCCACCGGTGAACAGGGCCAGACCGTCCTCCACCACCGTGCGCGGAGGAATTGGGCCCGCGAGATCGGCGGCGCGGCGGGCGATGGCCGGGGCGGGATCGAGCCAGGTGACCGGCCAGGGGGCGACCCGCTTCATCGCGTCCAGCACCAGCGGATAATGCGTGCAGGCCAGCACCACCACATCGGTGCGCTTGCCGTCACGATCGACGAAACAGGGGGCGATTTCACGAGCAATCGCCGCATCCTCGACGGGCTGGCCGCGCAATACGGCCTCCGCCAGGCTGGCCAGCCCCACCGCGCCGACGAGTTCCACCTCGATGGCGGCGGCGAAGGAACGGATCAGCTCGCGCGTATAGTCACGCTTGACGGTACCAGGCGTCGCGAGAATCGCCACCCGCCCCGTCTTCGTCAGCGCGGCGGCCGGCTTGATCGCGGGCACGGTGCCGACGAAGGGCACGGAGAAGCGCCGGCGGAGAATGGGCAGGACGATTGTCGAGATCGTGTTGCAGGCAATGACGACCAAAGACGGCTGATAACGCGGGATCAGCCGCTCCATTACCTCGACGACGCGTTCGACCACGACGTCCTCGGCCAGGCGTCCATAAGGGAAAACGGCATCATCGGCGGCATAGACGAAGCGCGCGCCGGAAAGCGTCACTCGCAATTCGGAAAATACGGTGAGGCCACCGAGGCCGGAATCAAAGACAAGGACAGTTGGAGCGCGGTCAGACATGACCGCAGCTCCATAAACCGTGCCAGCCAGAAGGTCGACCCTCTCCAGAAGACTAACCTTCCTGGGACGCTCTTCGGAATGATCGATACCATCCGGAATCAATCGCTGCATGTCGTGTTGCCCGTACGCACTACCCAACCGGGCGCACGCCTATTCAAACCCAGATGAGTGAATGAAGCGTTTCAATCGTGATCTTTTTTTGATCCCAAAGCGGCACGTCCGGGAATTTCCTCAAAAGACATCGGCAGGCAGCGCCTCTTCACTCCAGCTCGTGAAGGGAAAACGCGCCAGATTCGAATTGCCGTAACGCCGATCCCCCGTCACTTCCTCGCCGACCCAGCCCGGCAATGAAACCGGCTGATCCTCATGCTCGAGCTCCACTTCGGCCAGCACCAAGCCGTCATTGGCTCCGGTGAACACGTCGACGGCCCAGCCCAATCCACCATGGTGGACATCGTGACGCGTCTTGGAAACGAGAGGCTCGATCGAGAAGCGCCTGATGATCTCGACGGCATCGGCCTGGGGGATCTCATACTCGAACTCGTGGCGGGTCCTCGTGCCCGGTTCGCTCTTGAGCGTGATGAAGCCCTTGTCGCCATAGATGCGGATGCGCGCCCGCAGCAGCGGCGTGCGGCAGAAATAACCCTGCCGGATGATGGCGGAACCCCGAACCTGCTGGCGCCAGTCGTCGTTGCGGACGAGAAATTTGCGTTCGATCTCGACAGCCATGAAACACCCATTCCGATGGAAATGGGCGCAGCCTAGCGCCCCCTTATGACAGGGGTTTCGCGTTCGGATTCGCTCAGTCGCGCTTGATACGCGTGCCCTGCCGGCCGCCGATGAGCGAGGTGACCGCTCCGCGCAAGGTCTGGACATCCTGTTCGGTCATCGCCAGCCGATGCCAGATGTTGCGGAAATTGCGCACCATGATTTCGCGCTTTTCAGGCGGATAGAAGAAGGAAACAGCGTCGAGTTCCTTCTCCAGATAGTCGAAGAAGGCGAGCATATGCTCGCGCGTTGCCGGCGGAGAGGTTCGGCTAGGCGCGATCGGCGCCTTGCCGCCAGAGACCAGCTTCCACCACTCATAGCCAACCAGCAGCACTGCCTGGGCGAGATTGATCGAGGTGAAGGCGGGACTGACGGGAAAGGAAATGATGGCATCGGCGAGCACCACGTCGTCGTTGGAAAGCCCCATGCGCTCCGGGCCGAACAGGATGCCACTGCGCGCGCCCTCCCCTGCCAAGGCCTGCATCTTCGTAGCCCCTTCGTCGGCAGCGAACACGTCCTTCATCTGGCCGCGCTCGCGCGCGGTGGTGGCGAAGACGTAATTGAGATCAGCGATCGCCTCTTCGGTGGTCTCGAACAGCCTGGCGTTGTCCAGCACGGCAGAAGCGCCGGATGACGCCTGGCGTGCGCCCTTTTTCGGCCAGCCGTCGCGCGGGGAAACCAGGCGCATCTCACTAAGGCCGAAATTCATCATGGCTCGCGCACACATGCCGATGTTCTCTGCAAGCTGGGGGCGAACCAGGATCACGGCGGGAGGCGTCACGGTATTGCTCGCATTCGACTGGGACATCACGACAGGGGCCTGGAAACAGGAAAAGTCCGGGCTGCATAGACCATTCGGCGGATAATGACAGCTTCTTTGCGCCGTCAGAACCAGGACGGTCCTTGTTCCCACGGATACAGGGCGGCAGCCGGCGTCCGGGTCAATGTGCCCGAACGCACCGCCGGGCCGGATCTGCGTCGCTAGGATGCCTTCATCAACAAGGGCACGAACCCGGCTTTAAAGGACCACGATTATGCGCAAGACCTTTCTCACCCTCGCCTTCGCCGCCACGGCCTTCACCGCCGCCACCGCCGCGTCCTTCGCCGATGACTGCGACAATGGCTATGCGAGCTCCTCCAATTACCCCACTTATTCCAATTCCTACCGCGTGACGCAGACCTATAGCCGCACCACCTATTACGACTGTCGGACGGTGAGCTATCGCGTCTGGGATGATTATGCGCAGAGCTACATCTATCGCACCCGCGAAGTGTGCAACTGACCTCGATAAGCCTGCCCCATCAGCCATAGACGTGTTGCCGACACTCCCGTGAGCCCCGCTCCGGGAGTGTTTTGCCGTGCCGGTTCCTCAGTACTCCCGCATCCATGACATGGCGGAAGCCTGCAGGCACAAATCAGTTGCCGAAGCCCGAAGCAGGTGGCAGTTTCGACCGACAGGTTCCTTTTAATCGTGACATCGGCATGATCGGGAGGAACCTGCAAAGTCTCAAACATTTGCGGCCGGTGCGATCCATCCGCGGGTCTTTCCGGGAAACGCTGCTGAGGTCATCGAGCGGCAAGTCATCGAGGTCATCCCGTTGCTGGAAAGACACGCCCCCTGACCACCCCATTCTGCAATTCACGGAGCACTCAGCGCCGATCCATGCGTCGGCGTGAGCGCTTTTTCTTGCCCTGACTCCGACCCGCCAAGGAAGCCAGCGTATGAGCGCCACACCTCCCACCATCATCTACACGCTGACCGATGAAGCCCCGGCCCTGGCAACGGCCGCTTTCCTGCCCATCGTCCGCACCTTTGCCGCGCCCGCCGGCATCGACGTCACCACCAGCGATATTTCGGTCGCCGGCCGCATCCTGGGCGAGTTCCCGGAATTCCTGACCGACGAGCAGCGTGTTCCCGACAATCTGGCGGAACTCGGCCGACTGACGCTGCTGCCCGACACCAACATCATCAAGCTGCCCAATATTAGCGCCTCAGTGGCGCAATTGGCGGCCGCCATTCGGGAATTGCAGGCCAAGGGCTACAAGATCCCCGACTATCCAGAGAACCCCAAATCGGACGAGGAAAAGGTGATCCGCGCCCGCTACGCCAAATGTATCGGCAGCGCGGTGAACCCGGTGCTGCGCGAGGGCAATTCGGATCGCCGCGCACCGCTGGCGGTGAAGAACTATGCGCGCAAGAACCCACACAGCATGGCTGACTGGAGCCAGGCCTCACGCACGCATGTCTCGCACATGCATGACGGGGACTTCTATCATGGTGAGAAGTCGCTGACGCTCAACAAGGCGCGCGAGGTCAAGATGGAGCTGATCACCAACAGCGGCGAGACCATCGTCCTCAAGCCCAAGATCTCGCTGCAGGATGGCGAGATCATCGATTCGATGTTCATGAGCAAGAAGGCGCTGCTGGATTTCTACGAACAACAGATCGAGGACGCGCACAAGACCGGCGTGATGTTCTCGCTCCACGTGAAGGCGACCATGATGAAGGTGTCGCACCCCATCGTGTTCGGTCACTGCGTGAAGATCTTCTACCGCGACGCCTTCGCCAAGCATGGCAAGCTGTTCGACGAGCTCGGTGTCAACGTCAACAACGGCATGGTCGACCTTTACAACAAGATCGCCACCCTGCCGCAAAGCAAGCAGGACGAGATCAAGCGCGATCTGCATGCCTGCCACGAGCATCGGCCCGAACTGGCGATGGTCGACTCGGCCAGGGGCATCACCAATTTCCACTCGCCCAACGACATCATCGTGGACGCCTCCATGCCAGCCATGATCCGCAATGGCGGCAAGATGTGGGGCGCGGACGGCCGCCTGAAGGACGTCAAGGCCGTGATGCCGGAAAGCACCTTCGCCCGCATCTATCAGGAGATGATCAACTTCTGTAAATGGCACGGCGCTTTCGATCCCCGCACCATGGGCACTGTGCCGAATGTCGGCCTGATGGCGCAGCAGGCCGAGGAATATGGCTCGCACGACAAGACTTTCGAAGTCCCGGAGGACGGTGTGGCCAACATCACCGACCTTGCGACCGGCGAGGTGCTGCTGAGCGAGACTGTCGAGCAAGGCGACATCTGGCGCATGTGCCAGGTCAAGGACATGGCCATTCGCGACTGGGTCAAGCTCGCGGTCACCCGCGCCCGCAATTCGGGCATGCCGGCTTTGTTCTGGCTGGACCCGTATCGCCCGCACGAGGCGCAGTTGATCGCCAAGGTGAAGACCTATTTGCGCGACCACGACACCACCGGTCTCGACATCCAGATCATGAGCCAGGTGCGCGCCATGCGCTACACGCTGGAGCGGGTGATCCGTGGCCTGGACACGATTTCGGTCACCGGCAACATCCTGCGCGATTACCTCACCGACCTGTTCCCCATCATGGAGCTCGGCACCTCGGCCAAGATGCTGTCGATCGTACCCTTGATGGCCGGCGGCGGCATGTATGAAACGGGCGCCGGCGGCTCGGCTCCCAAGCATGTGCAGCAATTGGTGGAGGAAAACCATCTGCGTTGGGATTCGCTGGGCGAATTCCTGGCGCTGGCCGTCTCGCTGGAGGATCTCGGCATCAAGACGGGCAATGCCAAGGCCAAGCTGCTCGCCAAGACGCTGGACGCTGCGACCGGCAGGCTTCTGGACAACAGGAAGTCCCCCTCGCCTCGCACCGGCGAGTTGGACAACCGGGGCAGCCAATTCTATCTGGCGCTGTATTGGGCGCAGGAGCTCGCCGGCCAGACGGACGACCCCGCGTTGCAGGCGCAGTTCAAGCCGCTGGCCGAGACGCTGGCGCGCGACGAAACCAAGATCCTGGCCGAACTCGCGGCCGTGCAAGGCAAGCCCGCGGATATTGGTGGCTATTATCTGCCCGACCGGCAGAAATGCGAAGCCGTGATGCGTCCGAGTGCCACCCTCAACGCCGCGCTGGCGCAGGTGAAACGCGCCTAGAGAGAGCAGAATCAATCGCGACCAGCCTTCTCCACAAGGCGGGGTAAGGCTGGTCGCGCCCTATCGTCCAAGAATGATGCGAAGGCGCGCCCCTGGCCAAATCCGGCCGCATGGCTATGCTCCCGCCACCACCTCCAGGAGGGCAATCCCATGAGCGATGAACTCGTCTTCTACACCAATCCAATGTCGCGCGGCCGCATTGCCCGCTGGATGCTCGAGGAAACCGGCCAGCCCTATCGCACCGAGATCCTCGACTTCGGCACCAGCATGAAGTCCGTCGACTATCTCGCCCTCAACCCGATGGGCAAGGTGCCGGCCATTTCGCATCGGGGCGTGGTCGTCACCGAGGGCGGCGCCGTCTGCGCCTATCTCGCCGATGCCTTTCCGCAGGCCGAACTGGCGCCTCCATCCGGCTCGCCGCAGCGGGGCCTTTATTATCGCTGGATGTTCTTCGCGGCCGGCCCGGTCGAGGCCGCCGTGACCAACAAGGCGCTCAATATCGAGATCCCCGACGAGCGCAAGCGCATGGTCGGCTATGGCTGCTATGCCGACGTGATCGATGCGCTCGACTATGCGGTCTCCCAGAACGAGTTCATCGCAGGAGACCGCTTTTCGGCGGCGGATGTCTATTTCGGTTCGCAGATCGGCTGGGGCCTGATGTTCAAGACGATCGAACCGCGCCCGGCTCTCGCCGCCTATTGGCAGCGAATCGCCAACCGTCCCGCCGCCATCCGGGCCCGCGAAATCGACGACAGGCTGGTCGCCGAGGCCAAGCAGGCCCAGGCCTCGCCATGAAGACCGGGTTTCGCCCGGCAAACAGCCATTGTCCCTGCCTCAAGCTTTTTTGATTTGAATGAGACGCCTCAAATCGCAAAGACGCGTTGAACCGGGGAGTTAGGCCAAAGTGCGTTTTCCCCCAAACGCACTTTGCTCCGGCGAACTTCCCCCGGCCGAAAGGCGGTGCTATAGCGCCGCCGATATTTCCCAATGAATGAGGCTTGTACGATGGCGAAGATCAAGGTGGCCAATCCGGTCGTCGATATGGATGGCGACGAGATGACCCGCATCATCTGGCAGCAGATCAAGGACAAGCTGATCTTCCCCTATCTCGACCTCCAGCTTGACTATTACGACCTCAGCATCGAGAACCGGGACAAGACCCGCGACAAGGTTACCGTCGAGGCGGCCGAGGCCACCAAGCGCCACGGCGTGGCAGTGAAATGCGCCACCATCACGCCGGACGAAGCCCGTGTGAAAGAGTTCAATCTCCAGGAAATGTGGAAGTCGCCCAACGGCACCATCCGCAACATCCTCGGCGGTGTGATCTTCCGCGAGCCCATCATCTGTCGCAACGTACCGCGCCTGGTACCGGGCTGGACTCAGCCGATCGTCGTCGGCCGCCATGCCTTCGGCGACCAGTATCGCGCCACCGATTTCCGCTTCCCCGGCAAGGGTACGCTGACGATCAAGTTCGTCGGCGAGGACGGCACGGTGATCGAGAAGGAAGTGTTCAAGTCGCCGGGCGATGGCGTGGCGCTGGCCATGTACAATCTCGACGAGTCCATCCGGGAGTTTGCGCGCGCCTCGTTCAATTACGGTCTGGCCCGCAATTTCCCGGTCTACCTGTCGACCAAGAACACCATCCTCAAGATCTATGACGGGCGCTTCAAGGACATCTTCGCCGAAGTCTTCGCGAGTGAATTCAAGGCCGAATTCGACAAGCGCAAGCTCACCTATGAGCATCGCCTGATCGACGACATGGTCGCTTCGGCGCTGAAATGGTCCGGCGGCTATGTCTGGGCCTGCAAGAACTATGATGGCGACGTGCAGTCCGACATCGTGGCCCAGGGCTTCGGCTCGCTCGGCCTGATGACCTCCGTGCTGCTCAGCCCCGACGGCAAGACGGTGGAAGCCGAAGCCGCCCACGGTACGGTGACGCGCCATTACCGTGAGCACCAGAAGGGCAAGGAGACCTCGACCAACTCCATCGCCTCGATCTTCGCCTGGACGCGCGGCCTTGCCCATCGCGCCAAGCTCGACGACAATGCCGAACTCGCCAAATTCGCCGCCACGCTGGAGAAGGTCTGCGTTTCCACGGTCGAGACCGGCTTCATGACCAAGGATCTGGCCCTGCTGGTCGGCCCCGATCAGAGTTGGCTGTCGACCACCGGCTTCCTCGACAAGATCGACGAGAACCTCAAGAAGGCCATGGCCTGATTTCTGGAGCGCGGGCTTCCAGCCCGCTCTTCCTTTCATAGTCGCACTGCGTCCAAGAGCGGACGAGATGTCCGCCCTTCCCAATGAGGTCCCTCTATGTCCGCCATCGACGCCCGCCTTGCCGAACTCGGCATCACCCTGCCCACCCCGGCCGCTCCTGTCGCCAACTATGTCGGCACGGTGCGCACCGGCAATCACCTCGTGATCTCGGGCCAACTCTGCTTCAACCATGAGGGTAAGCTGGCCGCGACCGGCAAGCTCGGCACCGGCACGGTCACGGTCGAGGACGCCCGCGTCGCGGCCCGTTACTGCGCCATCAACATTCTGGCGCAGATCAAGGCCGCCGTCGGCTCCCTCGACAATGTGGTGCGCGTGGTCCGCCTCGGCGGCTTCATCGCCGCTGCTCCGGAATTCACCACCCATCCGATGGTGATGAACGGTGCCTCCGACCTGATGGTCGAGGTGTTCGGCGACAAGGGACGCCATGCCCGCTCCACCGTGGGCGTGCCCTCGCTTCCTCTCGACGCCACTGTCGAGGTGGAAGCCCTGATCGAAGTCGCCTAGAGCAAAGCGCATTCAAGCCGAACGCTTCTTTGCTTTAGTTCTTTGTTTCGGCGCGTCCTTGCATTTCCTGGCGTCTCCGCCGAATCGCAAAACGCCCTGAGGTCGAGCTTTGGCAGGGGCATGAGTTTGAACCATGCCCCTTGCATCCGGGACGATTGTGCCCAAATTCCTCTGGCAGGCGTCAGTAGAGGGAATGCGAGCTTGAGCGAACACGGCTTTACGATCAAGGCAGCTTCCTCGATCGAAGCCATTGGACGCCAGGCCTGGGATCGCTGTGCCAATCCCCTCGCCGCAACGCCCCAGCCTTGTTCTTCTAGCCGACGGCTGGGCGCCGAGGACGAAGTGGCGGCTCCAGATCCCTCGGCCGAGCATTTCAATCCCTTCATTTCCTACGATTTCCTGCACGCGCTCGAAGCGAGCGGCTGTGTCGGCGGGCGCTCGGGCTGGACGCCTCTTCATCTCTTCGTCACCCATGAAGACGGTCGCGTCGCCGGCGTCATGCCCGCTTACGGCAAGAACCACAGCCAGGGCGAATATGTCTTCGACTGGGGCTGGGCCGATGCCTATGAGCGCGCCGGCGGGCAGTATTACCCCAAGCTCCAGGTCAGCATCCCCTTCACGCCGGCCACGGGCCGCCGCTTCCTCGTCGCCCCGGACGAGGATCCCGAGCTCGTCTCATCCGCCCTGGTGAGAGGCGCCAAGGCAGCCCTGTCTTCCATCGGCGGCTCCTCGATCCACGCCACCTTCATCGGCCATGGCGACTGGCAATGGCTTGGCGGCCAGGGGTTCCTGCAGCGCACCGACCAGCAGTTCCATTGGCTCAATGAGGGCTATGACGATTTCGAGGCCTTTCTGACCTCTCTTGCTTCACGCAAGCGCAAGACCATCAAGCGCGAGCGGCGCGATGCGCTCGTCAACGGCATCACCATCGAAAGGCTGACCGGAACGGCTATTACGAAGGAGGCCTGGGACGCCTTCTATGGCTTCTATATGGATACAGGCTCCCGCAAATGGGGGCGCCCCTATCTCAACCGCAAATTCTATGCCTTGATCGGCGAGACCATGGCCGAGCATGTCCTGCTGGTGATGGCCAGGCGCGAGGGACGTTACATCGCCGGAGCCATCAACTTCATCGGTTCCGACACGCTTTACGGCCGGAATTGGGGCTGTATCGAGGACCATCCCTTCCTGCATTTCGAGGTGTGCTACCATCAGGCCATCGAGTTCGCCATCGAACGCCGTCTGCGGCGCGTGGAAGCCGGGGCCCAGGGCGAGCACAAGCTCGCTCGTGGCTATCGGCCCGTGACAACCTATTCCGCCCATTATATTGCCGATCCCGGTTTCCGTCGGGCGGTCGACGACTATCTCGCGCATGAACGCGCTGAGATTGCCGCCCATCACGAAGCTCTCGACGAGGCAACGCCCTTCAGGAAAGGATAGCGGCATGACCGCTTATGATCCCGACAACATCTTCGCCAAGCTGCTGCGTGGGGAAATTCCTAACCACACGCTCTACGAGGATGATCGCACCCTCGCCTTTCTCGACATCATGCCTATCGTCGACGGCCACGCCCTGGTGATCCCCAAGAAGCCCGCCCGCAACATCTTCGATGTAGCGCCGGAGGAACTCGGCTATCTCGTTCAGGTCGCCCAGAAGGTCTCCCTGGCCGCTTGTAAAGCGTTCGGCGCGGACGGCCACACGCTGCGCCTGCATTCGGAAGTCTCGGGCGGGCAGGAAGTGCCGCATATCCATTTCCACATCTTGCCAATGAAGACGGGTGTTCCCGTCCGTCCCCGCGCCATGGCCGATCACGCCGTCCTCGCCCAGCATGCCGCGAAGATCCGAGCTTTGCTGTAGGCCTGGAGTGCGGACTTCCAGTCCGCTCCTGGAAACATCGCGCCAACAGAGGGAGAAGAGCGGACATCGCCCCGTGAATTCACGGGGCTGAGAAGTCCGCGCTCCCAGAAAACCCCCTTCACACCGCCTGACAAAACTTACCCCGGTAAAATTTCTTGCGTCTTGATTCGCCTTGGCAAGTTTTTCTTCACCATCCCGCGCAATAGTGATTCTCACTGAGGTCGCGTTGAGTTGGAGTTCGTCATGTTGGTCGCAAGTGCTGTCGATATCACTGTCGGCTGGCTTTGGCACACTGCCTATCGGGCCCGCCATCACTGGAAACTGAAACGAGAAGGTGCCTTGGTTGCCGCTGGTTTTGTGGCTTTCGTCGGCGCCATCGACGCCGCCCGCTCAATCCACGCAACACCGGCCGTATCAGCCGCCGCCGCGGCGGTGACTGTGCCAGCCCCTGTGACGGCACCGGTCATTGCCAACCTCGCTCCGGCGCCGGCTGCACCTCTGCCTGCGGCCAATGCCAATTCGATGCAGGCCGCTGCCGATCCCACCGTCGCGCCGCAATTTCCGATCATTCAGGATCAGACCGGTTCGATCGACCAAGCCGATCCGATCGAGACGATTCTGCCGATGGATCCGGAAGCCCAACGCGATGATCCCATCGCACGCAAGATCAACGAGCGTTTCGGCGACGCCACCGAAGCGCCTGTGGTCAAGAAGCCCAAGCCGCGCCCGGTGAAGACCGCCGAAGCCAAGCCGGCCAAGCCCCCGGTCAAACCCGCCAAGAAGAAGCCTGAAACCGCGGCTCAGTAAGGCCCATTCAACCCCATGCAGAAGAAGGCGGGCCAATGCCCGCCTTCTTGCTTTTGTACCCTTCACCAGCCTCGTTGCGACCAAAACTGACGTAACGGAAGGATCGTCATCCCGCCTGTTTGGGCGTGCCCCCTTGCCGCGTCATCATCGTGGCCATCGCCGAGCAAGCTGCAAATCTGCAGAAAAGGTCTGAGAAACAAGCGGAAATCGTGGCTTTAGCTGGCAAAACCATTGACATTTCCTGGCCTAACCCTATGGTCGCGCCGTCCGGGCCCACCCGATAGGGCCCTGTTCGTCCGTGCGGCGATGCGAGCCGCCCTCTGCCGTCCGATCGGGGCGGCCTCTGTAGGTTCGACATTTCCGCAATGAGCTTCGCTGAACTCGGTCTCTCGTCAAAGGTCCTCGCTGCTGTGGAAGCGGCCGGATACACTACCCCCACGCCCATCCAGGCACAGGCCATTCCGCACGTGCTGCAGCGCCGCGACGTACTCGGCATCGCCCAGACGGGCACCGGCAAGACGGCGGCCTTCACGCTGCCGATGCTGACGCTGCTGGAGAAGGGCCGCGCCCGCGCCCGCATGCCGCGCACGCTGATCCTGGAGCCGACCCGCGAATTGGCGGCACAGGTCCAGGAGAATTTCGACCGCTATGGCAACAAGAGCGGCCTGTCGGTCGCCCTCTTGATCGGCGGCGTTTCCTTCGGTGACCAGGACGCCAAGATCACCCGTGGCGTCGACGTGCTGATCGCCACGCCCGGCCGCCTGCTCGATCATGTCGAGCGTGGCAAGCTGCTGCTCACCGGCGTGGAGCTTCTCGTCATCGACGAAGCCGACCGCATGCTCGACATGGGCTTCATCCCCGACATCGAACGCATCTGCAAACTGGTGCCCTTCACCCGGCAGACCTTGTTCTTCACCGCGACGATGCCGGCCGAGATCAAGCGCATCACCGACCAGTTCCTGCACAATCCGGTACAGGTAGAGGTCGCCCGCCCCGCCACCGCTGCCGCCACGATCACCCAGGCGCTGGTGCACACCAAGTCGACGCCCGCCGAAAAGCGCGTGACCCTGCGTCGGCTGATCCGCTCGGCGGAGAACCTCCAGAACGCCATCGTCTTCTGCAACCGCAAGTCGGAAGTCGCCATCCTGCACCGGTCGCTGGTTCGCCACGGCTTCGGTGCCGTCGCGCTGCATGGCGACATGGATCAGCGCTCCCGGATGGCCGCGCTGGAAAGTTTCCGCAATGGCGAGATGCCGATCCTGGTGGCTTCGGACGTCGCCGCGCGCGGCCTCGATATTCCCGAAGTCAGCCATGTCTTCAATTTCGACGTGCCTGTCCATGCCGACGATTACATTCATCGCATCGGGCGCACCGGCCGCGCGGGCCGCTCCGGCTGGGCCTTCTCGCTGGTTTCCTCGGCTGACGGCAAGCATGTCGCGGCCATCGAGACGTTGACGGGCATCAAGATTCCCTTCACCGGCGATCCGCCTCCGATCGAGGGGGACGACGAGGAAGAGATCCACGCCAAGCCGCGGCGCGGACGTCGCGAGCGCGGCGGCAAAAGCGAGGAGCCTCGGCAGCAGGGCAAGTCTCGCGAGGCCAAATCCCGCGAGGTGGAGCCCCCGCGCGAACGCGAGGCGAAACCAGCGCGCGAACGCGACGAGACGCCCAAAGTGCCGCGCCACGAGCCGCAGCAAACGACTGAACAGCGCCGCCCGCAATCCTCCAGGCCCCATCGGCGCGACGAGGATGACGGTCCGGTTGTGATCGGCATGGGCGACCACGTGCCGTCCTTCCTGCTCACGCCGATCCGGCGCAAGAGCAACGGCTGAGTCGATACCTTTCACTCAAGACGAATGAAGCGCATTTGCTTTCTCCCGCAAGGGGAGAAGGTTGTCGCGCCTCAAACCTGTTCTAGCTCCACCAGCGTTCCCGAGAAATCCTTGGGATGCAGGAACAGGACCGGCTTGCCGTGCGCACCGATCTTCGGTTCGCCATCGCCGAGAACACGCGCTCCAGCCTGTTTCAACTGGTCCCGGGTGGTCAGGATGTCGTCGACCTCGTAGCAGATATGGTGCATACCGCCGTCGGGATTCTTGTCGAGGAAACGGGCGATCGGCGAGTTCTCGCCCAGTGGTTCCAGGAGCTCGATCTTGGTGTTGGGCAATTCGATGAAGACCACGGTGACGCCGTGCTCCGGCAGGGCCTGGGGCTGCGAAACATGCGCGCCGAGCGTATCGCGATAGACGGATGTCGCAGCATCGAGGTTGCGCACGGCTATGGCGACGTGATTGAGGCGACCGATCATGCGCCCACCCGCTTCTGGCCCGGCACAGCAAGAATGCCGCCGGTGAGCGCCTTGCCGACGCCGGTGCTGGATGGAAAGGTCAAGGGTAGCTCCTTCAGGGATCGAGCAGCCAGATAGGCAAAAGCCTGCGCTTCCATCATGGCAGCCGACCAGCCGAACTCGTCAGCCGTACGCACCGGCACGCCGGTCTCGGCGCGCAGGAAATTGAGAATTGCCGGATTGCGGGCACCGCCACCGCAGACGATCCATAATTTCGGCTCGGCAGGCAGCCATTGCCGCGCCGCCGCCGCGCTGCGAGCGGTGAAGGCGGCCAGGGTCGCCACCGCATCCGGCGTGGGCAGATCCGCAACCGCCTCGCGGGAAAAAGCGTTGCGGTCGAGCGATTTGGGTGGTGCCTCACCGAAATAGGGATGCGCCATCAATTGGCCGAGTATGTTCTCGTCGACCTTGCCGGCCAGGGCCTGCCGGCCGTCCTGGTCCAGGGCGACACCGGTGCGCTCCATCATCAGATCGTCGATCAGCGCATTGGCGGGTCCGGTGTCGAAGGCAATCGGATCGCGCCCCTTGGCGACGTAGCTGACATTGCCGACACCGCCGAGATTGAGTACGGCGACGGGACCGGCCAGTTTGGCGGCTTGCACCAGCGCCTGGTGATAGACAGGCACCAGTGGCGCGCCCTGCCCCCCTTCGGCGACATCGGCGGCCCGCATGTCATAGACGGTCCGGATACCGAGACTGTCGGCCAGCGCCTGACCATCGCCGAGTTGCACCGTCAGCCGTTCCTGCGGGCGATGCAGCACCGTCTGGCCATGAAAGCCAATGACATCGATATCGTCAGGACTGAGATCATGCGCCTTCAGGAAATCCGAAACGACGTCGGCATGTTTGCGGGTGATCAGCCGCTCGGCCGCGACCAGAGCGCCGGGGCGCTCGTTACGACTCTTCACCGCCACCGCATCGGCGAGAGCCCGCCGCAGTAAAGTGCGCTCTTCCTCACTATAGGCGAGTTCGACCGTCGGTCCCATCTCGACCGTATCAAGACCATCCGTCTCGATCAGGGCGGCGTCGATACCGTCCATCGAGGTCCCGGACATCAGCCCGAGTGCCGTCATCATCGTCTTCATGCGCAAATCACCCGATTTCTCGGCACCCCTGTACCAAAGCGCCGCCAAACCTGTTAGACGGCGCCTAGAGAAGTTATATGCCGTTTGAGAGCGTTTGCCATGACCGCGTTAAAATCCGATTTCCTGCGTACCCTGACCGAGCGCGGCTATATCCACCAGGTATCGGATCTCGAGGGCCTCGACGAAAAGGCGGCCGCCGGGCGCATCACCGCCTATGTCGGTGTCGATCTCACGGCAAGCTCGCTGCATATCGGCCATCTCGTACCAATCATGATGATGCACTGGCTGCAGCGGACCGGCCATCGCCCGATCACCCTGATGGGCGGCGGCACGACGCGCGTGGGCGATCCGTCGGGACGTGACGAGACCCGCCGTATCCTGCCGCTCGAACAGATCGAGGAAAACAAGCGCAGCATCCAGCGCGTCTTCTCCAAATTCATCAGCTACGAGAACGACAAGGCCATCATGGCCGACAATGCGGAGTGGCTGACCAAGCTCAATTATATCGAGATGCTGCGCGACATCGGTCGCCACTTCTCGGTCAACCGCATGATGTCCTTCGATTCGGTGAAGCTGCGGCTCGACCGCGAGCAGGAGCTCTCCTTCATCGAGTTCAATTACATGATCCTGCAAGCCTATGATTTTGTAGAACTTTCCAGGCGCCATGACTGCGTGTTGCAAATGGGTGGTTCGGATCAGTGGGGCAATATCATCAACGGCATTGATCTCGGCCGCCGCATGGGCACGCCGCAGCTCTACGCCCTTACCTGCCCGCTGCTGACCACCGCTTCGGGCGCCAAGATGGGCAAGACCGCCGCCGGCGCCGTCTGGCTCAACGACGACATGCTCTCGGCCTATGACTACTGGCAGTATTGGCGCAACACCGAGGACGCCGACGTCGAACGCTTCCTCAAGCTGTTCACCACTTTGCCGCTTGACGAGATTGCCCGCCTCGCCGCCCTTGGTGGTTCGGAAATCAACGAAGCCAAGAAGCGCCTGGCCACCGAGGCGACCGCGCTCGTCCATGGCCGCGACAAGGCCGAGGCTGCCGAGGAAACCGCCCGCAAGACCTTCGAGGAAGGCACGCTGGCCGGCGACCTGCCGAGCTTCGAGCTGCCGGGCCTCAGCGAGGGTGTCGGCCTCCTCAATGCCTTCGTGCAGGCAGGCCTGGTGCCGTCCACCAGCGAGGCCCGCCGCCAGGTCGCCAACGGCGGCCTCAGGGTCAACGACGTCGTGGTCAGCGATCCCAAGGCTATGCTGACCAAGGCCGACGTCACCGCCGACGGCGTGATCAAGCTGTCGATGGGCAAGAAGAAGCACGTGCTGGCCAAGCCGGTGTAATTCGGTGTGCCGGTCTTCGGACCGGCATTGATATGTCTTGCTCCCGGAGGGGAGCTGCCGGTCACGCTCCATCTCTTGGTGGAGCTGAGAAGACCGGCTCACCGGCTTACTCGCTCTTCTGCTCCGCCTGTAGCGAGGCCTGATGGGCCTGCGCCTGCTTGCGATAATAGATGACGCCGAATGGAATGGTCGCCAGATAGCCGACGGTTAGCGAAGTCAGCGACTCCCACGGATAGAGCGCCAGCAGCATCACCACCACCACGGCGACGACGAAGATCGGCAGCACCCATTCGCGCGGAATGCGGTTGCCCAGCTTCTTGCCCGAGAAGGTTGGGATGGTGGAGATCATCAGGAAGGCGATGAGCAGCACATAGGCGAGCTCATATTTGGCATGGCTCGGCTCATGCGTGAGGCCGAGGAAATCCAGATAGATCGGCAGCAGCACCGTGCAGGCCCCGGCCGGTGCGGGCATGCCGGTGAAGAAGTTCGCCTGGAAGGCCGGCCGGTTGGGATCGCTGCTCGTCACGTTGAAGCGGGCAAGGCGCAGCACCATGCAGATGGCGAAAACCAGCGAGCCGATCCACCCAATGGATCGCAGATCGTGCAATCCCCAAAAATAGAGGACGATGCCGGGAACCACGCCGAAATTCACGAAATCGGCAAGCGAATCGAGTTCCGCACCGAATTTCGAGGTGCCCTTGAGATAACGCGCCACACGCCCGTCGATACCGTCCAGCAGCGCCGCGACCACGATACAGCCGATGGCGAGGTCGAGCTTGTTCTCGATGGCCAGGCGAATGGCCGTCATGCCCGCACAGAGCGCGAGGAGCGTGATCATGTTGGGAATCAGCACGCGCAGCGGAATGGCACGCCGCTTCGTTCCCTCGGGATCCGGACTTCCAGGCTGAAAAGGCGGGAAGAGCGGGTCCATGATCAGCCGACGCGATGGGTCAAATTCGGCATCGCGGCATTGGCATCCGCCAGGATCGTCTCGCCGGCCACCATCTTCTGGCCGATACCGACCAGGGGGCGCACCCCTTCGGGCAGATAGACGTCGACGCGCGAGCCGAAGCGGATCATGCCCAGGCGCTGGCCGACGGCGACGTGCTCGTTCTCGTTGGTCCAGCAGACGATGCGCCGCGCCACCAGGCCGGCGATCTGCACCACACCGTAGCGGCTGGTTCCAGTGTCGATGATGAAGCTGTTGCGTTCATTGTCCTCGCTGGCCTTGTCGAGATCGGCGTTGAGGAACTTGCCGGGCTTGTAGGCGATCTTGGTGATCGTCCCCGTCACTGGGCTGCGATTCACGTGGCAGTCGAAGACGTTCATGAAAACCGAGACGCGCAACAGTGACTGGTTGGCCAGTCCCAGCTCCGGTGGCGGCAGCACATTGGCGATCTGGCTGACCACGCCATCGGCCGGCGAGACCACCAGGCCCTCGCGCACCGGCGTCACCCGCTGGGGGTCGCGGAAGAAATAGGCGACCCAGGCCGTGATGATCAGCAGCGGCCAGAACAGAACCTTGATCCATACCAGCGCAATCAGCGTGGCCACGCCGGCGATCCCGAGGAAGGGATAGCCCTCGCGATTGATCGGCACCAGGACTTTGCGAATGGAGGCGGCTAGCGACATAGGCAGGGTTCCAGTTTCGCGACCTGCCTATCTCATGCAGCGGATAAAGACCAGAGCATGTCGTTATCGACAAGAGTGGCTGCCCGCACCTTGTGCAAACTGAAATGGCTGATACAGTTCTGGGCAACCGAACGTCAGATGAGGTCGCTTTATGCCAGAGGACGCCCCACAAGCGGGAGCGAGCCGGACACCCGTTGTTCAACTCGACAATATTCACAAGAGTTTCGGCCTCCTGGAAGTCCTCAAAGGCGTTTCCCTTACGGCCCATGAAGGCGATGTCATCGCCCTGATCGGAGCGTCAGGCTCGGGCAAGAGCACGATGCTGCGCTGCACGAATCTGCTGGAGGTTCCCAATTCCGGCCGCATCCTGATCGGGAACGAAGAGATTCGCCTGAAGCCGGACGGCCATGGCGCCATGTCGGTGGCTGACCACAAGCAGCTCCAGCGCATCCGCAGCCGTTTGGGCATGGTGTTCCAGAGTTTCAATCTGTGGGCGCACCGCACCGTGCTCGAAAACGTCATCGAGGCGCCGGTGCATGTCCTTGGCGAAAGCAAGGCCGAGGCGATCGCCCATGCCGAGCAATTGCTGCACAAGGTCGGCCTCTACGCCAAGAAGGACGTCTATCCCGCCTTCCTCTCCGGCGGCCAGCAGCAGCGCGCGGCGATCGCACGCGCCCTTGCCATCCGCCCTAAGGTGATGCTGTTCGACGAGCCGACCTCGGCGCTCGATCCGGAACTGGTCGGCGAGGTGCTCAAGGTCATCCGCGATCTCGCCGCAGAGGGCCGCACCATGTTGCTGGTGACTCACGAAATGGCCTTCGCCCGCGATGTCGCCAACCATGTGATGTATCTCTACAACGGCAATGTCGAGGAGGAAGGCCCGCCACGGAAGGTGTTCGGCAATCCCAACAGCGAGCGTTGCCGTCAATTCGTCACGCCGCGCCAGCACTAACACGACCTGCATGGCAGTCAGGTTCGCTTGACGAAAAAGTTCGGGGGGCAGGAGGGCACCAGAACTCACGCATCAAGTACGAAAACCCAAGAAAACGTTGAAAAAACAGACATCCATCAGGGGACCAAAATGAAACACTTCAACGCCAAGTTCCTCGTGGCGAGCGCCTTCTTTTGTGGTGTGGCCTTCGCCTCAGCCCAGGCCGACACCATCAAGGTCAGCGTCGCGGCCGAACCCTATCCGCCCTTCGCTTCGAAGGACGCCTCCGGCCAGTGGGTCGGCTTCGAAGTCGATCTGGCCAAGGCTGTCTGCAAGGCCGCCAAGCTCGACTGCGAGGTCGTCGCCACCGCCTGGGATGGCATCATCCCCGCCCTGATCGCCAAGAAGATCGACGTGATCTGGGCCTCGATGACGATCACGCCGGAACGCTCGGCCCAGATCGGCTTCACCATCCGCTATTACAACACGCCGCCGGAATTCATCGGCAACAAGGCCGACAAGTTCGACTTCACGCCGGAGGGCATGAAAGGCAAGTCGATCGGCGTGCAGACCAGCACCATTCACGCCCAATATGTCCAGAAGACCTATCCCGATGCCGACATCAAGAGCTACGGTACCCAGGATCAGGCCAATGCCGATCTGGCGGCGGGCCGTCTCGACTTGGTGATGGCCGATGCCGCCGCGCTCGACGACTTCCTGGCCGGCAAGGACGGCCAATGCTGCGAGATGAAGCTTTTCCCCAAGGATCCGGTGTTCGAAGCCGGCGTCGGCGGAGGCCTGCGCAAAGAGGACACCGACCTGAAGGCAAAGCTCGATGCCGGCATCAAGGCCGTCTATGCCGATGGCGAGTTCGATGCGATCCAGAAGAAATACTTCAAGTACGACGTCGGTACGCCGCCGAAATGAGGCAGGCCGCTGGGTTCGCTCCTATTGAGCTGAACCGAGCTTTCTCCAGCCGGCCTGAGAGTTCAGGCCGGCTCCTCTTCTTTCTGCGGGGTCGGGCGTGGAAGCTTTCTGGAATCTGCTGATGACCGGCTGGGGCGTATCGCTGCTCCAGGGCCTGGTCATCACCATCGAAATCTCGGTCGGTGGCTATCTGACCGGCCTGTTGATCGGCGGCCTCGTCGCCTGGGCCAAATTGCGTGGGCCGCGCTGGCTGGTCGCGCTCGCCAATGGCTACTCCACCATCTGCCGCGCCGTGCCCGAGGTGCTGCTGATCCTGATCCTCTATTATGCCGGCCAGCAGGGCCTCAATGCCCTGATGGCCTGGCTGGGTTACGGCACGCTGGGAATCGGCGGTTTCTTCGCCGCCATCACTGTGCTCGGCGTGGTCAACGGTGCCTATACCTCGGAGATTCTGCGCGGTGCCGTGCTCGCCTTGCCGAAAGGCCAGGTCGAGGCGGCCCGCGCCTATGGCATGCATGGCTTCGGCCTGTTCCGGCGCGTCGTCCTGCCCTTGATGATTCCCTTCGCCTTTGCCGGCCTGACCAATCTCTGGATGACCATGCTGAAGGACTCGGCGCTGATTTTCGTGGTCGGCTATAACGAGCTCACCTTCACGGCCGTGCAGGCTGCCGCGTCGACGCGCATGTATTTTCCCTTCCTGCTGCTCTGCGGCGCGATCTATTACGCGCTGACGCAATTCTCCAACATCTTCATCAAAATGTTCGAGCGTCACATCCGGCGCTGGACTCCCAAGCTGGGGTGACCATGGCCGCGGATCTGGCAAGCTGGTTTTTCGACAATTTCGGCTGGATCGGCAAATATTGGCCGGCCATCCTCAGCGGCTTCTTCACCACATTGAAGCTGCTGTTCTTCTCACTGCTCTTCGGTTTTCCCCTGGCCGTTCTGGTCGGCTTCGGCCGGGTTTCCAAGAACAAGCTGGTCTACGCCATCGCCTCCAGCTTCGTGTCCGTCATTCGCGGCACGCCCTTGCTGGTGCAGATGTTCGTCTATTACCAGGGCCTGGGCTCGCTCTTTCCTTCCATCCCCGGCATCCGGCAATCCTTCATCTGGCCGATCCTGAAGGATGGCTATTACTACGTCATCTTCGCCCTGGTGCTGAGTGTCGGCGCCTATGTCGGCGAAGTCGTGCGCGGGGCCCTGCTGTCGGTGCCCCGTGGCGAGTTGGAAGCGGCTCGCGCCTACGGCTTTCGCGGCTTCGCGCTGGTGCGCCGCATCTGGCTGCCCCGCGCCATGCAGGCGATGATGCCGACCTTTGCCGGTGAGACGGTGCTCTGCCTGAAATCGACCGCTCTGGCCTATCTGGTCAGCGTCCAGGACCTTCTGGGCCAGATCAACATCATCCGCTCACGCGAGGCGATCACCTATACGCCACTCCTGGTGGTGGCGGTCGGCTATCTCATCACCACGCTGGTGATCGAAGCTGTCTACAGGCGCCTGGAGGCTGGTTTCGCCAAGACGATGAAACCGCACTGAGAAACGACCGAACCCGAGACGCCGGTCGAGAATCGGTTCCCCGGGCTCAGTCTTCACGAAAGTCTACGGATATTGGCGGCGGAACGCCGCCTCAGGCGTGCCAGCGCAGCGACATGCAGGACAGGCCTGCATCGATCTTGGCGATCTGAGATGTCGGCAGCCGGACGACACTATAGCCTTCAGCTTCGAGCAAGGTTGCCGTGCGGGGATAGTCGATGCCGACGAAAATCCGGTCGTTCACCCGCAACGCGTTGGCACCCGCCTCCTCGCCTTCCGGCGTCAGCAGTACCCGCATGCCCTCGAACACGCCCGAAGCGGCGAGTCGGTCCGTCGACAGCATGGTGGTATCGTCGAGCAACGAACAATCGGACTTGAAATGCAGCACACCCGGCGGCGTGGTGACGACGACGCCCTTGCGGCCGAGTTCAGCCAACAGGCGGATCAGTTCCTCCGCACCTTCCCGCGTGGTGCGGTCGGAGAGGCCGATCATCACCGCCTGGGGCGTCACCAGCACATCACCGCCATCGACAAAACCCGGCCCCTGCAACGCCAGGACCTTGTCGAAGCGGCCGCGCAGCACGGGCGCAATCTCGGCCGTCTCGCCGAAACGGCTCTTGGCGCCGACCCGCAGCAGGATCGCGCCTTCCGGGAACACCAGGGCCGGATCTTCCACGAACAGCGAATCCGGGAAAGTCTCCAGGGCAGGCAGTACCTCGACGGCAACCCCCGCAGCCTGCAAGGCCTCGATATAGAGGCGGTGCTCGGTCGAAACCCCTTCATGGGTCGGCGCACCCCGATCCTCGGCCCGCAGGCCCTGGATCACGCTCGCCGGCGGCAGGCGCACGATGGCATTGTCGAATGCATAGACGGGATAGGTGCTCATACCGGCTCCGTTCGAAGGGGATTGAAGCCCGCCAGCTTCACTCTTCCGGCGGACGATATTGAATGACCTGGGTCCACAGCCCATAGGCGGCGACAGCCGCGAACATCAGGCCCCAGAACTGGTTGCCATTGTAGAGTTCGACCCCGGCCCAGACCGCCGGCAGCACGCAAAGCAGCACGCGAACCCAGAGCGGCCTCATCCAGTCCGGCGTGTTGGGCTGGGCCATCGGCTCAGGCCTCTGCCAGCGCTGCGGCGATGGCGTCGAGGGCAATCTGGGCCTTGGCACCGTCGGGGCCACCGGCCTGGGCCATGTCGGGCCGTCCACCACCACCCTTGCCGCCGAGAGCTTCCGAGCCCTTGCGCACGAGATCGACGGCATTGAAGCTACCGGTGAGGTCCGCCGTCACACCGACGACAAGGCCGGCACGGCCATCCTCGGAGGTCGCCACGATGGCGACGACACCGGAACCGACCTGCTTCTTGCCTTCGTCCGCCAGCGCCTTGAGATCCTTCAACTCGATGCCGGTGACCGCCTTGGCCAGCAGCCGGGTCTTGCCGACCATGCGGATTTCGCTGTCGCCCCCGCCGCCGCCCATGGCGAGCTTCTTGCGCGCCTCGGTCAGTTCACGTTCGAGCTTGCGGTTCTCCTCAACCAGATTGGCAAGGCGGTCCCCGGCTTCGGGCACGGGCGTGCGCAGCACATCGGCCAATCCCTGGAGCAGACGGCTCTCATTGACCAGATGCTTACGGGCTCCCTCCGCCGTCATCGCCTCGATGCGCCGCACGCCGGCTGCGACCGCGCCGTTGGAGACGATCCGGATCAGGCCGATGTCGCCGGTACGCCGCACATGGGTGCCGCCGCACAATTCCACTGACCAGGCCTTGTTCGAGCCGGGCTGGCGCTGCCCCATCGAGACGACCCGGACCTCGTCGCCATATTTCTCGCCGAACAGCGCGCGCGCACCGGAAGCGATCGCATCGTCCACGCTCATGAGATGCGTGGTCACCTCGCTGTTGTCGAGCACGACGGCATTGGCGAGATCCTCGATCTCCTTGAGTTCCTCATCCGAAATGGGCTTGGGATGCGAGAAGTCGAAACGCAGACGGTCCGGCGCCACCAAGGAGCCCTTCTGGGCAACGTGATCGCCCAGCGTCAGGCGCAAGGCCTCATGCAGAAGATGCGTGGCCGAGTGATTGGCACGGATCGCGGAGCGGCGCGCATGATCGACCACGAGTTCGAGCGGCTCCTGCACCTTGAGCGTGCCCTCCTCGACGGTGACGGCATGCACGAAGAGATCGCCGAGCTTCTTCTGGGTATCGGTAACGGTGACCTTCAGGCCACCGGCCTGCACCGTGCCCGCATCGCCCTGCTGGCCGCCAGACTCGCCGTAGAACGGCGTCTGGTTGAGGATCAGGAAGCCCTTCTCGCCCTTGCCGAGGTGATCGACCGGCTTGCCGTCCTTGACCAGGGCCAGGGCAACGCCCTCGGCGGTCTCCGTCTCGTAGCCGAGGAATTCGGTGGCGCCGACCTGCTCGCGCAGGCCGAACCAGACTGTCTCGGTGGCCGCATCGCCGGATCCCGCCCAGGCGGCCCGCGCCTTGGCCTTTTGCTGCTGCATGGCAGCCTGGTAGCCTTCGAGATCGACCGAGATGTTGCGCGCGCGCAGCGCATCCTGTGTCAGGTCGAGCGGGAAGCCATAGGTGTCGTAGAGGGTGAAGGCGACATCACCCGAAAAGACCTGGCCGTCGCCGAGCTTCACGGTCTCGGCGTCGAGTAGGGCAAGGCCGCGCTCCAGCGTACGGCGGAAGCTGGTTTCTTCCAGGCGCAGGGTCTCGCTGATCAGGGCCTCGGCCCGCACGAGTTCGGGGTAGGCGGCGCCCATCTCGCGCACCAGCGCGGGCACCAGCTTCCACATGACGGGATCCTTGGCGCCGAGCAGGGAGATGTGACGCATGGCGCGGCGCATGATGCGGCGCAACACATAGCCCCTGCCCTCGTTCGACGGCAGCACGCCGTCGGCGACCAGGAAGGAGGAAGCCCGCAAATGGTCGGCGATGACGCGATGGCTGGCAAGCGCCGGCCCTTCGGCCGGCACGCCGATCGCCTCCACCGACGCGCGGATCAAGGCCTGGAAGAGGTCGATGTCGTAATTGTTGTGCTTGTGCTGCAGCACGGTGGCGATGCGCTCGAGGCCCATGCCGGTGTCGATCGAGGGGCGCGGCAGGTTGACGCGCTCGCCACCGACCAGTTCCTCGAACTGCATGAAGACGAGGTTCCAGATCTCGATGAAGCGGTCGCCATCCTCATCCGGCGAACCGGGCGGCCCACCCCAGATATGCTCGCCATGATCGTAGAAGATCTCCGAGCAGGGGCCGCAGGGCCCGGTATCGCCCATGCGCCAGAAATTGTCCGAGGTCGGAATGCGGATGATGCGATCGTCCGACAGGCCGGCGATCTTCTTCCACAGCCGATGCGCCTCATCGTCCTCGGAGTAGACGGTCACCAAGAGCTTGGAAGCCGGCAGGCCGAAATCCTTGGTGATCAGGTTCCAGGCGAGCTCGATCGCGCGATCCTTGAAATAATCGCCGAAAGAAAAGTTGCCGAGCATCTCGAAGAAGGTGTGATGCCGTGCCGTGTAGCCGACATTGTCGAGATCATTGTGCTTGCCGCCGGCGCGCACGCATTTCTGCGAGGTCGCGGCACGCGAATAGGAGCGCTTCTCGATGCCGGTGAAGACGTTCTTGAACTGCACCATGCCGGCATTGGTGAACATCAAGGTCGGATCGTTGCGTGGCACCAGCGGCGAAGACGCCACGGCTTCATGGCCGTTCCGCACGAAATAGTCGAGGAAGGTGGATCGGATCTCGTTGACGCCGCTCATGTCCAATTTGCCTATTTGGCCCAAATGCCTGTTTTGGCTGGTCCCTTCCTTTCGGCATGGCCAGCAACATGGTGGTGGGGCGTTGTAGCGGGGCTGTTTCGGCCTGTCGAGGCGCGCATACATGAAAAACCCGACTGCCGGGAGCGACAGACGGGTTATTCGGTGTGAATTGGCTCTGCTTAGGCCAGACGTGAGAAGCCGGTCGAGGCCGACCTCATTCGCCCTCGGCTTCGGACGGGTCGATATTGTCGAGGATACGCTCGGCAATCAGGCCGGCATTCTGGCGAATCTGGCCCTCGATCTTATCCGCCACATCCGGATTGTCCTTGAGGAACTGCTTGGCGTTCTCACGGCCCTGGCCGAGACGCTGGCTCTCATAGCTGAACCAGGCGCCTGATTTTTCGACCACGCCGGCCTTGACGCCGAGGTCGACCAATTCGCCCACCTTCGAGATGCCTTCGCCATACATGATGTCGAATTCGATCTGCTTGAAGGGCGGCGCCACCTTGTTCTTGACGACCTTCACGCGGGTCTGGTTGCCGACCACCTCTTCCCTGTCCTTGATCGCGCCGATACGGCGAATGTCGAGGCGGACCGAGGCATAGAATTTCAGGGCGTTGCCGCCCGTGGTGGTTTCCGGGCTGCCATACATCACGCCGATCTTCATGCGGATCTGGTTGATGAAGATGACCATCGAGTTGGAACGCCCGATCGAGGCCGTCAGCTTGCGCAGCGCCTGGCTCATCAGGCGGGCCTGCAGGCCGGGCTGCACATCGCCCATTTCGCCTTCGATTTCGGCCTTGGGCGTCAGCGCCGCCACGGAATCGATGACGATGACGTCGATCGCCCCCGAGCGCACCAGCGTGTCGCAGATTTCAAGGGCCTGTTCGCCGGTATCGGGCTGCGAGATCAGCAATTCGTCGAGATTGACGCCCAGCTTGCGGGCATAGACCGGATCGAGCGCGTGTTCGGCGTCGATGAAGGCGCAAACGCCGCCTCTCCTCTGGGCCTCGGCGACGCTGTGCAGCGCCAGCGTGGTCTTGCCGGAGGATTCCGGCCCGTAGATCTCGATGACGCGCCCCTTGGGCAGGCCGCCGACACCGAGCGCAATATCGAGACCAAGGGAGCCGGTGGAGATCGCCTCCACCTCCATCGTCTTGGAACCCTTGCCGAGCCGCATGATCGAGCCCTTGCCGAAAGCGCGTTCGATCTGTGATAGGGCGGCGTCGAGCGCCTTCGTCTTGTCCATGGAGCTTCCTTCGACCAAGCGCAGCTGCGTCTGACTCATATGCCCGTTTCCCTATCAAGCACGAACGGATTCGTCATCCGAACCAATCGTTTTCAACACTGGGCTTGCATCTTGTCGCAATTCAAAGCCCCGTGGCGGTATGTACCCATTTTGTTCTCATTCATGCAAGTTCTATTTTTGTTCTCATCGTTCTTATTTAACAGAAGCTGACTGCTCGGTGCAGGCCGACCTTCGATAAATCATCATACCATTGCACCATCGGGCTTGCGCCCGAAGCCCATCCCCGTCCACACTCACCGTCGGCAGGATGCGCCGGCAACCCGCGTCGGAAATGCGGGACAGGAAACGGGACGATTGCAATGACGAATGCGCAGGAAAGCGTCGGCTTCATCGGGGTCGGCTATATGGGCCATGGCATGGCCAAGAACATCGTGGAGAAGGGCTACGCCCTGACGGTGATGGGCCACCGCAACCGGGCGCCGGTGGAGGATCTCGTGGCCCGCGGCGCCAAGGAGGCCAAGACCCCGCGCGAGGTGGGCGCCGCTTCCAGCATCGTCTTCCTCTGCGTCACCGGTTCGCGACAGGTGGAAGCGCTGGTACACGGTCCCGATGGGCTGAAGGCCGGCCTGAAGCCGGGGGCCGTCGTCGTCGACTGCTCGACCTCCGATCCCAATTCCACCCTCGCCCTCGCGGCCGAACTCGCCGAAGCCGGCATCGATTACGCCGATGCGCCGCTCGGCCGCACGCCGAAGGAAGCCTGGGAAGGCACGCTCGATACCATGGTCGGCGCAAGCGACGCCCTGTTCGAGCGCCTCAAGCCGGTGATATCAACCTGGGCCGGACGCATCGTGCATATCGGCGGCACGGGCGACGGTCACCGCATGAAGCTGCTCAATAATTTCCTGTCGTTGGGCTATGCCGCCCTCTATGCCGAGGCCCTCGCTTTGTCGCAGAAGGTCGGCATCACACCCAAGCGCTTCGACAGCGTCATCCGCGGCGGCCGCATGGATTGCGGTTTCTACCAGACCTTTTCGCGCTGGGTCCTGGAGGGCGACAAGGATGCCCACAAATTCACCATCGCCAACGCCTACAAGGATCTAAGCTATCTGGAGGCGATGGCCAGTGCGGCAGGATTGGTCAATCCGATCGGCAATGCCGTGAAGAACTCGTTCGGCGTGGCGATGGCCGCCGGTGGCGCGCAGCGCTACGTGCCGATGCTAACCGACTATATCGGCAGCCTGAACGGCACCGATCTTACCCCGGCCAATCAGAACTGACCGGGCGCCGAATACAGGAACGCCGCGCCCAGGAGAGCGCAGCGTCCATGCTTCTTCCTCTATAGGCCGGATCAGAAGGTGCGGCGCAGACGCACACCTGCACCGACAGCGTCGACCGTCTTGGTGTTCGCGCCCTCCGCGTCCTTGTTCTGGTACCAGACTTCAGCGCCGGCAATGAAGCCCTTGACGATGGTGTAGTTCACCTGGCCGCCGATGACGTAATATTTGAAATTGTCGCTGACGTTGGTCGCCACGCGCGGCGCATCAAAGTCCAGGTAACCACCAAACAGCACGGCCTGCAGTTGCTTGGTAACGTTCAGGCCAGCCTCGGCCTGCACGGCAAAGCCCTTGGCGCTGTCGAGATCATATGGCGCGCCGTTGGTCGGATAGGCATCCCAGCCCCCGATACCCAGAAGCGAGGACCCATTCGGGTTGGAAGCAGCGCCGACACCGAGATAGCGCGTCGCACCATCGGCATAACTGGCTTCGACGGCCACATAGCCGCCTTCCAGAACCGGAATGTTCACATTGCCGCCGAAGCCGATCGAGTAGCCCCATTTGTCACCGTAATTCGACACGGCGGAGCGATTCTGGTG
Organism: Labrys sp. KB_33_2; assembly: GCF_052114505.1. NCBI lineage: Bacteria > Pseudomonadati > Pseudomonadota > Alphaproteobacteria > Hyphomicrobiales > Xanthobacteraceae > Labrys > Labrys sp. KB_33_2. The sequence goes on along the minus strand of NZ_JBFREW010000016.1, from coordinate 77,222 downwards.
AAGAGCGCCCATGATCTGCAGGCGGCCCCAACCGTTCTTGTTGTCGTCATAGCCGATCACGCCGACGATGTCGGGCACCTGCGAACCGCCGAGGCCGCGAATGTTGGCATTGCCGGTATTGCCGAAGGTTGTGGTGTTGGCACGATGATCGCGGCCATCTTCGATCGACAGGGTGGCGTAGGCCTTGTCGAATTGAGCCGTATAGCTGATCAGGTTACGCCGGCCCTGCTCGCCGAAATAAGGGGCGAAAAACTCGGCCTGATAATTGGGATCGTAGAAGGCGTAAGGCGACCAGGCGTAACCGGCCGTCAATCCGCCAAACTGCAGATAGGCCTGACGCACCTGGAAGGTGTCGTGCGTGGCCGCACCCGCATTCGATTCAGCCTGGAGTTCGAAGAAGGAGCGCAGCATGCCCCAGTCGGTCTGGGTACGGGCATCGAAGCGGATGCGGGCATTGGTTCGAAACTGCGTCTGGCTGATGTTGCGCTTGCCCGTCGCATTGCTGGGCGCCTGCGCATACCAATAGTCGGCCCGGATCTGGCCACTGATCTTGAGGCAGGTATCGGTGCCCGGAATGTAGAAGAAGCCCGGACCGAATGCCGTACAGACCTTCACATATTCAACGGCTTCGCCCTTGCTCATGGGCAAGTCCGCAGCAGAAGCTGCGACGATGCTGAGAAATCCAGCGCCAGCGCCGAGTAAAATTGCACGAATAGACATGGAAATACCCCGATCTTATAAGATAGCCCTCAATCAGGGCCGCTCTCTTCGAAAAGCTGGCAAACCAATATTCAGCCAATCGAAGAGGCGCGGTCGTTGTGCACCGCGATATCGAAGCTTTCCTCCCAGGCGAGACATTACACAATGTTAAGGTAAGTCATCGTTCTGACACAAAAGGGCTTTGTCCATGACAGTTGCGATTTTGCAACAACACGCAGAACGTGCATGAAAAAGGCCCCTCCCTTTTCAGGAAGAGGCCTCGCCGAAAAGCAGGGTGAGCGAACTCAACCCAGATTGAGTTCCTTGAAGAAATCATTGCCCTTGTCGTCGATGACGATAAAGGCCGGGAAGTCCTCGACCTCGATGCGCCAGACCGCTTCCATGCCGAGCTCGGGATATTCGAGCACCTCGACCTTCTTGATGCAGTCCTGGGCGAGGCGCGCGGCGGGGCCACCGATCGAACCGAGATAGAAGCCGCCATGCTTGGCGCAGGCCTCGCGGACCTGGGCGGAACGGTTGCCCTTGGCCAGCATCACCATCGAGCCGCCGGCCGCTTGGAACTGGTCGACATAGGCGTCCATCCGGCCCGCCGTGGTGGGGCCGAAGGAGCCCGAGGCATAGCCGGCGGGTGTCTTGGCCGGGCCGGCATAGTAGACAGGATGGTTCTTGAGATAATCGGGCATCCCCCCACCCGCTTCCAGGCGCTCGCGCAGCTTGGCATGGGCAAGGTCGCGGGCCACGATGATGGTGCCGGTCAGCGACACGCGCGTCTTTACCGGATGGCGCGACAGGGTTTCCAGGATGTCAGACATCGGCTGGTTGAGGTCGATCTTCACCACCGCCCCGCCAAGCTTGCTCTCATCGATCTCCGGCAGGAAGCGCGCCGGATTGTGCTCGAGCTCCTCGAGGAAGACACCCTCGCGGGTGATCTTGCCCATGGCCTGGCGATCGGCCGAGCAGGAAACGCCAAGGCCGATCGGCAGGCTGGCGCCATGGCGCGGCAGGCGGATGACACGGACGTCGTGGCAGAAATACTTGCCGCCGAACTGGGCGCCGACCCCGAGCGACTGGGTGAGCTTGTGCACTTCTTTCTCGAGCTCGAGGTCGCGGAAGGCATGGCCGAGTTCGGAGCCCTCGGTGGGCAGGCTGTCGAGATAGCGCGCCGAAGCGAGTTTCACGGCCTTCAACGTGATTTCGGCAGAGGTACCGCCGATCACCACCGCCAGATGATAAGGCGGGCAGGCTGCCGTACCGAGCGTGAGGATCTTCTCCTTCAGGAAAGCGATCAGGCGGTCCTTGGACAGGATGGAGGGTGTGGCCTGATAAAGGAAGGTCTTGTTGGCCGAGCCGCCGCCCTTGGCAACGAAGAGGAACTTGTAGGCCTCCTCCCCTTCCGCGGAAATGTCGATCTGGGCCGGCAGATTGGTCTTGGTGTTCTTCTCCTCGAACATTGACAGCGGTGCGAGCTGCGAATAGCGCAGATTCTTCTTCTCATAGGCATCGCGGATGCCCTGGGCGATGGCGCCCTCGTCCTCACCTTCCGTCCAGACTTTGCGGCCCTTCTTGGCCATCACGATGGCCGTGCCGGTGTCCTGGCACATCGGCAGCACGCCACCGGCGGCGATGTTGGCGTTCTTGAGGAGGTCATAGGCGACGAAGCGGTCATTGTCCGTCGCCTCGGGATCTTCCAGAATGTTGCGCAATTGCTGGAGATGGCCGGGGCGCAAGAGATGATTGATGTCCATGAAGGCCTGCTCGGCCAGAAGCCGCAACGCCTCGCCATCCACCTGCAGAATCTCGCTGCCTCCGAGCTTTTCGACCCGCACGCCCTCGCTGGTCAGCTTGCGGTAGGGCGTCTCGTCCGCTCCCAGGGGGAACAGGGGAACGTGGGGATAGCGGGAATTGGCAGCGGAATCGGCAGGCATGGAGAGGATCTCCGAACAGAGCGTTTTGCGATTTGACGGCTTCGGCAAGAATCGCAAAGACGCGTCAAAACAAGGAGCTAGAGCAAACAAGCGTTTCCGTCTAAACGCGCTTTGCTCCAGGGCTGGCAGAGGTGGCGCAGGGGTGCCACCGGTTTGGCCCTGATTTAGTCGTTTTTCTCACCGCTGCCTATGATCAATTGGAATCGTTCCATGCTGAAGCCCCCTCGGCCTTTCGTGCACGGCCAGACGAGGCACTCAGGCAGGCGCCGCCATCGACACCGGGCTTGTGGTTGCGATTGAAGCCGAGCAAAGGCCGCCGCGAGGTCGCGATCCAAGGGCAACCTATGATCGCATGGCATGCCTATATAAACATGTCTTTATGTCGACCTTGACTTTCACGACGTCTTGTCGTTTGCTTGCCCAGTCGAGGTTCTTCCATTCTCGCAATGGAAGCTAAGAGGGAAGCCGGTGCGATGCCGGCGCTGCCCCCGCAACTGTAGACGGCGAGAACTTGCCTCATCATGCCACTGCCTGCCCTGCGCAGGTGGGAAGGCAGGCAAGCTCGGTGAGCCGTGAGCCAGGAGACCTGCCCCGACGAATGTAAACGTCCTCGGGCGGGGTGTCCCGGTGGTTGCTTGACCAAGTCAATGTCCTTGGCCGCGTCAGGCGCTCCCGTACGGCCTTTGCCCCCAGTTCTTCATGGGGTCTGCCGATGTTCAAGCTTCAAACTGCCATCATGCGTGAAGGTGCAGTCGATCCGACTGCTCGACGACGAATGCGTTGCGGCGTGCCCTAACGGTACGCCGCTCCCTCCTCGATCCGATCCATTCACCACGAACCGGGACCTATCGGTCACCGGCCGGAGACGCGCATGTCCATTCCCATTTCGACGCTCGGCACGCCACGCATCGGCCCACGTCGCGAACTCAAGACGGCCCTCGAAGCCCACTGGGCCGGAAGGCAGAACGAGACCGCCTTGCTCGCAACGGCAGCCCAGTTGCGCGCGAGCAACTGGGCTCGACAGAGCCTGCTCGGCGTTACCCATATCCCGTCCAATGACTTTTCGCTCTACGATCAGGTTCTCGATATGAGCGCCGTGGTCGGTGCCATCCCCTCTCAATATGGCTGGGAGGGTGGCTCCGTCCCGCTTTCGACCTATTTCGCCATGGCGCGCGGCAGGCGGGGCCATGACGATCGTGGCCATGAGGGCTGCTGCCATGGCGGCGGCGGTGTCCCCGCTCTCGAGATGACCAAATGGTTCGACACCAACTATCACTACATGGTTCCCGAATTTCGCCGCGGCCAGGCCTTCGAACTCGCTTCGGCCAAGCCCATTGACGAATTCAGGGAGGCCGTAGCGCTCGGCTTCCACACGCACCCCGTGCTCATCGGCCCGGTGACCTATCTGCTGCTCGGCAAGAGCAAGGACGAGGGCCTGGATCCGCTCACCCTGCTGCCAGGCCTCTTGCCCGTCTATGCCGAGATCCTGCACAGGTTGGCCGCGGCCGGCGCGGACTGGGTGCAGTTCGACGAACCCTGTCTCGTGCTCGATCTCGACGAGAACGCGCGGGCCGCCCTGCGCCATGCCTATGGCGTCCTTTCCAGCACGGTCTCCGATCTGAAGATCATGATCGCGACCTATTTCGGCGGCCTCGGCTACAATCTCGACCTGGCACTCGACCTGCCCAGCGCCGGCCTGCATCTCGACCTGGTGCGGGCGCCAAGCCAGCTCGGGCAGGCGGTCGCACGAGCCAGCGCCGACAAGGTGCTATCGCTGGGCGTGATCGACGGGCGCAATGTCTGGCGGAGCGACCTGACTGCCCTTCTTGATCGGATCGAGCCGGCGGTTGCAGCCCTCGGCCCCCACCGCGTCGTCCTCGCTCCGAGCTGTTCCCTGTTCCACGTTCCCTACGATGTCGAGGCCGAGAGCGCGTTCGATCCTGAACTCCGGAGCTGGCTGGCCTTTGCGATACAGAAAATCGGGGAACTGAAGACCCTGTCGGCAGCCCTGGTCGACGGGCGGCGGGCCGTCGCTGATGAACTCGCCCAATCGGACGCAGCAGCTGCGGCCCGCCGTGTATCCGCTCGTATACATGATGCCGGCGTCGCCGCCCGCATGGACGGGCTCACGCCGGCCATGAGCGAGCGCCGGCATCCCTACACGCTGCGCCGCCGGGCCCAGGAATGGCTCGGCCTGCCGCAATTTCCCACCACGACCATCGGTTCCTTCCCCCAGACCGACGCCGTGCGCAAAGCACGCGCTGACCACGCAAAGGGCTGGATCGACGACGCCGACTATCAGCGTTTTCTGCGACAGGAAACCACCCAGGCGATCACTTGGCAGGAAGAGATCGGCCTCGACGTTCTCGTGCATGGCGAATTCGAGCGCAACGACATGGTGCAGTATTTCGGCGAGCAACTGGCCGGCTATGCCTTTACCCAGCATGGCTGGGTCCAGAGCTACGGCTCGCGCTGCGTGCGCCCGCCGATCATCTATGGCGATGTCTCGCGTCCCCGGGCCATGACGGTGGAATGGGCACGCTTCGCACAATCCCTGACCAAGCGTCCTGTCAAGGGCATGCTGACCGGACCGGTCACCATGCTGCAATGGTCCTTCGTGCGGGACGACCTCGAGCGCGAGCAGGTCTGCCGGCAGATCGCCCTCGCCTTGCGCGACGAGGTCGGCGATCTGGAACGGGCCGGCATCCGCATCATCCAGATCGACGAGCCGGCCATTCGCGAAGGCCTGCCGCTCAGACACGCCGAAAAGGAGGCCTATCTGACCTGGGCGGTCGCCTGTTTCCGCCTCGCCGCCTCAGGCGTCGACGATGCCACGCAGATCCACACCCATATGTGCTACTCGGAGTTCAACGACATCATCCATGCCGTTGGAGGCCTGGATGCAGACGTGATCTCGATCGAGACTGCTCGGTCCAAAATGGAACTTCTCGATGCGTTCCGGGCCTATCGCTACCCCAACGAGATCGGGCCGGGCGTCTATGACATCCACTCTCCCCGCTGCCCCACCGTGGCGGAGATGCGCGACCTCCTTGCCAAGGCACGCGAGCGGATCGCCGGCGATCAGCTCTGGGTCAACCCCGATTGCGGCCTGAAAACCCGCAGCTGGGACGAGGTCCGCCCGGCCCTCGTCAACATGGTTGCCGCCGCCCGCAAACTTCGTGAAGAGACCGCTCCAGCGAGAGTGGCGGCGTCCGCGTGAAAAACCTGCCGGGGGACAAATTTCGTCCTCCGGCACGCCTTGTCCCCGTTGAAAAAAAGGGCATCATACACCATGTATTGACATAGAGACACCCAGGCATACTAGATGCTGTATCCACAGGTCCTCGGATTCGCTGTCCGAGGCTAAGAGGGAATCCGGTGAGCCCGAGAGCAAAGCGCGTTTGGTGAAAACGCACTTTTCCTCGAACTTTTTGTTCGACGCGTCTTTGCGATTTGAAGCGACGCTTTCAAAACACAAGACGCTCTAGGGCAAAGCCGGGGCTGCCCCCGCAACTGTAAGCGGAGAGCGGGCTGTCGCTGTGCCACTGGCCGGAAGGCGGGTTCAACCCGCCCTTCGCCGGGAAGGCAGACAGTTCGCAACGACCCGCGAGCCAGGAGACCTGCCTGTGGCTGGTTATCGTTTCCTCGGGCGGGGTGCCCCGACGGATCGCTTTGCTCGTGGCGCATATGCCTGCGCCGACGCGGAACGCGTTCCTTCGGCCCAAGCCTCCAACATTTTGGGGTTTGCCGAATGTCTTTCGATCTCGAAACTGCCACGACCACAAAGACGCCTTTTCCGGCTGCCGGCGCCGACAGGGCGAAGCCGGCCTCGGAACCGGGCTATCAGGTCATTCGCCGCAACGGCGCCGTCACGCCTTTCGATGCCTCCAAGATTTCGGTGGCCCTGACCAAGGCCTTTCTCGCCGTCGAGGGCAATTCGGCCGCTGCTTCGCGCCGGGTGCATGACATTGTCGCCGAACTCACGGCCCAGATCGTTGCCGGCCTGACCCGCCGTGCCGATGCGGGCCGAACCTTCCATATCGAGGACATCCAGGACCAGGTGGAACTCGCCTTGATGCGCGGCGAACACCACAAGGTGGCGCGTGCCTATGTGCTCTATCGCGAACAGCACGCCCAAGAGCGCGCCCTGGAACGAGCAACCGAGACAGAGGCACGGACCGCCATCGCCCCTGCCCTGCGGATGAAGACGGCGGAGGGCTCCTTGCTACCGCTCGACCACGCGCGCCTCACCGCCCTGGTGCGCGAAGCCTGCGCAGGTCTTGCCGACACCGATGCAGAGACCGTGCTGAACGAGACGCAACGCAATCTCTATGACGGCATCAGCCAGGACGAACTGGCGATCGCGCCGATCCTTGCCGCCCGCACCCTGATCGAGACCGAACCTGATTACGCCAAGGTCAGCGCCCGGCTGCTCAACGACAAGCTGCGCCGCGAGGCGCTCAGCTTCGTCGGAGGCCGTCCCGACCAGGCGACGCAGGCCGAGATGGCGACCCGCTACGCCGAGTATTTCCATGACTATATCCGCGTCGGCATCGCCAACGAACTGCTCGACCCGGAGCTCGGCCGCTTCGACCTCGCCCGCCTTGCCGCTGCCCTCAAGCCCGAACGCGATCTCAAGTTCGACTATCTCGGCCTGCAGACACTTTATGACCGCTATTTCCTGCATGTGCGCGGCACGCGTTTTGAGCTGTCGCAGGCCTTTTTCATGCGCGTGGCCATGGGCCTGGCCTTGCGCGAGATCGACCGGGAGGCGCGGGCGATCGAATTCTACAATCTTCTCTCCTCCTTCGACTTCATGGCCTCGACGCCGACTTTGTTCAATTCGGGAACGCTGCGCGCCCAGCTCTCCTCCTGCTTCCTGACCACCGTGTCCGACGACCTCGAAGGTATCTTCAAGGCGGTGAAGGACAATGCGCTGCTCGCCAAATATTCCGGTGGCCTCGGCAATGACTGGAGCAATGTGCGTGGGCTCGGCGCCCATATCAAAGGCACCAACGGCGAAAGCCAGGGCGTGGTGCCCTTCCTCAAGGTCGCCAACGATACCGCAATCGCCGTCAATCAGGGCGGCAAGCGCAAGGGCGCGGTCTGCGCCTATCTGGAGACCTGGCATGTCGACATCGAGGAATTCCTCGATCTTCGCAAGAACACCGGTGACGACCGCCGCCGCACCCATGACATGAACACCGCCAACTGGGTGCCGGATCTGTTCATGGAACGTGTGGAACAGGATGGCCCCTGGACCCTGTTCTCACCGGACGAAACGCCGGACCTGCACGACCTCTACGGTCCCGCCTTCAAGGTCGCCTATGAGGCGCATGAGGCACGCGCCGCGCGCGGCGAGCTCCGCGTCTTCAGGCAGATCCGGGCCATCGATCTCTGGCGCAAGATGCTGACCATGCTGTTCGAGACCGGGCATCCCTGGATCACCTTCAAGGACCCCTGCAACATCCGCTCGCCCCAGCGTCACGTCGGCGTGGTACATTCCTCGAACCTGTGCACCGAAATTACGCTGAACACCTCCCATGACGAGGTTGCCGTGTGCAATCTCGGCTCGGTCAACCTCGCTGCCCATGTCGACGCCGACGGCCTGATGTTCGACAAGCTCAAGGCGACGGTGACGACGGCGATGCGCATGCTCGACAACGTCATCGACATCAATTTCTACACCATTCCCGAGGCACGGCGTTCCAACATCAAGCACCGGCCCGTCGGTCTCGGCATCATGGGCTTCCAGGATGCCCTGCAGGCCCTGCGCCTGCCCTATGCCTCCGAAGCCGCCGTGTGCTTTGCCGACGAGAGCATGGAAGCCGTGTCCTTCCATGCCATCTCGGCCTCAACAGACCTGGCGGCCGAGCGCGGTCGCTACCCCAGTTTCGATGGCTCGCTGTGGTCGCAGGGCGTCCTGCCGATCGACTCGGTCGGCCTGCTGGCCGAGACGCGCGACAACGCGGCCTTCGACACCGGCACGACCCTGCCCTGGGACGCCCTGCGCGAGCGGGTGAAGACCGTCGGCATGCGCAATTCCAACACCATGGCGATCGCGCCGACGGCGACGATCTCCAACATCTGCGGCGTGTCCCAGTCAATCGAGCCGGCCTATCAGAACCTCTTCGTGAAATCGAACATGTCGGGCGATTTCACGGTGGTGACCTCGGCCCTGGTCCACGATCTCAAGGCACGGGGCTTGTGGGACGAGGTCATGATCTCCGATCTCAAATATTTCGACGGCTCTCTCGGCCAGATCGATCGCATCCCCGAAGAGCTGAAAGCGCTTTACGCCACCGCTTTCGAGATCGACACCGCCTGGCTGATCGAAGCCGCGGCGCGCCGGCAGAAGTGGATCGACCAGGCCCAGTCGCTCAACCTCTATATCGCCAATCCCTCCGGCAAGAAGCTCGATACGCTCTACCGCCTGGCCTGGAAGCGTGGCCTGAAGACGACCTATTACCTGCGCTCGCAGTCGGCCACCCATGTCGAGAAATCGACGCTGAAGGGCACCGACGGCAAGCTCAACGCCGTCTCTGCCACGGTGCCGCACGCGGCCGCGCCGATCCTGATCGAGACTCAGCCGGAAACACTGCAGTCGGAAGCGTGGGGCAAGGCCTGCTCCATCCACGACCCCGACTGCGAAGCGTGCCAGTGAGCCGAGAACGAGGTGCGATTTTTCCCTTTCGCGCCTTGCTCTCCAACTCTTTGTTTTGACGCGTTTTCTTAAGCGAAAAGTCTATCAACTTTTCTGGAAAACGCTCTGAGGATAAGAAAACGATGACGATGCTCGACTGGTCCGAACCCACCTCGCCCGCAGCCCAGCTTCCCCTGCCACAGAGCACGGCGGATGCGACCGGCCTCGGCGCGATCGACCGCGAGGGCGGCCGTGTCACGGTCGACGAGAAACGGATGATCAATGCCCGCGCCGACGTAAACCAGCTCCTGCCGCTCAAATACAAATGGGCCTGGGAGAAATATCTCGCCGGCTGCAACAACCATTGGATGCCGACCGAGGTATCGATGCAGGCGGACATCGCGCTGTGGAAGTCCAAGGACGGCCTGACGCAGGACGAGCGGCGCATGCTCAAGCGCAATCTCGGCTTCTTCGCCGCCTCCGAGAGCCTGGTCGCCAACAATATCGTCCTGGCGATCTACCGCCACCTCACCAACCCCGAATGCCGGCAATATCTGTTGCGCCAAGCTTTCGAGGAGGCCGTACACACTCACACCTTCCAATATATCGTCGAGAGCCTCGGGCTCGACGAGGGCGAACTCTTCAATATGTATCGCGAGATACCCTCGATCACCGACAAGGCGGCCTGGGCGCTCAAGCATACCCAGCATCTCGACGATCCCGATTTCAAGACCGGCACGCCGGACGCCGACCAGGCCTTCCTGCGCGATCTCGTCGCCTTCTACGTCATCTTCGAGGGCATGTGGTTCTATACCGGCTTTGCCCAGATCCTCTCGCTCGGCCGGCGCAACAAGATGGTGGGGATCGCCGAGCAGTATCAGTACATCCTGCGCGACGAGAGCATCCATCTGAACTTCGGCATCGACGTGATCAACCAGATCAAGATCGAGAACCCGCATCTGTGGACGCTGACCTTCCAAGCCGATCTCCAGCAGATGATCCGCGAAGCCGCTGAACTGGAGGCCGCCTATGGCCGGGACACCATGCCGCGCGGCTTCCTCGGCCTCAACGCGGTGTCCTGCGAACAATACATGCATTTCATCGCCAACAGGCGCTGCGCCCAGCTCGGGCTCATGCCGGTATTCCCGGACGTGGAGAACCCCTTCCCCTGGATGAGTGAGGCGATGGACCTGAAGAAGGAGAAGAACTTCTTCGAGACGCGTGTCATCGAATATCAGAACGGTGGCGCGCTGAGCTGGGATTGAAGGCACGCTTTCGAGGTCTTCGGAACAAATCGGAGGAAAGCTGGGATGGGGAATCATGGCCCCTCATCCAGATTTCAGATCCCAACATCTCGAAAGGAGTGGGACAGGTTGCTCCATCATCCCCCGCCATGCGGGGAATGATGGACATTCAATGTCTCCTTCCCGACCTTCCTTCCTCAAGCTCTCGATGACAATGTCCTGAACACACCATCATCCGTCGCATCGCCTCTAGTCGGTGCGCCGACTCGATGTATTCTAATCCTCATTCGAGGTGCCGGTTCGCCCCCAAGGCGGGCCGGAGAATTGGGAAGCCGGTCCAAATCCGGCGCTGCCCCCGCAACGGTAGAGGAGAAGATCGCGGCAAGTGCCACTGGGTCGGGAAGACCTGGGAAGGCGTCGCGATCGGGCCGGAAGGCCGCTCCTGAGCCCGGAAACCAGCCGCGAAGAAAACCGACGGACGCGGTGGGCGTTCCGGGAGGAGGTTTGGCTGCGCCTTTTCACCGGCGCAGATCGCCGAGCCGCTTTCCCATCCCGCTGCCAAGTCAACGCATTGGTTGTCACGCGGGATTTTGACATGACAGCGCATCAGGACATGTTGGGCCGCCTCCGGACCCATCAACCGGGCACCACGCTCGAGGGCAAATTCTACACAGACCCGGAGTACTTCCGGCTGGATATGGAGAATATCTGGTACCGTGAATGGCTGTTCGCGGGCCATGATTGCGAGCTCGGCAAGCCGGGCAGCTATTTCACTCTCCAGGTCGGCGACTATCCGGTGATCGTGCTGCGCTCCGGTGACGGCGCCATCCGCGCCTTTCACAATTCCTGCCGGCACCGGGGATCACGGCTCTGCGCGGCCGAGCGCGGCAGCGTCGCCAAGCTGGTCTGCCCCTATCATCAGTGGACCTACGAGCTCGACGGGCGCCTGCTGTTCGCCCGCGACATGGGCCCCGGCTTCGACGCCGCGCAATATGGGCTGAAGCCCGTGCATTGCGAGAGCGTGGCCGGCTATATCTGGATCTGCCTTGCCAAGGAGGCACCCGATTTCGAGACCTTCCGCGCCGGCGCCATGCCCTATCTGGCACCGCATGGCCTGAAAAACACCAAGGTGGCCTTCGAGAGCACCATCGTCGAAAAGGGCAATTGGAAGCTGGTGTGGGAGAACAACCGCGAGTGCTACCACTGCGCGGGTAATCATCCCGAGCTTTGCCGTACCTTCCCAGAAGCCCCGACGGTGACGGGTATCCAGGGTGCCGACAAGGATCCGCTCATCGGCCAGCATTGGCGGCGTTGCGAGGAAGCCGGCCTGCCCAGCACCTTCAGCATTTCCGGTGACGGCCAGTTCCGCATGGCCCGCATGCCGCTGCTGCGCAATGCCGCCAGCTATACGATGTCGGGCAAACCGGCGGTGCAACGCCCCCTCAGCCCGACGATCGAAGAAGGCAATATCGGCGCCCTCCTGCTCTTCCACTATCCCACCACCTGGAACCACGTGTTGGGCGACCATGCCGTGAGCTTCCGCGTGCTTCCGATCGGGCCGAAGGAAACCCAGGTCACCACCAAATGGCTGGTGCACAAGGATGCGGTCGAAGGGGTCGACTATAATCTCGATGAACTCACCCATGTCTGGCAGATGACCAACGACCAGGACCGCCAGATCGTCGAGGAAAACCAGCTCGGCGTCTCTTCGCCCGTCTACACGCCCGGACCCTACGCCCCCGAACACGAGGGCGGCGTTATGCAGTTCGTCGAGTGGTATCGCAACGCCATGGAAGCGGCGCTGGGTAACGACGGCGTCCGCCTGCGCAGCGTGGCCTAGCGCCTTTTCACCCTCCCCTGGAGGGGGAGGGTCGGACGAAGTACGGGGTGGGGTGAGAAACACAGCAGCCGGTGAAAATCACCCCACCCCGACGCTTCGCGTCGACCCTCCCCCTCCAGGGGAGGGTGTTAGCGAAACCGACATATACAAGGGCAGACATCATGCCGATCGCCACACAAAAATTCAGGCATATCGACGAAACGCCGCCGTGGAACGATCAGAGCCAGGCGCTCGAATGCGTTTCGATCATCCATGAGGGCCGCGACGTCGCGACCTTCACCTTCCGCGCCGCCGAACAGGGTTGGTTCCGCTACGAACCCGGCCAGTTCATCACGCTGGAGATCCCGGCCGAGGCCGGGCCGGTGCTGCGCACTTATACGCTGTCGTCGAGCCCTTCCCGCCCGCTTTCTATCAGCGTCACCGCCAAGGCGCAGGCCTCCAGCATCGGCACGCGCTGGATGCTGGACAACCTCAAACCCGGCACGCGGTTGAAGGCCTACGGCCCGCTCGGCCAGTTCAGCTTCTCTCGTCATCCGGCGGAAAAATACCTCTTCATCTCGGCCGGATCCGGCATCACGCCGATGATGTCGATGACCCGCTTTGCCGAAGATCACGGCGCCGCCACCGATATCGCTTTCGTCAACTGCGCACGCCGGCCGGGCGAGATCATCTTCCGCCAGGAGTTGGAGCGCATGGCCGGACGCATGCAGCGCCTGCGCCTCGCCTGGATCGTGGAAGAGACCGAGGCCCATGAAACCTGGACCGGCTTCCAGGGTCGGCTCAACGCTCCGGCCCTGCGCTTGATCGCACCGGATTTTCGCGAGCGCGAAGTGTTCTGCTGCGGCCCCGCGCCTTTCATGGCAGCGGTCAAGGACATGCTCGAAGCCAATGGCTACGACATGCGCCGCTATCATGAAGAGAGCTTCCAGCCGGCCGAAACTCCAATGGAGGACATCGGTGCGGACGAAGCCCTTGCCGGCGAAGCCAGCGTGGCCTTCACCAGATCCGGCATCGAGGTGCCGGCCTCCAGCCGCGAGACCATTCTCCAGCTCGCCCGCGGCGCCGGCCTCAACATTCCGACCGGTTGCACAATGGGCCTGTGCGGCACCTGCAAGGTACAATGCCTGTCGGGGGAGACCGCCATGACCCACCAGGGCGGCATCCGCGAGGAGGAAATCGCCGCCGGCCTGGTGCTGGCCTGCTGCACCCGGCCGCTCGGCCGTGTCGAGATCGAGGCTTGAGATGACGATTGCCGCGCAGAACACCGTCGACGTCGACGCCGCCATCGTGCACTCCATCCTGGAGGCTTCTCGGGACGAAGGTCCGACACTGCCAGAAGAGCGAGCCCGCACCTTGATGCTGGCCTGGATCCTCAGCCGCGAAGACGGTGCGGACCTGGCCAGGGAAGCCGTCGATCTGAAAGTCCTGCTGCTCAAGGCCTCGATCCCGGACAATCCGCTGCTGCCGCATCTGAGCAGCCTGCTCGACGAGGTGCGCGATCATGTCGGTCGGCGACCAGGCCGGCGGCGTTTGCGGGCAGATGCCTAAGCCAGCCAGATATAGCAGAAGTTGGAGGGCGGACGACACATCCATAGGCGCGGGATCAAGGCGAAAAGCGCAATAATACCCTCCCCCTCCAGGGGAGGGTAAAGAATTGAGGCCTCGTTGCCTTGACCCAGCGCCTATGGATGTTCCGTCCGCCTCTTCCCTTCTCCACCATCCCCCAGCAATCCCAGACAGAAAACCGGCGCTTCCGGGATAGTTCACCTTGACCTCTCTTTTCTCAGCGCTATCATATAAGGATATCTTGATATCGTAATTCCGTTATAGGAGCTTGTGATGAGCGCTCCGGTCGAAGCCCTGTTCGCCGCGCCTGCCCCAACCGATCGGGGCGCGGAGATCCTCGCCGCCCTTACCGCCGCCGCGCGCGAGCGCATCCTGATCCTGGACGGCGCGATGGGCACGCAGATCCAGGGGCTCGGCTTCGAGGAGGACCATTTCCGGGGTGAGCGCTTCGTCGGCTGCGACTGCCATCTCAAGGGCAACAACGACCTTCTCACCCTCACCCAGCCTGCCGCGATCGAGGCGATTCATTACGCCTATGCCATGGCCGGCGCCGACATATTGGAGACGAACACCTTCTCCTCCACCTCCATCGCCCAGGCCGATTACGGCATGCAGGAGGCGGTCTACGATCTCAATCGCGATGGTGCGCGCCTCGCCCGCCGAGCCGCAATCAAGGCAGAGCAGCAGGACGGGCGCCGGCGCTTCGTCGCCGGCGCGCTTGGCCCAACCAATCGCACCGCCTCCATCTCGCCGGACGTCAACAATCCCGGCTATCGCGCCGTCAGCTTCGATGATCTGCGGATTGCCTATGCCGAGCAGATCCGCGGCCTCATCGACGGCGGCGCCGACATCATCCTGATCGAGACCATTTTCGACACGCTCAACGCCAAGGCCGCCATCTTCGCCTGCGAGGAAGTGTTTGGCGAAAAGGAAGTGCGCCTGCCCGTGATGATCTCGGGCACCATCACGGATCTCTCAGGCCGCACCCTCAGCGGGCAGACGCCGACGGCGTTCTGGCACTCGGTGCGGCATGCCCGTCCCTTCACCATCGGCCTCAATTGCGCGCTCGGTGCCAATGCGATGCGGGCGCATCTCGACGAGATCTCCACGGTCGCGGATACCTTCGTCTGCGCCTATCCCAATGCCGGCCTGCCCAACGAGTTCGGCCAGTATGACGAGAGCCCAGAGGCGATGGCGGCGCAGATCGAGGGCTTTGCCCGCGACGGCCTGGTCAATATCGTCGGCGGCTGCTGCGGCTCGACGCCGGAGCATATCCGCGCCATCGCCGAAGCGGTCGGCCGGCACGCGCCGCGCCCGATTCCCGAGATCGAACCCAAGATGAAGCTGTCGGGGCTCGAGCCCTTCACGCTCGACGCGACCATCCCCTTCGTGAATGTGGGCGAGCGCACCAACGTCACCGGCTCTGCCAAGTTTCGTAAGCTCATCACCGCCGGCGACTATGCGACCGCACTCGACATCGCCCGCGACCAGGTCGCCAATGGCGCCCAGATCATCGACATCAACATGGACGAGGGCCTGATCGATTCCGAAAAGGCCATGGTCGAGTTCCTCAACCTGATCGCCGCCGAGCCGGACATCGCCCGCGTGCCGGTTATGATCGATTCCTCGAAATTCTCAATCATCGAGGCCGGCCTGAAATGCGTGCAGGGCAAACCGCTGGTCAATTCGATCTCCATGAAGGAAGGCGAGGAAGCCTTTCTTCACCATGCCCGCCTGGTGCGGGCCTACGGCGCGGCCGTGGTGGTGATGGCCTTCGACGAACAGGGACAGGCCGATACGCTGGAACGCAAGGTCGCCATTTGCAGCCGAGCCTATAAGCTCTTGACGGAGCAGGCGGGCTTCCCGCCCGAGGATATCGTCTTCGATCCCAACATCTTCGCCGTCGCCACCGGCATCGAGGAACATAACGGCTATGGCGTCGCCTTCATCGAGGCGACGCGGCAGATCAGGACCACCCTGCCCCACGCCCATATTTCGGGCGGGGTATCCAATCTCTCCTTCTCGTTCCGCGGCAATGAGCCGGTGCGAGAGGCCATGCACGCCGTGTTCCTCTACCATGCCATCCAGGCCGGCATGGACATGGGCATCGTCAATGCCGGGCAACTCGCCGTCTATGAATCCATCGATCCGGACTTGCGCGAAGCCTGCGAGGATGTCGTGCTCAACCGGCCCTCGCGCGGGGAGCTGAACCCGACCGAACGCCTGCTCGAACTGGCCGAGCGTTTCCGTGGCGCCGCCGGCAAGGAAGCCAAGGAAAAGGATCTCGCCTGGCGTGAGTGGCCGGTCGAGCAGCGCATATCCCATGCGCTCGTCAATGGCATTACCGAGTTCATCGATGCCGATACCGAGGAGGCGCGTCTTGCGGCCGCACGTCCCCTGCACGTCATTGAAGGGCCACTGATGGCCGGCATGAACGTGGTTGGCGATCTCTTCGGTGCCGGCAAGATGTTCCTGCCGCAAGTGGTGAAGTCGGCTCGTGTGATGAAGCAGGCCGTCGCCAGCCTCCTGCCCTATATGGAGGCCGAGAAGCTTGCCAATGGCGGCACTGGCGAACGCCAGAGCGCCGGCAAGATTTTGATGGCGACCGTGAAGGGCGACGTACACGACATCGGCAAGAACATCGTCGGCGTCGTGCTCGCCTGCAACAATTACGAGATCATCGATCTCGGCGTGATGGTGCCGTCGGCAAAAATCCTCGAGGTGGCGCGTCAGGAGAAGGTCGACATCATCGGGCTGTCCGGCCTGATCACACCCTCGCTCGACGAAATGGTGCATGTCGCCGCCGAGATGGAACGCGAGGGCTTCGACATCCCCTTGCTGATCGGCGGCGCCACTACCAGCCGCGTCCATACTGCCGTGAAGGTGCATCCGCGCTATGACCGTGGCCAGGCCGTCTATGTGACGGATGCGAGCCGCGCCGTCGGCGTCGTCTCCAGCCTGCTGTCCCCCGCGAACAAGGCGGGCTATGTCGAAACCGTCCAGGCCGAATACGCCAAGGTCGCGGCGGCGCATGCCCGCAGCGAGGCCGACAAGCTGCGCCTGCCGCTCGCCAAGGCCAGGGCCAACGCCCACAAGGTGGATTGGACAGGCTTCACGGCACCGAAACCATCCTTCCTGGGAACACGGGTCTTCGAGAACTACGATCTCGCCGAGCTTTCGCGCTACATCGACTGGACGCCGTTCTTCCAGACCTGGGAACTGAAGGGGCGTTATCCCGCCATCCTGTCCGACGAGAAGCAGGGAGCGGCTGCACGCCAGCTTTTCGACGATGCCCAGGCCATGTTGGCACGCATCATCGCGGAGAAATGGTTCCGGCCAAAAGCCATAATCGGCTTCTGGCCGGCGAACGCCGTCAGCGACGATATACATTTGTATACGGATGAGAACCGCAGCCGGAAGCTCGCAAGCCTGCACACCCTGCGCCAGCAGCTCACCAAGCGCGACGGGCGGCCCAATGTAGCCCTCTCCGACTTCGTTGCCCCTGAAACGAGTGGCCAGGGCGACTATCTCGGCGGCTTCGTGGTCACGGCCGGCATGGAAGAGGACGAGATCGCCAAGCGCTTCGAACGCGCCAATGACGACTATGGCTCGATCATGGTCAAGGCTCTGGCCGACCGTTTCGCCGAGGCTTTCGCCGAACGCATGCATGAGCGCGTCCGCAAGGAGTTCTGGGGCTATGCGATCGACGAGAACCTGGCCCCCGACCAACTCATCGGCGAACCCTATCGCGGTATCCGCCCTGCCCCCGGCTATCCCGCCCAGCCCGACCATACCGAGAAGGGCACACTGTTCCACCTGCTCGACGCCGAAGAACGCATCGGCGTACGCCTGACCGAGAGCTATGCGATGTGGCCGGGCGCCTCGGTGTCCGGGCTCTATTTCGCCCATCCCGATGCCTATTACTTCGGGGTGTCGAAGATCGAGCAGGACCAGGTCGAGGATTACGCCGCCCGCAAGGGCATGACGGTGAACGAAGTCGAACGCTGGCTTTCGCCAGTGCTGAACTATGTGCCGCGAACGGCGGAGGCGGCGGAGTAGATTCCCGGGATCGCCGGCTTCCGGTCCGCGGATATGCACGGGGAACATGGAGGGTCGATCTCCAGATCGACCATCTTCCCTCTCCCTCACGTGCGACGCTTCCAAGATGGTCGATCTGGAGATCGACCCTCCAATCCCGCAAGGTGAGAGCCCCTCTGCCCACCGCTCACGCTCCCAGGATTGCCATTGATTTCCATTCACCACAGGATTAACTCTCTCCTCGTGGTGATTTGGCCGGCCGGCTTGCAGCCACGTTAAACAACTCGCTAAAGGGCCGCTGGATGCATTCCATCCGTGGACCTGTCGCATTGCTTTCCGGCTGGCCCAACGTCGATCGAGTGCAACATGCCTATCAAGATTCCGGATACCCTGCCCGCCTTCTCCACCCTGGTCAGCGAAGGGGTGCGGGTGATGACGGAAACTGCCGCCATCCGGCAAGATATCCGTCCGCTGCAGATAGGCCTGCTCAATCTGATGCCCAACAAGATCCGCACCGAGCTGCAGATGGCGCGCCTGGTCGGCGCCACTCCGCTGCAGGTCGAACTCTCGCTGGTGCGCGTCGGCGGCCACCGTGCCAAGAATACCTCCGAGGACCACCTGCTTGCCTTCTACGAAACCTGGGAAGAGGTGCGTGAGCGCAAATTCGACGGCTTCATCATCACCGGCGCGCCGGTGGAGACCCTGCCCTTCGAAGACGTGACCTATTGGAAGGAACTCGAGCAGATCCTCGACTGGACCACGACCAACGTGCATTCCACGCTGAACGTGTGCTGGGGCGCGATGGCGGCCATCTGGCATTTCCACCGCATTCCCAAATATGACCTGACCGAGAAGGCCTTTGGTGTCTACCAGCACCACAACCGCAAGCCTTCCTCGATCTATCTCAACGGCTTTTCAGACGACTTCCACATACCCGTCTCGCGTTGGACGGAGGTCCGCAGCGAAGATGTGCGCAAGAATGCCGAGTTGGAGATCTTGATGGATTCGGACGAAACCGGCGTGTGTCTCATTCACGAGCAAAAGGGCAACCGGCTCTATCTGTTCAACCATGTCGAATATGAATCGACCTCGCTGGCCGATGAGTATTTCCGCGACGTCGACTCGGGCGTGCCGATCAAGCTGCCGAAGAACTACTTCCCCTATGACGATCCATCCTTCCCGCCGCGCAATTTCTGGCGCAGCCACGCCCATCTTCTGTTCGGCAACTGGATCAACGAGATATACCAGACGACATCCTATGACCTGAGCGAAGTCGGCAGGGGGCGCTGAGATTCTCTCGGGTGCACGGGCGCCTAGGCGCGGATTGGAGGGTCGATCTCCAGATCGACCATCTTGGAAGCACCGTCGCGCAGGAAAGGAAGAAGGTCGATCTGCAGATCGACCCTCCAATCCGCGCTTATCCTGCTAAAAAAGTGCCCGCGCCCCCTCGGAAGCCCCTCAATCCTTGGCGCGATCCATGCGCATCAGCAACTGCTCGGTCTTGGCGTCTTCGATGCGGTTGTGCAGCCGGCCGGCCTCCTGCTGGTCCGTGCAAGGTCTTGATCGGCGTCACGCAGGTCTGGATCAGCATCACCGTGCCCATGGCCAGACAGGCCTTGATCCAGGCCGAGGCGGGTGGCAGTCGGCGCACCATCGCCAATCGCACCTTGATCGCGCTCGCCAATGGCTATCTGGATTTCGCCGCCGAGCATGGGGGACGCTGGCACGCCCTCTTCGACTTCCGCCTTCCGGACGGCCAGGACCTGCCGGAAGACCATTTGTGCCAGCAGGATGCACTCTTCCAGCATCTGGAAGCCCCGCTCGCCGTACTCCAGCCGGGTCTGCCTCTTTCCGAAAGATCTCTTCTCGCCCGCTCTCTCTTCTCGGCCGCCCATGGCATGGTGCTGCTCGGACTGGAGGGCAAGCTGGTGCAGTTGCCCCTGCCCTATCTGCGCGAACAGGTCGCCCTGGTGGTCAGCGCCATGGGCCGAGGCCTCGAAACACCTTGATGTGTGTTCGTGGATGCCAGCGCCCCCGGGAACCTTTTAGGGTTCCGCCACCTGTGCCTTGCCGAGAGCCGAGGTAATGGCCCAGCCGAAACCCGCCGGAATGCTATTGCGATGGTTCTTGCCCGGCACCACCAGCGAGCGGATGCTCAGGCCCGGAAAGCCGCGTTCTCGCAGGCGCGCCTCGAACGCCTTCATGCCGCCGACCATATCCTTGGTATAGCCGCGCCGTCCCGCATCGTAGCGGGAGACTTCGTCGCCACCGACATACATCAGGACCTCGGCCTTCAAGTCGCTGTTGGCCTTGGCATAATCGGCTTCGATCGCCAGGATGGCCTGATCGCCGAACCAGAAAGAGGGGCTGCCGAGCATATAGGTCGCGAACAGGTCGGGCTCCGTCAGCAGGATGCGCGTACCGAGCAGGCGCCATAGGAATGGCCCCAGTAAAGGCGCCGGCCGGGATCGGCCCGATACTGCCGCTCGACATAGGGGATCACGGTCTGGCGCAGATAGAGCTGATAAGCGCTCGCCCCGCCATAGGCGGTGTCTCCGGGCTTGAGGGCAACCGGCGTGTAGTCGCGCTTGCGGCTCACCTCCAGATTTTCGCCCTTCGCATAGGAAAGACCGACGATGATGGGATCCTCCCGCAGGCTCCCTTCGCCGTAGAGTGCCCTCACCTCACAGGCCAGCGGCCTGACAGCACGGCCGCCATCGGCCAGATAGAGAACGGGATAGAGCTTGGCCGCGGCCGCGTCATAGCCGGAGGGCAGGCTGACCTCGATGTCATAGGATCGGGCCGAGACGGGATCGGGCACGGATTGGGTGAGGATGCCGCCGGGATCGCATGAGCGCCATTTTCCGGCCTTGCCTTCGGCGGCTTCGATGGGAGCGCTCAGGCAGGCGGCGATGAGGGCGGCCAAAGCGAGCACGAGAGCAAAACGTGATCTTCCTGAATCACATTTTCTCTGCAACCCTTTGTTTTGACGTCGTTTCTCAGCCAAGTCGCCCCTCCGCTCGCCCGCGACGCTCATCCGCCGGCGAGTGCGGCGGTGATGGCCCAGGCAAAGCCCGGGGGAATGGTGGTGCGGTGGTTCTTGCCCGGCACCACCAGAGAGCGGATCGTCAGGCTTCGAAAACCGCGAGATTTCAAGATCTTCTCGAACGTCCTGACATCGCCGACCATATCCTGGGTATCGCCGCGCCGGCCTGGATCGTAGCGGCTGATCTCGTCGCCGCCGACATAGATCAGGACATGGGCCTTCAGGTCGCGGTTCGCCCTGGCGTAGTCGGCCTCCATCGTCAGGATGGCGTGGTCGGCGAACCACAAGGACGGGCTGCCGAGAATATAGGAACGGAAGAGGCCGGGTTCAGTCAGCAGTATCCGGGCTCCGAGAAGCCCGCCATAGGAATGGCCCCAGAACAGGCGTCTTCTGGGGTCGGTCCGATAAAGGCCCTCGATCACGGGCATGACGGTCTTGCCGAGATAGGCCTGAAAGGCCCCGGCTCCGCCATAACCAGGCTTGTCGGCAACCGGCGTGTAGTCGCGAGCCCGGCTTACCGCAAAGCCCTCGCCCTTGGCATAGGACAGGCCGACGAGGATAGGTTCTTCCGCCAGCTTGCCGTCGCGATGGAGCTTTCTGACCAGCCGGAGCGCCTCCTGGCGCCGCGACTCCTTCGACAGGCAGGTTGCGGACGCGGCAAGGTGGCCGCCATCGGCATAATACAGCACCGGATAGCGCTTGGCGGGATTGGCCTGGTAATCCGACGGCAAGGTGACCTCGACATCATAGGATCGGCCCGAGACGGGATCGGCGATGGAACGGATCTGGGTGCCGCCGAGATCGCAGCCCGTCGGGATGCCGTCCCTAGCCTCGGCTGACATCGCGCCGAGCACCACCAGGGCGGCGGCCATCCAAATTCTTGCGTGAAAAAACAATGACGCAATATCCAAAATTACAGTTCAAGCAATTGCTTAAGTCGTCATGAGGAGCTGGCCAGCTCGAACGCCGCGCATCGCCCGAAAACCGTTCCAGCCGCCAATCTACGGCTTCATATTGGACTTCACGGCCTCGACCAACTGCTTCATCGAGAAGGGCTTGGGCAGGAAGGCGAATTCCTCGCCCTCAGGCATGTTCTTGGCGAACGCCTCTTCGGCATAGCCGGAGACGAAGATGATCCGCGTCGTCGAATTGCGCTTGCGCATTTCCTTGAGCAGGGTCGGCCCATCCATTTCGGGCATCACCACGTCGGATACGACGAGATCGATCTCGTTCTCGCCTTCGTCGATGATCTGCAGGGCCTCGATGCCCGAGCCGGCTTCGATGACCTCGAAGCCACGGGCCGTCAGGGTGCGGGCAGAGAGCGCCCGCAGGGCCTCCTCGTCCTCGACCAGCAGGATGCGGCCGCGCCCGGTGAGATCGGGCATGTCCTTGGTCTTGGCCGGTGTCGACCCAGCCTGGCCCGGCGGGGTGTCGGCTTCGACGCTGGCTGCCTTTGCCAACTCGATCATACGCGGCAGGAAGATCTGGAAGATCGTGCCCTTGCCCTCCACCGAGTGGACGAGGATGGAGCCGCCGGTCTGCTTGACGATGCCGTAGACGGTGGAAAGCCCGAGGCCGGTGCCCTTGCCGACATCCTTGGTGGTGAAAAAGGGCTCGAAGATCTTGTCCAGGACGGCCGGCGGAATGCCGCTGCCATTGTCCTCGACCTCGACGGTGACATAGTCGGCCGGCGGCAATTCGCTGCGATCGAGGGCGCTCGCCTCCGAGATCGGCACATTGCGCGTACGGATGATCACCTTGCCGCCATCGGCCATGGCATCGCGCGCATTGACGGTGAGGTTCATCACCACCTGTTCGAACTGGTTGACGTCCACTTTCACCGGCCAGAGATCGCGGCCATGCACGACCTCCAGCGCGACTTTCTCGCCGAGCAGGCGCCGCAGCAGCATCGACAGGTCCGACATCGCGTCATTGAGGTTCAGCACCTGCGGGCGCAGGGTCTGCCGGCGCGAGAACGCAAGCAACTGGCGCACCAGATTGGCGGCGCGGTTGGCGTTGCTCTTGATCGCCATGATGTCCTGGAAAGCGGGATCGCCGGGCTTGTGGCTGCCGAGCAGGGAATCGGCCGCCAGCATGATCACCCCGAGCACATTGTTGAAATCGTGCGCTACGCCGCCGGCAAGCTGGCCGACCGCATTCATCTTCTGGCTCTGGGTGAACTGCTCCTGCAGCGTGCGCTGCTCGGTGGTGTCGATCATGTAGACGATCGCTGCTTCCTTCTCGTTCTCGCCGCGATCGACGGGCGCGAACCAGAAGCGGGCGGAGCGGCTGCCCTGTCCGGCCAGGGAAGCCTCGGCCGGTTCGATGTCGCCGCGGCCGGCCATGGCGAGACGGGTCAGTTTGCTCAGGCCCTCGCGGTCGCGCTCGACCACGGCCTCGAGCAGGGAATGGCCCGGTGCGTCGCCATTGAGGGACTCCTTGAACAGGCGCATGAAGGCCGCGTTGGTACGCACGATCCTGGCGTTTTCGTCAATCGTCGCAATGGCCAAAGGCGAGTTGTTGAAGAAGCGTGCAAAACGAACTTCCGCCGCTCGCAAGCCTTCTGAAACGTCGCCGCCCGGCCCGCGATAGATCACCAGGGTCCGCGAGGGGCCGGGCTGGCCATCGGCGGCGAAGGCGATCTTGTGGAACAGGCGCACGGGCATGATGGTGCCGTTGCGGCGCCTGAGATCGATGTCGAAGATCTCGGTGCGCACGCTGCCCGGCTCGCTGGCCTGCGTCACCACCAAAGCGCCGGCATTGCCGGGCGCGATGTCGGCCAGAGTCAGGCCGCCTGTGCCGAACTGGGCGAGGTCATAGTCGAGCCAGCCGGCGAGCGTGGCGTTGAGATAAACGATCTCGCCCGAAGGATCGGCGGAGAAGAAGCCGGCCGGCGCGTGGTCAAGATAGTCTATGGCGTGCTGCAGTTCCTGGAAGACGTTTTCCTGGCGCTCGCGCTCGCGCGTGATGTCGGCAACGGTCCAGACCGTCTCCCCTGCACCGGAGGGGCGTGCGATCGGACGCACCCGCACGCGATACCAGGAGGCCGTTCCGGAAGGCGGCGCCGAGGCGATGCGAAATTCCTCGGCGAGGCGCTGCCCGGCCCGCGCAGCCTGCGCCAGGCGATACGTCGCCTCCGAAACGTCGGGGTCCCCCGTGAAAGCCCGCTCCACCGTGCGGATGTCCTGCTCGCCCATGGCGCCGGTCAGCGTCAGATACGCTTCGTTGGCATAGATGATACGGCCATCCTTGTTGGTGACGAGGATGCCTTCCGGAGAATCGTCGGCGATCAGCTTGGTGAGGTCGTTGCGGGCGATCGAGCTCTGGCCGAAAT
Source organism: Labrys sp. KB_33_2 (assembly GCF_052114505.1). NCBI lineage: Bacteria > Pseudomonadati > Pseudomonadota > Alphaproteobacteria > Hyphomicrobiales > Xanthobacteraceae > Labrys > Labrys sp. KB_33_2. The sequence goes on along the minus strand of NZ_JBFREW010000016.1, from coordinate 52,866 downwards.
GGGCGATTCCCATCGCCCAGGCGAACATCGCAATCATGCCGACGATGGCAAAGACGGCCAGGATGCCGAAACTGGCGACCTTGCCCCAGTCATAGGGCAGCAGCGACACCCCCACGGCGATGAGGATGATCACCGCGGCAAGCGCCAGCACCCAGAAGATGCCGCTGGGCCGCTCGCTGCGATCGACTGCGGCGCCGCGTGCCGCCGCCTCCTCGCCTTCAGCCATGTTCAACCCCACCGCGCATCGTCAAAGGGCGATTCGCTCCGGCGAACCGCATAATGGTCAGTTTGGCTTAGCAGTTCACATTTCAAAATGTGTTAACCTCGTTGACCAAAAATATCGTGGTCCCTTGCAGCGTTTTAGCTCCGTCCAAACGCATGCTCGACCATGGTATATCCTCAGCGAAACGGCTGAGAGGGAAGACAAATCCGCCCCTTTTGCGGCATTTCTCCGAATTTTTGGCCAATTCCAAGGGACAAGCCTTAGTTTTGCGACTTTGCTGTTGATTCTTGCACGTTAACCGTCTTCTAAGAAACCAGCCCGGAAAGAGTACTGGTCGTATCAGGCTGCCATCCCCTATCGGCACCGGACCAGATCTAAGGAAATGTATCGATGGATTCGTTGAACTCTTGGCTGCCCGCGCAGTTGTTCGCCTTGGCTGGCCTGCTGGTGGTGGGAGTCGTCCTGATGTTCATCTGGCGCACGCTCAACCGGCCCCAGCTCGGCGGCGGCGTCAAGGGCGGTCGGCAGTCGCGGCTCGGCGTGGTGGATTCCTATGGCGTCGGCGCCCGTCAGCTCGTGCTGGTTCGGCGTGACAATGTCGAACATCTGATCATGATCGGCGGCCCGAACGACGTGGTCGTCGAATCCAGCATTCTGCGCGCCCGCTCGGCCGGCCAGGCTCAGCGCCCGGCTTCGCCCGGTGCAGCAACGCCGCCGGTGCAGGAGCGTGCGACTGCCGTCGCGGCCCCACCGCGGCAGGTCGAGGAAGACTTCGCCCGTCCGACCCCGGTCGCTCCCCCGCCTGTCGCCAGGATCGATACGCCAACTCCGGCACCGGCCACCACGGCGGCCAGCAGGACACCCACTGCCCCCCCTACCCTGGCCGCTACCACGACCCCGGCGCCTTCGACCACTTCCGCAACCACTTCCGCCGCGCGTTCGGGCGTGGTGCCCCCGCGCGAGCCCGGCTTCTTCCAGCGGGCCACTTCGCGCTTGCCGAATTTCGGCCGGGCCGCCGCTCCTGCAACGACGCCGACCCCGGCCGCACCTGCCGCACCGGTGACCGAAGAGCCGCGCGCCACGATCGATACCGCGCATTTCGAGGAGCTTCTGGCCGACGAGGCGCCTACGACGACGCCGGCGCCCAAGCCAACGGTATCGGCCGCACAAACCACGCCAGCACCCAAGCCCAAGGCTGACCTTGATTTCGAAGTCGCGGAGGGGCTCGATCTCGAACCCGCGCCCGAAACGCAGGAGCCACCGCCTCCGACCACCACCGCACGCCTGACGCTGCCCGAGATCCGTCTGCCGGATCTGCGCTTGCCGGAATGGCGTCGCCCCGAGGCCACACCCGCTCCCACGCCTGCACCGCGCCAGGCGTCGGAGCTTCGGGTCGAACCTCGTTTCTCCGCCGATCCGCGTCCGGCCAGCGAGCCGTCGCACGCTCCCGGTGGCCGTATCGAACCCTCGCTGGGAACGCCGGCGCCACGCGCCCAGGCCGAGCCGACGCGTACGGAACCCTTCCGGGTCGGCGAAAGACTGACGACTCCGACCCGCCCGGCCACCACACCGCCGGCGCCCGCCTCGAGCACCCCGGCCGCACCGACCGCCACTGCGGCACCGACGCCGGCGCCAACACCGGCTCCCACACCAACGCCGCCTCCGGCTCCAACGACCACTCCGGCTCCAGCCGAGGTCGAAGACCCCTTCGCCAGCCTCGAGGAGGAAATGGCGAGTCTCCTGGGGCGAAGCCGAGACGACAGCAAGAAGCCCTGAACGGACAAGCAAGCAACGGGCGGATCTTCCGCCCGTTTTCTTTTGGTGCCCTGAACACGAACCGGACACGCGAAGAGGCTCGTCGATACGCGCGCCAATGGGCGGCCTATCTGGAGGCCGAGATTTGGATGTGCATGCCCGCGGAGAATACGGGCAGATAAATCCTCACCTCCGGCTCAAACCGGCCTGGTTTGATCTCCCAATCCGTCTGACATATGGCTTGCACATTTCGTGTCGGGGCCCGAATAAAGCGGTCTCGTGCTACGTCCGTCTCAATAAATCTGGTTCCCCTCGCCATGCGTTCCTTCTTTGCAGACCTCAACGGCCAGTCGGCCGGCATGGGCGTGCTTACCGCTGTGGTCGGCTATACCAGTTCGGTGGCGGTGGTGATCAACGGCATGAGCGCCGTCGGTGCATCGCCAGGCCAGATCGCCTCGGGCCTTGCCACTTTGTGCGTCACCATGGGCCTGTGCGGTGCCGGCCTGAGCCTCATGACCCGCATGCCGATCTCGACGGCGTGGTCGACGCCCGGCATGGCGCTGCTGGCGAGCCTGACGGCGCCGGCCGGGGGCTATCCCGCGGCCGTGGGCGCCTTTCTGATCGTCGGCGTGCTGATCATGATCGCCGGCTTGTGGGCGCCACTCGGCAAGCTGATCACGCGCATTCCCCGTCCTATCGCGGGCGCGATGCTGGCCGGCATCCTGTTCAAGCTCTGCCTTGCCCCGATCGCCGCCCTTGGTCAGGTGCCCAAATTCGCCATACCCGTGGTGCTGACCTGGCTGGCTGTGGGTCGCTTCTACCGTCTGTGGGCTGCACCCGCGGCGCTTGCTGTCGCCTTGGGCGCCATGGCGTTCGATGGCCAGGCGAGCACGCTGCCCCTGGCTCTGCCGTCGCTTGAATTCGTTGCCCCAAGCTTCGATTGGCAAACACTGATTTCGATCGGCCTACCGCTCTTCGTCGTCACCATGGCCTCCCAGAACATTCCGGGCCTGACCGTGCTGGCGACCTATGGCTATCAACCGCCGACAAGGCCGACCTTCCTCGCGACCGGGGGCGTATCGGCGCTCTCCTCCCTGCTGGGGGCTCCCACCATCAACCTCGCAGCGATTACCGCCGCCCTCTGCGCCGGTCCCGATGCCCACGCCCAGCCCGAACGGCGCTATACCGCCGCGGTGGTGGCTGGGTTGTTCTATGCGGCGATCTTCTCGTTGCTGTCGGCAATCGCCACTGGCCTGGTCACGGCATCCTCGCCGATCCTGATCGAAGCGGCGGCGGGACTAGCCCTGGTGAGCGCTTTCGGTGCTTCCCTGCTCGGCGCCGTGCAGGAGGAAAGCCAGCGCCTACCGGCGCTTGCGACCTTCCTGGTCACCGCATCCGGCTTCAGTCTGTACGGCATCGGTGCCGCCTTCTGGGGCCTTTGTGCGGGGCTTGTCGTGACCATGCTCTATTCCACCGCAAACAGAGGCACGACAAAGGCAAAAAAAAGCGCTACATAGACATGCGATGTTCCACGTATCTCCACAGGGCTGAGAGATGCGGGACGCTAGGGCTCATCTTATATGCAAGCCTCAGCGTGATGAGTTCCGGCCGGCTGACAGGGAAGCCGCCCGACGCTCCAATCGCCGAACATTGAAGCGGTCTGTCCGCATCACACGAGCTGGCCGGCATTTTTATGCCGCACCAGGATTGTGCTTGAGCTGCCATGATCATTGTTGAGATACCCTGGATCGATCCCCTAGAAGCCGCGGCCGCCATGGCCAGCCAGCCGCGACTGGCCCTGCTCGACAGCGCCATGCCGCATGCGACGCTTGGGCGGTGGTCCTATCTGGCTGCCTCCCCCTTCGGCCGGTTCAAGGTCGTCGACGGCGTTGCGCGCTGGAACGATGCCGCGATCGACGGCAAGCCGATGGAGGCCTTACGCCATCTGCTGCGGCAGCATGCCCGCCCCGCTATGCCGGGGGCGCCTCCCTTCACAGGCGGTGCCATCGGCAATTTCGCCTATGAGGCAGGTCATCTGTTCGAGCGCTTCGGATCATCGGTTCCATCCGCCGCTCCGGGCACCCCGCAGATCGACTTGCCCTTCTATGATCGCCTCCTCGCCTTCGACACCATCGAGAAACGCGCTTTCGCCATTGCACCGGACCGGGCTTGCGCCGAACGGCTCGTCGAGGGCCTCCAGGCCCAGCCTCACCGGGCGTCGGCGCCGCGCGCACTGACCTGGCACGACAGCCGCAGCCGGAGCGAGTACGAGGCCGAGGTCGCCCGCGTGGTCGGCTATATCCGCGACGGCGACATATTCCAGGCCAATCTCTCCCATCGCTTCAGCGCAACGCCCCAGCACGGCGCCGACCCGCTGGCGACCTATCTCGCCTTGCGGCGGTCCAATCCGGCACCATTCGCCGCCCTGCTGATCGACGGTATCAACTTCATCGCCTCGACCTCGCCCGAGCGCTTTTTGCGTCTGAACACCGGCCAAGATGAAGGGTTGGTCGAAGCCAGGCCGATCAAGGGCACCAAGCGTCGCTGCACCCATCCCGCCATGGACATCGCCATCGCCCAGTCGCTCTCCCGCAGCGAGAAGGACCGGGCCGAGAACATCATGATCGTCGATCTCCTGCGCAACGACCTGTCACGCGTCTGCGAAGCCGGCAGCGTCGAGGTTCCGATGTTGTGTGGCGTCGAAACCTATGCCTCGGTTCACCACCTGACCTCGGCAGTGACGGGCCGCCTGAAGGCGGGGCTCGACGTCACCGACCTGATCGCGGCCACCTTCCCTGGCGGCTCGATCACAGGGGCGCCGAAGATTCGCGCCATGGAAATCATCGGCGAACTCGAGCGCGAGCCGCGCGGTGCCTATTGCGGTGCCATAGGCTGGATCGGCTTCGACGGCGCCGCCGATCTCAACATCGCCATCCGCACCCTCAGTTATGACGGCAAGGACCTCTCTGTACGGGCGGGCGGCGGCATCACGCTGCTCTCCGACCCCTTTGCCGAGTATGACGAGACGCTGGCCAAGGCCGAGCGGCTCATCGCGGCCTTCGAGGATGCCTCCCGCGCGGAGGAAGCGGCATGATCCTGATCGTCGACAATTACGATTCCTTCGTCTTCAACGTCTCCCGCTATTTCGAGGAGGCCGGTGCCAAGACCCATGTCGCCCGCAACGACGCCGTCTGCGCCGATGACGTCGTCAGCCTGGGTGCCAAGGCGCTGGTGTTCTCGCCGGGTCCCAAGGCACCGCGCGATGCTGGCGCTTCGCTCGACCTGATCAAGCTGTTTTCCGGCAGACTGCCCATTCTCGGCATCTGCCTCGGCCATCAATGCATCGGCGAGGTCTTTGGCGGGCGCACCGCCCATGCTCGCACTCCCATGCATGGCCGCGCCTCGCGCATCGAGCATCAGGGTGGCGGCCTGTTCGCCGGGCTGCCACGCCCCTTCGAGGCCGCGCGCTATCACTCGCTGATCGTCGAGATCGACGAGGACGGCCCGCTGGAGGTCACGGCCCGCAGCGATGAGGGAGAGATCATGGCACTCACCCATCGCCAGCACCCCACTTTCGGCGTGCAATTCCACCCCGAATCGATCCTGACGCCGCAAGGACATCAGATCATCCGCGCGTTCCTGGATCGCGTGCAGTGAGTTTCCTTCTTTATCGTCTCCTGGCGGACGGCACCGCCGACGCCCCCCAAATCGATGCCCGTCAACCCGACATTCCTTGGGTCAACGCCCTCGATCGTGGCTTCCAGCTCGGCGACGGCGTGTTCGACACCATGAGCTGCTTCAGGGGCCGTCCCTTCGCGGAAGAACGACACCGCGCCCGCCTCATCCAGCATGCGGCCGCCATCGGCATCGATGTCGATTCGGCCCGGTTGCAGGAGGCGCTCGCCGGCGTGCTGGATGAGCTGGGCGAACGCCATGCCATCGTGCGCACCACGGTGACGCGAGGACAGGCAGCCCGGGGCTTGTGGCCGCCACCGGGCAATCCACCCACCATCCTGGTGACGGCGCAGCCTTGGGGTCCGAGCCTCGTCGGCCAGCCCGCATGCCTGTGCGAGGCCGGGCTGCCGCGCAACCAGTTCTCGCCGCTAGCCCGCCTGAAATCCCTCAACTACCTCGAAAACATCCTCGCCGCCCGCCGGGCCACCGAGATCGGCGCCGACGATGCCCTGATCCGTAATCTCGACGGCAATGCCGTCTCAACCACCATCGCCAACCTCTTTGCCATCGTCGACGGCCGGTTCGTCACGCCCCCCTGCGCCGATGGCTGCCTCGACGGCGTCATGCGCGCCGTGCTGTTGGAAGAGGCGAAGGCCCTCGGCTTCGATATCAGCGAGACCAGTCTTACACCGCCCCTGCTCGACCAGGCCGAAGCGCTGTTTCTCTCCAATTCCGTGCGCCTGGTCCGGCCCGTCATTGCGCTGGGCAATCGGAGCTTGATCCCGTCCCCCCGCGCCGCCGAATCCATCAATCGCCTCTTCAACGCCCTCCTGGCCCGCATCGAATACGACACCGGCATGCGCCTTGAGGTTGCCCTTCCCATCCAGTGAGCAAAGTTCCATGATCTACGTTGCCCTCGGTGCCAATCTTCCGTCCTCCGAAGGAGCTCCCCGTGAGACCCTTCGCCGGGCAGTCTCTGCCCTGGCCGCCCGCGGATTGACGATTTCGGCGCGTTCACGCCTGTTCCTGACCGAACCCGTGCCCCGCTCGGACCAGCCCTGGTATGCGAACCAGGTCATCGCCGTCGACAGCGCCCTCCCGCCCCATCAGATTCTTTCCCTCTTGCTCGAGGTCGAATTGCAGTTCGGGCGTGAGCGCAGCGAACGTAATGCCGCACGCACGCTGGATCTCGATCTGATCGGCTATGGCAGCGAAGTCATCGACACGCCAGACCTCGTCGTGCCGCACCCGCGCATGCATGAACGCGCCTTCGTGCTCGCGCCGCTCGCCGACATCGCGCCAGGCTGGCGCCATCCCGTCAATGGCGAAACCGTGAGCCTGATGCTGGCGCGCAGCGATCGCGCCCATGTGCGTGCCCTCAGGACGGTGCCGCTGCTGATGGGGATCGTCAACGTCACGCCGGACTCATTCTCCGATGGCGGGCGCTACGACAGCGCCGAGACGGCCATCGATCATGCCCGCCAACTCATGGAGGAAGGTGCCGACATACTCGACATCGGCGGTGAGTCGACCCGTCCGGGCGCCGCCCCCGTCGACATCGAAACCGAGTGGCAGCGCGTTGGCCCGGTGATCTCAGCCCTGGCCGAGGAGGCCAGGCGACGCTACCGCCTGATCTCCGTCGATACCCGTCACGCCGAAATCATGGCCCGGGCGCTCGCAGCCGGCGCCACCATGATCAACGACGTCACCGCCCTGGACGATCCAGCCAGCCGCAGGGCCGTGGCTGGCCATGATGCACCCGTGGTGCTGATGCATATGCAGGGCGATCCGCAAAGCATGCAGGTCAACCCTGTTTATGCCGACGTGGTGAAGGATGTGTGCGCCGAACTGAGCTTCAAATGCGAGCGCGCCATCAAGGATGGCATCGCCGCATCGCGCCTGTGGCTCGACCCCGGCATCGGCTTCGGCAAGACAATGGAACACAATCTGGCCCTGCTCGACGCCACCCCGCAATTGCGTGCGCTCGGCTTCCCCGTGCTGATCGGAGCCTCACGCAAGATCTTCATCCGCGGCGTCGATCGCCATGGTCCGGCTTCGGAACGCGTAGCCGGATCGGTTGCCGCCGCTCTCTCTGCCGCCCAGCGCGGCGCCGACGCCGTACGCGTCCACGATGTCGCACAGACGCGCCAGGCCCTGGCTGTGTGGAGCGCCGTCGAGGGCCAGGCGATGAGCTGATCCGGGTTTCAGACGACCCGCCGCAACCGTGGCTGGCGGTCAAAGAAACGAAAGAGAAGCAGGCCGGCCAGGAAGCCGCCTATGTTGGCCGGCCAACCGGGCATCACCTGCGAAGTGGTTATAATCAGCGGGCTGACGGCGTTCCACGCCGTGATGAAGGCGAAGACGGCGAGCCAGATGCGCACATTCTGGTCCGCCAGAGCGTCCCGCAAGGTCCAGGCCGGCTTGCGAAATGCCGCACCGCCGGCGACCCGAAAAGCCGCCATGGCCGACCCGCCCTTGAACAGGAAATGGATGGAGGCTGCGAACAGGCCCGACAAGCCACCGCCTGCCCCAACCATGGCTGCTGCACTGCCCCAGTAGAACAGCAGGCAGGTGAACGAGCCTGCGACGGTACATAGCGCTGTAAAGGCCAGGAACCGCAAGGCTCCGAAGCGCCAGGCCACTGCTGCCCCAAGGATCAGCATGGCTGCGCCATTGATCATCAGCGTGCCAGGATCGGACTGAAGGAAGAAACAGGTCAGGAAGCCGGCAATATCGGCAAGGTGCCCCCCGGGCCAGGCAATGCTCTCTCCGATCGCGGGGTCGTAGCGCAGGGGGGTGAAGGCAAAGATGCCGACCAGCCAGGCGCTCCAACTGACGGGCATCACGGCCCGTGCAATGTGAACGGCGACGACGAGGCCGGTGAGCAGCAGGACGACCGCCGGCACGTTAAAGGCCGCTGGCGGATCGATATTGCCGCGCGATTTCAATGACAAAGAAGTGTCTCCTAAAGCAAGGAGGAAGCCATGACCATCCACCCCGCCTTTCTTAACATCGATTCGGCACCATTAACCTTTTGTTAACATTAATAATTCGTTTCCAGGCGGTAACCATCCTGCCCTCTGCCCCCCTCTCCCCCGCCAGTGCTATCGTCACCTCCTAGCCCGCCTATGACGGGCGGGAGCGACGTTCGAACGAAGGTCGTTCGCGATGATTGAAGCGAAGGCATGGGCCGATCCCAAATCGGAACATGCCAATAGCGTCCAGTGATCCGCAAGGAACCACAAAGACGCTCTAGCCAATTCGTCGGATTGGCTTGGAAACAAGGCGTCAGAGCAAACAAGCGTTCAGCCTTGAACGCGCTTTGCTCAAAGCGTTTTACGATTTGAAGGCAGTGCCAAAAATCGCAAAGACGCGTCGAAACAAAGAGTTAGAGCAAATAAGCGTTCAGGCATGAACGTGCTTTGCTCAAGGGGCGGCTGACCAATGAAGAATACGGCGACACGCGACCTCTATGGCTATTGGGATCAGTTGCGCGGTCAGCGGCCGGCCCCCGAACGCGTCGACATCGATCCGGCCGCCATCCGCCGGGTTCTCGGCGATACCTTCATCGTAGAGATCGACAAGAGCCGCAGCTTTCCTTTCCGCCTGGCCGGAACTCGCATGTGCGCCCTGCTGGGCCAGGAGTTGCGCGGCGCTTCGTTGCTGGACCGATGGGCCGATCCGGCTGCCTTGGCGGAGTTGGTGACGGCGGTATCCTTCGACCTCACGGCGCGGGTGATCACGCTGAGTGGCAGCACGCTGCAAGGCCATCGTCTCGACTTGGAATTGCTGCTTCTGCCGCTCCATCATCGCGGCAAGGCGAATTCGCGCATCCTCGGCAGCCTTACCCCGGGCGAAACACCCTATTGGATCGGCCTGCATCCCATTTCGCGTTTCGATATCGTCGCGGTGGAAGAAATCCCGGCGGCTTCCCGCGTCCAGCGTCGCTCAGCCTTGCCCAGCGGAGCCCGGCGCTATGGCCATCTCACCTTGGTCGAGGGTGGCAAGGCTACCGCCTGATCAGCAGAATATTTCTTGGTTCCGACGCGTTTTTTTACCGACAAGTCCATCAACTACTCTGGAAAAATGACTTAGTGCAGTCGATGGGCCTGATCGCGCAGGGAACCTGCCCGGCTGCAGCGAAGCAAGGCACCACCCACGCCATCATCGGACAGACGGTCGCGAATGGTGGTAAAACGATCCAGCTCGTGATGATAATCGTCGGCGAGGGCCTGCCAGTCCTCGACCTCTTCAACCTCGTCGAGCCGTGATGCAGCGAAGCGGTCCGCTGCGGCTGCCATATCGGCATAAGCCAAGGCCACAGGCGAAGTGCGGAACAACGTGGTTTCGTTCAGGGAAACTTCACCGGTATCGAGATCGCGAACCTGGACGAGAAAGCCGTCAGACTGCGCGATGACTTCGTAGCACCAGCCCTGCCCTTCTGTACTTGCGATCAACATGGCGTCCTCCATCCACTCAACTTACGGCCATGATGCCAGAGCGGTGAAACTTCGAAGTGCCATCCTGCACACGTCATGGTTAACGCTCGATAACGAATGACGGACAGGTAAGCGGCGATTACGTGCCATAATGACGCATGGTGTGTGACTATAGCGTGAACACGCCTTGCAGCTTTCTTGCAACCGGCCAAGATGGCCTTTCGGCTCACACGAGGCCGATGGTGCGCAGCTCGCGCTGGAGCTCGATGGGCAGGTCGGCATCGGCCGTGCCGGCCTTGGCAAGATCCGGCGGTGCATCGGTCGCGCTGAGATAGCGCCAGCCCTGGAAGGGACCGCGCGGACGGGGATCGACCGCGACGACCACCGGATCGAGCAGGATATCGCAACGCGAGATGCCGTCCTCGTCACGGCGCGCACGCAAATCGGTGATGCGCTGGCGGCAGGAGACGATACCCTTGATCACCCAATAGAGCGAGCCGCCACCGAGGATCGCCTCGCGGTTCTTCGGCATCATCCGGGTGGTGTGGATCTGCTCGCCCGCCAGGCGCAGGCGCAGGGCGATCCACTCCTCGAGGTCGGCGATCGATTCGGCGCCGACGCACAGCTTGATCAGATTAAGGCTCATCACACTGAATCAATATCGACGATCGTTTCGGTTTCTTCGAGCGCGGCCGCTTCCCATTCACGCCACATCGGCGTCGCCATCGCCGCATCCATATAGCGGCGCACCGCGGCCGGCACCTTGACGTCATAGGCGTGCAGGCGGTTCACCACCGGTGCCCACATGGCATCGGCATTGTTGAACTTCGCGCCGAACAGGAAATCGCCGCCACCGCCGAAGCGTGTACGGCAATCGATGATGAGATCGACCACCCTTTCCACACTCGCCTGGGTTTCGTCGTCGAGCGCGATCGCCCTCGGCCGGCGCTTGATATTCATCGGACAGTTGCGGCGCAGCGGCAGGAACCCGGCATGGATCTCAGCGCTGATGGCTCGGGCGTGAGCCCGGCTCTCGCGATCGTCAGGCCAGAGCTCCGGCGCGATCTCGGCCAGATATTCGAGGATGGCAATGGATTCGTGCACCATGATGTCGCCATGGATCAGAATGGGCACCTTGCCGGCTGCCGAGGTCGCCTTGATCATCGCCGACGTTTCGGGATGGCGCAGCCAGATGATCTGTTCCTCGAAGCTCAAACCGGCCGACTTTGCCGCGAGCCAGGGACGCATGGACCAGGAAGAATAATTCTTGTTGCCGATGATCAGTTTCAAGGGGCGTACTCCAGCACCGGCCGCACCATGCCGCCTCCTGCACGGGCGCGCAAACGGAGATTTGCCTCCGTCAACATGCCGTATGACTGCTCAGTTAAACGACCCTGGTGCCAAACATCCGGTTGCAAGCCGGCGGGAGCGCCTTCATTGTTCGATCCACGAACTGCAACGCATCTGAGAGTCGTACCCATGAAGAAAATGCTCGTGCTTGCCGGCCTGCTCACCCTCCCTCTCGCAAGCTGCGTCACGCCGGAGGGCGGTTACGCCGACCGCCCCTATTATAGCGACCCTGGCTATTACGGTGGCGGCTATTATGGCGATCATCGTCGCGACCGTCGCGATCGCTACCCGGGTCGCCCACGCCCCGGTCGGCCGATTCCTGGGGAACCAGGTCCCGGTACAGGCCCCGGCACGGGTCCGGGACCGACTCCAGGCGGTGATTTCAGCTGGCGGAACGCCCCCCCCGGCGGACGACCTCCGATCACCTCGAATGTTGGCGGTTCTCCCGGCTTGTCACGCCCTGGCTGGTCAGCACCCGCCCCTCGGGTCGAGAGCCCATCAGCGGCTCCTAGCGCGCCGCGGGTCGACAGCCCTTCGCCAACTCCCGGTGCGCCAGCCGGTGCTGGTCCAATCCGCAATTGCCCCCCCGGTACAGCCGGCTGTTGAACAAACACCGACCCTGGCAGGGCAAGCCTTCCCGGGTAATCCCAAACCAACGGCCGCTTTGTTCAGCTTAGGCTTGGAATTTCAGGCTCATAGAGCGGTTTCCGTTTCATGGCGACGGAAGCCGCTCAGCAAAACTTCAGTAGGGAAGCGCCGCTTCCGCATCCAGATCGTGAGTTCAATGGTAGACAAGGACGCTCTCGAACAGACGGCGCTGCGCCTGATCGCAACTTTGCCGGTAGGCAAGACCCTCGCCCCCTCTGACATCGCTCAGGAGGTGGGAGGCAAGGCTGCCGATCAATGGGGGCCGCTGATGCAGCCGCTTCGTCGCATCGTCGTGCGTCTGGCCAAGGAGGGCCGGCTGATGATCTATCGCAAGGGTGCTCCAGCCGACCCTGACGACTTCAAGGGCGTTTATCGACTGGGGCCGGTACGGATCGATTAGACATTGCAGAGGGCGCCTGGAAGCTCCCTCTGTCGACATACGCAGCCTCAATTGGCGGCGATGCTGCCTGTGGCGACGTTCTGAGCCAGGAAGTCCTGCCATTGCTGCTCGGACCCTGCGAAGGCGTTGCGGTCCACCTGCCCTTGGACTCCCGGCACCGAACCGGTGGCGGTATATTGCCAGAAGGCCCAGGAACGCTTGCCATAGCGCTCGGAAGGATGGCCCTTCACCGAGCGCACCCAGAAGGGATAGGCCTCCAGTTCACCGGTCAGAATTTCGCGGTGGAAATCCACCGTGGTGTAGATGATCGGCTTCTTACCGTAGAAGCGCTCCATCTCGCGTAGGAACACCGCCATGTCGGCATGGATCTTCGGGGCGGGCGGACGCAGCTTGCAGGTCGGCGAAAGGTGATTCCACTCCATGTCCAGAACCGGCGGCAAGGCGTCGCTTGCCGGTGGCACATGGGTCTTGAACCAGGCGACCTGATCCTCCACCGGCCGGCAGAAATAATAGAAATGATAGGCGCCTGTCGGTATGCCCGCAGCGCGGGCTCCCTCCCAATTCGCCCTGAACTTGTCGTCGACGCGGTCGCCACCTTCCGTCGCCTTCAGATAGGCGAAGCGCACGCCGCCCCGGGCAGCGGCATTCCAATCGATAATGCCCTGATATTTCGAGACGTCGATGCCATGCACCGGAAACTTGTTCGCCTCGGGGTAGGCCTGCTGAACGGTCGAGCAGGCACTGAGCACCAGCACACCTGCTGCAAGAAACCCGTGCTGGATGAAGCGCGACAGCGATCGCATTGTGAAACCCATTATGAACGGCCATTCCGTCTGGCGCAAAGCGCGTCCATGACTGAACGCTTGTTTGCTCCAACTCATCGTTTCCAAGCCAATCCAACGGATTGGCTAGAGCGTCTTTGCGATTCAAGGTGAGTCCGTCGAATCGCAAAACGCTTCGGCACTTCAACGACTGGAAACACAGGATAGAGAGAGAAGCTTAACCGCATCTCACTGTCGACAAAAATCTTTGAAGACTCGCCTCGCAAAGTGCTTATCAGGCGAATCATCCCCCCATTTTCGGTCGTACCCGTCATGAAAGTCTTGGCCCTAAGCAGATGTCTCCTGATCGCGCTCGTGGCGCGATCAGGAGACATCTGCAAGATATCAAGCATTTGCAGAGTATCCCGGCGAGACCCGCGGATGAGCCTCGCCGGGATACTCTGCCTGGCTGCTGCGCTCGCCTGCGCCCTGCCTGCATCCAGCCTCGCGGGTTGCCCGCCGGAGGCGCTGGGCGTGTCGCGTACGCTGCCTGTCGGCACCGTCGGCGGCGGCGCGGTCGGGCTCAAGACCTATCCCCAGACCTTGCTGCTGGCGCCGGGAGAGGTGGTTCTGACATTCGACGACGGTCCCATGCCCGGACGCACGGAAAAGATCCTGGACACGCTTTCGGGCCAATGCGTGAAAGCCACCTTCTTCATGATCGGCCGCAACGCCGCTGCCGCACCCGCCCTCGCCGCCCGGGTCGCGAGGGAAGGACATACCGTCGGCTATCATTCGATGACCCATCCCATCCTGCGCCGCCTGCCCTTCGAACGAGCTCGAGCCGATATCGAGAACGGCTACCGTGCCGTCGACAGGGCCGTCTGGGGTGCGGCGGGAGAGCGTCCACACCAGCCCTTCTTCCGCTTTCCCGGCTTTGCCGACTCCCCAGCCCTCAACCAATGGCTGGCCTCGCTCGACATCGTGGCGTTCGGCGCCGATCTGTGGGCAAGCGATTGGGAGCCCGAAACGCCACAGGAGGAACTCAAGCTGGTGCTCGGGCGGCTCGAGAAGAACAAAGGCGGCATCGTGCTCCTGCACGACATCCAGCCGCGCACCGTGGCGATGCTGCCTCAGTTTCTCCAGGAACTCAAAAGGCGCGGCTTTCGAATCGTGCATATCATGCCCGGCCCCGGTGAACTCGAAACCAAACCTGCTCCCGCCGGCTGGTTCTCCCAGACCGAGCGCATCCTCGCCAACCAGGGCAAGCCTGTTGGCAAGGCCCGCCGCGCCGCGCCGCAATAGACTCCAGCCAAACAAAAAGGCGATCCATCGCTGGATCGCCTTTCCGGAGCCTTGCTCTAATTTGGTGCGGTCAAGAGGACTCGAACCTCCACTGGTCTCCCAACTACCACCTCAAGGTAGCGCGTCTACCAATTCCGCCATGACCGCGGTTGCTGCACAGGGCCGATCCGAAGACCGTGTCGCCATGTGAAGCGGCGCATCGTCTAACAGATCGATCACAGGGCAGCAAGGGCAATTCACGCTTTTCCTGCACTTCGCATGCAAGCCCTTGTCGAAGCCCAAAAATCCGCCGATATGAAGAGGCTGTCCACCCCGATTGGAACCTATCCAGTGACCAGCCGTAATGCCCTCGACCATCATCTCCTGCCCGGCAGCGATTCTCCGCCAGTAGAGTGGCAGGTCATCGCGGGCCTCAGCCCTTATGAGGAAACCGTCGCTGCGATGGAGGCCAGAGCAGCCGCAATTGCGGACGGGGTGGCCGGCGAATGCGTCTGGCTGCTCGAACATCCGCCACTCTATACCGCCGGCACCTCGGCCAGGCACGAGGATCTGGTCGCTCCCGACCGGTTCCCGGTGCACCAGACCGGTCGCGGCGGACAATACACCTATCACGGCCCCGGCCAGCGCGTGGCTTATGTCATGCTCGATCTCAAGCGCCGCCGACAGGACGTCCGGCGGCTGGTGACGGCGCTGGAAGCCTGGCTGATCGAAACGCTTTGGGCCTTTCACGTGCGCGGCGAACGCCGCGAGGACCGGGTCGGCGTCTGGGTTCGGCGCCCCCAGCGCGGCGAAGGTGCCGAGGACAAGATCGCCGCCATCGGCATCCGCCTCAAGCGCTGGGTCTCCTTCCACGGCATCGCTATCAATGTGGAACCCGATCTCGAGCATTTCTCCGGCATTGTACCCTGTGGCGTCCGCGACCACGGCGTGACCAGTCTGGTCGATCTCGGGCTGCCGGTGACGCTGGAGGATGTCGACCTTGCCTTGCGCCAGACCTTCGAACCGATCTTTGGAGAGACGCGCCTGTCGAGGGAAGATATCGAATCGGGAAATGCCGCCAAGGCATTGGTTTGAGCGGACTTTGCGCCTACCAGCTCGTTCTCGCACTGGAGGCGAGTCCGTTGCCCGGTATGATGGCCAGTGCGATCAGCCAGCCGACCATCGGGCCGCTGAACAGGCAGAATGTCGCCAGAGCCTGTTGCCAGGACGCCAGGGCACCCCGGTCGAGAAAGAAGATCGCGATCGCGACGGCCAGCAGATAGAGGCTCAGAAAGGCCGGGATCACCAGGCCGGACCAGCCGAAATCATGCAGGCGCTTGCGTGAAAGGCAAATGGCGGACCAGGCAATGGCCGCAACAAAGGCGAAGGAGCCCAAGCCATAGGGGCCGCTCCAGCCTTGCAGGGCATGGTGACCGCCGACCGCAAGCGCCGCCAGCAGCACGACACCGGCGGTGAAGGCAACGCGATCGATCGCCCCGGAAGGCGATAGCAGCAAACGCAAGATGACGACTGACAGCATTGTCCTGACAACGTACTGAACCCAAGCTGGATATGTCTGTAACATCCGGGGGTTAACGTCGCGTTTCGAAGTTTTGAGTCGACTTGCCGGCATCTTGCCTTGCTACAGCCGCCCCGTTGCCACCCGCATCTTGTCGGCCAGCCCGCCGCCGATTCGCCGATAGAGGGCGTGGGCAATCTGCTCGTCTCGCTTGCACAGCGCCTTGAGCTTGTCCTGGTCGAAGGCCAGCACGCGCACGGCATTTTCCGTGATCACCGTTGCGGTCGCCGGTACGCCGGTGGCAAAGGACACGTCCCCGACGAAAGCCCCGGCACCGACGTGGGCAACGAGTTGTTCGCGCACGCGCACCTCGGTCTGGCCTTCACAGATGAAAGTGAGCTCATGCACCGGATCGGCCTCGGTGGTCACCACCGAGCCCGGTTCCAAAGTGCGCCATTCGGCCGTCCGCAGAAGCTGGGCAATCTGCGCCTTGTCGAGATCGCCGACGATCGGCTTGATGAAAGCCTGTTCGTCGGCGGAGAGCTTGAGACTGAGACGGTCGCGCAGGAGAATGCCGAGCTGCACCAGATTGATCAGGATGAAGGCGCTGTCCCAGGCGATCGACGGCCAGACAGCCGAGCCGCTGAACAGGAAATAGACAACCTCCAGGGCAATGCCGACCACCGCCGCCAGCCGCAGCCAGAAGATGTTGGTCAGGAGATAGGAGATGGCGATGATGGCATAGGCGATGTGGCCAGGGAGCGCGCCCCAGCTGAAGAACTGGTCCCAGACGCTCAAACCCACTCTCCCTCGACCGCAAATGCCGGAATGACATACCAAGTCTCGAAAATGCTGACGCATCCGAGATGCAAACACCTGACGGTTTTCGACACCAAATCAAAGATTTGGCGAAAACCATCAGATAGAACCAAGACGCATTGAAAATGCCTCTCGGTATCAGGCAAAATCCATGATCACCGCATCGACCGCCAGCGTATCACCCGGCTTGACGCGGATCTTCTTGACGGTGGCGTCGCGCTCGGCACGCAGAACGTTCTCCATCTTCATGGCCTCGACGACGCAGAGCGCCTCCCCGGCCTTGACCTCCTGCCCCTCGACGACCTCGATGGCCCGGACCAGTCCGGGCATCGGACACAGCAAGGCCGTCGTAAGCGCCGTGCTGTTCTTGACCGGCATCAGGCGGGCTAGTTCGGCTTCGCGCCGGGTGTAGATGCGGATATCGGCGGCGGTGCCGCGATGGGCCAGCACCACACCGTTGGGAATCGCCCGTACCAGCATGGACACCGGCTCGCCGTGGATGCGGCCCGACCATACTGGCTGGCCGGGCTTCCAGTCCGAGGTGAGTGTCACCAGGCGCTCCGGCGCCCCTTCCGGCGTGAGGAAGGTCACCTGCATCTCCCCGCGCGCCTCGTCCACCTCGACGGTAAAGGCGGTGTCGCCGAGAACCGCCATGCGGCGGCGCTCGAATACCACGGGCTTGCCGACCATCTGCCCACTGATGCTGCGCTTGCGTTGGTTCTGGATATGGTCGATTGCCGTCGCAACCGCCGCCAGCCTGTCAGCAACCGCCCCCTTGGGCGGGCTGACCGAAAATCCGCCGGGGAACTCTTCGGCGATGAAAGCGGTCGACAGCCGTCCTTCCTTCCAGCGTTCATGCTGCATGAGCGCCGAGAGGAAGGGAATATTGTGGCGAATGCCTTCGATGGCAAAGCCGTCGAGCGCATCCGACATGGCGGCGATCGCGCCGGCACGCGTCGGGGCATGCGTGCAGAGCTTGGCGATCATCGGGTCGTAGTGGAGCGAGATCTCGCCTCCCTCGAACACGCCGGTGTCGTTGCGAACCGTCACGCCCTTCTCGCGCCGTTCGGCCGGTGGGCAATACTGGGTCAGGCGGCCGATCGAGGGCAGGAAATTGCGCAGCGGGTCCTCGGCGTAGACGCGTGATTCCACGGCCCACCCGGAGAGCTTGATGTCGGACTGCTTCAGCGCGAGCTTTTCGCCGGCAGCGACGAGGAACATCTGCTCGACCAGATCGATACCCGTCACCAGTTCGGTCACTGGATGCTCAACCTGCAGACGAGTGTTCATCTCCAGGAAGTAGAAGCTCTTGTCCTGCCCGGCCACGAACTCGACGGTGCCGGCGGAATCATAATTGACCGCCTTGGCGAGCGCGACGGCCTGGGCCCCCATCAGTGCCCGCGTCTCTGCATCCAGCAGAGGCGACGGCGCTTCTTCGATCACTTTCTGGTTGCGGCGCTGGATCGAGCATTCACGCTCCCCCAGATGGATGACGTTGCCATGCTTGTCGCCGAGCACCTGGATTTCGATGTGGCGGGGCTCGACGACGAACTTCTCGATGAAGACGCGGTCGTCGCCGAAGCTCGCTTTCGCTTCGGAACGCGCCAGGCGGAAGCCCTCCTCCACCTCCGCGGCCGAATGGGCGATGCGCATGCCCTTACCGCCGCCGCCGGCGGAGGCCTTGATCATCACGGGGTAGCCGATCTCCGTAGCGATGCGGATGGCAGCCGCGCTATCCTCGATGATGCCGAGGTGGCCGGGAACGGTGGAAACGCCCGCCGCCGCCGCGGCCTTCTTGGATTCGATCTTGTCGCCCATCGCCGCGATGGCATGCGGATTGGGACCGACGAAAATGATGCCGGCCTCCTTGAGCGCCGTGGCAAAGGCCTCCCGCTCCGACAGGAAGCCGTAACCAGGATGCACTGCATCGGCGCCGGTCTGGCGGCAGGCCTCAATGATCTTCTCGATCTGGAGATAGGATTGAGCCGCGGCCGGCGGGCCGATATGGACGGCCTCGTCCGCCATCTCGACGTGCAGGGCATCGCGATCGGCATCGGAATAGACGGCGACCGTGGCGATGCCCATCCGGCGTGCCGTCTTGATGATGCGGCAGGCAATTTCTCCGCGATTGGCAATCAGAACTTTGGAAAACATGCCCGCAATCACCCAGGATGGCTCGAATGGGCTCGCTGCCCTTCATTAGGGCGTCTCATAGATTTCGGCCATAGGCAATAAGTCGGCTTGGAGATTCAGGCGACGTACACCGCTGATCGCGGCATCGGGGTGCTTCCGGCCA
Source organism: Labrys sp. KB_33_2 (assembly GCF_052114505.1). Taxonomy (NCBI): domain Bacteria; kingdom Pseudomonadati; phylum Pseudomonadota; class Alphaproteobacteria; order Hyphomicrobiales; family Xanthobacteraceae; genus Labrys; species Labrys sp. KB_33_2. Next base: position 33,697 of record NZ_JBFREW010000016.1, on the reverse strand, counting down.
TATCCCTGTTCCCTCCACGCTTTACGCTCCCCGCCCCTTTGCTAAGATCCAGCCCGGCTTCAAGGGTGGTGGGGACCGCATGCATATGAGGATCGTCCTGGCGCTCGCGATATTCGTGGGCACGTGGTGCGCCGCCGGCGCGGCCCATGCCGACAAGCGCGTTGCCCTGCTGATCGGCAATGCTCGCTATCAGAACGCCACGGCACTGATCAATCCGCCCAATGACGTCAGTGGCATGAAGGCGGCGTTGAACCAGGCCGGCTTCACCGTGATCCAGCCCGAAAACGACCTCAGCCGTCAGGGCATGGTGCAGGCGCTGCGAGCGTTCGAAACGCAAGCTGCAACGGCGGACGTGGCCGTGATCTATTACTCGGGCCATGGCATGGAACTCAACGGCATCAATTATCTGCTGCCGGTGGATGCACGCCTTGCTACGGACCGGGACGTCGAGGATGAGGCGGTGACCCTCGACAGGGTGCTGCGCTCGCTCGAAGGAGCCTCCCGCCTCAAGCTGGTGATCCTGGATGCCTGTCGCAACAATCCCTTCCTGCCGCGCATGGGCCGCAGCAACAGCAATCGGGCGGTCTCGCGCGGCCTGGCTCGTGCCGAGCCGGCCAGCACCAACACGCTGATTGCCTATTCGGCAGCAGCCGGCACCGTGGCCGCCGACGGCAATGGCCTGAACAGCCCTTTCACCGCCTCGCTGATCAAGCGCATCATCGAGCCCGGCATCGATGTCCGCATCATGCTCGGCAATGTGCGCGACGATGTCATGGCCGATACCGGGAACCAGCAGCAGCCCTTCGTCAACGGATCGCTCGGCGGCGGCGTCCTGTCCCTGATGGCAGCACCGGCCCAAGCCGGCGCCCCTCCCGCCACGGACGCGCTTTTCGGCGAGGCTTCGCAGATCTGGCCGACGCTGCGGGGCAGCACGGATATGGGCGAGCTCGAAACCTTCCGCAGGCGCTATGCCAACACCTTCTTCGGCGAGTTGGCCGACAAGCGCATTAAGGAACTCTCGGCGCTGGCGACCACCAAGACCGTACCGTCCGTCATCCCACAGACAGCTCCCGATCCCGGCCCCGTGCAGAAGCAGGCGGCGGCCGTCCCCCCGGTGAGACCGGCAGTTCCACCGCCTGAAACCGAATGCGACAGGCTGGCCGCCAGCCCCCTGGATCCGGACCGGGTCGGCGCCGGCGTGCTGTTCGGGCAGATCGATGCCGCCCGGGCCGTCGCGGCCTGCAACGGCGGCCTGCAGCAATATCCCGGGACCAAGCGGCTGCTCTTTCAATATGGACGCACCCTCGATGCCGCCAAGCGCCACGCCGAAGCCTTCGCCACCTATCAGCAGGCCTTTGCGGCCGGCAGTCTCGCCGCGGCCCACAATCTGGCTTTCCTCTATCGCGAGGGCACCGGTGTGCCGCGCGATTATGCCGAAGCCATGCGCTGGTTCCGCAAGGCGGCCGATGGCGGCTATGCGAATTCCTATGTCAGTATCGGCTATCTCTACGAGCTCGGGCTCGGCGTGCCGCGGGACTATGCCGAAGCCATGCGCTGGTATCGCCAGGGCGCCGACCGTGGCGATGTGGAAAGCCACGCCAACATCGCCTTGCTCTATGAGGGCGGCAAAGGCGTGAAACGCGACTTTGCCGAGGCTCTGCGCTGGTACCAGAAGGCTGCCGATCTCGGCGACACCAACAGCTTGGCCAGCCTCGCCTCCTATTACAACAACGGTCGTGGTACCGTGAAGAATCCGGTGGAAGCCGCCAACTACGCCTTCAAGGCCCTGGAGCGCGGTTCCGAGTTCGAGCTCAATGAGCTCTTGACCAACGCCAAGGCGTGGTCGCCGCGCTTCCACTCCGAGATGCTGCTCAAGCTCAAGGCCCGGGGCTATTACAACGGCCCGGTCACCGCCAGCTTCAACGAACAGGCCCGCTCCGCCCTGCGCAAGCTGGCGGGCCGGTGAAGCCTGGAGCGTTTTGCGATTTAGCGGAATCGCCTGGAATCGCAAAGACGCGTCGAAACGAAGCGTTAGAGCAAACGATCGTTCCGTCATGAATGCGCTTTGCTCTAAGGATGAACAGCCTCATATCGAGAGTCATCCCTAAGCAGAGTTTCCTGACGAGGCCCACGGATGGGGCTCGTCAGGAAACTCTGCAAATATCTGAAATCCTGCAGATTCTTCCTGATCGTGCCCGTGGCCCGACCAGGAAGAATCTGCTTGGCAACCAACACCTTGCTGGAAAAGCAGAATGCCGGCCCTGGGGCCGGCATTCGATGACATCGGTTAATGGGCTCGAGCCGGTCAGATCATCTGGCTGATCGGCTTGTCCCAGCTGTTGGTCGCCGCCATCTGGCGCGGATCGACCAGGGCCAGCAGAGCCCGCTCCGCGCGGCTTACCCGGCCATCGTGCTGGATGCGCCGGTTCAGCCAGGCGCTGTCGCGATCGGCCAGAACCACGGGCGTGGTCAGCGAGCGGCCACCCGTATTGCCTGGCTGGTTGGTGGCCAGCAGATGCGCTTGAATGGTTTCGGCAAACAGTCCGTCCCAGGCCGGATCTTCACTGTTGCAGCCTTCGGCCATATCGAACAGCATCTCGGCTTCCTGGCGCGAGATGATACGGCGCTTGGCGCCCTTCTCCACCTGGAAAAGACGAGCCATGCTGGCGATATCCTGCGTGTCGATCACGCGGGAGAAATGGATGCGGCCCTTGGCGGCCGGTCCCTCGCCCGTCATCGCAGCGTGCTGGATTTGGTGCAGCGCGAAGCTGGCCAGTTCGTCGGGCACGCTGTCAGCCTGCTCGACCAGTCGGATCAGCAGACCGAGTTCGGCGGCATTGGCCACCAATCCCTCGCCGCCATCGAGCATCGAAAGGAGCCAGGCTCCCTGCTCCTTGGAAATGCTGCCCTTGGGTTCGTTACGATCCAGGACGAAAGCCGTCAGCATTTCCTCGAAGAGGGCGTTAAAATTCTTGTTGCGTCCTGCCAATACGCCCTGAAGCGCAAAGAGTGCGTCGGCATCGGCGGCCTGGAGCAGCGCGCCGTCCTGCCAACGCTGACGCATTTGCTGAACTTCGGAATCCTCGATCGAACCGCGCTCCAGAGCGGGCTCAACTAGAGTTGCGATAGGTGACGTCACCATGGGGTCGTGCCTTGCCTTGGTTTGCGCCTAACTCGCGGCGCCTCATGAAACCCAATTTGAGCCTGGATCACTCAAACTGGCGTTAATGAGTCTCACCCTAAGGGCCGCACATGGCCAAAGAATGTGCTGTTCGCCACAATCCTGTGGCAATGTCGGGCCGAAATCCGATCATTCACAGCTTTGAGCTTGGCGGCCGCCGAGGGTTCGACGAGAGAGCTGATGTAAAGAGGCCGATCCGATACACCCGATATCTATCTGATATCAAACCCTTTTCAGGGTTCAGCCATGCCGCAGCCGCAGGCCTGCCCTGCGGGGTGCGCCTCGCCCAGCGGACATGCGGGAAACGCCGCTCGCGGGATTCACCATGTTTTGTTATTTTCCCCTACGGCAAGCAAAATAACCGGTGGAGCCATCCCGGTCAGTCTCAAGTTTGAGACTGACCGTTATAGCGGGATGTTGTCATGTTTCTTGCGCGGAGCCTCGACATGCTTGTTGCGCAACATGGCCAAGGCGCGTGCCACGCGTTTGCGCGTCTGCGAGGGCTGGACCACTTCGTCAATATAGCCGCGTTCGGCGGCGACGAAGGGGGAGAGGAATCGGTCCTCATAGCCCTTGACGTGCTTGGCGATCTTTTCCGGATCATCCATGTCCTGGCGGAAGATGATCTCCACGGCTCCCTTGGCGCCCATCACCGCGATCTGGGCGGTCGGCCAGGCATAGTTGACATCGGCCCCGACATGCTTGGAAGCCATGACGTCATAGGCGCCGCCATAGGCCTTGCGGGTGATCACGGTCACCAGTGGCACCGTGGCCTGCGAATAGGCGAACAGGAGCTTGGCACCGTGCTTGATCAACCCGCCATATTCCTGCGCCGTGCCGGGCAGGAAGCCGGGAACGTCGACCAGCGTGACGATCGGGATCTCGAAGGCGTTGCAGAAGCGCACGAAACGAGCAGCCTTGCGGCTGGCGTCGGAATCGAGCACGCCGGCCAGCACCATCGGCTGGTTGGCCACGATGCCGACGGTCCGCCCGGCAATGCGCGCGAAGCCCGTGATGATGTTGCGCGCGAACTTCTCCTGGATCTCGAAGAAGTCCCCCTCGTCCGCCAGCTTGGTGACAAGCTCCTTCATGTCATAGGGTTTGTTGGGATTGTCGGGCACCAGCGTGTCGAGCGAGGGTTCGAGCCGCTCGATATCGTCGAAGGACGGGATCTCCGGCGGCCCCTCGCAATTATTGGCCGGCAGGAAGTCGATCAGTCGTCTCATCTGAAGCAAGGCCTCGACATCGTTCTCATAGGCACCGTCGGCCACGGAGGAGCGTACGGCATGCACCGAAGCGCCGCCGAGTTCCTCGGCCGTCACCGTCTCGTTGGTCACCGTCTTGGTGACGTCGGGGCCGGTGACGAACATGTAGCTGGTGTCCTTCACCATGAAGATGAAGTCGGTCATCGCTGGCGAATAGACGTCGCCGCCGGCGCAAGGACCCATGATCAACGAGATCTGCGGGATCACGCCGGAGGCCAGCACATTGCGCCGGAACACCTCGCCATAACCACCGAGCGCAGCGACGCCCTCCTGGATACGGGCACCACCGGCGTCGAACAGACCGATGATCGGCGCCCGGTTCTTGAGTGCCATATCCTGGATCTTGTTGATCTTGGTGGCGTGGGTCTCCGACAGCGAGCCGCCGAACACCGTGAAGTCCTTGGCGAAGACGAAGACCTTGCGGCCATTCACCGTACCCCAGCCGGTGACGACGCCATCGCCAGAGATATGCGCACGGTCCATGCCGAAATCGACGGCGCGATGCTCGACGAAGGCATCGAATTCCTCGAAGGAACCGGCATCGAGCAGCAATTCCAGGCGCTCGCGTGCGGTAAGCTTGCCCTTGGCGTGCTGTGCTGCGATGCGTTTTTCGCCACCGCCCAGCAGGGCCTGGGTGCGGCGTGACTGGAGTTCGGCCAGGATATGCTTCATGAAGGGCGCTTCCCGCGGCTCTTGTTTGAACCTGCCGCGCCTTGTTCCATACAGCGATATCGCCCGGATTTCATCGTGCTCCGCCATTCCCCGGCGAAATTCCACAGGAACCGGCGCTTGCCGGCGCAAAACGCAGCTTGAGCAGGAAGGCCGCGGCCAGCGTGATGCCGGCCAGCGCCAGGGAGAGGACGAGCGCCCCCTCTTGGCCCCACCATTCGATCACGCGGGCATAGATGACAGGCGCTCCGGCCGAAACGACGAAGCTCGGCGCCAGCAAGCGGCCGGTGATGGCGCCATAGGCGCGATGGTCGAACAGAACGAGCGGGACCGTGCCCCGCGTAATCGTTGCGAGGCCGTTGCCGGCGCCATAGCCAAGGGCGAACAGCATGGCGGCCGCCAACGAGTAGCCACCGGCGAACCCTGCGGCAAAGGAGAGCGGCAGAAGAGAGCAGGCCAGGAGATTGAGCGCGAGCGGATGCAGGCGGGTGCCGAACAAGATCTCGGCAAGCCTCGCGGCGGACTGGCCGATGCCCCGCAGCGTCGCGACCCAGACCGCCGAGGTCTGAGCGAGGCCAAGCCCCGCCAGGATGGCGATCATGTGGGATGACATGCCGGCGTTCAGAAAATTCATGATGGTAGTGATCAGGGCGTAGAGCACGCCGGCAAGAAGGAGGCCGGAACCGGTTCCGCCGAACGTCGGCCGGGAGTCCTCCGCATTGGGTACCGGCCTGTCGCGATGACGAATTGCAGGTAACGCCAAAGCGAGCGGTGCCGTCGCCAGCATCAGGCCGGCATAGACGAGGACGGCTCCCCGCCAGCCTAGACTATCGGCCAGCGCCGTTCCCAACGGCCAGAACGCGGTGGAAGAAAGTCCGCCGGGCAGTGTGATCTGGGCCATCGCGCGGCGCGCATCGGCCCCACCGACGCGCGCCAGGGCGGCGAAGGCGGCATCGTAAAGCGTCAGCCGCATGGCCACGCCCAACACCAGCCAAGCGGCGAAATAAGCCGGCAGGGAATGGCTGGTGGCCAGCCCCAAGCATCCCAAGGCGGCGAGCACCGATCCGGTCGTCATCATGCCGCGGCCGCCGTGACGATCGATCAGCCGCCCGCAGAGCGGCGAAACCAGTCCCATCACCAGCAGAGCCAGGGCAAAGCCGCCATAGACGATGTCGCGCGACCAGCCAAGGTCCTCGGCCATCCGCTCGCCGAAGCCGCCGACCAGATAATAGGTGGCGCCCCAGGCCACGAACTGGAAAAGGCCGAGACAAAGGACGGTACGACGCTCGATCACCGCCCGGCCTCGCTGTCGAGGGGCGGCGCGCCATTCCCGATCCCGAGGGAACGCTGCATCAGCACGGTATCGACCCAACGCCCGAGCTTGAAGCCGACCGATGTCAGCACGCCCGCCTCGGAAAAGCCCAGGCGCCGATGCAAGGCGATCGAACCGGTATTGCCGCTATTGCCGATGACGGCCAGCATCTGACGCCAGGGGCCGGCCTCGCAGCGGGCGATCAGTTCCTCCAACAGGAGGCGGCCGACGCCTCGCCCACCCATGTCCGGGGCGACATAGACGGAATCCTCGACGGTGTAGCGATAGGCCGGGCGTGGCCTGTAGGCCGTGGCGTAGCTGTAGCCCACCACGCGCCCTTCCGCCTCCGCCACGAGATAGGGCAGTCCCTGGGCGAGAACGCCGCGGCGGCGCGAAACCAGCTCATCCAGGCTTGGCGGCACTTCCTCGAAGCTCGCCAGCCCCTGCAGCACGTGGTGGGCATAGATCGGCTGCACCGCCGCCATGTCGCTCTCGCGGGCATCCCGCACGAGGATCGCAGCGGCGTTGGCGGTTGGATCCATCCGATTCGCTGTCATTGCCATCGCCTGATTGCATCCCTTCATAGCAGGATCGCTCCTCGTCGCCACGGGGTGACCGGCCAGCGCTCCCCGCCGGGTGACGCCGATATCGGCCAGCAACCGATCGTCGAGTTCTCGTAATGCCGCCCGCTGATGCAGGCGCGACCGGGGAGACAAAGCGAGATAGCGACCCGTTCCCCTGACAGCTGCCATGAATGCCATCGGCAGCGACAGGTGCTCTGCCATCTCGCGTTCTTCCCGTTTCGTGAAACCGGCCGGATTGTTGCTCCTCACTTGAAATAAATGAAGCTTTGGAAAATCATGCAAAGCATAAGGAAATTTTTGGTACGAGAATAACTCCGATATGAACAACCTCAATCTCGACCACCTCAAAGCCTTCGCCGATGTCGTCGAGCTCGGCAGTTTCTCGGCGGCGGCGGAACGGCTGAACCTGACGCAACCCGCCGTCAGCCTGCAGGTCCGTCAGTTGGAGCGGCGCTTCGGCACCTTGTTGGTCGAGCGCGTTGGCCGCCGGACAAGACCGACGGCGGCCGGCGCAGACCTCCTGCTCCACGTCGCCCAAATCGATGCCGCAGTGCAGGCGGCGCTGGAAGCCGTGGCGCGCCATGACGGAAAGGTCATGGGAAAGGTACGCATCGGTACGGGCGCGACGGCTTGCATCTTCCTGTTGCCACCGGTTCTCAAGAAATTGCGGCAAGCCTTTCCGAACCTGGAAATTATCATCTCCACCGGCAATACGGCTGAGATCGCCAAGGCAGTCGAAGACAATCGCCTCGACATTGGCCTGGTCGCATTGCCGCTCTCCAGCCGTTCCCTGGAGATCGTTCCCGTGCTGGATGACCCCTTCCTGCTGATCGGCCCGCCGGGCATGACGCTCCCGCAGGAGGCGACGGCAGCAGTGGTCGCCGAGTTGCCGCTGCTGCTTTTCGAGCCAGGAGGCAATACCAGGCGCATCGGCGACGAATGGTTTGCTCAGGCAGGATTGTCTCCCAAACCGGTGATGTCGCTGGGCAGCGTCGAAGCGATCAAGGAACTGGTCAAGGCAGGGCTCGGATGCTCTATCCTGCCCGAAATGGCGGTTCGGGCAGAGGTAACGGCTTTCACCGTACGAAGCCTGACTCCCCTCCTGCATCGAACTCTGGCAGTGGTGCTCCGACGCGACAAGCCACTTCATCGCGGCCTGAAAGAAGTCTTTCGAGCCCTGCAGACCTTGGCGTGAGATGAGCGAGGAATTAAAACCAGCGCTTGAACCTTTCGCTGCAGCGCGTTAGTTCGACGTGCTCATCCTCATCGATAGGAAAAACCCATGTCGAGCCTGGCCGAACTGCGCCCCGATGCCCTCGCTGCCCTCCACGGCGAACTGACGCGCGAATATGAGGCCTTGAAAGACCGCAAACTCTCCCTCGACATGACGCGCGGCAAGCCGGCACCCGAACAGCTCGACCTTGCCGAAGGCATGCTCGCTCTGCCCGGCAACCGCGACCATCTCAGCGAAGCCGGTGAGGACACCCGCAACTATGGCGGCCTGCAGGGACTGGCCGAGGTGCGCAACCTGTTTGCGCCGGTGCTCGGCGCGCCCGCCGCCCAGGTCATCGTCGGCAACAATTCCAGTCTGGCATTGATGCATGACGTCCATGTCTATGCATTGCTGCGCGGTGTCCCCGGCGGGCAGAAGCCCTGGAGCAAGGAAGAGGAGATCGCCATCCTCTGCCCGGTGCCGGGCTATGACCGGCATTTCGCCTTGAGCGAATCCTTCGGCATCAAGCTCATCCCGGTGCCGCTCACCGGCGAAGGCCCCGACATGGACGAAGTCGAGCGCCTGGCCGCCGACCCGAAGGTCAAGGCGATCTGGTGCGTACCGCAATATTCCAACCCCAGCGGCGAGACCTATTCGGATGCCGTGGTCGAACGCCTGGCGCGCATGAAGACGGGAGCCGCGGACTTCCGCATCCTATGGGACAACGCCTATGCGCTGCATCATCTCGGTGACACCCGGCCGCATCTCGCCAACATCCTGGAGGCCAGCGCGGCAGCAGGCAATGCCGACAGGGCTGTTGTCTTCGCCTCGACCTCGAAGGTCACCATCGCCGGCGCAGGCCTTGCCTTTATCGCCGCCTCCCCCGCCAATGTGCGCTGGTATCTCGACAATGCGAGCAAGCGCACGATCGGCCCCGACAAGCTCAACCAATTGCGCCATGTCCGCTTCCTGCGCGATCTCGACGGCATCCATGCCCATATGGAAAAGCACCGTTCCTTGATCGCCCCGAAATTCGCGGCAGTCGAAGAAGCCTTCGAACGCCGGCTCGCCAGCCATGGCTTCGCGCGCTGGACCAGGCCTGCCGGCGGCTACTTCATCATTCTGGACGTGCTAGAGGGCACGGGCTCCCGCGTAGTGGCGCTCGCCAAGGCCGCCGGCCTGGCGCTTACCCCGGCCGGTTCCACGCATCCTTACGGCAGGGACCCTGAGGACCGGACCTTGCGCATCGCGCCGACCTATCCGAGCCTCGCCGAGGTAAAGCTGGCCGCCGATGCCGTGGCACTCTGCACCTTGCTGGCGGCGTGTGAAAAGCGCATGGCTGCGTAAAGGATCTGGAGCGCGGACAGGATGTCCGCGCTCCAGATTACCGTCCCAGTGCCAGCAGGCGCGACGCCGCTTCCATCTCGCGCCAGCGCCAGGCGCGGCGTTTCTGAGCCTCTTCGTCCTGGCCCCAGAGCTCGGCCTGATAATCTTCGTCGACATGGGCCGCGGCCCAGGCCGCCTCCGGCTCCAGATAACCGTCTGCAACCGCCAGTGCCAGGATGACGGAACCGGTCAGCGTGGTGACCGCGTGGAGGCTGGCGAGGCCGTATTCGTCATGGCGGGCCACGGCCTCGGCAATGGCGGCCAGGGCTTCCGGGGATTGCTGCTTGTGCTGGATGCCGCGCGTGACGACGAGCTTGGCACCCAGATGACCGGCTGCCCAGGCCAGCACCGGATCCCAGGCTTCGTCCTGGCGCCGAACCAATTCTTCGGGCTGGTCCGCCCTGTAGCAGAGCGAATCCGAGCCGCCATATTTGGCGATCTCGTCGATCACGGCCTGCCGCGACGTGCGCACGCCATCGATCGCCGAGTTGGCGATACGGGTGATCGGCATGGAGAAGGGATCGATATGGCTTCCCTGCCCGTTCCACTCCGCTGCGGCAGCTTCTGCCATTTCAGGCCTGACAAAGGCCAGCAAGGCCTTGGCGGGGGTACGGGCGACCCGTCCGTCCAGTGCCACGGCATGCTGCCCTTCCCGCTCGACCACGCTCGCCTGACTGTAAAAGCGCTTGGGCAGTTCGGGCTTCATGCCCTTCTGGGCGGCATGCATCGGATCGGGCGTGGCGCCGTCGCGGAACCAGTCGCTATAGAAATCGCGGTCGCTCATTGTGGCTGAGGCACCCTGAAAGCTTCGACGAGCGGCAGCAATTGCCCGAAGTCGTCGATGATATGATCGGCCCCCGCCTCGGCGAGCTCAGAAACCGGGTGATTGCCCCAGCTGACGCCGATAGTGCGGGCACCGGCGCTGCGCCCCATCAAGATGTCGAAACTGGTATCGCCGATCATGATGGCATCCTCTGGGCGCAGGCCCACCTCGCCAGCCCCCTGCACGACCATGCCGGGATCGGGCTTGGAGGGCGCGGTATCGGCGGTCTGAATCGTGGCGAACAGCCCCTCCCAGCCGAAACTTTCGAGGATACGATCGACGCCGCGGCGTGACTTGCCGGTCGCCAGGCCCAGGATCACATCATCGCGCCGGCGCAACTCGGCCACCGCCTCCGCCGCACCCGGAAACAGCGGCGGCGCGAAGGCTGGGTCGTTGACGCGGGCGAGAAAGGCTTCGCGATAGAAGCCGGCAGCCTTTTCGATATCGCCGGTGCTGGTGTCGTCGCCGAACAGGCGCTGGATTGCAGGCACCAGCGAGAGCCCGACGATGCTTAGCATCTCCGCGCGCGGCAGCGGCTGGCGCCCCATGCCCTTGAAAGTCTCGACCAGGCAGGCGTGGATCAGGTGCTGGCTGTCGAGCAGCGTGCCGTCGACGTCAAACAGGACAAGTTTCACGTCTCAATCCTCCGGAGCGTCGACGATGGGATCATAGGCCGAGGTGTCGAAGCCCAAAATCTCGAAGCTCTGCTTCATATGCGGCGGCAAGGGTGCGGTGACGTCGAGCGTGCCGCCACGCGGATGTGGCAGGGTGATCCGGCGCGCATGGAGGTGCAGCTTCTTCGGCAGTTCCTCGGGAATGTTTTCCATGGCTTCCCCATATTTGGGGTCGCCGATAATGGGATGGCCGATATGGGCGGTATGGGCGCGCAGCTGATGGGTGCGGCCGGTCACAGGCTTGAGCGAGAGCCAGGACACCGAATTGGCAGCGCGATCGACCAGCGAATAATAGGTGATCGAATGCACGGCTTCTTCATCGCCATGCTTCATCACCCGGACCTTCTCGCCGTCCATGCCGAGCTGCTTGGACAGGAAGAGCGAGATACGGCCCTGCTTGGGCGCAGGCACGCCCTTGACCAGGGCCCAATAGATCTTGCGGGCCGAGCGGGTGCGGAAGATCGCGCCCAGATCGGAGGCCGCCTTGCGCGTCTTGGCCAGCACCAGCACGCCGGAAGTATCGCGATCGAGACGGTGAACGAGACGGGGCTTCTCGCCATCCGGCCCGGCCAGAGCCGCGAGCATGCCGTCGACATGACGCTCGGTGCCGGAACCGCCCTGGACGGACAGGCCATGCGGCTTGTTGATCACCAGGACGTCGCTATCCTCGTGCAGGATCAGGGAGCGGATGAAATCGGCGTCCTTCTGGTTCTGCGACGAGCGCTTGACGCTGGTGATCGCCGGATCGGAACGCGGCAGCGGCGGCACGCGAACAGTTTGATCCTTGCTGAGGCGGTCATTGGTCTTGACGCGCGCGCCGTCGACCCGGATCTGGCCGGAACGCAGCAATTTTTGCAGATGGCCGAAGGCGAGCTCCGGGAAATGCGTCTTGAACCAACGGTCGAGACGCATGCCGTCCTCATCGGCGGTGACAGTACGGGTTTCGACCAGAAAGGACATCAAGGTTCCGACAGTGATTAAGGGATCGCGTCCCTATAAAGCAGCGCGGCGCCGCTGTCTGCCGGAAATCTCCCAAAGGCGCGTCGCCTGCCTGTTGAACCTGCGAATGGGTCGACTTGCTAGGCTCGATGCAGTTCACCCGAGGGAGAAACGCTCCGATTTGTCATAGCCAGGCTCGGCCCAGCTATCCAGAAGCTCCCGCGCAACCGGCCAAGGCTGGATTGCCGGGTCATGCCCGGCAATGACAAGGGCCGCTAAGCCCCGACTTCCAGGCCCTCGATGCCCGGCAGCCCTTCACAGCAGTCGGCCACGAAGAAAGTCACGAAGGCGCTGGCCTTGCCGGCGGCGATGCGGCAGCGCTGTACCCGGCCCTGCCGCTCTTGCGTCATCAGGCCAACGGCCAATAATTGCGCGATATGATGGGCCAGCGTCGATTTGGGAATGCCAAGTTCCCTTTGGATGTCGCCGACAGCCAGGCCATCGTCTCCCGCCTTGATCAGCAGTTGAAAAATCTGAAGCCTGTGCGGGTGGCCGAGCTCAGCCAAACACCGCGCCGCATCGTCAAATGCCATATCCGCCAGCGCCATTGTGTTTTCGTGCGCCTCCAAAATGCTTCAAGATCGTCCAGGAATCGGCCAAGGACCGTCTGCGCCCCTGCCAGAAAGGATCAGCCCGGTCGAAAACTTTTTCAAGTTCGCTTCTCTCAATGCCGATATCACGCAACACCCGATCGCTCAGGCCATCGAAGTACTCGATATTGGCACGGCGCTGGCGCTCCGCAAGCAAATCCCCGAGAATGTCTTTGATCCAGCCAAACATGGTCGCCTCCTGAATAGCACTATAGTTCTAGAAATGTAGTCCTATTTTTCGAGTTTACAAGGGGGCATGCGATGAAGCAGGAGGAGGACAAGCCGATACGGGCCAAGGGCGGCTGCCTGTGCGGATCGGTGCGTTATGTCGTCCGCGGTGCCCTGGCGGACGTGAAGGCTTGCCATTGCCTGATATGCCGGCGTCTGCACGGCTATTGTTGCGCCTACACGGCCTGCGATGCCGCCGATCTCGAGATCCTGCCCTCAACGCGACTGCGTTGGCATCGCGCTTCCCCAATGGCCCGGCGTGGCTTCTGCTCCAAATGCGGAGCACAGCTTTTTTCGATCGGCACCGGCCGCAATCATGTCTCCCTGACGGCCTCGAGCCTTGACGAGCCCACAGGCCTCAAGCTCGCCAAGCATGTCTGCGTGAATCAGAAGGGAGATTATTACGAACTTGCCGACGGCCTACCCCAAGAGGGTGGACGAGACCCGGGAGGTGGGCATTGAAGGGCCGGCCAGTACCCCTCAACCCCATCTCCCCACGACAAGCGACAACAAAGGAAGATTGGTCATGTCCATAGGCCAGGAGCGTCCGATACGGGCGACGGGCGGCTGTCTGTGTGGTTCGGTGCGCTATACCATCCGCGGCGCCGTGCGCGACGTCTGGGCTTGTCACTGCATCTTATGCCGAAGGCTGCACAGCCATTTTGCGGCCTATGCGGCCTGCGATCCCGCCGATCTCGAAATCGCTCCGACGAACAAGCTGCGTTGGTACCGATCTTCGCCAACCGCCCGCCGCGGTTTCTGCTCCAAATGCGGTGCCCAGATCTTCTGGGATGGCAAGGGCAGCGACCACATATCCATTGCGGCCGGAACGCTCAACGAACCGACCGGCCTCAAACTGGTCAAGCATATCTGCGTGAATCAAAAGGGAGACTACTACGAGATTGGCGACGGCCTGCCACAAGAAGGGCAAGAACGCGATTGTCTATGAACGCGCGGGCGTACCGGCTTTCAGAACATCGCCAATACACCTGGCGGCGCTCGCCAGGACGTCCGTCTCAAATCCCGAAAAGCCGAGCACGAGGCCCTGACGGGCTGGGGCGTCCAGATACATGGGTGACAAGGCCCGCGCGCCGACGCCTTCGGCGAACAGCCGTTGGACCATGTCGCGATCACCCGCCGAAGCAGCCAGCGCCGCCACCAGATGGAGCCCATGCTCCGGCACGGCAAAGTCGAGTTCCCCTGCGCAATGAAGGCGCAGGGCGGTGACGAACCCATCCCGCGCGACCTGCACGCGGCGGCGGGCCCGGCGCAGATGGGCTGCGAAATGGCCATCGTTGAGGAAATCGGCGACGGCGCCCTGCACCAGGGTGGGCGGTTGGCGGTCGGACAGGGTTCTCAGGCGCAGCACCCTGTCGAGCAGGGCCGCAGGCAGCACCGCATAGCCGATGCGGATGCCGGGGAACAGGACCTTGGAGAACGTACCAAGATAGGCGACCCGATCGGCGCCGTCCATGCCCTGCAAGGCGGTGAGCGGCGGACCCGAGAACCGGAACTCGCTGTCATAGTCGTCCTCGACGATCCAGGCATCGTTGCGATCAGCCCAGTCGATGAGAGCCAGGCGACGCCGCATGGTCATGGTGACGCCGAGCGGGAACTGGTGGGAGGGCGTGACATAGACGAGACGCCCCCCAGCTTCGAGCGTCTCGCCTCTGGCGGCGTCGACCCCTTCCGCGTCGACGGGAACACCAATCAGCCTGGCGCCCGCTGCCTCCAGCGTGGCCCTGGCCAGAGGGTAGCAAGGATCCTCGATCCAGGCGGCATCGCCCGGCTTGAGAATGGTGCGCACGACAAGATCCAGCCCATGCATGGTCCCGGTGGTGACGACGATCTGCTCGGCATCGCAGCGCACGCCCCGTGCTGCGCGAAGATAGGCCGCGATGGCCTCCCGCAGCTTGCTTCCACCGCGCGGATCGCCATAACGGAAATGCTCCGGCCCCGGCTGGGCGAGGTTTCGCGAGAGCAGCCTGCGAAAGACACGCATGGTCTTGTCGTCGATGGTGGCCACGCCTAGTTCACAGGGGAGTGCCGGCGAGGCCGAGGCCTGCCCAGGCTCGCCGCCGGGCCGCTCCGAGACTGCCGGCACCTGCGCCGCGACGAAGGTGCCCGCCCCGATGCGTGCCTCGGCGAAGCCGTCGGCGACGAGCATCTCGAAGGCGGCGACCGCGGCAGCCCGCGACAGGCCCAGCCGCTTGGCGAGATCGCGCGTGGTCGGCAGTTTGGCGCCCGGCCGTGCCAGGCCCGTCTCGATCAGTCTACGTATGGCGACATAGAGTTCGCGCCTGCGCGGCCCTCGGCCTGGCAACACTGGCATGAGGGTCGACCAATCGGGCAAATTGGTTCGAATATTTTTATCCAAATTGGATCTTTCGTGAACCAATGCGATGACGCACCTTGCGCATATTCATCGTTGAAAGCAAGGCACCATGAAAGAACAGGAAGCCACGCCGGAGCGCTTCGCCGTCAGCGCCCGCAATCGCCTGAAGCGGCGGCACGACCGCGGCCGCTATGATCACGAGGCGGTTTATGCCGTGCTCGATGCCGGCCTTCTGTGCCATGTCGCCTATGTGATCGACGGCCAGCCCTATTGCACGCCGACCATTCACTGGCGCGAGGATGACTGGCTCTATTGGCACGGTTCCTCGGCCAGCCGCATGCTGCGCAACCTCAAGGGCGGCGTCCCGGTCTGTCTCACGGTCTCGCATCTCGACGGGCTGGTGCTGGCGCGTAGCGGCTTCAATCATTCGGCCAATTATCGCTCGGCAATCTGCTTTGGCACCGCTCGTATCATCGACGATCCGGACGAAAAGGCGAAGGCGCTGCTCGGCGTGGTCGATCGCTTCTACCCCGGCCGTGCCGAGGAACTGCGCCAGACGCATGGGCAGGAGAGCAAGGCGACCATGGTGATCGGCATGCGCATCGAGGAGGCCTCGGCCAAAGTGCGCGCCGCCGGCGTCGGTGATGACGAGGAGGATTACGGCCACCCGGTATGGGCCGGCGTCATCCCGATCCAAACGGTGATTGGCGCCACCGAGGCCTGCCCTCGTCTATTGCCCGGCATGGCAAAAGGCGCTGGCCTGGCCGGCTATCGTGCCGGACGGCGGCTCGATGAGGCTTTGCTCGAAGCTCAACAGCTCTATGAAGGGGAAGAAGAGGTGGCAGCCTGACCCGGCGTTCCGGCACCGACTCGGGATCGGAGTGTCAATCTCCAGATTGACACTCTTAGAAACCGTCCCATTGCAGAAAGAGATGTCAATCGGGAGATTGACACTCCTATTTTCCGCGTCTTCGACCGCAAAGCTGACGCTCGCGGAAAGGCTTCCTCCCTGCCTACCCCTCGCCGCGCTCGCGCCGGATCTTGTCCCAATAGTCCAGACGCTTGCGGATCTCGCGCTCGAAGCCGCGCTCCACCGGTTCGTAGAACTGTCGCCGGCCAAGGGCATCCGGGAAGTAGTTCTGGCCGGAGAAGCCGTCCGGCTCGTCGTGATCGTAGCGATAGCCTTGGCCGTAGCTTTCGGCCTGCATCAGCTTGGTCGGCGCGTTGAGGATGATCTTGGGCGGCATCAGCGATCCCGCCTCCTTGGCGAGGCGCATGGCCGCCTTGTAGGCATTGTA
Source organism: Labrys sp. KB_33_2 (assembly GCF_052114505.1). NCBI lineage: Bacteria > Pseudomonadati > Pseudomonadota > Alphaproteobacteria > Hyphomicrobiales > Xanthobacteraceae > Labrys > Labrys sp. KB_33_2. The sequence continues at coordinate 17,140 of NZ_JBFREW010000016.1, read as the reverse complement.
GGCCGCGTTCGATTTCGGCGCCGTCGCCACATAGATCACCGCCTGCGCGATGGCGAGTTCTCCCTCCGGGCTGCCGAGGAAGTCATAGGCGTCCTTGGCAGCGTTGGCGACCACCAGGGCCTGCGGATCGGCGAGGCCGATATCCTCCACCGCCATGCGCACCACCCGCCGCGCGATGAACAGCGGATCCTCGCCGGCGTCGAACATCCGGGCGAGATAATAGAGCGCTGCGTCGGGATCGGAGCCGCGCACCGATTTGTGCAAGGCCGAGATCAGGTTGTAATGCCCGTCGGCCGACTTGTCGTAGATCGGCGCACGGCGCTGCAGCACCTGCTGCAGCTTGGCCGCGGTGAAGACCTCACCGGGCTTTGCCGCACGCCAGGCCTCCTCGGCCAGGGTCAGGCTGGCGCGGCCATCGCCATCGGCCATGCGCACCAGCGCCGCCCTCGCCTCATCGTCAACAGGCAGCTTCCTGCCCTCGACTTCCTCGGCATGATCGAGAAGACGCAGGATCGCCATGTCGTCCAGTGCATTGAACACCATGACGCGGGCGCGTGACAACAAGGCCGCGTTGAGCTCGAAAGACGGATTCTCCGTGGTCGCGCCGATCAGCGTCACGGTGCCGTCTTCCATCACCGGCAGAAAGCCATCCTGCTGCGCCCGGTTGAAGCGATGGATCTCGTCGACGAAAAGTAGTGTGCCGCGCCCCATCATGCGCCGCGAGCGCGCCGCCTCGAACACCTTCTTCAGATCGGCGACCCCGGTGAAGATCGCCGAAATCTGCTCGAAGGCGAGATCCGTTTCACCGGCCAGCAGGCGCGCCACCGTGGTCTTGCCGGTACCGGGCGGGCCCCAGAAGATCAGGCTGCCGACAGAGCCCGACGCCAGCAGCCGCGTCAGCGCTCCCTCGGGACCGACGAGATGATCCTGCCCGGCTACTTCTGAGAGGTGCTTGGGGCGCATCCTGTCGGCGAGCGGCCGTGGCGCCTCCTTCTCCAGACCCGCAGCGGAAAACAGATCCGACATCATCCCCCCAGGATCGTCGAAATTTGCTGGCCATCCCTGACGATGGTGATGCGCCACAGCCGGCGCGGTTCCTGCACCAAGGCGTCCAATGCCTTGGCATCATCGACCTTCTGGCCGTTGATGACCTGGATCACGTCCTTCTTCTGAAAGCCGAAATTGGCAGCGGCGCTATCGTCTTCGACATTGGTGATCACCACGCCATTGGTATCGAGCGGCATGCCGAGGGTTTCGGCTGTGGCGGGCGAGAGATTGGCGACCGTGGCACCGCTGAGCGGCGAGCGTCCCTGCAGCACCGTCTCGTCGCGCGGCGTGCTCTCGGGGGCGGCCGCAAGCTTGACCGAAACCTTCAGGCGCTCGCCCTTGCGCAACACCTCGAGCTGGGCTTCCCCCCCCAGGGGCTTGGTGGCGAAGCGATAGCCGAATTCGTCGGGGTCGGAGACCGCCACCCCGTCGACGGCCAGTACCACATCACCCGTCTGTAGCCCGCCTGCAGCCGCCGGCCCGTTCTTGGCGACCTCGGTCACCAGGGCACCAGCCGGCCGTTCCATCGACAGCGACTCGGCGATCTCGGACGAAACGTTCTGCATGCTGGCGCCGATCCAAGGGCGCAGGACCCGATCGGAACCGGCCTGGGCCGAAGCAACCACCACCTTGACCATGGCAGCGGGAATCGCAAAGCCGATACCGATATTACCGCCCGAACGCGAGACGATCGCGGTGTTGATGCCGACCAGCCTGCCGTTGAGATCGACCAAAGCGCCGCCGGAATTGCCCGGATTGATGGCTGCGTCCGTCTGAATGAAGGATTGAAAGTCGGACTGGCCGACCTGGCTGCGCGCCAGCGCCGAGACGATGCCGGAGGTCACCGTCTGCCCGACACCAAAGGGGTCACCGACGGCCAGAACCAGATCCCCCACCTGCACCTTGTCGGAATCGGCGAAATCAAGCGTGGCGAGATCAGCCTTCACGCCCTTGAGGCGGAGCACGGCAAGGTCGGCGCGCTGGTCCTTGAGAATGATATCGGCATCGAATTCCCGCTTGTCGGACAGGGCGACACGGACTTGCGTGGCATTGGCGATCACGTGGTAATTGGTGACGATCATGCCATCCTTGGCGACGATCACGCCCGAGCCGAGCGAGCGCTCCACCCGCTCGCGCGGCGCCGCTCCGCCGCCGAAGAACTGGCGGAAGAAGGGATCGTTGAACATCGGATTGGCCTGCGCCTTCTCGACATGCTGGGCATAGACGTTGACCACCGCGGCAGTCACGCTCTTGACCACTGGAGCAAAGGACAGCTTCACCTGCGCCGCGCTTTCGGGAACTACGCTTTCCTGAGCCTGCGCCGGCACGAGGCCGGCTAAGAGCACGAATGCGGCATAGGACAGTCGACGCATGGATGAACTCCGAGTGGGACAGTTTGATCGGTTTCGCAGATCCTTCTGAACCAGATCATGCGCAAAGCCAATGGTGCAAATGTGGTGATTGTCGCCGCAGATCACAGGTCTGACGCTAGATTTCCACGGCGTTTCAAAACGAAAAAGGGCGGTGCTTGCGCACCGCCCTTCAAATCTTGGATCCTGGATCGAAAGATCAGGCTGCTTCGGCCTGCTCATTGGCAACCGGGCCGGAGTCCTGGCCCTTTGCCGAGACGTCACGATCGACGAACTCGATCACGCCGATCGGCGCGGAATCGCCATGGCGGAAGCCAGCCTTCAGCACGCGGGTGTAGCCACCCTGACGGTCCTTGTAGCGGGTCGCCAGCACGTCGAAGAGCTTCTTGACGATGGTCTCGTCCTGAAGCGTCGCAATGGCCTGGCGGCGGGCATGCAGGTCACCACGCTTGCCGAGCGTGACCAGCTTCTCGACGATCGGACGCAGGTCCTTGGCCTTGGGAAGCGTGGTGACGATCTGCTCATGCTTGATGAGCGAGGCGGCCATGTTCTCGAACATCGCCTTGCGGTGTTCGGCGGTACGATTGAATTTGCGGTGAGCCTTGCCGTGACGCATTGCCCTGTTCCTTCAAGTTTGGCAGCGCGATGCGCCAGATCAATAATGTTCTTCGAAGCGCTTGGCGAGCTCTTCGATGTTTTCCGGCGGCCAGCCGGGCACTTCCATGCCCAGATGAAGACCCATCTGAGCCAGCACTTCCTTGATCTCGTTCAAGGACTTGCGGCCGAAGTTCGGCGTACGGAGCATTTCGGCTTCCGTCTTCTGGATCAGATCGCCGATATAGACGATATTGTCGTTCTTCAGGCAGTTTGCCGAACGGACCGACAGTTCCAGCTCGTCCACCTTCTTGAGCAGTGCCGGGTTGAAGGCGAGTTCCGGAATGGCCGGGGCCTCGGATTCCTTCTTCGGCTCCTCGAAGTTGACGAAGACTTCGAGCTGATCCTGGATGATGCGGGCCGCATAGGCGAGCGCGTCTTCCGGGGTGATCGCACCGTTGGTCTCGACCGTCAGCGTCAGCTTGTCGTAGTCGAGGATCTGGCCTTCACGGGTGTTCTCCACCTTGAAAGCCACCTTCTTCACCGGCGAATAGAGGCTGTCGACCGGGATGAGACCGATCGGAGCATCTTCAGGGCGATTGCGGTCAGCCGCAACATAGCCCTTGCCGGTGTTGATGGTGAATTCCATGCGGATCTCCGCACCCTCGTCCAGCGTGCACAGCACGTGCTCGGGATTGAGGATCTGGATGTCGCCGGTGGTCTGGATATCGCCAGCGAAGACCTGCCCCGGACCCTGCTTCTTCAGCACGATCCGCTTGGGTCCCTCGGCCGCCATCTTGACGGCGATCTCCTTGATGTTGAGGACGATATCGGTCACGTCCTCACGCACGCCGGGGATCGACGAGAACTCGTGCAACACGCCATCGATATGCACCGAGGTCACGGCCGCGCCCTGCAGGGACGACAGCAAGACACGGCGCAGCGCATTACCCAAAGTCACGCCAAAGCCACGCTCCAGCGGCTCGGCAACGGCAGTTGCCTGGCTCTTCGGATCTTCTCCCGGAGTCACTTCGAGCTTTTGGGGCTTGATAAGTTCCTGCCAGTTCTTCTGAATCACGACGACACCCTTCAATCGGTCTCGGTGCGGCCAATAAGCCCGGCACGCTCGAATAGCGGCCGGGCCATCTCAAATCGCGAAATTAGACGCGACGACGCTTGCGCGGGCGGCAACCATTATGCGGAATTGGCGTCACGTCGCGGATCGACGTGATCGTGAAGCCCGACGCCTGCAAGGCGCGCAGAGCCGATTCACGACCCGAACCCGGACCAGAAACTTCAACTTCCAACGTGCGCATGCCATGCTCGCTGGCCTTACGGCCGGCATCTTCGGCGGCCATCTGCGCAGCATAGGGGGTCGACTTACGCGAGCCCTTGAAACCCATCGTTCCCGAGGAGGACCAGGCAATCGTGTTGCCTTGGGCGTCGGTGATGGTGATCATGGTGTTGTTGAAGCTCGAATTGACGTGAGCAACGCCAGAAACGATATTCTTGCGTTCGCGACGGCGAACGCGACCAGCGGCTTCTTTTGCCATAGTATGGATCCTTCAAGCGCGCCCGTTGTACCAGGCGCTCGGGATTGAATAAAAACTTACTTCTTCTTGCCGGCGATCGGCTTTGCCTTGCCCTTGCGGGTACGGGCATTGGTATGGGTGCGCTGGCCACGAACCGGCAGGCTGCGGCGATGACGCAGACCGCGATAGCAGCCCAGATCCATCAGACGCTTGATGTTCATCGCGACGTCACGACGAAGATCACCTTCCACGATGTAATCGCGGTCGATCGCCTCACGGATCTGCAGGACCTCCTGGTCCGACAGCTGGTGGACACGGCGCTCAGGCGCGATGCCGACCTTGGCAACGATCTCCTTGGCCTTGGCGGAGCCAATGCCGTGGATATATTGCAGCGCGATCTCGACGCGCTTGGCGGTGGGAATGTTGACACCAGCGATGCGGGCCAATTTCCGGTCTCCAAATCTTTGATCCGGCGTGAGGCCGAATATCAGTTCAATCATCGCCGGCGAACCGGCAGCGCAAAAACGAGCCGTTCGCTCTAACCGAGCGATCGACCCGCGCGTCTTTGACGTGAGAGCCGTCTTCTAGAGATTCTCTGCGAAGACGTCAACTCGTAAAGACAAACTTCATGCATATCGCCTCACGGCGTATGCGAAACGGCGAATCAGACCGAGACCGCCGACAGGGTAGCGTCGATCTCGCGAGTGACCTCGTCGATCGACTTCATCGCATCGACCGGACGAAGATCGCCGCTCTTGCGATAATAGTCAGACAGCGGCGCCGTCTGGGCACGATAAGCTTCAAGACGAGTCTTGAAAGCTTCCGCATTGTCGTCCGGGCGTACCTTCTCGCCGCGAGCGACCGTCTCGGCAGCCCGCTTTTCGATACGCGACAGCAGCACCGACTCGTCGACCACGAACTCGATCACGGCGTCGAGACGCAAACCCTTCTCCGCCAACATCTTGTCGAGGGCCGAAGCCTGCGCCACGGTGCGCGGGAAACCATCGAGGATGAAGCCATTGGCCGCGTCCTTCTCCTCGATGCGGTCGGCGACGATGCCGACGACGATGTCATCCGACACCAGTCCGCCGGAATCCATGACGGCCTTGGCCTTAAGCCCAACCGGCGTACCGGCCTGCACGGCCGCGCGCAGCATGTCACCCGTCGAAAGCTGCGGAATGCCATGCTTTTCCGACAGTCTGACGGCCTGGGTTCCCTTGCCCGCCCCCGGCGGACCCAGCAGAATGAGCTTCATCAGCGACGGCTCCCCTTCAGCTTGGTCTTGCGTACCAGCCCTTCATACTGATGGGCAAGTAGATGGCCATGAATCTGGGCCAGCGTGTCCATCGAAACACTCACCGTAATGAGCAGCGAGGTACCGCCCAGCACGAAGGGAATCGAGGGGACCAGGTAATTCTGGATCTCCGGCACCATGCAGACCAGCGCAATATAGATCGCGCCGACCACGGTGATACGCGTGAGCACATAGTCGATGAACTTGGCGGTGTTCTCGCCCGGACGGATGCCGGGAATGAAGCCGCCGTGCTTCTTGAGATTGTCGGCCGTCTCGGTCGGGTTGAACACGATGGCCGTATAGAAGAAGCAGAAGAACACGATCAGCAGTGCGTACAGCACCATGAACAGCGGCTTGCCGTGATTGAGATAGATCGAGACATTCGCCAACCAGGAGTTGGGATTGCCCTGTGCCACGAAAGCGGCAGCCGTGGTCGGCAGCAGCAACAGCGACGAAGCGAAGATCGGCGGGATCACGCCCGACGTATTCAGCTTCAGCGGCAGATGCGAGGACTGGCCTTCATAGAGACGATTGCCGACCTGGCGTTTGGGATATTGGATCAGCAGGCGACGCTGTGCCCGCTCGAAGAACACGATGGCCAGCACCACGGCAACCGCGACGACGATCGACATCAGCAGCGTCACCGGCGACATGCCGCCCGTGCGCGCCAGATCGAGCATCTGGCCAAGATGAGCCGGGAACTCGGCGACGATGCCGGCCTGGATGATCAGGGACGTACCGTTGCCGATGCCGCGCGAGGTGATCTGCTCGCCGAGCCACAGCAGGAACATGGTGCCGCCGACCAGCGTGATGGTGGTCGAGATCTTGAAGAACAGCCCGGGCGCGAGCACGATGCCCCCCTGCCCGCCTTCCAGACCGATGGCAATGCCCCAGGCCTGCGCCGTCGCCAGCACCACCGTGAGGTAGCGCGTGTACTGGTTCATGATCTTGCGGCCGGCCTCGCCCTCTTTCTTGAGGGCCTCGAGCTGCGGCACGACAGTGGTCAGCAGCTGGATGATGATCGAGGCGGAAATGTAGGGCATGATCGCGAGCGCGAAGATCGCCATACGCGAAACGGCGCCGCCCGAGAACATGTTGAAGAGGCCGAGAATACCACCGGCCTGACCGTCGAAGGCAGACTTATAGGCATCGGGGTTGATTCCGGGCAGCGGGATATAGGTACCCAGCCTGTAGATGACCAACGCGCCAAGCGTAAACCAGATACGCTTCTTGAGTTCGTCAGCCTTGGAGAACGAACTCCAATTGATGCTCGCAGCAAGCTGCTCGGCCGCCGATGCCATGTGGTGCTCCGCCGTGTCGAAAGCGCGCCAAAAAAGGTGCGGCCCGCCAGACGAGGCGGGCCGCTTTCATATAGGATCAGGCTTCCGCCTTTGCCACAGCCTTCAGCACCTTGACCGAGCCGCCAGCCTTCTCGACCGCAGCCACGGCGCCCTTGGTCGCACCGGCGACTTCGAAGGCGAGCTTGGCCTTGATCTCGCCGCGGCCCAGCAGGCGCACGCCGTCAAGAACACGACGGATCACGCCAGCCTGCACCAGAGCCTCGGCGGTGACCGGAGCCTTGGCGTCGAGCTTGCCGGCGTCGACGGCGACCTGGATACGGTCGAGGTTCACCTCGGCGAAGTCCAGGGCAAAGATGTTGTTGAAGCCACGCTTGGGCAGGCGGCGATGCAGCGGCATCTGACCACCTTCGAAGCCCTTGATGGCGACACCGGTGCGCGAGGTCTGACCCTTGACGCCACGGCCGCCGGTCTTGCCCTTGCCAGAGCCGATACCGCGTCCGACGCGCATACGGGCCTTGGTCGCGCCTTCATTGTCGCGAAGATCGTTGAGTTTCATCGTCGCGTCTCCTTACTCGGCCTCGACCACGCGGACGAGGTGGCCGAGCTTGGCGATCATGCCACGCACGGCCGGCGTATCTTCCAGCGTGCTCTTGCGGCGGATCTTGTTAAGGCCCAGGCCGACGAGGGTCGCGCGCTGGTCCGAGGTGCGGCGGATCGGGCTACCGATCTGCTCGACCGTAACGGTCTTGGTCTTAGCCATCGCTCATCCCTCTCCGATCAGTCCGTCGACTCGGCGTCGATACCCTGACGCCGGTTCTGGATCTGCGACACCTTGAGGCTGCGACGAGCTGCGACCGAACGCGGGCTGTCCTCATGCTTCAGGGCGTCGAAAGTGGCACGCACCAGGTTGTAGGGGTTGGACGACCCCAGCGACTTGGCGACGACGTCATGCATGCCGAGCGATTCGAACACAGCGCGCATCGGGCCGCCGGCGATGATGCCGGTACCGGCCGGTGCAGCGCGCAGAATGACCTTGCCGGCGCCATGACGACCATTGACGTCATGATGCAGGGTACGGCCTTCGCGCAGCGACACACGCACCAAACCACGCTTGGCCTGGTCGGTCGCCTTGCGGATGGCTTCCGGCACTTCGCGAGCCTTGCCATGGCCGAAGCCGACGCGGCCCTTCTGGTCACCAACGACGACGAGCGCCGCAAAACCGAAGCGCTTGCCGCCCTTCACCACCTTGGCAACGCGGTTAATGTGGACTAGGCGGTCCACGAACTCGCTGTCGCGCTCTTCGCGCTGACGATCACGTTCACGTTCACGAGCCATAGAATCCGTTCCTTAGAAGTTGAGGCCGCTTTCGCGGGCCGCATCGGCGAGCGCTTTGACACGCCCGTGGAAGATGTAGCCGCCGCGATCGAAAAAGACGTCCTTGACGCCCTTGGCAACCGCACGCTCACCGAGGAGCTTGCCGATTACCTTCGCGGCCTCGATGTCGGCACCCGTCTTCAAGCTGCCGCGCAGATCCTTTTCAAGCGTCGATGCAGAAACCAGCGTGCTGCCGTTTGCATCGTCGATGACCTGTGCGTAGATGTGCTTGGAAGAGCGGAAAACCGAGAGGCGCGGCCGTCCGTTCGCCACCGAGCGCAGCTGCCGGCGGACACGCGCCTTGCGGCGCTCAAGAGCTTGCCTTGCATTTGCCATTGATTGGCTCCGTTACTTCTTCTTGCCTTCCTTGCGGAAGATGAATTCGCCAGCATACTTGACACCCTTGCCCTTATAGGGCTCGGGGCCGCGATATTCGCGGATCTCAGCCGCGACCTGGCCGACCTTCTGCTTGTCGATACCCGACACGACGATTTCCGTCGGCTTGGGCGTCACCACGGTGATGCCTTCCGGAATCGGATAGTCGACGTCATGCGAATAGCCGAGCGACAGCTTGACGACCTTGCCAGCAACGGCGGCCTTGTAGCCGACGCCGTTGATCTCAAGACGCTTCTCGAAGCCCTGAGTCACGCCCACCAGGATGTTCGACACCATGGTGCGGGACATGCCCCACTGGGAGCGAGCGAGCTTGGAATCGTCCTTCGGGTCGACCTTGAATGCACCGTCCTTGAACTCAACCGAGATGAGATCGGGAACGGTGAAGCTGAGTTCGCCCTTCGGGCCCTTGGCCTTGACGGTCTGACCATCCAGGCTGGGGGTGACGCCGGCGGGAACGGCAACCGGCTTCTTACCGATACGAGACATACTATTTCTCCTCCGGCTCAGAATACGGTGCAGATCACTTCGCCGCCGACATTGGATTCACGGGCCTGATGATCGGCCATGACACCACGCGGGGTCGAAACGATGGACACGCCCAGTCCGTTGGCGACGCGCGGAATGTCCTTGACGGACACGTAGACGCGGCGGCCGGGCTTGGAGACGCGGGCGATCTCACGGATCACCGGTGCGCCATCATAATACTTCAACTCGATCTCGAATTCGCTGCGGCCGTTGCCGAAATCGGTAACGGTGTAGTTGCGGATATAGCCTTCCGCCTGCAGCACATCGAGAACGCGAGCGCGCTGGCCGGAACCGGGCGTCGAAACGCTGGTCTTGCGGCGCATTTGCGCGTTACGGATACGGGTCAGCATATCGCCGACAGGATCATTGATCGCCATGACGATATCTCCTCACCAGCTCGACTTCACGAGGCCGGGAACCAGCCCCTTGGAACCGAGTTCGCGCAAAGCAATACGCGACATCTTCAGCTTACGGTAAACGGCGCGCGGACGGCCGGTCACTTCGCAACGGTTGCGCACGCGTTCCTTGGCGGAGTTGCGCGGCAATTCCGAGAGCTTCAGACGAGCGGTGAAGCGCTCTTCCATCGACAACGATTCATCATTGGCGATGGCCTTCAAGCGGGAGCGACGGCCAGCGTACTGCTTGGCAAGCTTCTCGCGGCGCTTGTTCTTCTCAATCGAACTTTTCTTAGCCATGTAGGTCTCCAACGTTCCGCGTTTGAGGGCGGATCAACCGCCTCACTGCCGGAAGGGGAAGTTCATCAACTTCAGAAGCGCACGCGCCTCGTCATCGCTCTTGGCCGTGGTGCAGACGACGATGTCCATACCCCAAACCTGATCGACCTTGTCGTAGTTGATCTCGGGGAACACGATGTGTTCCTTGAAGCCCATGGCATAGTTGCCACGGCCATCGAAGCTCTTCGGGTTGAGGCCACGGAAGTCGCGAACGCGCGGCAGCGCGATCGTCACCAGGCGATCGAAGAACTCATACATGCGGGTCTTGCGAAGGGTCACCTTCGCGCCGATCGGCATGTTCTCACGCACCTTGAACTGCGAGATCGCCTTGCGAGCCCGCGTGATCACCGGCTTCTGACCCGCGATCAAAGCGAGGTCGGCGGCCGCAACGGTGACCTTCTTGGTATCGGCGGTGGCTTCGCCCACGCCCATGTTCAGCACGATCTTGGAGATCGTGGGAACTTCCATCGGGTTCTTGTAGCCGAACTGCTTGATCAGCTCAGGACGAACCACATCATTGTAATAGGCCTTCAGACGCGGCGAATAGGCATCGCCATTCGCGGTCTCGGCTGCGGCTGGGGACTTAGCCATCGATCTGCTCTCCCGAACGCTTGGCGACACGAACCTTCTTGCCGCCATCGAGAACCTTGAAACCAACGCGGGTCGGCTTGCCATCCTTGGGATCGGCAATGGCAACATTCGACAGGTGGATCGGCGCTTCCTTCGAAATCACGCCGCCTTCCTGGCTCGCAGTCTGGCGCTGATGGCGACGGACGACGTTCACGCCGCGGATGATCGCACGGTTCTCTTCCGGGAAAACCTGGATCACTTCACCGACACGGCCCTTGGAACGGCCGGTCATGACGACGACCTTGTCGCCCTTCTTGATCTTAGCGGCCATGTTACAACACCTCCGGGGCCAAAGAGATGATCTTCATGTGGTTCTTGGCGCGCAGCTCGCGCGGAACCGGCCCGAAGATGCGGGTGCCGATCGGCTCTTTCTGATTGTTGATCAGCACGGCCGCATTGCGGTCGAAACGGATCACGGAGCCATCGGGACGACGGATGTCCTTGGCCGTACGTACGACCACGGCCTTCATCACATCACCCTTCTTGACGCGCCCGCGCGGAATGGCTTCCTTGATCGACACCACGATGATGTCGCCGACGGAGGCATATTTCCGCTTCGAGCCGCCCAAAACCTTGATGCACATCACGCGTCGGGCACCTGAATTGTCCGCGACGTCGAGATTCGATTGCATCTGAATCATGACGTACCCTCTTATTCTTCGCAGGCTGGTATCCGCTCACGGCGGACCCGGCCCAACCTCGGGTTTGGCGGCAGGATCGCAACCCAACCGCCGTGAAGTTCTCCACCTGCTCGGCTTTGAACCCACTTCGCCAACCTCACGGCCGGCAAATCATTTCACAAGCACGAAAGCGCGGCCAAGGCGGTGGAGACCTCCACCCCTTTCGCCAACGCTCCAGGAAAGCCGGTCTTCTAGCGATTCCTTCGTCCAACCACAAGCACAAAGCCGGCTTCCGCCGGCTTTTATTTTCACCGTGGTGGTGCGAAGGCGCAGAAAACGCCCCCCTCCCCGGCCTGACGATCAGGCCTTGGCTGCTTCCGCCGCCTGGTCGACGACGACCCAGCGCTTCAGCTTGGACATCGGGCGACCTTCTTCGATCCACACGATATCACCGACCTTGTGGCCGTTGCCCTCGTCATGAGCATGGTAATTCTTGGTGCGACGCACCGTCTTCTTCAGCAGCGGATGGGTGAAGCGGCGCTCCACCTTCACCACAATCGTCTTATCGTTCTTGTCAGAGACGACGACGCCTTGCAGGACGCGCTTGGGCATAAACTATCTCCTCAAGCCTTGGCTTTGGTCGCGGCCTTCTGGCTCTGAACCGTCTTGATCTTGGCGATGGTGCGACGGACTTTGCGCACTTCTGCCGTGTTTTCGAGCTGACCGGTGGCCTTCTGGAAGCGCATGTTGAACTGCGACTTCTTCTGCTTGGCGAGTTCATCGGCAAGCTGGTCGTCGGACAGCACCCTGATGTCAGTGGTCTTCATGGTGTTTTCCTCACTCGGCGATGCGCTGGACGAAGCGGGTCTTGATCGGCAGCTTGGCGGCAGCGAGCGTCAGGGCGGAGCGAGCGATTTCCTCGCTCACGCCGTCCAGTTCGAACATGATGCGACCCGGCTTGACGCGGGCGACCCAATGATCGGGAGCACCCTTGCCTTTACCCATGCGCACCTCAGCCGGCTTCGCCGAAACCGGCACGTCCGGGAACATGCGGATCCACACGCGACCCTGACGCTTCATTTCGCGGGTGATCGCACGACGAGCGGCTTCGATCTGACGCGCGGTGATACGTTCGGGCTCAAGAGCCTTCAGGCCGAACTGGCCGAAGTTCAGGAGCGCGCCCGAGGAGGCCACACCGTGAATGCGGCCCTTGAACTGCTTACGGAATTTAGTGCGCTTGGGTTGCAACATGGTTCTATTCTCTCAGATCCCCGCAGCCGCTCAAGCAGCTTCGTGACGGGGGCGCGAAGACGAACGGCCGGTGTCGGCCTCCGCCAGGCGCTTGTCCTGGGCCATCGGATCATGCTCGAGGATTTCACCCTTGAAGATCCAGACCTTGATGCCGCACGTACCGAAGGTGGTGAACGCCGTCGCCGTGCCGTAATCGACATCGGCCCGCAGCGTATGCAGCGGCACGCGACCTTCGCGGTACCACTCCAGACGCGCGATTTCGGCGCCACCCAGACGGCCCGAGCAATTGATACGAATGCCCTCGGCGCCCAGACGCATAGCCGACTGAACGGCACGCTTCATGGCACGACGGAACGCAACGCGACGCTCGAGCTGCTGCGCGATGGAGTCGGCAACCAGGGTCGCATCCACTTCCGGCTTGCGCACTTCAACGATGTTGATGTGCACTTCCGAGGTGGTGAGCTTCGACACGGCCTTCTTCAGCTTGTCGATGTCAGCGCCCTTCTTGCCGATCACGATGCCCGGACGAGCCGAGTAGATCGTGACGCGGCACTTGCGGTGCGGACGCTCGATGACGATGCGCGACACCGCGGCCTGCTTCAGGAGCTTCATCAGCGCCTGACGGATCGCAATATCTTCGTGCAGCAGCTTGCCATATTCGCCCTTGTTGGCGAACCAGCGGGAATCCCAGGTCCGGTTGATGCCCAGACGCAGGCCGATCGGATTAACTTTCTGTCCCATCGCTTGCTCCTTACGCCTTGGCTTCGACCTGGCGGACAACGACCGTCAGGTTGGAGAAGGGCTTCTCGATGCGCCCTGCCCGGCCACGGGCACGAGCGTGGAAACGCTTGATGACGAAGGCCTTGCCGACATAGGCTTCGGAGACGATCAGATCGTCTACGTCGAGGCCATGATTGTTCTCGGCATTGGCGATGGCGCTCTGCAGCGTCTTCTTCACGTCGGTGGCGATACGCTTGCGCGAGAAGGTCAGGTCGGCCAGAGCCGAGTCCACCTTCTTGCCGCGGATCAGCGACGCGACGAGATTGAGCTTCTGCGGCGAAACGCGCAGCATGCGCGCAACCGCCTTCGCCTCGTTGTCAGGCAGGGCCCGTTCGGACTTCGGCTTGCCCATCGTTTACTTCCTCTTCGACTTCTTGTCCGCCGCGTGACCATAGAAGGTCCGGGTCGGAGCAAATTCGCCGAGCTTCATGCCAACCATGTCTTCGGTCACCTGAACCGGAACATGCTTCTGGCCGTTGTAGACGCCAAAAGTCACACCGATGAAGTGCGGCAGAATGGTGGAGCGGCGGCTCCAGGTCTTGATGACTTCGCTACGGCCGGAGCCGCGCGCGGCATCCGCCTTTTTCAGGAGGTACCCGTCAACAAACGGGCCTTTCCAGACTGAGCGGGACACGTGTGGTCTCCTTACTTCTTCTTAGCGTGACGGGACGAGACGATGAACTTGTTCGTCGCCTTGTTCGAACGCGTCTTCTTGCCCTTGGTCGGCTTGCCCCAAGGCGTGACGGGGTGACGACCACCGGAGGTACGGCCTTCGCCGCCACCATGGGGATGGTCGATCGGATTCATGGCAACGCCGCGGACGGACGGCTTGATGCCGAGCCAACGCGAACGACCCGCCTTACCGAGCGAGATGTTCATGTGGTCCGGGTTCGACACCGCACCCACCGTGGCAAAGCAGCTCGACAGAACCAGGCGCTGCTCGCCCGAGTTCAGGCGCAGGATGACATAGGCGCCATCGCGGCCGGCGATCTGGGCATAGCTGCCGGCGGAACGAGCCACCGAGCCACCACGGCCGAGCTTGAGCTCGACATTGTGGACGATGGTGCCAACCGGCATCGCAGACATCGGCATGGCATTGCCAGGCTTCACGTCGGCCGAAGCAGCCGCGATCACCTTGTCGCCGACAGCCAGACGCTGCGGAGCCAGGATGTAGGCCTTCTCGCCATCGGTATAGTCGATGAGCGCGATGAAGGCCGTGCGGTTGGGATCATATTCGATCCGCTCGACCGTACCCTCGACATCAAGCTTACGGCGCTTGAAATCGATGATGCGGTAGGCGCGCTTGTGCCCGCCCGACTTGCGGAACGAGGTGATGCGGCCCGTATTGTTGCGGCCACCCGACTTGGTCAGGCCTTCGGTCAAGGTCTTGACCGGTGCGCCCTTGTAGAGGGCGGAACGGTCGACCAGCACGAGCTGGCGCAGGCCCGGCGTAACCGGCTTGTATTTCCTGAGAGCCATTGGTCTCTCTCCCTTTCCGGCCCGCGCCTCAGAGGCCTGTCGTCACGTCGATCGTGTGGCCTTCGGCCAGGGTCACGATCGCACGCTTGACATCGCTCTGAGTGCCCAGAATGCCCTTGAAACGCTTGGTCTTGCCCTTGCGAACGAGCGTGTTGACGCCCATCACCTTGACATTGAACAGCTTTTCGACGGCGGCTTTGATCTGCGGCTTGGTCGCATCCGGAGAAACCCGGAACACCACCTGGTTATGCTCTGAGTGAGCGGTCGCCTTCTCGGTGATCACCGGCGACACGATCACGTCGTAATGCCTGACATCGGTGCTCATTTGAAGCGCGCCTCCAGCGCATCGACAGCCGCCTTGGTCAGCACGAGGCTGTCACGGCGGAGAATGTCGTAGACGTTGATGCCCTGAACCGGCAGCACATCCACGTTTGGAATGTTGCGGGCGGCCAGCGCGAAGTTCTGGTCGAGTTCGGCGCCATCGATGATCAGCACATTGGCCAAGCCACGCTTGCCGAAGGTGTCCTTCAGCGCCTTGGTCTTGATCACTTCGGCGACGGCCTTGTCGACGATGATCAGCTGCTGCGTTTTCGCTTTGGACGAAAGCGCATGCTTGAGGCCGAGAGCGCGAACCTTCTTGGGCAGGTCGTGGGCGTGGGAACGCACGACCGGACCGAAGGCGCGGCCACCGCCACGGAACTGCGGAGCCGAGGCTGCACCGTGACGAGCACCACCGGTGCCCTTCTGCTTGTACAGCTTCTTCTTGGTCCGGTTGATTTCGGACCGGCCCAGCGTCTTGTGCGTACCGGCCTGGCGCTTGGCCAGCTGCCAGCGCACGACGCGCTGCAGGATGTCGGTGCGCGGCTCGAGACCGAAGATCTCGTCCGACAGCGTGACAGAACCGGCTTCGGAGCCTTCGAGAGTGGTAATTGCGAGTTTCATCGGCTCCTCCTCACTCGCCAGCAGCTGCGGCTGCAGCTTCAGGCAAGCGGAATGCGCCGGGCTTCGGCGCTGCTTCCGGCAGCTGCTTCTTCACGGCGTCGCGCACCAGGATCCAGCCGCCCTTGGCGCCGGGAACGGCACCCTCGACCAGGATCAAGCCACGCTCGACGTCGGTGCGCACGACCTTGAGGTTCAAGGTGGTGATGCGCTCGTCACCCATGTGACCCGCCATCTTCTTGCCGGCGAACGTCTTGCCCGGATCCTGCCGCTGACCGGTCGAACCATGGGCACGATGCGTGATCGAGTTACCATGGCTGGCGCGGTGGCCGGCAAAGTTCCAGCGCTTCATCGAACCGGCAAAACCCTTGCCGATCGAAGTACCGGTGACGTCGACGAACTGGCCGGGGACGAAGTGGTCCGCGGTGATCGTTGCGCCAACCGGAATCAGGTCGCTTTCCGGTACGCGGAATTCGACGACCTTACGCTTGGGCTCCACGTTGGCAACAGCGAAGTGGCCGCGCTGCGCCCTGGTCGTGTTCTTGACCTTGGCGAGGCCGGCACCGAGCTGAAGCGCGGTATAGCCGTTCTTATCGTTAGTCCTGTGAGCGACGACCTGGCAATCGTCGATACGGAGAACCGTGACCGGGACATGCTCGCCAGCGTCGTTATAGACGCGGCTCATGCCGATCTTCTGTGCAATGACACCAGAACGCATGGCGTTCGTTCCTAAGCCTAGAGGAGCCTGATCAGAGCTTGATCTCGACGTCCACGCCTGCGGCGAGGTCGAGCTTCATGAGCGCGTCCACGGTCTGCGGGGTGGGGTCTACGATGTCGAGCAGGCGCTTATGGGTGCGCATCTCGAATTGCTCACGCGATTTCTTGTCCACGTGCGGCGAGCGGTTCACCGTGTATTTTTCGATCCGCGTTGGCAGCGGGATCGGTCCGCGGACGGCGGCGCCAGTGCGCTTGGCCGTCGATACGATCTCGCGGGTCGACGTATCGAGAATACGATGGTCGAACGCCTTGAGACGGATGCGGATGTTCTGGCCGTTCATTGCCCTGACTCCGAAAATTAAATGGCGCGCCGCTCAACGGCGCGCCGAAAGACGCGCGTTGATGAGCTCTTATTCGATGATTGCGGCGACGACGCCGGCGCCGACGGTACGACCGCCTTCACGGATGGCGAAGCGCAGCTTCTCTTCCATGGCGATCGGCACGATCAGGTTCACTTCCATGGCGATGTTGTCGCCAGGCATCACCATCTCCGTACC